>CAZCBH010000038.1:0-43954 GCA_964496875.1 uncultured Candidatus Obscuribacterales bacterium | reverse complement strand
CTGCTTAAAGATCCCAAAATTTTGATTCTCGATGAAGCCACCAGCTCTCTTGATTCCGGCAATGAGGCGCTAATTCAAAAAGCCCTGGTGCCGCTCATGAAGAACAGAACTTCTCTGGTTATCGCCCATCGACTGTCGACGGTGCTCAGTGCCGATCTGATTTTTGTCATGGATGGCGGGTGTATTGTCGAGTCTGGTACCCATGCCGAGTTGATTGACCGGGGCGGGTTATACAGGAGTCTATACGACAAGCAGTTTCTTCATTAGATTAGATTCGATTTTTTGTTAATTCGAACTAAAGCTTTAAGCAGCTCCGTTTAAGGGGCTGTTTTTTTAGGAGATGGCGATGTATAATTTTTGACCAGAATTGAAAAGTAGTCAAAAATAAGTCTGAGAACAAGTTAGTATGGCCAGGAAGAAAAGTCCAATAGACCGCCGCCGGATTGTTATCGATGGAGCCCGGGAGCTTTTTGGGCGTTACGGCTTTGAGAAGACCACTGTCGATGATATCGCCAGGCATACCGGTATAGGAAAAGGTTCGGTTTATCTGGAGTTCAAGACCAAAGAGGATATTCTGATTGCGATAATAGATGAATTCGCCCATCAGATGCATGCATATATGGATCAATTCGTTTCTGAAGCCAGGGCACCCTATCTGAAGTCCCTGGGCGATATGCTTTTCGGTCTGGTGATGAGCATTCACGAGACCGCCACTTCTAATATCCATACACCGGAAGTGATGATGCTGACACATAGAAAGCTCATGAAAGAGTTCTCTCATCACCATCAGTTCAAAGATTCTCGTTTTAAGTCGCTTGTCAAGAAAGCTTGCAAGGAAGGAGAGATCTCTTCGTCTGCCTCCGCCGAAGAGGTGGTCAGGTTGATCAATCTGGTTACCATTCCTTTGCTGCCTCCTTATCTGCGAAAAGAGCCCGGTGACGAAGAGAAAATCCCCACTCGTAAACAACTTGCCGCAGATGCCCGTCTGGTTATCGATGTCCTCGTCAGTGGTATCAGATCTCGTTATTCCAAGAAGAAAGATAAGAGGATGCAGAAATGACTGTGACTCAGAAAGCGCCTGAGGCGGATAGTGCTCAAAAGGGCGGAAGCGGAGTCGCCAAGTTGCCTCTTCTGTTTCTGGTGTTGGTGGTGGTGGCCGGTCTTGTCTGGTTCTATTTCGGTCGGCAAAATGCCGGATTGAAAGCGGGGCGCATTCTGGTGAGCGGGCGAATCGAAGGTTATGAAACCGATGTCGGTGCCAAAATCGGCGGCAAAGTAAAAAAGATCGAGTTCAGAGAAGGCAATCAGGTCGATGCGGGCGCTCTGGTGGCGGAGCTGGAGGATGATGATATCCAGGCGCGTCTGCGTGCCGCCCAGGCCAAGACAGCCGCTGCCGAGTGTTTGTGGCGCGAGCGTAAAGAGTCTCTGGATATAGCCGAGGCTCAAATCGAACAGGCTCGCCTGGAACTCAATCGCTCCACCGAAGGGGTGCGAGCCCGAATCGAACAGAACGAAGCCAGTAAAGCCCAGGCAAATGCTGAGCTGATTCAAGCAGAGGCAAAGTTGACTGAAGCAATCGCCAATCATGAGCTGGCCCGCAAGCGCAAAGAGCGTTTTGAAAAGCTGCTCGGACCTGGTGCCGTCACTAAGGATGAGTATGATGAGGCGGTTAAGAATTTCGAATCTACAAAGGCGGTGGTGGAAAGTCAGAGAGCCTTCGTATCGGCATCGAGAAAAAAGCTCAGTGCGGCAGGCTCTTTATTAGATCAGGCCAGAGCCGACAGATTTAATCCCGGCATTCGTTCTCGAGAACTCAATGTTATGGAAAAGCAACTGGTTCAGGCCAGGCACCAGGTCGACAATTCGGTCAACGAGGTGGCCGCCGCCCGAGCCCAGGAAGACGAGATCGAAGCAGATATTGCGTATCTGCGCTTGCTCAGTCCAATTAATGGTGTTGTAACAGCCAGACCGGTGGAACCGGGGGCGGTGGTGGTGCCCGGAGCCACCGTAATCACCCTTATAGATCTGGACAAGGTTTATTTGCGGGCGTACTTACCGGAAGGCGATGTGGGTAAAGTCAGGGTCGGGGACAGTGCCGAGGTCTTTTTAGATTCTTTTCCCGGCAAACCCCTGACAGGAAAGGTAATCGAGATCGATCCGGTGGCATCCTTTACACCACAGAATATTTACTTCAAAGAGGACCGGGTAAAACAGGTGTTCGGCCTCAAAATCGGCATAGAGGCGCCGGATAGGCTGGCCAAGCCGGGTATGCCCGCCGATGCCGAGATCCTGCTCGGTAAAGGTGGTTGAAGTGGAGATGGGCATTCCCATAGTCGAGGCCCGCGGCCTCTACAAAAGATATGGTGGCGATGTCGAGGCTCTGAAAAGGGTCGACTTCACTATCGAGAAAGGCGATATCTTCGGTTTTATCGGTCCTGACGGTGCCGGAAAAACTACCCTCTTTCATATTCTTGGTGGAGTGATTAATGCTGATCAAGGCGTGGTCACCATTAACGGTAGCAGTCCTAAGAATGCCAAGCCCGATATAGGCTACCTGACTCAGTCTTTTTCGCTTTATCTCGATCTCAGTATTGCCGAGAATATCGCCTATTCTGCTTCTTTAAGGCAGGTGCCCCGGGAGCAGTTCGAAGAGCGTAAACGCGAACTCTTGCGATTGATGGATCTTGATCGTTTTGAAAAGCGCCTGGCTGGTCAGCTCTCCGGTGGCATGAAGCAGAAGCTCGCTCTTTGCTGCGCTCTTATTTCGAGACCTAAACTGTTATTGTTGGATGAGCCTACCACCGGTGTCGACCCGGTCTCCCGTCGAGAGCTGTGGGATATTCTGACCCGCATCTCAGGCGCTGAAGGTGGTGTGACGGTGGCGGTGGCAACACCGTATCTCGATGAAGCCGAGCGTTGCAGTCGTATCGCCCTTATGTATGAAGGTAGTTTTGAGTCCCTGGGCAGTCCGGAGCAATTGAAACGCTCTCTGCATCTGACACGGGTGGAGGCTCGTTCCAGTGATCTCGATGCTTTGACGGCGGTTCTGGAGAAAGAGGTTGTCGGTATAGAAGATATCCAGGAATTTGGCGACCATATCGACGTTCTAGGCGCGGATGCCGAGAGCATCATAGAGCAGGCATCGCGTTCCAGCCGCAAAGTCGGCTTGCCTTTCGAGGCCAGCGTGGAGAGTCCAACTCTGGAGAATGTTTTTGTTCATGAGTTGAGCCGCAACAAAGATCTGACTGAGCGCGGTCTCTTTCAATTTAGTGAACGACAGCGGATGGCGAAAGGCGATCTCGCTATCGATGCCGACAACCTCAGTAAACTCTTTGGAGATTTCTGGGCGGTAAAGAATGTCTCTTTGCAAATAAGAAGTGGCGAGATCTTCGGATTACTCGGCGCCAACGGTGCCGGCAAAACCACAACCATAAAGATTCTTTGCGGTTTGTTAGGCGGCACCTCTGGCAGTATCAGCCTGCTTGGCTGTCGCGAGAATCTTAGAAGTGCCGACATTCGTCGTAGGCTCGGGTATATGAGTCAGAAATTTACTCTCTATGACGATCTCACTATAGAAGAGAACCTCAAATTCTATTGCCGGGTCTACGGCATAGAAAAGGAGAGAAGAAGTGAGCGGATAGAATGGGCTCTTTCGAGCTGCGGCCTTCTAGGGCAGGAGAATTTGATCACCGGAAAGTTACCCGGTGGCTGGAAGCAGCGTCTTGCTTTCGGTGCCTGTGTCATGCACGAGCCTGATCTGCTTTTTCTCGACGAACCTACTTCCGGAGTGGATCCCCTTGCCCGCAGGCAACTATGGAAATTGATTCGAGAGCTTGCTCGCCAGGGAACGGCGGTTCTGGTCACCACGCACTTTCTGGAAGAGGCGGAGCACTGTCATAACCTGGCGTTCATGGTGGCAGGAGAAGTGGTGGCAAAGGGATCTCCGACCAGAATCAAATCAGAGCAGCCGGGTAGACTATTGGAGCTCAAGGTCGATTTAATTCAAGCAGCTGTGGATCTTCTGAGAACAAGGTTAGAGCCCTGGCAGGTTTCTATCTTTGCCGATCGAATTCATCTTGTCATTCTCGAAGGCGATAGCGAGGATTCACTGAATAAAGCGCTTTTAGATGCGGGGATAACTATTCTCTCTTCGAGGCAGATTCCATTTTCGCTGGAGGATTCTTTTATCGGCATTGTAGAGCGAATTCGGGAGAAAAGAGTTTCATGAATAGAGTCCTCTCCCAGTGCCGAAAAGAGCTCAATCAATTCCGTCGCGATCAAATTTCGGTGGCGCTTGCCTTTTTGCTGCCGGTTATCACTCTGCTTCTTTTCGGATTCGGTACCAGATTAGAGCTCAAGGATCTCAAGCTGGCAATTTTTGATTTCGATGGTGGCAAGCAGAGCCGTGAGTACATAGACAGGCTCTTTGCCACCAGGCAATTGATACCGACCAGATTTACGGGCAGCGATCCTTTCTCTCCTCTAGACCAGGGCATAGCAAAAGCTTCTCTGATTATTCCCCCGGAGTTTTCGCGGGACATAGAAAGAAGAAAGACTGTGCAGATACAGGCTCTGGTCGACGCCACCGACGTCAATAATGCCAGGGTGGTGAAAAATATTCTATTTGGAGTAAATCAGTTCTTCCTCGAATCCAACGGGTTGGCAACCGCCAGTGGACCGCTGGTGCCTCAAGTAAGACTCTGGTTCAATCCGGGTAGAGAAGAAGCCCTATATATAGTGCCTGGAACCATCGCTTTTGTGATGTGGATCTTTCCTTCGCTGCTCTCTTCGATAGCGGTATCTCGGGAAAAGGAACACGGCACCATTTTGCAGGTCTATGCCTCTAGTATGACTTCGATGGAGTTCATCGGCGGTAAGCTTCTGGCTTATATTCTGGTAGGTGTGGCCGAAGCAATTGTGGTGATAGCAGTTAGCTCTTTTCTATTCGGTGTTTCGGTCAAAGGCAGCATCATTATCTTTGTTCTCAATCTGCTGCTCTTTCTTTCGTCCAGTGTCAATTTCGGTCTCTTCGCCGGTTCGGTCGCCCACAGTCAAACCGCCGGGGTTCAAATTGTAGCCACTCTAGGGTTTACCACCGCCCTGCTCTTATCCGGATTTATCTATCCGATTCGAAATATCGTCTTCCCTCTCTCTCTCATCTCCAATGTGGTTCCGACCCGTTATTTCATTGAAGGATGCAGGGATGCTTTCGTCCGTGGAACAGATTGGCAGAGCCATCTCTATATACCCCTGGCTCTTTTAATCGCAAATCTTGTTATCTTCCGTGCCTCTACGCGAAAGATCTCGGCCATGCAACTGGAGGTCGAATGAGCATCTCGGGTAATGGCACTAATAACGGTTTTCACTTCGAGGGTCTCAATTTGAGCGCCTTGAGAGCGCTTGCCTCAAAAGAGTTTCGGCAGATACTGAGAGATAAGCAGACACTGGTTCTATTGGTGGTGCCGCCGGTGCTTCAGCTTATGCTCTACGGCTTTGCTTTGAGCCCTGAGGTCGAGCATCTTCGTCTTTCTGTCCTTGATCTTTCTTCCAGTCCGATAAGTCGAGAGGTGGTCTCCGCTCTCATAAACAGTCAGACCTTCGACCTCCATGGCCGAGTTGATAATCTTGCCGAACTCAATCATATGGTGGCATCGGGAGAGACCGATGTCGGTTTGATGATTTCGCCTGATGCTATGCGGCGTTTTAAGAATCACGATCCGGTGCCGCTGCAATTTCTGGTCGATGGAGTGGACGCCAACACCGCCGGAATCGCGCAGGGTTATATCATTCAGATTATTTCGGAGCTCAATCGTAGTCTCACCGTGGAGCAGAAGACGCCTCTGCCGATAGATCCTCAGGTCTCTTTCGCCTACAATGCCGGCCTTACAAGTAGCTGGTTCTTTGTTCCCGGGGTGATAGGCATCGTGGTGGTGATTGCCGGCACTCTTGTATCGAGCATCTCTGTAATCAGGGAAAAGGATCGCGGTACTCTAGAACAGTTGCTCATGACTCCTGCCAGCTCCAGCGATATTTTGCTTGCCAAAATAATTCCGCTTTTGATCTTGCTACTCGGCAGTCTCTCTCTCAGTCTGATTCTTGCTACCACCGTATTCGGTGTGCCAGTAAGAGGCAGCCTGCTGCTTGTTGTGGCCGTTTCTATAATGGCTATCTTTGTTTCCATCTCTATCGGAATGGCTCTGGCTACCTATTCTGGTAACCAGACCCAGGCTATTCTAACCTCTTTCTTTATTAATATTCCTCTCATTCAGCTTTCCGGAGCGCTCTCTCCGGTAGAGAGCATGCCTCGCATTTTTCAGATTATCGCCATATTCGATCCGCTGCGTTATTACGTGAGCGCTTTGAGAGCGGTGCTCCTCCGGGGCGTCGGCCTCGAAACAATCGGCATGGAGGTCCTGGTGCTCTTCCTCTTTGCCGTTGCCCTCATTACTCTTAGCGCCTTGAATTTCAGGAGGCAACTTCAGTGAATCGCCTTGGAATCCCTATGACTAGATCTAGAATTTTGCTTCTGGCATTGTTGCTTGCAACAGGAGTAGCGCCGCTCTCAGCTCAGGAAAAGGAGGAGACGCCTCGACTCAGACCAGCCTTGAGCCCGATTGAAGAGAAGAAGCTGGAATCGGATGTGGATCTTTTCGACCCCAGGAAACTGCGGATGGAGCGGCCCGAATTGAAAGGGCTGGTTATTATCGACAAGGATCTCAGTCCTTTCAATCTCGACGCCCGGGAGCCTAGTCCTGTTTCGCTCAAAGATGTCCTTTATACGGCGCTGGAGCGAAACCTCGATATCGGTATCGCCGATACCGATATGAGTGTCGGTAAATGGGGACTGCGCAAAGCCCTTTCCGGCTTTCTTCCCTCTGCCAGTCTGGCATACAACTATAACTATTTAAATGGTGCACTCACCCTTCCGGTGGCCAATCCGGAGGGAATTCGCTTCAATAATCCATTTATATTCACCAGTGCCGGTGTCAATTACGGTCTTTATCGTGGAGGACGCACCGTTTTTGGTTCCCTCAAAGCGCGCAACAATTATCGCGCTGTGCGTCATCGCAAAGATGCCACCGTCAACGATGTGCTGACGGAAGCCTTCGAGAAGTATTATAACCTCATCCTTTCCGAGTCGATCTTGCGTATTCGCATCCAGGCGGTGAAGGTCTCCGAGGAGAATCTCAAGCTCACCGAAGCTCGTTTTAGTGCCGGCTCCGCCACCAGACTGGATGTCATGCAAGCCCAGACCCAGCTCACCGACGACCGGCAGAATCTTATCGATCAGCAGGTGGACAGAAGGCAAGCCGCTATAGAGCTGGCCGAGTTCTTGAATGTGGAGCAGGGCGATGATCTCTTGCCTGTCGATTTCGAGCTGGAAAAGCGCACTATAGTAAGCCAGGATAATAAAGTGGAGAAACTTCTGATCAAAGCTCTTACATTACGACCAGAGCTGAAAGAGAAGGAAGAGTTGCGGCTGGCGGCTCGCAAAGAGATTGTGGTCAAATCCGCTCCCCTGCAGCCTGAAGTCAATTTCTCCACTTCGGTATATGGCCTGGGTGAGACACTTTCCAATAGCCGCAAGAATGTTACTGTTCAGGGTGCAAGCGGTCCTCTGACCCGTTCTGTCTCTCGTCAGATAAAGCCACTACTGGTGGTGGGATTGAACGTCAAATGGAATCTCGACGGCATGGGAATGAAAGATCTATCAGCTGTGCAGCAAGCGCGTTACGAAGCGAGGAAAGCCGGTCTCGTCCAATCTAAGGAAGTTAACAAAGTTGTCCGGCAGGTGAGAGGCTCTTATTTGAATGTTCTGAGAGCGGATCGTCAGATTGATGAAACCCTTGCCCGATTGCGCTCTTCCATAGAAGAGATCAATCTCGCCCGGCTGCGCTATGAAAATGGTCTCGGTAAAAATATAGATGTACTTAGAGCCCAGTCCGACTATACCAGTGCGTTGATTAAGAAGGCAGAGGCGATTGTGGCTTACAACGTCGCCCAGGCTAAGCTGATTCGCGATATCGGCCTGACTTCGGTGGGCACTCTCATCAGTAGAGAGGCGATTCGGCTCTAAATGTTTTGATAACATTTAGAAACCTCCTGTTGACTTGTGTCCGGCTGCGGGTTATCTTTCAATCTTGTGACCACAGTCAGTCGTCCTTTTTCTGGACGCCATCAAACATATAATGTCGAATTCGTTCCAGACAAAAATCAATTATGGTCTCCGACGACGAAGCCTGCTCAATCGCCAGGCTCGGGGACATTTTGTCGGATTTAAAAGTAGACCAGCGGAGATAAATTCAGATCCCGCATAGCTACCAGGAAATCAATTCCTTCTCTTTCCCGAGCACCGAGTCTTTTTGAAACTCGGTTTTTTTGTACTTTTCACCAGGAGTAATATCAATGTTATCCATGTCACTAGAATCTAAAAAGAGTGCCAATCAAGGCGGCGGCACAGGCGGAAACGGCGGTGCCAAGGGCATCTTCTCCATTCCAGGCAAAGTTATAGGGGCTCTAGCCCAGAGGATGGCGCCACCCAAGGGCCAGTCCGAAATCGCATTTATCCTCGAAGAAGACAGCATCAGAGGCAAAGATGTCCTGGGCATCGAAGACTTGACCGCGGCTGAAATCGACTTGATTCTCGAAGTAGCTCTCAAGCTGAAAGCCAGTAAATTCGACGAGACCCAGACTCTCTTCGCCAAAGGTCAGACCCTCGCGATGCTCTTCGAAAAGCCGTCCCTGAGAACCAGAGTTACTTTCGAGGCGGGCATGACCCAGCTCGGCGGAAACGGGGTCTATCTGGAAGGAAAACTCGGTAAGCGTGAGCCGGTCTCCGATGTGGCTAAGAATCTGGACCGCTGGCTTGATGGCATCATGGCCAGGACTTTTGACCACGAGACCCTCAAGGAGCTGGCAGCCAATGCCAAAATTCCTGTCATCAACGGATTGAGCGACAGGGAACATCCCTGCCAGGCTATGGCCGATTATATGACCATAGTCGAGCATAAAGGCAAAGATCTGAGCAAGGCAAAAGTGGCTTACATAGGCGATGGCAACAATGTCGCCGCCTCTTTGATGCTGCTCTGCGCCAAGGTCGGCATCGACTTTTATCTATCCTGTCCGGATGGCTACGAGCCCATGTCCGACATCAAAAGGTCTGCTTTTGAGGCGGCAAAAGAGTCCGGCTCCAGTATTCATATAGGGATCTCTCCGGTGGAAGCGGCCACCGCCGCCGATGTTATCTATACTGATACCTGGGTTTCGATGGGTCAGGAAGAGGAGTATTCGAGACGGGTTTTGATCTTCAAAGACTATCAAGTCAATGAAGAGCTGGTCTCGCTCGCTAAAGAGGATGTTCTGATCATGCATTGTCTACCGGCACACCGGGGAGAGGAGGTCACCGCCGAGGTCCTGGACGGACCTAGATCGGTTATCTATGACCAGGCGGAAAACCGGCTTCACGCCCAGAAAGCAATTCTGTCTCTGGTTCTCTAGATAAGGATAATTCTTACTTCTTGCCCTGGGGTTTTCTGGCACTGGTGGTGGCATCTATTAAATTACCGTGCTCGTCGAGGCGGTAATTCTGATTGAGGATGCCTAATACATTGCCTTTCATATCGCGGACGACGCTGCGGTGATAGAATCCGGCCGGCAGTTTCTCTCGGGTTTCATTGAAGCTGAGGGTGCCCAGTTCGGCATCCTGAAGAATGTATTCGCAGTCCATTTTTCTGGAGCCCCGGTGGCTGTAGTCCGGTTTGCAATTGGCTCCGGAGATGGACTCGGCCAGTCTTACCGGCTGCCCGTTCGGGTCGTAGGCTATATTACCGCCCTCGGACTTTATCGTTGTTTGTGCCGGAATATAGGCTTCTATCTTGTTGCCGCTGGCATCGGTTCTCTCCATGGAGACTCGAAAATGGGATAGACCTCTGAAGTCGTCGAAGTGGCTGTTGAACAGGTTGAATTTGCCTTTTTCGTGAGTAGTCCGTCCATCTTCCTGGCGCTCGATGTCATAGTTTCCGTTCAGATAAACGCCTGTCCAGCCGGTGCCCATCTCTTCGTCGCCTTTGATCAGTAGAGAGGATCTGCTTCCGTCGGTTTCGTCCACGGTATTGACCCTAAGCCCTTTATCGGTCTGGGTCCCTTCGCTCTTGAAAGAGGACGCTTTGCCGTCTTTGAGCAGATGATCCAGGGCTTCTTCTCTTAGTACCGAAAGGGTTACTGCGGTTTTGGCGGCGCCATTTTCTACGTAATCGTTTTCCATGGGGACGGTTTCCTGTTAAGTGAGCAAAAAAAACATCGGGTTGCGAGTTGACCCAATCATATGTGTGACATGAACTTGACGTAAGTGGGGAAATTACGTAGGCAAAAGATTAATTGTCGTAAAAGCTTATTCAGAGACCTTTGCGGAGAATGCCATCGAACATCAGTTCCTGAAAGGTATCCACCGGTTTCAGATTCTGGGTGGTTTTCGCCCGCATGACCGCGCCTTCCCAGCCGCTCAAGAAGAACTCCGCCAGATCCGAAGCTTCGAAATCTTTGCTGATTTCTCCCTGGATCTGACCTTCTTCTATACAGGCGGCGAAAATATCCCGCCATTTAGCCATGACCTGATAGAGTCGCTCCCGCAGCACGTCGGACTGGCTGGACATCTCCTGACAGAGATTGCCTATCAGGCAGCCTCTGGAACACTGCTTTTCGCGCAGCTTCTCTTTGCTGTTTTTGCAGTACTTTTTCAATCTAGAAAGGGGCGACATGCTCTGGTCGCGAAGCACGCAAAGGACCTCTTCTCTGTAGTGCTCATCGAAATCGGCGATTATCTCTAAGGCGAAGTCCTCTTTGCTTTCGAAATAATAGTAGAAAGAACCTTTGGGCACCCCGACCGACTTCAAGACTTCGGCTATGCCGGTATTGCTGTAGCCTTTTACCATCATGATGTCGGTGCCTGCTTTCAAAAGCTCGGCTTTCGTGTTTTGCTTGGTGCTCTGTCGAGGTGTCACGCTTGAATTCCTGCTGTTTAACTAGCTAAGTTAATATACCACCTTCTTTAAAAGATTAGACCAGTCGTCTAGTTCGCTGACTGCATGAACTCGAGAATGCTCTTTTTGCTGTGATTGCCGATCATTCGCCCTATTACTCTTCCTTCTTTGAAAAGCAGGAGAGTAGGAATAGAGCTTACTTCATATCTGGCTGTCAGATTGGGATTCTCATCGGCGTTGAGTTTGCCCACTTTACGCTCATCGTGGTTGTCTTCTCCTATTTCTCTGGCAATCTCCTCTACGGTAGGAGAGAGAAGACGGCAGGGACCGCACCAGTCCGCATAGATATCGACCAGGACGGGCTCTTTGCTGGCCAGGACTTCTGTGGAAAAATTGCTTTCATCAAATCTCTTTGTGTACATATGATCTATTCCTTTATTACTTAATCAACGTGATTCGAAGACGCTCAACAGGTGATTGATCACGAACCCGCTGAATATTGCGAAGAGCATCAATCTGAGATTTTCTATAATCGCCTCGACCATTGCCTTTGTCTCCTTCTAGAATCGAAATTAGACCGGTCGTCTAATGCTGCTGAAAAAAATGTCATCTTAATATCTGGCTATTCAAGCTCCCGACTCGAAACTTCTCTCCCAGACCGGAACTTGTTGTCACCGGTAGCGGAATCATGGCTCGCCTCTTTCTTGAAAGCTGGTCTCTCCAGACCGTATGGAGTTTCTGACCGCAGTCTTCTTTCTTGTCTGCTTCGCTGCCGACCAGTCTCTGTAACCATTGCCTGTTTATCTGTTTGTTCAACATGGCTATTCTCCTTGTATCCGTTTTCGTTTATCGAACTGCCGACAATTACCATATTAGACCGGTCGTCTACAATCTGTCAAGGGTTTTTTAGAGAAACTTCAACAAGGCTGCAAGTTCCCCGTTTTTGCGGCTATTGCACCCTTTTCTCTTTGATGATCTCAACGGAACAGGGGGACTGTTTTAGCACCGCTTCGGCTATGGAGCCATGCATGAAACGGCGGCAGTCCCGGTGACCCATCGAGCCAACCACAATCATGTCCGCCGACCAGGTGTCGGCGCACTGGATAATTTGCTCTACCACCGCCCCTTGCAGCACCCGTGATTCCACAGTCGCCTCCGGATGTCTCTCCTTCAGTTTCTGCATCGCTTTTTCGGTCAGCTCCTTGCAGCAGACTTGCATGTGCTCCACATATTCTTCGCCTTCTTCGGTGGTTTTGTTGTCGCATTCTTCCGGGAAGGGCTCTATAACAGAAAGGATGAGGAATTGTTCTCGGGGACCCCAGCTTCTTTCCGCGACACTGTCGAGGGCTTTTTTAGAACAGTCCGTTCCATCGAGAGCTAGCAATACTTTCACGGTTGTTTCTTTCCTCTTCTGAGAACTCTACTTTTATATTACCTATTTCATGCTTAAAAGAGCGCTTTCAGATCTTCTTCTTTCAGGGTCTCTTTGCTGAGAAGCTCTTGCGCTCCACGTCTCAGCACATCAAGCTCATTTTCCAGAATCTCCTGTGCCCTTTCGAAGGCTTCATCTACAAGCGCCTTAACGGCGCAGTCAATTTCTCTGGCAGTCTCTTCGCTGAAGTGGGCGCTTCTTGCGCCGTTTTGAAGTTGTTCTAGAAACATGGTGTTCTCCTGTTCGTACGCCACCATGCCGAGACTGTCGGCCATACCGTATCTGGTGACCATGTTCCGGGCTATGTTAGTCGCTTTGACAAAGTCGTCCTGGGCTCCTGTCGAGATCTCTTCGAAGATGAGCTTTTCTGATGCTCGCCCTCCCATTAAAACCGCCATCTTGTTCTTGAGCTCTTGTTTAGACATCAGAAAGCGGTCTTCGGTCGGCTTTTGCAGGGTGTACCCCAGGGCGCCTATGCCCCGGGGGATGATCGATACTTTCTGTACAGGCTCCGTGCCGGGCAGTGCCAGGGCGACCAGGGCATGGCCCATCTCATGGAATGCCACCACTCTCCTTTCTTTCTCGTTGAGAAGCCTGTTCTTTTTCTCGAGACCGGCGATTATCCGCTCTATCGCGTTGTTGAAATCATCCATCGATACTTGTTCCGCGCCATGTCTTGCGGCAAGAAGGGTGGCTTCGTTCACCAGGTTGGCTAGATCCGCTCCGGTGAATCCGGGTGTCATAGCCGCTATATCCTCTACTTTTATCCCTTCCATCACTTTGACATTGCGCAAGTGAATCTCGAGAATTTGAATTCTTCCGATGCGATCCGGTCTATCGACCAGGACCTGCCGGTCGAAGCGTCCGGCTCGAAGCAGTGCCGGATCCAGGATCTCCGGACGGTTGGTGGCAGATATCAGAATCACACCATTGGTGGAGTCGAAGCCATCCAATTCAGCCAGGAGCTGGTTTAGAGTCTGTTCTTTTTCATCGTGGCCGCCGGTGACAGGACCGGCACCTCTGGCTCGACCGAGCGCGTCGAGTTCGTCGATGAAGATGATGCATGGGGCGTTTTTTTTGGCTTGTTCGAATAAATCTCTTACCCTGGCGGCGCCGACCCCGACAAAGAGTTCGACAAATTCAGATCCGCTCATGGAGAAGAAGGGTACTCCGGCTTCGCCGGCAACCGCTCTGGCTAAAAGAGTTTTACCTGTTCCTGGGGGACCGACGAGCAGTACTCCTTTAGGAAGTCGTCCTCCCAGTTTCTGATAGCGCTCCGGCTCTTTTAAAAACGTGACTATCTCTTTGAGCTCTTCTTTCGCCTCGTCCACTCCGGCCACATCATTGAAGGTTACCTTGATCTCTTTTTCCATATAGACCCTGGCCCGGCTTTTGCCGACCGAGAGTAAGCCGCCGCCCAGTCCGCCGTCTCCTGATGCTCTCGATGCCATGAAGTTGATTACCATAAAAAAGATGATCAGGGGCAGGATTATGTTCATGAAGCCGCCCCAGAACTCGTCTTTAGGTATCGCCTTGTATTTTATGCCGGTGCCTGCCAGCTCTTTGACCAGCTCCTGGTTCACCGGATAAGTTTTGAACACGACAGCCTTCTTCTCTCCATCTTTTTTGAAGCTGCCTACTATCTCGTTTGGCTTGACCGTTAGTTCTTCTATCTTGCCTTGTTTGAGCTTCTCCTGGAATTCGCTGTAGGGAAGTTCTTCTATAGAGCCCGATGTCATCATGTAAACGATAGAGAAAATTCCCACCCACCAGATGAGCATCATGGGTAGATTCGATATGAAGCTGTCTTTGGGTTTGTTTTCCATTTTTTCCCAAGTTGCCTGTCAATTAAAATCATACGCCCTCGTGCCGTTAATTCATCAACCTTGTGGTTAATTGTCAGAATCGCTTCTTGGCAATACTTTCTAAATGGACCCCTAGATGATCCTTAAGACTGATTCATTTCCATTGTCCGGCCCTGTATGCTCGTAAAAAGGGTGAGTGGTTTATGGTGGAAACTCTGTACGAATCTCTGGAGACTTCAGAACCCGGAAGGGTTGTGGCAGTTCGAGGAAGTGTAATCGAGTGCGCTTTCGAAAGTGGGTTGCCGGCAATCACTTCGGTTCTGGTTACATCCGGACAATCTCCTGTTATGGCCGAAGTCTTGCAGCATCTCAGCGCCGATCGGGTTCGCTGTATTGCACAGACTTCAACGCGCGGATTGAGAAAGGGAGCGGCCATATTCGATACCGGCTCAACTCTAGAGGCTCCTGTGGGACGAGGCATTCTCTCGCGAATCTTCGATGTTCATGGTCGTCCTATAGATGGAGCGCCACTTCAGGGCGTACTGGAAAGACGCTCTATTCATCAGGGTTCACCTCCATTGAAGGACCTCGTTACCCGGTCTGAGGTGTTTGAAACGGGAATCAAAGCGATAGATGTGCTCGCTCCCCTGGAACGAGGCGGAAAGGCCGGTTTATTCGGTGGTGCGGGGGTGGGTAAGACCGTGCTTCTTACCGAATTGACCCAGAATGTTATAGGCCAGCACCATGGCATAAGCATATTTTGTGGAATCGGAGAGCGCAGCAGGGAAGGGCAGGAGCTCTATACCGAGATGAAGAAAGCGGGCATTCTGGACAGCATGGTGATGGTTTTCGGCCAGATGCACGAGCCGGCCGGCTGTCGGTTCAGAGTCGGGCATACGGCGTTGACCATGGCTGAGTATTTCCGCGATGACGAGCATCAGGACGTACTTTTGCTGATAGATAATATCTTTCGTTTTATCCAGGCAGGACAGGAAGTATCGGGTTTGATCGGACAGCTTCCGTCTCAGCTGGATTATCAACCGACAATGAGCACGGAACTGGCGGAGTTGCAGGAGCGAATCGCCAACACTAAAAATGGTGCAATCACTTCTATTCAGGCTGTCTATGTGCCCGCCGATGATTTTACTGATCCTGCCGCCGCTCACACTTTTTCTCATCTGTCTTCTTCACTGGTGCTCTCGAGGCGTCGTGCCGCCGAGGGCTTGATGCCCGCGATTGATCCCATGCAGTCTCAGTCTCAAATGCTATCGGCAGAGATTGTCGGAGAGCGTCACTATTCCGTTTCCAGGGAGATTCGCAGTACCATAGCGCAGTACAATGAGCTCAAGGATATAATCGCCATGCTTGGTATGGAGCAGCTGTCCATGGAAAGCAAACGAATTGTCGCTCGGGCCAGGCGCCTGGAGCGTTTTTTGACGCAGCCGTTTTTCTCGACCGAGCGGTTTACCAACTTGAAGGGAAAGAACGTTCCTCTGCAGGAGTCTATCTCCGGATGTGAGCGCATTTTGAATGGAGAGTTCGATGAGGTACCGGAGCAGAAGTTCTATATGATCGGTTCGGTTGAAGAGGCTCTTTTAGTCTCGGACTCAGTTAGGTAGTGGGGTGATTGAGTTTGTATTCATCGATGAAATTATCCATTCAAATGCCTTCCCGAATTTTTCTCGAACAAGAAGATGTGGTGAAGATCGTCGCCGAGTCGACCAGAGGTAGTTTCGGCATACTGCCCAATCGTCTTGATTGCATCGCTTATCTCGTACCGGGAATCTTTTTATACGAGCTGGCCGGCAAAGATGAGTTCTATATCGCGGTTGATTGCGGGATTCTGGTCAAAGATGGCGATAGAGTCTCTGTTTCGGTGCACAATGCCATTGGGGATGTGCCGCTAGCCGATTTGCCATCAGTTGTCGACGAACAACTCAGGTCTCTCGACGAGCAGGAAATGGCTCTTCGTAACTCGATTTCCCTGCTTCAATCGAGCATGATCGGCTCTTTCGGCAGGAATAGATCATGAGTTCGGACCGGGAAGATGATACGGAGAGAAGGAAGATGTTTTCGCGGATGATTGGCTCCAAACAAGCCCGGCGTCTTCGCGCCGCCTATGATGGTGGCGCGAATGTCTGGATGTTTTTCTCGGCTTTCGGCGCCATAGGCTGGTTGATAGCGCTGCCGGCAGTGGGGGGATCACTTCTTGGAATTTGGTTGGATATCAAGTTTCCCTCTAGATATTCCTGGACGCTTATGTTGTTGTCTTTGGGAATAGTCGCCGGTGGCTTTGGCGCCTGGCGCTGGATTGAGGAGCAGCGGCACGAGATCGAAAAGGATGAGGAGAAGGGTGACCGTGACCACAATGATTGATCTTTTGATAGTCGCGCTTGCCGGTTTTGGATTCGGCATTCTCTACTTTGGTTTGTACAAGCGGATGCTTTGTGCGATGCCGTTGATGGTGTTCACTCTAAGGCGCCTTTTATTGCTTCGTCTGCTACGCGCTTCTCTGCTTCTGTTTTTTGCAGGTTCGCTCTCTATCTGTTTTGGTATCACCACTTTGATGGCATTGCCTGGTATCTATCTGGCGCGTTTGTTCCTTATTAGTACAACCGGGGGTGGTGGCGGACCATGAATCTTCATTTCTCTCCCGACCAAGTTGTTCTTCTCCAGATTGGTTTTTTCAAAATCAACTCTACCCTGTTCTCGACCTGGATAGTGATCTTGGTGCTTACCATTTTTGCCTCGATCGTGACCGGCCGAATTCCGGTTGATGGAGTATCTTCGCGATGGCAGAGTTTTCTCGAGGTGATCGTTGAACACACCCGTCAACAACTGAAAGAGCTGGGAGTCACTGAGCCGAATTTCTGCCTCCCTTTTGTCGCTACCATTTTTGTATTTATCGCCATGTCCACCTTGCTCGGTGTGATTCCGGGATTCACTCCGCCTACCGCCTCATTGTCTACCACCGCAGCCCTGGCTATCTGTGTGTTTTTCGCAGTTCCTTACTTTGGAATTGCCACTTCGGGTCCTCGTCATTATCTGAGACGTTATGTGGAGCCCACCTGGTTGATGGCGCCGTTCAACATCATGGGAGACCTCAGTCGCACCGTGGCGCTTTCGGTGCGTCTGTTCGGCAATGCCATGAGTGAGACTATGATTATCGCTATTTGCTTGACGATTGCTCCACTGATTTTTCCATTATTCATGAAGGTTCTAGGCCTGCTTACCGGCATGGTGCAAGCCTATATTTTTGCTGTTCTTGCCGCGCTCTATATCGCTGCGGGAATGAGATCAAGGGATAGAGATTCCCAGAGTCAAAATCAAAACAGAGAGGAGGATAGATGACTATGAGTGGTACTGACTTGATTGCGGTTGTTTCCATTTTGACTGCCGGTTTGACCATGGCGATAGGTTCATTCGGACCGGCGCTGGGCGAGGCCAGGGCATTGACCCAGGCACTCGAGTCCATCGCTCAGCAGCCTGATGCTTCCAACACGATTACGCGCACTCTTTTTGTCGGTCTGGCTATGGTAGAGACCACCGCGATTTTCTGTTTTGTGATCGCAATGATTCTTCTATTCGCGAATCCATTTAGATAAGCAAGTTTAGGTACAGGCAAGGCTCATATGTTCGACTGGTTTACATTTATTGCTCAGATAGTCAATTTCCTCATTTTGGTTTGGTTGTTGAATAGATTCTTCTATGCGCCTGTGTTAAGCGCAATGGATCGACGGGAGAAAGAACTAGCCGACTTGTTTGAGCAGGGCAGAGCCAATCTCGCCAGTGCCGAAGAGAGACAAATAGAGTTGGAAGATAAGCTGGCGGAGATCGAGTCTTATAGAGAGACTCGGATGGAGGAGCTAGAGCAGGAGATGGAGGAGCTGCGCTCTACCTTGATCATTGAAGCCAGGGATGAGGTACGCCTGCTCGAGAAGAGCTGGAAGGATTCTCTGGCTAGAGACCAGGAGCGTTTTGACGAAGAGTTCAAGATTGCCGCTTGCTCTGAATTGTTGAAAGTCGTAGATCGGATTCTCAGAGATCTTGGTGATCGCTCTTTTGAAAGTCAGATGATCGAGAAATGTGTTGATCGTCTTGCCTCAAATAATTCACTGTTCCTTCCTCAATCTGGTGATGGTAGAGTGCTTGTCCGCACATCTAGGCCTGTTCCGAAGAAAGAACGCGAGGACCTCGAGATGCGATTGAGGACTCTCTGGCCCGGAGCGACCGAGATAGTCTTCGAGGAGAATGAGGGCATCATTGCAGGAATGGAGCTGACTTTCAATGGTCATAAAGCCACATGGACCGTCATGGATTACCTCACCAATCTTGAGTCTCAAGTAAAGGAGAGTGTCTATCGTGGCTGAAGGAGATAGTCACCTCTCTAGCAGGGAGGAGTCAGCTTTGCGAAACCTTTCGACCGGTCTCGAGCGATACCGACACAGGCTTGCCTGGAGGGACATCGGCACGGTGTCATCGGTGCTTCCCGGAGTGGTCTATGTGGATGGACTTGATACCGTAGGTGCAGAAGAGCTGGTTCAATTCGAGGATGGCACCCGGGGTCTTGCTTTTGATATCTCGGAGCGCGGTGTCGGCACCCTGGTTCTGAGTCGTGACAGTAAGTTGAATGCGGGAATGGAGGTAGAGGCGACAGGAGAACTGGTCACGACAAAGGCCGGAGAAGAATTACTCGGCAGAGTGATTGATCCTTTGGGTAGAGTCCTGGACAATCGAGGGGATCTGAAGGGTTTGACTCCTGTGCCAATCGAAGGAGAAATTCCCGGAATTCTCGATAGGGCACCGGTGGTAGAGCCTCTTGAAACAGGGATCAAGGTGATCGATTCTCTGATTCCAATTGGCAAGGGACAGCGGGAGTTGATTCTAGGTGATCGGCAAACCGGCAAGACTGCCATAGCAATTGATACCATTATCAACCAGAAGGATAAAGGTGTAATCTGTATTTATTGTTGTGTGGGCAAGAGATCCTCTGAAGTGGCATCGGTGGTTGCGACCCTTACCCGATTCGGCTGCTTGGATTATACAATCGTAATGGTCGCCGAGGGTAATGACCCTCCCGGACTTCGGTATATCGCTCCTTATGCTGCCACTGCTATTGGTGAGTATTTCATGGGGCGCGGCGGTGATGCACTGGTTGTTTATGACGACCTGACCAATCATGCTCGTACTTATCGCGAAATTTCTCTACTTTTGCGTCGCCCTCCGGGTCGGGAAGCGTTTCCCGGTGATATCTTCTATGTTCATTCTCGTCTATTAGAGCGCTCCACCCATCTTTGCGCCCGGTTAGGCAGCGGTAGCCTTACCGCATTGCCTATCATCGAGACCCAGTCCCAGGATATCTCCGCCTTTATACCCACCAATCTGATTTCGATTACCGACGGACAGATCTATCTGTCTTCGTCTCTCTTTCAAAAGGGTCTGTTGCCGGCGATTGATATCGGTCGATCTGTCTCCCGCGTGGGAGGGAAGGCTCAGGTAGCGGCGCTCCGTTATCTGGCAAGTGATCTGAAGCTCTCTTATGCGCAGTTCGAGGAACTGGAGAATTTTTCCCGTTTCGGCACAAGGATAGATCCTTCCACATCCAGCGTTTTGGAACACGGAAGGAGAATAAGAGCCTGTTTCACTCAGCCACGATATCAGACAATTTCCGGTCCTGAGCAGATTCTTATAATGCTGTCTTTGCAGGAGGGTTTACTAGATCGGTTGCCGATGACAGCTCTGGTCGAAGCTGAGAGTTTGATCAGAGAAGCTCTCGGGGATTTTTCACCTAATTTGAGACAGAAGCTCTCTACCGGACATTTCGAGAATCGAGAGGACTTTCGAGAAGTCTTGATTTTGCTCAGAAAGCGCCTGGAAGTATTGCCAACGGAGAGTTCCCTATGACTCGCCAGATCCAGACCGCTCTAGAGAGGCGCATTGTCAGTGCCGAGAATCTCATGTCAGTGGTCAGGACAATGAAGGGTCTGGCTGCTATAACAACAGCTCAATTCGAAGAGGCCGCACTCGCATTGCAAGATTACGCAAGCAATGTGGAGCGCGCCTTGACCGCTTATTTTTCCGGTGGACGGGGTCTGGAGCCGCGTCTGCTACGGCAACGAAGCATGAAGTTTGCAGTGGTCTTCGGCAGCGATCTTGGCATGATAGGAGGATTCAACTCCGGATTGGCCGAGGCGGTCGGCAGTTATTACGGCGATTGTCGAAATCAGGTTCGTTTTCTCATTGTCGGAGAGAGACTGGAGGAGTCATTTGGTTCGATGGGAATCAGAGCCTATAGGAGTTATCGAAGCCCTGACAGTCGTGCTTCGCTTAAAAGAGTGGTCACCGATTTGATCACGGACCTTCATTTTTCTGCCAGCAGGACAGAAGAGTCGGAGGTCATGATCTTCTACAACTGCTCCACTGGCGGTGTTGTCTACGAAACTACTCGGCAGCATCTTTTGCCCCTTGATCAAAAATGGCTTGCCGAGTTGATGCACACGCCATGGAGTTCCAGAACTGTTCCCGATATAGTTTTTGATGATCCTGATATCCTTACCAGACTTATAGAAGAGTTCTTGTTTGTTAATTTGTTCAAAACCTGCGCGCTTAGTGTCGTGGCGGAGAACAGTGCTCGGTTGCAGTATATGGAGCAGGCGGAGAGAAAAATTGAGGATACGATAGAGGAGTTCAAGGGCGAGTTGAGGCGCTCAAGGCAAAGTCGAATAGATAGTGAGCTGTTTGATATCATTGCCGGATATGTGGCCATGGAAGATGAGATCGAGGCAGGCAGAAGGGCAGTGAATGGAAAGAAGTATGAGAGCGATGGTGCTGACCGCCCCCGGCGCGACCCTGGAAGAGAGGATTGTGCGGCGTCCTGAGCCGGGTAAGAATCAAGTGCTTATTAGAGTGAGCGCTTGTGGGGTCTGCCGTACCGATCTTCATGTTCGCGACGGCGACCTGGAGAATGCCCGCCTGCCTCTGATTCTCGGTCATGAGATTGTTGGAATAGTAGAAGCTCTAGGGGCGGAGGCAAGCCGGCACAAGATCGGTGACAGGGTCTGTGTGCCCTGGTTGGGCAAAACCTGTAATAACTGTTTTTACTGTCTTTCGAATCGGGAGAATCTTTGCGAGCAACCGCTCTTCACCGGCTATACCATAAATGGTGGCTTTGCCGAATATACCGTGGCCGATCAGAGTTATGTGTTCGCCGCACCGGAAGGCTATTCGGATGTGGAGTTGGCACCGCTTCTGTGCGCCGGTTTAATAGGATGGCGTTCATATAAATTTGCCGATTTAAAAGCCGGTCAAAATCTGGGCATCTATGGCTTCGGAGCGGCAGCTCATATCATTACCCAGGTCGCTTTGCACCACCAGAATAGAGTCTTTGCCTTCACTCGTCCCGGAGACCACGCTGCCAGGGAATTTGCCCTGGGGCTTGGAGCTGCCTTTGCCGGGGGCTCTGACGAAAAGCCGCCGGAAAAGCTTGATGCCGCTATCATCTTTGCTCCGGTCGGGGAGCTGGTGGTGCGCGCTCTCCAAAGCTCGCGTCGGGGAGCGGTCATTGTATGTGGTGGCATACACATGAGTGACATTCCTTCCTTCCCTTATCATTTGCTCTGGAATGAGCGTCGTATTCAGTCTGTCGCTAATCTGACCCGGCAGGACGCAGAAGAGTTTCTCGCACTGGCACCGACCGTTCCTGTCAAAACTGCGACCATCGAGTATCCCCTCTGCCGGGCGGCGGAGGCATTGGATGACCTCAGCCAGGGGCGATTCAGTGGAGCGGCGGTGCTGGTACCTTGAACTTGATTAGGCTTACTGGCGGTCTTTGACGATCTTACCGGCAACTTGCTTTTCTGATTTGAGCATCTTACGAAGATACTTTCGGTCGTCTTCACGCCATTTCGGAGGGCGGCCGCAAAGCTCTTTCAGCCTTGCCGAGGAGACCAGGTCTCTTCTTTCTGCCGTATGAAAACGATAGGCAAAAGGAGTATGCTGACTCTTGTCGCTCAGTTCCCATCCGTCTCCCTGGATCAAGCGATGGATAATCAGCCACTGCTTCACGCATTTGTTTCTTACTTCTGTGTCTTTGGGATCATCTTTGTGTTTTTTATAGAGAGCTTCAGCGTAAATCACTTTGGCGTCAAGATTCCCCGGCTCTTCGTCCACTGCCTGCTTGCCGAGGTCAATCGCCTTGTCCCAATCTTCGTCGATAAAGGCTTGTTTGATCTTTACGTATAATGCCTGGGAAGCGCTATAGCCGCCATGGGTACGGTTGATTACGTCGTTGCTTCTAATCGGTTGGTAAGTGCCTTTTTCTTCCTGGGCTTTGGCCGGCAAGGCGAGGGTGAACATAGCAAAAGCCAGTGCTCCTGTTGACATCAGGCGCCTTGTTGATTTTTTATCAATGATGTCAAGCTTGCTTGCGGTTAGCATTAAGTACCTGTCTAGTCTGCGGCTGGCAGAGCCGTTTATCGAAATGTCAGTATGCTCGAGGAGCCAGTGTACCTGTTTTTGCCTGTCGACTAGTTATCCTCGTTTAAGAAAGCTCATTTTTGATAAGTTTCTGCGGATATTTTATCCAGGCGGCCGAGATATTGCTCATTTCTCTGTAAAATTTGCTGTTAATCGGTTTTGAAGCCGATTTTTCCAGTCCACTTCAATTCGAGGCAGGAAGACTTTGACACTATCCCTTGCCAATGTTCTGCACAATATCGCCGACCATACCGACACCCTGCTTCGCTTTTTGAAGGAAGAAGGCTTAGACCCCGAGTTTGTCAGTCGTATGGAGCAGCATATCTTTCTTGAAGAAAAAGAGAATTCCAGGCAACTTAAGTCAATTGCCCAGCATGAAAGCGATCCGGTGGTTCAGAAGCTCATAGACCACAGCTATTTTATTCAGAAAATGATCACGGACAAATCTATCAGCAGAGACCTCAAGCTCGAGTTGCTGGATCATTTTATGGAAGAACATCAAGAGTGGCAGGTGGGAAATGATCCGTATCATGACGGAAAGCCTTTCGTCGAGAGCCAGGGCAGCAAGGGGACAATGACAGAGTCAGGTCAGCCTCAATCCGGCAATTTGAAAAGTATCGAGAACAGTGGATGGACCGTAGGACCCATGTGGGGCGAAGGAGAATAACAAAGTGTTCAAATCCTATCAAAAGCTATCTGACATGCCGCTTACCGAAGAGCAATGCAATTTGATGATCGGAGCGGCCGTGAAGGAGGTTCGCCGGACAGTAATGGCCCGTCGGGTCATGTCTTTATTCGGTCCTCTTGGTGCCGGTGTCGAGAGTGTCTCTCGGGAGATCATCCCGCTTGATGACGGACCTGCAGCAGTACATCTCGAAGGTAAGCCCGATCCTGCTCCTATTAGTTTTCATGGTGACGAAGAGTATGTGCGCATACCGATCATTTACAAGGATTTCCTTCTGCACTGGCGTGATGTCAAATTCGCCAACGATCTGGGATCTCCTCTCGATGTAAGCAACGCCGTCCGGGCCGCGCACCAGGTCGGTCATGCCGAGGATAATCTTTTATTCAATGGTTCCAGAGAGCTTGGTATCAATGGGCTTCTGAGCTGCAGCGATTCCCATTCGATAAAGTGCGAGGATTGGTCCAAGGACGGTGCATGCGTAAAATCAGTCTATGATGCTATGGATAAATTGCTGGAGAGCAATCACCACTTTCCTTATGCGCTGATAGTATCGCTGGACATGTACAGAATGCTGCTCAAACCGGTTCAGGATAGACCGGTGCTCGAACTGGAGCAGGTGAGCAAGGTCGTTTCCGATGGTGTCTTCTGGAGTCCCCAGGTACCGGAAGGAACTGCCGCTCTTGTCTCTACCGGTTCGCAGAATTTCGACATAGCCGTAGCAGAAGATTTGCAAATAGCCTATCTTGGACCCCGGGAAATGAACTATCATTTTAGGGTCTATCAGTCTCTGGTTCCTCGAATCAAGCGCCCGACAGCAGTCTGCCTGATCAAGCAAGCTTAATTCGAATTCGGATCCTGCTCAGGCTCGTGCTCGTGCTCATGCTTTGGTTCGAGTTGCGCCTGGCTGCCTCTATTGAAGAGTAGAAGCAAGGACTTCTGGTCTTTGTCCATTTTCTCCAGATCGCTATCCAGCAGTTTGATTATCTCTATGATCGCCTCATTATCGAAGTTGGGATCATTGAGCAGTTTTTCCATGGAGTTGCGATGTTTACCGGCTTGTCTCAGATGGGTCGGCCAGTGTTCGATAATCTCCCTGGCCGGCTTTCTGATGTCTTCTCTCACCACCAGCTTCAAAGAGCCGTTTCCATATTTCTGCAAGCTGATACCCAGCGCATCGAGTATGGTGTCAAGGTGCTCGACTGCGTGATTGAGGATTTTCTTTCGCGGAGCGAGGAAACTATCCGGTGATTTGACCAGGATCGGCTCCACAATTGTGTCTGCCGAATTCACCAGCAGCTCTCTTCGAGATACTTCCGTTTTGATCTCCTTCAGGACATGGCGGGCGCTTTTTATATCGCTGCCCAGGGACTTTATCTCTGAGATGTTCAGAAGCAAAACTTCTATGCCGCCTTTGAGGCTCTTGTATTCGACTTTATTCTCGCTTTGATTTTTACTTTGACGATTCTCTACACTGTCATGGTCCCAGCGGCTGCGATAGTGAATGCTCTGCCACTGGTCGCCGTCTTTTACGAATACTTCGTTTATTTTGGTTCTGAGCTCGGTTGGATGCAATCCTCCGATTTTTGCTATGGCGACATAGGTGGCAATCGCTTCTTTGCCGTGGACATGGATAAAAGGTTGCTTGATGTCGTAAGCGATGAGCGGAGTCTCGCCTTCAGGCGAATACTTCTTGAACATTTCTCTAATATGTTCGATCACGGACTCTTTTCCTGAGAGCACCACATTGGTGCGTTGGTTGATACTGGTTACATGATCATGCATGTGGCCTGCGATTGTGTCGATATCCTGATTGATACATGCAGTGGCCATCTCTTTTATGATCGAAAGAACCTTTTGCGCTTCGGGATTGCTGGGTTGAAATTCGTAGGTCAGGGGAGTCTGGGAGGTTACCGTCACCGCGTTCGCGCTTTTCTTAGACGCTGTCTCTTTGACAGGGTTTGGTGCCGCTTCCTGCGCTTCTGTCTGTCCGGTCAAGCAGAACCAGGAACCGAGAACAAATGCCATTAGAAGAGAAAACTTCCAATTTGATCTCTTTGATCTCTCAGTACTCTTCAATATAATCGACAAAGACATCATTTACCGATTCCTCAAAGCGCGCTCGACGTCTTTCAAGTCGGCTTCGGTCTGGTTAAGATAATCTTCCAGGGTTTTGAGATGAGCATTGAGCGCGTCAATCTTCTGTCTGGTTGCCGCAATAGCTTGCTCTATCGATTTTTTTTGATCTATCAGGGCGTCTCGGGTCCGCATCAAACTGTTGTAGACCTGGTCGCTGTAAGCTTCCGCCGGGGTTGCTCTACCCGGTCCGAGCAGGAGAAAAAGCAGGAGTAGTGCCGATAAGGTGAACAACAGGCTGGCTGATATTCTCGACTTGCTCACTGCAATTCTCTTCTTTCGGATGCTATTTGCTGTTGGATGTCACCAGCGACTTTCTTCTGATCCTGACAGATTCAGACTTGGCTTGACCTTGGGTGATTTTGTCGCTTTCTGCAGGTACAGCTTGGCTTACCGCCGGCTCGGCAACTAACTTGGGATTGCCGGGCTCGCCAAAACGTGCCACCAGTCTTTCATGGGGGATGACGTTAACATTGCGCACTAGATTTAGTGCTCTGAGCAGTTTAATTACCTGCCAGGCTAAATCGAATTCGAGAGGTTTCATTCCCGACTGGGCAGAGCCGGGGCTGGCGTGGTGGTTGTTGTGCCAACCCTCGCCGCAAGCGAGAATTCCAACCCACCAGACATTGACGCTATCGTCTTCGGTACTGTAATTCTTGTAACCCAGATGGGTCATGTGGCAGAAAACGTTGAGCATCAAAGGAATCTGCAATACTGCCAGTCCTGCTAGCAAGCTAGCCAGGGCTACCTGCCATCCGAATAAAGCCCATAGGATAGCGCGGAATCCAAAACCGATGCCGAAGTTGATGGCATGGGCTTTAGACCAGTCTCCACCCTGCTCCAGGAATTTGTAGATCGGATCGTTGACCAGATCTTTTGCCTGGGTATGGGGGTCGATATGACTCCTGTAAGTTTTGTCCAATGTCCAGCCGATATGGGCGTGGAAAAGACCGAAACGAGGCGAATGGGGATCGAGTTCGGTGTCGACATGCCGGTGGTGGGCTCGGTGCATGACCGACCACCAGATCGGTGAGCCTTCGAAGGCAAGATAACCCGGGAGCACCAGCAGGTATTCCATGAACTTCGAAGTGACGAAGGTGCGGTGGGAGAGCAGTCGGTGGTAGCCGATGCAGATGCCCAGCGCATGCCAGATGTAGAAAACTAGAAATAGTGATAGGAATTCAAACATTTATGTCGCTTTCTTCCTCGTCGGATGTTCTCTTATAAAAGAGTAGGGGTCGCGATGTTATCTATACAGTGCTGATTCGGGTCTGCCTCGTCGAATGTCCTGACTGAGTTCGGACTGCTCGACAAATTTGTCCGTCCAGCTATTCGTCATCAACTGGTCCAGGAACTGCTCCAGGGTTTCCGGGGTTTCTGCCACTTGTAGCAGTCGCCTGTTGTCTTCATCGACTCCGGAGTACTGGTTCCAGACTAGTTTATCTACCTCCATGCCTTGTCTGTTGTAGAAATTAAGCAACGCCAGTCCGACTTCTTTTGTCACGGTCGTTTTGTCATTGACCTGCCAGTCACGAAGAACGGTACGTCCTATACCAATAACATAATAAGCGCGCTCCTTCTCGAATTTAGGCTCATCTATGAAGAAGGCCCAGGAGGTCTCATCTACGTTGTCAATATATGGCTCGCACCGGATTTCGAAGAGCCGGCCGCTGACGGAGGTGATAGAAGTAGGGCCGAAGCCCGAACTCATGAGATGAATTTCGAGCACCCTTAAAAGGTGGGCGTTGAAGCTCACCGATTTTCTGTCCGCCTGCAGTTGAAGTTGCTTTCTATACTCTTCAGGTATGCGAAGGCTGATATTTGTTGTTTTTACTTTGCTTTGTCTCATATTTGTAGTCGCGCAACTACAATTTGTAATCACTGGACTAGCATAACACAGAGCCCCCTGAAAAAGTAAATTCTCCGTTCTTGCGATGTGCTAAATCTTATAGAACTTATCTACATGAAAAGTCATATTGTGGTTATGATCCTTTCTCATGGTCATCAGTTTTTCTAAAGCAGTTTTTAAGGCGCCTGGTCTTTCTTATTCGGCATGTCTGTCGATAGTGATGTGGGTCCTGGTCTGGTCTGGTATATCTGCCCCTGGGACTCTGGCTGAGGCAGAGAATGCTCATGCCGTAGTCCAAAGCGGCGATGCGCCGACAAACATGGAGCTGGAGAGATTCTCTTACAGTGTCGACGGACGTTTCACCGATGCCCTCGAGATACCTACTTATGAGTGGGTGCCCAGGCACCAGGGCGAAACTCCTCGGGCTCTAATCGTATTTGTCCATGGTTTCACCATGCATGGCAGAAGATTCAACCGTCTGGCAGAAGTGCTTGCCGCCAACAATTTCCATTGTGTCTCTTACGATATGTATGGATTCGGGCGCAATTTTTTCACCGACAAGCGTCCTCTGGTGGACGGTATCAGATCGAAGCGTCGGATTAACTATGGCCAGAGTCACAAAAAGCTGGTGCAGCTTCTCAAGCTGGTCAGAAAGGCTCATCCTGAAGTGCCTGTTTATGTTCTGGGCGAGAGCCTGGGGGCCACCCCCTGCCTGAAGATAGCATCGGAGCACCGTGGTCTCGTGGATGGTGTCATGCTCTCGGCGGCGGCGGTGCAGATCAATCCGCTTCTTTTCGCTCATCCGATGAGCGCTTTCGAGGCTACACTTCCTGTCGTGACCAGTCCCCATATGAATATGCGACTCAATCATTTCGTCAACAACATGCTCTCTTTGGACCGGGATATCAAAGAAGACATCAAGAAAGATGCGGAGATTCGTCGCAGGGTGACCTGGATAGATCTGGTCAAGACCCAGGGGTATGTAGCCAAAGCCCTTTTTTACGCCCCCAAGGTAAAAGATGATCCGCCCATTCTTTATATAGTGGGGGCGAGGGATCTGGTTGTTCTACCTTCGGATTCCCGTCTGTTGTTTTCTTTAATCAATTCCAAAAACAAGAGTTTTGTGCGTTTGAAAAAACGGTCTCATTTGCTCACCGAAACCGGTGCGATAAAGGACGATACGGTTGCCGCAATTTTTAAGTGGCTGGAAGAAAGAGAGCAATTTAAAAAGGTCGCTGTGAGCTCGAATTGAGCTTTATTCGGTCGGTAGCGCAGGCAGGGTGAGCAGATATTCGGATAGGCGTTTTACGTCTCTTTTGGGAAGTGAGGACGGAGGCATACTGTAGCTACTGGGCTGGTAAGCCGCACCGCTCTTCATAACAACAGCGCCGCTATTGATTCTCTGCTCTATGAAAGCTTTGCTGCGGGTGGCGCCTATGCCATTTAGAGATGGCCCGACCCGACCGCCGCGACCTTCTACTGTATGGCAGGCAATACAACCTTTTTTATAGAATAGCTTCCTGCCCTGGCGGCTCGAACTGGATACTTTGTGGGGCTTGAATTGAGAGCCCTGGGGAAAGATATCTTTCCATTCTTTTCCATGCCCTTTGGTTTCGAAGCTCTCGTCCTCGGGTAAAGCTATTAGATAGGCTGCCACCACTTTTGCGTCGGCTTCATCCAGGCGGACATGGGACATCAGCTCTTCAGGCGATGGATAGCTTTCGCTTACCTTTTTTGCCGGTCTCGGGCCTGTCAGCATTTTGAGGATATCAGATTCGCTTCTATGTTTAGATATTCCATTGAGGGGCGGAGCGATGAATCCTCCGTCTCCCTGGACATAGTGACAGTTGAGGCAACCTTTCGCTTCCATCAGAGTCTGGCCCCGTGCTTTCAAATCTTCCTCTTTGCCGGAGGTTTTGGTCTGGGCGATGCTGACCAATAGAAATGCCAGGCCGATTTGAAAACAGAGTCTTTTATTCAACAGGACGTACCTCTGACATTGGATAATGTTTAAATCTCTTCGAATATACAACTAAGTTTTACCACAGCATATCAGTCTTGGGATTGATTGAAGAGACCAGGCAGAATCGCTAGGGTCGTAATATGCAGGATCAGATTCAAAAAGTAAGCATCTATGTCGGTATCATTTTTCTGGTGGTGGCGTTTATTGTCTTGGTGGTGGAACTGCGCACGGGCAAGCAAGACAGAAACTTGAGAATGCGCTATCTGAGTGCTCTTGTGATGGTGCCCTTTGCTCTCTCGGCAGTATATGCCGGCGGGAGGCTCTTCGAGACTTTTGTTTTTCTGCTGTCGGTTTTGTGCACCAGGGAGTTCATGATCCTGGTTGGTGTCTGGGAGCATCAAGCCTATCGGTCAGTGGCCGTCTTGGCCCTTTTTATCATCGTGGTGGTTTCGGTTCTAGATCCACGGCAAAGCTGCTACGGTTTTCATCCTTTTTACGCCGTTCTCGTGCCCATAATTATGATTGTGCTGGCTGTTCCTATTTTTTTGCGGAGCTATCAGGGCATGGTTCTGCGGGAGTTCACCACAATCTTCGCCCTGCTTTATTTTGGTTGGTTCAGCGCCCATCTTATTCTTTTGCGAAGTTTAGAGGGAGGGTTGGGTCTGACCACCTTCCTTTTGGTGGTTGTGGCTGTCAACGATGTTGCCGCGTATGGTGCCGGTCGCCTGTTCGGTGTCCATGCTCTTATAGCCGAGATCAGTCCGAAGAAGACCTGGGAGGGATTTTTCGGTGGCATGTTAGGCTCGGTGGTGGCATCTTTGACATTCGGCTTTCTGGCTCCTCAATTGAGTCTCTCTGCTTTGCTCCTATCAGGTTTTCTTATCGCGGTCACCGCACCCTTCGGCGATCTTGTGGTCTCGGTAATAAAGCGGGATATGAATAAGAAAGATTCGGGCGATATCATTCCTGGTCACGGAGGTCTTTTGGATCGCACCGACAGCCTGATTTTTTCTGCTCCCAATTTCTACTATTTCGTCATTTTTTTTGCGGGCCGGTGCTTTAATTAATCGATTCGGATGCGCTATCCTATCAAATCCTACTTATTCTTTTGTCTAGGTAGGTTCACTAGTCTTATCAGCAAAGCAAGGAGGATTGCCATGACCGGTTCGAGCGAGGCAGCAGGCAAGGCTGGACAGAAAGTCCGTCCTGAGGACCTTGTCAATATACCGCGACTGGTCTCCTATTATTATGCAGAGAAGCCGAATGCGGATCTGGTCGAAGAACAGGTGGCTTTCGGTACGTCAGGCCATCGCGGCTCTTCTCTGAAGCGAACTTTCAATGAAGATCATGTCCTGGCTACGGCCCAGGCTATTTGCGACTATCGGTTCGAGAAGGGCATAGACGGACCGCTTTATCTGGGTATCGATACGCATGCCCTTTCGGAGCCCGCCTTTGTGACCACGCTCCAGGTGCTGGCGGCCAATAAGGTGGATGTGATGATCGATGGAAGCGGTGGCTATACCTCTACTCCAGCAGTTTCCCTGGCGATTTTGAATCATAATCGGGGCGGTGCCGGTAAGGCAGACGGTATTGTGATCACCCCCTCCCATAATCCGCCTGAAGATGGCGGCTACAAATACAATCCGCCCTCCGGGGGACCGGCCGACACCGATATCACTGCTCTGATTCAGGACAGGGCCAATTCTTATTTGAAAGCTGGTCTTTCCGGGGTAAAGACAATTCCTTATGCCCGGGCTCGGGCTGCGAGCACCACAAGGGAATTCGATTTCAACAAACTTTATATAGGCGAGTTGAATAGTGTTCTCGATCTGGAAAAGATCAAATCTTCCGGTATCAAAGCAGCGGTCGATCCCCTGGGCGGGGCGGGACTTGAGTGCTGGCAGCGGCTTATCGAAGAGCATGGTTTGCCCATTGAAGTTGTGAACAAGAGAGTCGATCCGACTTTTTCGTTCATGTACACCGATTGGGATGGCAAAGTGAGGATGGATTGTTCGTCACCGTATGCGATGGCAGGACTGCTTGCTCTCAAAGATAAATATGACATCGCCTTCGCCAATGATACCGATCATGATAGGCACGGTATCGTCACTCCTGAGGGCGGGTTGATGAATCCTAATCATTATCTCGCCGTGGCGATTCAATATCTGTTCGGTTCTAGAGCAGGATGGAGCAAGACCGCTGCCATAGGCAAGACCCTGGTGAGTAGCTCTATGATCGACCGGGTGGCGAATAAACTGGGACGCAAACTTATAGAAGTACCGGTCGGATTCAAATGGTTTGTGGATGGATTGTTAGATGGCTCAGTAGGTTTCGGCGGAGAGGAGAGCGCAGGCGCTTCCTTCTTGCGTAAAGACGGCAGAGTCTGGACCACCGATAAAGACGGTATTATTCTGGCTCTTTTAAGTGCCGAGATTCTGGCGGTGACAGGGAAAGACCCTTATTTGCACTATCTCGACCTCATAGAAGAATTCGGGGAGCCTGCCTATGCAAGAATCGATGCACCGGCCACCTCCGAAGAGAAGAAGAAATTGAAGGCGCTTGCAAGCGATCAGGTGAAGGCGACAGAGCTTGCCGGAGATCAAATCGTCGCTAAGTTAACCGAAGCTCCGGGCAACGGTGCGCCGATTGGTGGGCTCAAAGTGGTCACGGAGACTGGGTGGTTTGCCGCTCGACCTTCGGGGACAGAGGATGTCTATAAGATCTACGCCGAAAGCTTCAAGGGTGAGGATCATCTGAAGGAGATCCAGGATGAGGCGAAGAAGCTGGTAGCGTCGGTGCTCAATTCACCGATTCCGGTTTAGCGCCTAGGTCGGCTTCCTTTTCTATATCGGGCTTCATGCTGCGCTTTGCTGTAGAATGCATACTTGATACCCGGATCTGGATTTATGCTAAAACAGAAGCTCGATAATAAAGCAGTCGGCGTGAGAGGCTCTGGCAAAGTGCGCTTTCTAATTCTGGGCGGAATCCTCTGTCTGGGGGCCGGTCTTACTTTTGCCGGATATCAATATATGGGAAATAAGCCTCCGGCCGAATCGACTGCCAGTCTCATATCCGTATCTAAAGACGCTCTCGATCTTTCTATTACTGCTTCCGGGACGATCAGGCCGATTCAAGAAGTCAAGATTAGCCCGAAACAGACAGGGTTGATCAAGAGGCTTTATGTACAACAGGGCCAGAGCGTCAAGAAAGGTGACCTGATAGCGCTCATGGACGACAGCAATTTGATTGGTCAGGTCGAATCTGCTCGTTCTGCCATGGAATTGGCTCAGGCTAATTACGATAAGCTGCTGCGGGGCAATCGACCCCAGGAGATCAAAGAGGCGGAAGCCCAGGTCGACAAAGCCGAGGACGGTGTCTCCTTTGCCACCAAAGCATACAACCGGGCCGTATCGATGGTGCGTTCGAAGAAGGCGGAGTTGCTCAGGGACAAAGTGAACGCTCAGCGAATGGTGAAGCTGGCTCGTGAGGGGGCGGTATCGGATCAGGATCGATTGAATGCGGTTACGGTGGAGAGTGTCGCTTCAATCTCTCTGGAGCAGGCCCAGCAAGAGCTCAGCCAGGCAGAGTCGTCGGTGGAGCAAGCCCGGGCGGAACTGGAGACTTTGAAGCAGAGGCTCAGTCTTTTGCAGGCCGGCTCGAGAGAAGAAGATATCAGGGCGGCACGTCATGCGGTATCCCAGGCTGGAGGGCAATTGAAGTTTCTCGGCAGTCAGTTGAACGATTGCAGAATCAGGGCTCCTTTTAGTGGAGTGATTTCGCAAAAGTATGCCGATGAGGGCGCTATCGTTACTCCGACCACCGCCGCCGCCACAACGTCGGCGACCTCGAGCTCGATTGTTGCTCTGGCCGGGGAGCTAGAGATGGTGGCATCGGTTTCCGAGACAGATATGGCTCACCTCAGAGTCGGTCAGACTACGCGAATCATCGCAAATGCTTATCCTGACAAACAGTTTACCGGAAAGGTGACATTAATCGCTCCTGCTGCTGTGGTGACTCAGAACGTTACTACTTTCGAAGTGCACTCCACCATCGAGGATGACAAAGAAGATTTGCTTATGTCGGGTATGAATGTCAAAGCTGAGTTTCTGGCGGGAAAATTGCCTGATGTTTTGACGGTTCCGGCGGTATGTATAATCTCGGAAAAAGGAAAGACCGGAGTTCTCGTACCGGATAAAAATGGAGATCCTCAATTTAAGAAGGTTCGCATTGGAAGAACTGCCGGAAACAAGACGCGTATTCTTGGCGGTCTGAAAGAGGGGGATCAAGTGTTTTTGTCTCTGACGGAAGAACAACTTGCCGAACATGGATACGAAGGCGCCAAGTGGGGGCGTGGTGGCAAGAGTGTCAGGCGCAACAAAATGGGATTGCCTCGCGGAAGATAAGGTGCTTTCGACATGTCTTTCTGGGAGTTGATTCAGCTTGCCTTGCAGGGGATTGTCACCAACAGGTTGCGCAGCTTTCTGACTATTCTCGGTATCACTTTTGGTATCGCTGCCGTTATCGCTTTGCTTGCGGTCGGTCAAGGAGCAAGGGAGGAGTCTAATCGACAGATACGCTCGCTAGGCTCAAACATCCTTTATCTGAGAGCCGGAGCGGCGAGCACCGGTCATGTCAGTATGGGGATGGGCACTTCTGCCACCCTGACAATGGAAGATGCCGAGTCTATTCGTGATATGTGTCCGGCTGTGGGTGATGTGGCACCGGGGGTAGAGATGCCTCTTCAAGTTCAACACGAAGGACAGAACGTACTCACCTCTATCGTGGCGACCCTTCCTGGATACCCCAGGGTGAGGAATTACAATGTGGAGACCGGAAGGTTTTTCAATCAGGCCGATGTAGAACATAACTCCAGGGTTTGTGTACTCGGTAGCACAGCCAGGGAGAGTTTATTCTCTGAAGGGCAGGATCCTGTTGGGACCAAGGTTTTGATTGCCGGCGAACTGTTCGAGATTATCGGCACCATGGAGAAAAAGGGTGCAGCTTCATTTCGCGATCTTGACGATGTGGTCATTGTGCCTTTGACGACCGCCTACAATCGACTCTTCGGATACAAGCCTTCCACGGGTAGGTCGGTTGCGTATATCCTTGTACAAGCAAAATCCGAAGCGGAGATAGTTCCAGCTCAGTTTCAGATTACCAATCTACTTCGTCTGCGCCACAAAATAAAATATCCTATGGTCGATGACTTTTATATTCGTTCACAGCAGGACCTTTTGAAAACGAGTCAGGAGATGACCGGACTGTTTACTGTTCTGCTTGGCGCTACTGCCGGTATCTCGCTTCTTGTCGGAGGCATTGGTATCATGAATATTATGCTCGTCTCCGTTACTGAGCGAACAAGAGAAATAGGCATTCGCAAAGCCATTGGCGCTAAAACAAAAGACATTATGGCTCAGTTTGTTGTTGAAGCGACAGTCCTTTCTTTTTCCGGCGGCTTATTCGGAATTGCCTTAGGATTGCTTGGCGCATATGGACTTTCCTCGGTTGTGCACTATAAGACGGTGGTTACACCCTGGTCGATTATTTTATCGTTTCTTGTTTCGATACTCGTCGGTTTGTTTTTCGGTATCTATCCGGCAAAACGTGCCGCCAAGATGAATCCTATAGATGCATTGAGGAGTGAGTGAGATTGATAGAACTGAATAAGGTGATGAGAACCTATGAGCTTGGGGGGCAGCCTGTCCATGCACTGAAAGAAGTCGATCTGACGATCGGTGATGGAGAATTCGTCGCGATTATGGGTGCGTCCGGTTCCGGAAAGTCCACTCTTATGAATATAATCGGTTGCTTGGATAAGCCCAGTTCGGGTACCTATTCACTGGAGGGAGTGGAACTTCAGTACTATAGTGATGATGAACTGGCCGAAGTAAGAAACAGAAAAATCGGATTCGTGTTTCAACAGTTCAATTTACTTCCCCGGATGACTGCTCTGGAGAATGTGATGTTGCCCCTTATATACGGGGGGATCGAGAGAGAAATGCGGAGCGAGAGGGCTGAGCGATATCTCAAATTAGTGGGCTTGGGTGATAGAGTGCAGCATCGCCCGAGTGAATTGTCCGGTGGTCAACAACAGCGAGTTTCGATTGCAAGGGCGCTGGTAAATCAACCTCAGATTTTGCTTGCTGATGAACCCACTGGGGCTCTGGATAGTAGTACTTCTGCTGAGATAATGAATCTGCTAGATGAAATGTATAGAGATGGTTTGACCGTTATTCTTGTCACCCACGATCAGGAAGTTGCCAGTTATGCAAAGCGAGTAATAAGGCTCAAGGATGGCTCGGTCGTGAACCCTGAAATGCCTAGATGAATTGACCGGCGCGAATTCTTGTATCTAGAGATAGTTTTATTGATATCAATAGAACTATCTTTAAGAAGTATTTGAACTTTTTTGCCCTTGACTTCGTTGTGTGGATAGGCAAGGAGGGACTTTACCATGATATGTTGTGATGAATTTGACTCCGACTATTTGTCTGCCTGGGAAACTTTTGCCGAGGTAGTACCAACAGAGAAGCACGCCGTCGAAATTGTTTACAGCATACTTTATCGAGACAAACCGCTGCGCTGTTTCTATTGTAATTCGGTTGGTCATAGTCGCCCATTCGGTTCTAGATTTGCTAAATGCATGGCATGTCTAAAGATTACGTGGATAACATCAGGCACATTTTTCCACAAAGCCAAGTTTCTCAGACCGATACTGGCTGCCTTCTGGTTGTTAGAGAGCCGTGTTTATATCAATCCATTTCGGTTTCATAAGTTGTTAGAAATCGGATATGCGGCTGCCATTCTTATATTCCAGAAAATCTCTCTGGCTATAAATAATCAAGTCGATGAATCATTGGTTTCGATACCATCGTCTGAGTTTCACGAAGTTATCTGTAGGCGCAGCAGGCAGACTCGTGCGCTTGAGCACCCCATATCCGAGATCCAGGACAGCTACGATTGTATGTTGTCGGCATCTGATGATTGTGCCGATTCTGATGAGTGTGATGATACCAGTGTCATAGATTCATTTACGAAACAGGAGAGAGACATTTATGAGGTCCTTTCGGATCAGCCGCAAAACGTAAACGTAATATGTTTCAAAACAGGCATACCAGCTAGTCAGGTTTCGGCTTGTCTTGTAATGCTCGAGTTGAGTGATCTTGTGCAGCTAATGCCTGGAGAGTGTTATAAAAGGAAGGATTTGTCAACTCAACAGTCTTTTCAAAATGGCGGTCTCGACCCATTTGAGTTCACTGACGGTCGTGCACCAGAGGTGCTCCAATTTATTAACCAGCGATTTCGTGGTGTCAGCCGAAAGTACTTGCAAGCTTATGCCTGCTTGCATTGGTTCTATTCTGACCTCATCTGTTGGCATCCCGGGCGGTTGATAGAAGTTTGCAAGGCATACGGAAGAATCTCCGGTAGGCAGGTCTCTTCCTATTTATCGCCTTATTTAATCAGCGCTTTTTTGAACGGGCTCTAGTTAGCCGGTACCGTAGGTGCTACCACTAACTTTCAAGGTGTCCACTGGACCGTAGTCGACTATTTCAAGAGGGTAACTGTCCTTTACGGAGGCAGTCTGTAGTTCTCTTTCGGGCACTGCCAGGACGAAGTGTGCCAGAGCCGAATTCCACTCCCTGAGTAATTTCTCTGCGATGGGACTGCCGGTTGCACGGTGGTGATCTTCGATTATAGAATACAGCTCGATGCCGCCGGCCTCCCCGGGGCGCCTCAAGTGCAAATCCAAGTTTGATTTTGATCCGTACTTTGCCAGAAACGATCCGTTCAGGTCGAGAACATATGTGATACCACCGGTCATTCCCGCACCAAAATTCCTTCCCACGGAGCCAAGAACAACTACTGTTCCGCCGGTCATGTATTCGCAAAGATGGTCTCCTGCGCCTTCGACCACAGCCATGGCGTTGGAGTTTCTTACCGCAAATCGCTCACCTGCTTTTCCGGCGACAAAAAGCCTGCCACCGGTAGCACCATATAAAGCCGTGTTTCCAATCAAAACATCTCTTTCGGATAGCTCTTGGGCTATAGTATCCAGTACTGTCGACTCTTTGCCATTGCTCGGGCTATCCGTGCTCTTCACGCTATTCCTGCTCTTCACGCTATCCGTGCTATCCGTGCTATCCGTGCTCTCCGTGTTTTCGCCGCGTTTTATGACGATTTCGCCTCCGCACATGCCTTTGCCTACATAGTCGTTGGCTTCACCCAGCAGATTCAGTCTGACTCCTCTAACATTGAAAGCTCCAAAGCTCTGTCCGGCCGCTCCCTGAAAATTGAGCACAATCTTACCTTTAAAGCCGTAGTCACCATATCTCTTCGCAATCGCGCCGGAAAGGGACGCACCCACTGTTCTATCCGTGTTCTTGATCGCGAAGCTCTTGAATGCGCTTCCATGATCGACTACCGCTTCTTTTATCTCATCTGTCGCCAGAATAACTTCATTCAGGCTTCTGGCTTCCTCTGACCGCTCCAGAATCCCACAGAATGAAGATGGTCCTTCGGGCTTGAAGCAGTTTTGCAGGTCGAGTTTCTCTGTTTTTAGAAGGGCTTTTTCCGTGCTCAATCTGACCAGGTCCACTCGACCCGTTAACTCTGATAGCGAGCGGTAGCCCATTGATGCCAGTATGAACCTGACTTCTTCAGCAATAGCTTTGAAGAACTGGACAACAGTATCAGGATCGCCAGGGAAACGCTCCCGGAGATTTTCTTTCTGGGTCGCAATTCCGACAGGGCAGTTATTTGTATGGCAGACTCGCGCCATAATACAACCCTGGGCTAATAATGCCAGGGTGCCGAACGCGAATTCATTGGCTCCCATCACCGAAGCTTTGATGATATCGAGCCCGCTTCTAAGCCCCCCGTCGACTCTCAATTTGACTCTATTGCGCAGACCTCGCTCCACCAGAGTGGCATGGGTTTCACTCAGTCCAAGCTCCCATGGCATGCCCGCATTTTTGATGGAGCTCAATGGTGCCGCCCCGGTCCCTCCATCGTGACCGGAAATGTGGATGATGTCCGCTTCGGCTTTGGCTACCCCTGTTGCAATGGTGCCGATGCCTCCCTCCGACACAAGTTTCACAGAGACCATGACGCCCGGGTTTACAGCTTTCAGGTCATGAATCAACTGTGCCAGATCTTCAATTGAATAGATGTCGTGATGCGGCGGAGGTGAAATTAAGGGTACACCACTTTTGGTGCGTCTCAATTTCGAGATATAAGCAGAAACCTTGTGCCCGGGCAACTGTCCTCCTTCGCCCGGCTTTGCACCCTGGGCGATTTTTATCTCCAGTTGCTCAGCGGTGACAAGATATTCCGGCGTCACTCCGAATCTACCCGAAGCCACTTGTCGAATCGAAGAGGCGGCAAGGTCGCCCGGTTTTAAATTCACCAGACCAGGGAAGTCTTTACTGGTGCCATCCTCTTCCACCGCTATCGGCTTGTTGCGGATGGAGTCTTCTCCTCCCTCCCCGGAATTCGAGCGCCCACCAATTCGATTCATCGCAATCGCCAGGGCTTCATGGGCTTCTTTGCTCAGAGCTCCCAACGACATACCGCCGGTGAGGAATCTCGCCAGAATCGCCTCCAGCGGCTCTACCTCGTCAATGTCTACCGCTTCTCTATCGGACTGCAATTCAATCAGGTCTCTCAAGGCTGACGCCGGTTGCGCCGCTAGAAGTTTGTTGTAGGCTTCGAACTGATTCTTGCTCTCTTCTTCAGGCACCTTCTTGCTCTTCAGTCCCAGCGCTCTGTGCAATTCGGTCACCAGGGCGTTGTTGTTGCGGTGGTATTCACCGTTCTTACGGGAGCGCAGATAACCTTCATCGACTGGCTGGCAACCCAAGGTCTGCGACCGTTCGAATAGAGCGAAAACCTCCCGCTCAATATCCTCGAAATCCATTCCTCCTAGAGGAGAGTTGATTCCGGGGAAGCAGAGTTTCATCACCTCTGGTCCGAAGCCCAGGCACTCCAGAATCTGGGCTCCTTTGTAGCTTGAAACTTTGGAAACTCCCATCTTTGAGAGTATTTTCAAAAGTCCGTGTTCCAGAGATTCTTTGTACCGACCCAGCGCCTCTGCCACCGTCAACCCTTTATAGCTATCCAGTTCGGCTTGCGTACCGGTCTCTAAGCCGGCAATCTCACTTGAGGTGAGCCTTTCCGCCTTTTCTACCAACCTTCTCACTTTCTCGCTGCCGGCCCAGGCACGAACCGACTCCAGTGCCAGATAGGGGCAGACGGCATGGGCTCCCACAGCCAGAAGACATGCCAGATGATGGCTGGTCCAGCATTGTGCCGTATCTACCACAATCGAGGTACTCAGCCTCAGACCCGCTTCGATCAAATCATGATGCACCGCGCCTACTGCCATCATTGGCGGTATCGCCGGATTACGCAGCTCGTTTTGTCTGTCACTCAGGACCACTATAGTGCAGCCGAATTTGACTTCCTGGCGAACTCTCTCGCAAAGGGCACGAATAGCTGCTTCCAGTCCTCTTCCTCTATCGAAAACCGTAGAGATCTTAGTCGCTTTCAAGGGGCTGTCCAGAGTGTAGAGAAATGCCAGTTCACCTTCATTGAGGATAGGCGTGGGCAAGAGCATTGTCTGAGCTGATACCGAATCAGGTACCAGATTCTTGGCACGTACCCCCAGGTTGCTCTGGATAGACATGACCACTCGCTCTCTAATTGGGTCTATGGGCGGATTCGTCACCTGGGCGAAACGCTGTTTGAAATAATCATAGGCTGTACGTGGACGCTGGGAAAGCACCGCCAGAGGGGTATCATCTCCCATAGAGAGCACCGGCTCTTTCATGGTCAGCACCATGCTAGGGATCGCTTTCTCCAGATCTTCGAGACTATAGCCGCTGGCACATTGCATGGCGTTCCGTTGAGACTCAGTCATCGTCAACTCTTCTGCCATTGCGGACTCGGACAGCACTCTCCTCTGCTGAAGCAGCCATTGCCCATAGGGCTGTGTCGCCGCCACCGCCCTTTTTACTTCCATATTACTTTTCACCGAGCCGCTTTCGATGTCTACCGATATGATCTCACCCGGTCCAAGACGGCTTTTCTTAACGGGCTTTGCCGCGGTGCTTACCGGAATCCCTGCTTCCGACGCGAGCATTATCGTTCCATCTTCGAAGAGTGTGTATCGCGCCGGTCTCAGACCGTTTCGGTCCAGGGCGGCACCGAGGCTCTTGCCATCGCTGTATACTATTAAAGCCGGCCCGTCCCAGGGCTCTTGTATGCTCGAGAAATACTCATAAAAATGCTGAACCTCAGGATGTTCCTCCAGATAAGACTCGTTTTCATAAGCTTCCGGGATCAGCTTCATCAGCGCTGCTTCCGGACTGTCACCCTGTTGTAATACCATCTCCAGCGCATAATCGAGTACGCTGGAGTCTGAGCCTGCCCAATCCGGTACCACTCTATAAAGCTCCTCTTCCCCGGCCGGGTCTTTCCTTGCCGAAAGTCTCGCTTTCAACCAGTTGATATTGCCTTCGATCGTGTTGATCTCTCCGTTGTGGGCAATAAATCTAAAAGGCTGTGCCAGCTTCCAGCGCGATTGGGTATTGGTGCTGAAGCGCCGGTGAAATACCGCCCAGCGGCTCTCGTAACTTTCTTCGGTGAGGTCTTTATAAAAATGCCTCAGACCGGCACTGGTTGTGAGTGCTTTGTATACTATCGTTTTGCAAGATAAAGAGGCTATGTGAAAGTCCGCCAGCTCCAGCTGGTCGGCAACCCGGGCTGAGATATGCTGTCTGGCTGCGTAGAGTCGCATCTCGGTCTCATCGGGATCGATACCGGCGTCGGGCGCAAGCACTACTTGCTGAATACTGGGACAACTCTGCCTGGCAATCGGACCGAGCGCCTCGGACCGCGTCGGTACCTGGCGCCAGCCTTTTATCGTAAAGCCGTAAGAGAAAAGAGTCTCTTCGAAGATCTCTTTGCATAATCGGCTTGCTTCCCGCGGTATGAAGAGCACTCCCACGGCGTCTTTTTCGAAGATATCGAAGCCGTCTTCCCTTAGCAGTTTTCTCGGGATCTCCGTCATCAACCCGGCACCATCGCCGGAGATACCGTCGGCGGCGCAAGCTCCCCTGTGCTCCTGGCGGCGCAACGCTTCCAGAGCATCAATCAGGGTGTCATGGCCTGTATTGCGTCGGTAGATAAAGCCGACACCGCAGGCGTCTTTCTCATGGTTTGGGTGAGGCCGCCATGGCGACCGCGCGTAGTTATCGGAGTTATTCATTCTCTCTATCTATAATTTCTATATTCGATGCTAATTAGACCGGCGATTTGATCTGGACTTCCTCTTTCGATCAAACGGTCTCAAATGTCGATGCTTTTGTGATGGCGATTCGTCTCTGTTGTTTGAACAGATATTTTTTTAGGCTCAGTCAAATTGAGTCTAATGTCGTTTCTCCAGGGAACGACACTGGTGGGAAATACAAACGGACATTTCATTATGAAAAAATGCCGGGGAGAAAACAAGGAATTGTAAACCAGTTTTTTTCAAACTCGGAATCAGCCAGGGTACATATTCTCCACACTTTCCTCCTAGTATTTGAGGTCCTCCCCGTTTCTGATTCCCTTTATAAGCCTTCATGGAAAGACCAGACTCATCCGCGAACACAAAAGATTATCGCCCCCAGCCCCTGGAAGCTCGCTTCGAGAACGACCAGGTTATTTTCGATTTCGACCTGCCCGAGCTGTATAAGGAGAGAAGCAGCGCTATCAAGAATGTGGAGCCGGCCTCAATGGCAGGCTCCGGCACCGGTTTGAATTCCGGCAACGGCTTGGATAAAGGCACTTTCATGCAGATTGCAAACAGTGTCGACAGCTGGCTGCCCGGCGCAGGGACCCTTCTGAAGGGCATGGGTCTGGGAGGAGATAAGCAAAAGACCGAAGCGGCGGTCGAAAAAGACGGCGATGGCGTCCGTAGTGGCGTTTTTCCAGCCGATCCGGAAAAAGGGCGAAGCTCCGATTCTAAACTCGAATCTGAGGCTAAGCCTGAAATTAAAAAGCAGCGGTCGCTCGATGCAGAATTACTCAAACGGCTCGCCTCCGAACTCAAGGCAGAGGACCCTGTCGCCAGACTTGACCAGGCTTTGAACCGGCTGGATGGCATCGATTCTCTATCGGTCCGCAAGCTGCAAGGCGGCGCTCACCATGTCGATGTCGATTTTAAAGCGGGCACAACCTCTGACGCGCCCAATATAAAGGTAAGGGGTTTCAGACCCCAGGCCACTCATACGGCCGAGAAAGTGAGCTTTGATCTGAAGGAGACCCAGAGCGGTCTCAAACTCTCCAACATGCAGGGATTCACCAGCACGGTACGCGGTCCGCTGGGCGCCCTGCGCACCTCCACCAGCAACTCCATGACCATAGGTCAGGATGCTAATGGTCCATATATAGATAGCTCCTCTTCTATGCGGGTGCTGGGTAAAGTTCGCTCCAGCGCCGTTCGTTTGCGGGACCACCACTTCGAGCCGGGCAGCCCCATGCGCCAGATCATGCACCAGCCCGAAGCCATGGAGAAGGTCGCTTCGATGATGCGACTTTTTCGCAATACCGATGACATCAGCTCCTTCAACCTTGAGAACAATCGTGACGGCAGCTTCAATGTCGGGGTCGGCGCCGCCTCCGATGAACATATAGAAATAGGCGAGCGACTTGATGATCTTGGTTTGACCGTTGAGTCCATCGACCTCGACTCCAGGGTTTCGGCGAGAATAGAGCGAGGCGGTAAGGATGATGGAGGAAAGTCGGTGAGCCTGGAGGACATCCAGGGACTGACGGTCAATCTTGATACCGCATTAGGTGCGGTAAAGCTCAATCCATTGAGGGTGGCCATGGTCAATGACGATCAGGGAAGACCGGTTCTGGAGTTGGAAGTCAAAAATCCCAATCTCGAAAGAGCATCGATAGGACTTTCAAAACCTGTCGGTGATGCCGGATTCGAAAACGCCTCTATAAAGCTGAAAGTTCCTATGGCTAAATTGATATACGACCAGATCGAATCGGGTCAAAAGCGTTGATTGCTGATCTGATTATTTGTCAGTCTGCTTCCAACTCGATGCTGGCGTCTTTGAACGCGACCAGAAGGGATTCCAGCTCCTCCACATGAAGGCTGTGCACAATCAACGTGGAGTCGGATAATTTGATTTGAACTATATATCGGCCGTCCTCTTCGAGGTCTTTCATCAAGATGACCGGTATGCTGAGGGATGAAGTCAGGTCCAACTCCATCAAAGGGGGGTGATGAGCCTGGTTGTGATCGACCGAATCATCCAGTTCGGACCTGGTTTCGGAGATAAACTCCATAATCTCGGCAAGAAATGACTCATCATCGGCGATGAAGTTGACCGAGGTGTTGGGCAACTCCAGCTGAACAGAGAGCTTGCCTCCGCTGGTCACTTTGATGAATACCATGCTGCCGTTCTGCAAAGTCGAATGCCGCCCGCCATAACTCAGATAACTTTATACCCGGAAGAAGTGGACGATAATAAGTACAATCATGACCATGCCTTCCAATCTACAGCTATCAAAATTCTCCTTTCTTGTGCTGCTATCCGCCGCCCTCGCCAATCTCCCTGTTCTGGCGCCGTTATCGG
>CAZCBH010000037.1:15300-46166 GCA_964496875.1 uncultured Candidatus Obscuribacterales bacterium | reverse complement strand
GAGGGACAGTTTCTATAACCGGGTTTTCCCCAGATCGGCTTCAGGGGGAGCTGGGTAATTTTGGGATTTCGTTATCGGAGTGGATGACATTTGATAAGGTGGCGGAGGCTCAATGTTCAATTCTTGTCTTTAGTACTAATAAAGATAGTAGAAAGCCAATTTTTGAAGCATGAGAAAAAGTCGATTTTGCAATTGTGGTGGCACAACAGAACGCTGTGCCACCACGAAAGCTACTTAGAAAATCTCCTGGTCAAAACCCGGTCGGCCGAAGTGCGCATAATACGCCTCGGCTTCAGGATGCTCTACCCCCGAGATCGGAACCGGAACGGTGTGATCGCCGGTACGTTTCGAATCGCCGACCTTGTATTGGGTCGGGTGACCCGGTCGCGGCGTCGAGTGGTTTTCTGCCTGCTCGGCGTCTGCCGGACTTGAATCACCTGGCTTCTGTGTCATATCTTCTCCTCAAGCTGGAGTTTGTTGTCGTTGGTCTTATCGGCCGCCGATGCGCGTGGCAAAGGAGCCGATGAAACCGCTCACGGCGCCGAAGGCGACCGAGGCGAGCGCGGCGACGAGGGAGCCGTCGTTCATTCCCGTGATCGCGAAGACCACGAAAAGAAGAACCGCACCCATTGCCCCTGCAATTGCATAGGCGCCCTGGTCGGAGGTCTGGCTGCGCAGCAGCGTGTTGCGGAAGAACACGGAGAGCCCGCTGATCATCGCACCGATAATCAGGCCGTTGACGAAGATGACACCGATCGAAACCGGTACCGGAATCGCTGCGGACATGATCGTTCCGATGATGGCGATCACCATTGCCACCCCGATGAATGCTTTCAAATGTTTCATTTGAGCCTCTTTTTTGATTTCATTTTTCGCCGATTTCTAACCGTCGGACTGAATGCATTTCTCGATGCAACGCGGCCACAGCTAGCTTTTGTTGTTGTTGCTGTTGTTGCTGCTGTGTTTCGGTTTCGACAAGGGAAAGAAGAGCAGTTTCTCCTTTCCCTTGCCTGGAAAAGCGGCTGTTGTTGTGGGTATCAGCGTCCTGTGAAAAGGCGCCGCATGCGCATCATGTTCACCAGCTCGTCTTCGGAGAAGCTGCAATAGTTCTCCTTGCCGTCGAAGCTGTTCTGGAAGGTGAGCCGGAAGTCGCCGTCCGCTCTGCGTTCCATGACGAATTCGCCGGATCTGGCGATGCCTTCCGCTTCGACACTCTTGAGCATGTCGATGAACTCATCGGCGCTGACACCGAACTCGTGTACGGTGTCGACGGGCTCCGGGTCACCGTGGTCCCGGCAGGAAAAGTTGACGCCGACGCCGTCGGGGCGAAGGTAGAGGGTGCATCCCCAGGAAGGGGAGTACTTGAAAGATTCGCGGTAGACCGTGTCCGTGGTGCGAGGATGGACAATGGTGTCTGTCATAGCAAGGGTCCTTTTACTTCGTTGTCGATTTCAAGCCGAAGAACTTGGGCAGGAGCATGGCGAGCAGCATCCGGAAGGTACCGGGTCTGGTGCGCTCTGCTTCACGCAGCTCTTCGATGCGTCCGGGTTTCAAGAACGGGTTGTGTTCCCGTTCGCGACCGATGGTGGTCTCTTCGCCATGACCTGGTATCACCCTGGTGTTGTCGGGCAGGGTCATGAACTTGTCGTGGAGGGTTCTGACCAGGTCTTCGAAGTTGCCGAAGGGAACCTGCCAGTTGCCGACCGAGTCTCGATAGAGGCTGTCGCCGGCGAAGATCAGGTTTTTATCCCTCATGTAGAAAGCGCAGCCGCCGGGCGAGTGGCCCGGAGTGTGAATCACTTCGAGGGTGAGAGAGCCGGCAGAGACCTTCTCGCCTTCCTTCAGAAAGCGATCTATGCGAGGCGGCTTCTTGCCCTCGATTTTGGCGAGCTTGAACTGCAGACCCATTAAGCGCCAGACACCGCGGTCTTTCCTGGGCAGGTAGACCGGGGCGCCGGTTTCTTTCTTGATTCTGGCGCCGGCGATGACATGGTCGAAGTGGGAATGCGTGATCAGAATCAGTTTGACCCTGGCATCGAGAGCGGCGATGCGAGCGAGGATGTCCTCTTCGTTGCCGCCTGGATCGATGACGATCGCTTCGTTGTTGTTCGGGCAGACTAGAATGGAACAGTTCACATCCAGCGGTCCGACCTTGAGATAGTCGAGGATCAATGGGATTCCCCCTCATGTACGAATTGCGAGGTGCCGGGAGCACCTCTCCAAAACAGATCGATAGCGCTCTTACGAGCCGGGAATCATTGTCTTCTCTTCGATCACTTCTGTCGATTCCTGGAACTGGCAGTGTTTACTCGACCTGGTCCGGATTAAGGCACAGGAGGAGGAACAAGCAGAAATTTCCTGGATGAAGCTGTTTTTGGCGTTAGCTAAGTCGAACCGGAGAGATTGGGAGAAGATGTTTTATTGTTAGCATTTCGAGCCTTATATTCTTTAAGCTATATAGTTACATTATGTTGCTTTACATCTCTTTTGAACCTTGTCAGACAACTTCTACAGGGGTTTTTGCGGGTTTATCGTCTGTGGTGCTTTGCTTGCAATGCGCTGCGCTAGCCTGATTCAAAACAGCTCTATTAGGCGATGTTCATCTTGTCTGTTTTGTTGAGTCGTCGTAAATCTTTGGGGACCTATAGTAGAAATTGTCGAGCCGGAAATTTCCAGTTTAATGTTACCCCTCCGTTAGTATCGGGATGCCAAGGTAAAAATCTTCGAATTGCAAGGTATTACTTAAATACAGCGTTTAATATAAATCGGCATCGGGTATATCGAAAATGAAGTTTTCTGACTTCCTACATAGTCTAAAATCCGGAGACGGCTCTTGATGAGAAGTTTCACTGTTCGTCGTGCGCTATTAAATATAGTGGCATCTTCACTTGTCTTAATTTCATTTTCTGAGGCTGTCCAGGCTCGGACAGACTGCCGGTTCGAGGAACGCGATGGCGGCTTCACCGGCTCTGTGCTGGTCAGAGGTACTCCCCGGGAGGTCTTTACCGCTATTCAAGATTCACGCTCCAGTGAGAGACGCAAGGTACTCTCCATTTCAGGAAACTCTGTACTCCTCGAAGAAAAGTTCAGCGATTTACCTGTCATCGGTCAGGCTCGCTGTCGCTACAGAGAAGTCGAGGTGCCGCACCAGCGCATCGATTATCAGATTGTCGACTCCAAACAGTTCAAGCGTTTCGATGGAAAGTGGGAACTCTGTCCTGTCAGTGGTGGCAAAGCCACCATGCTGAAACTGACCTCCTGTGTCGATACCTATTTGAAAGTGCCGTTTTCGAAGCGCATCACCGATCATGGCAATAAGAAAGACATCAGTCGTCGCCTATCAGATATAAAAACGCGGGTAGAGGGAGCTGGTCCCACCGGTAGGCAAATATCCTGCGCGACGCACTAGCTAGAAAGATTCGAAAGAAAAGCGGAGATTCACTTGCTGGCAAGTTCGCCCCGGTCGTGCCCGATTTCTATCGCTTTTCTGATATGAGCCAGGGGCGCCCTGTCGTCGAATTCGATCGAATCACCACATACGGTTATGCCGAGGTCCTGCCAGATTTTGCCCAGGTCCACCGTCACCGGCGTCTCTTTCATTGCCTCATAGAGTTCCGTAAGTACACTATTTCTGGTGCTTGTATCGCCCAGGGCGAGAATTTCCGGGGCAGAGAGAAGATCTGATTCGGCGTTGGCGCCGCTTTCCATAATGCCTCGCAGGGCATGTTCCAGCCCCAAGTGATTTTCGCTGCGCTTGCGCAGCTCGATATCCGCCAACAGGCAATAGATAGCCCCGCCCCAGTAAGTTCTTCCCCAGGTATTGGTGCGGTTCAGTCCCATATCTCCTTCCTGTGGTTGTCCCTTGGCGGTGCCTTCCACCAGATCTCTCCAGACTTGTTCCCGATTTATAATGCCCCGGCGCATTCTGCCCAGGGGTTCGGTATAGGTGGCGATGCCCTCCGACAGCCAGTTGTACTGGTCGTTTACCAGAGGAAAGGTGAGATGCACCATTTCATGGGTGAGGGTCCAGGTGTTTTTAAGATCCCCTGACTGTGTCTCTTTTCCCATTGCAATCTCTATCACGCCGCTCTGATTCTCCTCGTCGAAAGAAGTGAGCCCGCCCATTATGCCCCGGCCTTCTTTCTGTTCGACAATAATTCTTGTTCTTCTTATCGGATATTTCCCGTAATAGCTGAGCACCGAATTGACTGCGTCGTCGACCCAGGCGATGAAGTCTTTTCCTTGCAGGCACCAGCCCTCTCCGCGGATCTCCACCACGATCTCGGCCTGGTTGCAGAGCATGGAGAAGCCGTTTAAATTGACTGGTTTTCGGTCTTTTCGAGCGGTCTGGGCTGCTCTATTTGGAAGGGTAGTATTAATGGTGGTAGTAGAAGAAGGTAAAAGGATACCGGGAGAAGGCGGTGTCCCCGATGAAAACCAGCATAGTAAGCCGGCAGGAAGCAGGATGTTGAGCGATCTGTTCATGATCTTATTTTAGCGCAAAACTGCGGAAATGGGCATGGTACGCCGGAAACGCTCTACGTGTAGTCCCGGATCAGTTGGACTTCAGCTTGCCCTGAAGCGCCCTGCTTGCATTTTGTGCGCCAGTTTCGGGACTTGCTACTGGTTTGGGGGAGGCGGCAGGCAACACCGTGGATGGTGTCTCTGGCAGCGATGATTTTGCCTCTGATTTCATCCCCGGAGCCGCGGCCCGATCTAAATCGGCTTTGGCTTCGCCGGGACGGTTCGTGCGCTGGAAAAGCAAACCTCTTTCATACACTGCATCTTTCGCGTCTGGCTGAATGCCGATGTATTCGTCATAGTCGGCAATCGCTTCTTCTAGTTGACCCAGCCTTGTTCTTGCCTGGGCGCGAAACCAGTAGCCTTCGAGAGACTTGGGATCTCTGACGATGACAAAGTCCAGAATCTCGAGCGCTTCTTTGTCTCTGTTCAAGGCAAGCAGCGCCTTTGCTTTTGTCAAATAGGGGTTCAGGTAGGGGAATTTCAGCTCTATGGCCCGATCGGCCGCTTCTATGCTTTTTTCGTATCGACCTTCTCCATACAGAAGGCTAGCCACATTGGTGTTGATAACGCTTTTGTTGTTACCCATATTGAGTGGTATCAATTCGTCCGCTTTCTGGTAGTCGGCTATAGCCTCTTTGTTTTTGTTCTGGTTCTGGAAAAGTATCGCTCTTTCGAGATAGCCCCGATAACCCCGGGGATAAAGCTCGATTCCCTTGTTGATGTCTTCGAGGGCGCGGTCTTCCATGTTCAACATTCTTTCTGCGGCACCCTTGCGGATATAGGCTATCGATTCACCAGGAGCAATCGCTATCACTTTGTTGAAGTCACTGATTGCATAGCGATATTCCTCTTTTTCTGCGTACAGGCGTCCGCGCTCGATCAAGGATTCTACGTCTTTGGGATTAGAGCGGATCTTTTCGGAGAGAGAGTCTATGGTATCGGCTTTGAAGATTTGTAGAAATGCCAGGAGCCCCACTAAAACAAGAGTTGCGGAAATTATCAAAAAACGAAAGAGCTTCTTGGTTCGCTTCTCTCTCGATTCTCTTGCCACGTAGTGAATTTTGTCACCGGTTTCGACTTTCTCTATCTCTTCCAGCATCTCTTTTGCCGACTGATAGCGATGTGTTTTGTCCTTGGCCAGGGCTTTTCGTGCTACCAGATCAATGCCTTTGAGCTGCTCCGGTGCTTTGAAGCTCGGAACATCCTCATTGACGTGGGCGTTTAGAACTGCCAGGGTGCTCATGCTCGGGTAAGGGTTTTGACCGGTGAACAGTTCATGGGCGATGCAGCCGAGGGCGTAGATATCGGTGCGATTGTCGCTCGCTTCGCCCATGCATTGTTCCGGGCTCATATAAGCAGGGGTGCCGAAGAGATCCCCTGTGTTGGTCAGGGTCACCTCTTCTTTTTTGTCGACCATTTTGGCTATGCCGAAGTCGATGATTTTCACGTTCAAGGAACCATCGCTATCGGTGCGCACCATGATATTGGCCGGTTTTATGTCCCGGTGTACGACGCCGTCTTTGTGGGCAAATTCGAGAGCAAGGCAGGACTGTTTCAAGATCTCTATCTTTTGAGAGTCTGTCAGAGAGTCGTTTTCGATGAATGCTTTGAGCGGCTCTCCTTCTACGAACTCCATTACAATGAAAGGCATCTGATTGTGGATGCCGATATCCTGTACTCCGGCTATATTTGGGTGTTTTAGCCCCATCGCAGTTTTGGCTTCGCGCTGGAAGCGCGCTATGGTTTTTTTATCCAGGTGTTTACCAGGCAAAAGTATCTTGATAGCGACCAGTCTGTCGGCGATCATATGCCTGGCTTTATAAACTATGCCAAGACCACCTTGACCTATTTCAGAGAGAACTTGGTATTTCTCGTCGACTATATCTCCGACCAGATTGGCGCTCTCTTCAGTGGTGCCGATACCGAGATTGGCATCGGTTATCTCTTTCAGATCAGGTTGGCGGCTCTTCAGCTCTTCTTCTTTCATCTGAGGTCAGTCTACCGGGGCATTATGATCTTTCCCGGGCCGATCTGCTTTTAAGCGACCAGTTCGGGCTCTCGGTCCTTGGCGGCTGTTTTCTATTTCTCCATCAGCATCTTCGAAACCCGGCGAGCGACGTTTTTAGGGGTCATGCGAAGCAGATAATTTACTAGAAGCCTGTTTGCCGAACCGGGAACAGCTACGGCACGCCCCTTGAGCATGGACTTGTAGCCGTAGCGGGCGACTGATTCTACCGAGGCCTGGATCATAAAAGCTTTGGAACCGGCCACATTGGCCACTTCTTCGAATTCTGTCCGGGTCGGTCCAGGGCAAAGAGCTGTGACTGTCACTCCGGAACCGTCCAGCTCTGAGGCTATCGCTTCGCTGAAAGAGAGAACATAAGCTTTGGTGGCGTAGTAGACGGCTTGAAATGGACCGGGTATGAAACCAGCCATGGAGGCGACATTCAATATTCTGCCCGAGCCTCGCTCGACCATCGAAGGTAGGAACATCCGGGTAAGTTCGGTGAGGGTGAGAATATTGAGCAGAATCATGTCATGATCCCTGGACCATTCTCTTTCGTAGAAATAGCCGTGCCCGCCGAAGCCGGCATTGTTCACCAGGATATCGACATGCCACTGGCGACGTTTGATCTCTTCGAACAGCTCTTTGCCGGCGTTGTCTCTTGCCAGGTCCATATCCATGACCTCTACTTCGATTCCGAATTTCTCGTGCAGTTCGTCTTTGATCTCGTTCAGTCTATCCAGGCGCCGGGCAACAAGGATAAGATCCCCGCCCCGAGAGGCATGAACCCGGGCAAGTTCAAGACCGATTCCGCTGGAAGCTCCGGTTATCAAAGCAACGTTTTTCACTGTCAAAGATCCCTCGATGGCTGTTACATCAAGTATAGCAAAAAAAGGTCTGAAGCCGCTTCTAATGCTTGTTGCGGCTATTTAACCTGTGGTTTTATGGGGTAGTTTAGACATTTTCTTCCGATTAAAGTAGGATGAAGCAGAGTCTACAGATTCTAAGAACTGGGGAAATACTGCTTTATGACGTCTGGTTCTCTAATGCCCGATCTTGAGCCTGGTGAGCTTGTTCGGGGGAGGATATCCGAAAAGGTGCTCGATGGATATCTGGTCGAACTAAGCGATCATGAGGGCTTCTTGGGATTCTATGCGACGGCACTTGATATCGCTGGTGATACCAGGGTAGAGCTCTGTTTTGTCGGCTTTGATAACAACCGGGCGCTGCTGGCGGCAAAATCTAGCCTGAATAACAGAGAACAGCTCCAGGACTTTGCCTGCTCCGGCAAGGATGCAGGAGACGACTTCTCGCCCAGGGGTCATATGGCTTTACCTAATAGTGGCTCCGGGACCATAGATTTCAATCCCCCTTCCGACTTCTCAAGAGCTTTGATAGAGCTTCTAGCGCACTGGAAGCTGATCTCCAAGGAGCAGCAGTTGCGTTTGAGCGAAGAGCTTGCAAGAGGGAAGTGGGAAGTCGTGGGTTTGCTCAAGCGGCTCGATGTTCTTACTCCCGGAGAGCTTGTCGCCGTCGACCGCGGAAGAGACCTGATTCGCCGAGAGAAAATCTCCTGGACCGACTTTCAAAGAGCCTTTTATCAAGAGCTTGCCAACGGCATCAACTTCGAGGATTGCCCTTCTATAAAAGCGCGGATCACAAGTTAGCTTACCTGGGCCAATTACTTTTATCGGGAGCTTGCCGAGCTTCGACTCGGGTCATAGCCTCACAGAGATGGACACAAAACGGAGAGAGCGAAAGGCGAGCTTCCTTCACCTGCTTTTCTTAAGCTGATTTAGTCAAATAAATTTGGTTTTGCAGTTTCTATTTAGAACAATCAGGATATCCGTTTCCTTACTTCTATATTTCAAGCCAAAAACTACTCCCGAGAAGGTCCAGTATCAAATTCAGAGCCTCGTAAGAACCACTTCCCCGGTTCTCGCTTCTGCTTGCCCTGAATTTGTCTGTCTGAATTGCTCGGTTCTAGTCGGCTTTTAAATCCTCTGGAGTTACCTATGGAATTGTTCATCGACCAATTGGCCGTACCGCTTATGCTCGGTTTCGGCGCGCTTGCTCTGGTTACGGCTCTGGGCGGAATTCTCGGATTCTTGCTTGCCGCTAACAAGAACAGAAAGGCGGTTTACTGGTGGCGAATCTCGGGTGGGATTTCCTATCTGAGCCTTTCGGCTGCCGGTGCCGTCGCGGTTGGATATATCAGCGAAGGCAGGCTGACCACGGAGATTTGCGTGGTAGCTTTCCTCTTGCTCGGTATCTGGCTGCTTCAATCGGGACTTCGTCTGCGCCGCAGTGCGCTTGGCGAAGATCAAAAAACTTAAACCTGAGTGAAGAGCGCTTTGCTCTTTTTAGGAGTCCCCCATGGGCAAGAAACTTGCCTCGACCGGCGTGGACGCCGGCAACCGCTTTGAAATCGTCCTCGGTGGAGGCGGTGTGAGAGGTTATGGTCACCTCGGTTTTCTCAATGCCATCGAGGAGGCTGGTTTTGTCGTTCCTGTCTACACCGGTGTTTCGGTGGGGTCGATAGTGGCGGCATTCTACACCAACGGCTACTCGCCTGCTGAAATCGTCGAGATCTTTCAAGGGGAGATTTTTCTACTCGATCCGGCCAAGATTGCCCGGTCGATGGTACCTGGCTCCGGCGGATTCAGTCTGGAGGCGATCATGAAGGACCTGGTGGCAAACTACCGTTTGCGTCCCCGTTCCAATCTTCGCATCGTCGCCTACAATATCCTCCAGCGCAAGCCGGTGGTTTTCGAAGGGAAAGACTACGACCTTTCTCGCGCCCTTTCGGCTTCCTGCAGCATCCCTCTGGTGATGAATCCGGTCTGGGGTAATTCCGAGACCTCTCTGCTGGAGGCTTTTACCGGTGATCCAACCAAGGGGCTCCTGGTGGATGGGGGCGTCTATCATCCCTGTCCGGTGGAGTTCTGCAAGGATCCCGCCATCGTCGCCAAACTCGGTTTCGTCTCGACCATGCCGAGCGAATTTCCGGGAGCGGCCGACTCCTACTTTCACCTGATGGAGCTTGCGGGTTCTAAACTTCTCGCTGGCTTCTTTCCTGATCCTGACGCTCATCTGCTGGTCGATGTCGGTGTGCCCGACGTTTCGGTTCTCTCCTTCGGGGTCTCCACGAAGGCGCGGGAACGTATGGTCGAAACCGGCTATCTGAGGACCATAGAGGCTCTCAGCAAGATGAAAACGGACTGAGGATCGGGAAACCGAGACTTGAGAGGTTTCTAGTATGTACATATGCAGCTGTTATGCTGTAACCGACGGTCAGATCAAGAAAGCCGTCGAGGATGGCACCAGGACTTTCCGGCAACTATGCCGGGAGCTTCGTTGCTGCACCCAGTGTGGTATCTGTGCTAGATATGCCAAGGAGGTTTTCGACGAGGCGAAAGCCGCCAAGAAGACTTCCGAATCCGAAGTAACGGAGGATACCGACTCTGAATAAGAGCCATTGCACTGTCGATGCGGCATTCGTGAAAGATGATTTTCCAGAGGGGCAGCTCACCTGGAGCTGCTTCTCTTTTTTTGTCGGTAAAATACTATAGGAAATAGTAATACGGGTTTGAAAAATTAGGCTCGTATGCCGGCTCCGAACAGGTATTTATTCATGGAGCCGGCATACGCGATAGACAGTTGTCATGGAAGAAAACCTCTGTCATTGCCTGATGATGACTTCAAAGGAAATCATCGGAAGAAGTGTTTGAGGCGTCTTTCGAGCCGGTGCTTGATTTTTCACCGCCGGTGGAGTCGTAGATGATCCGGTAGTACCAGCGGTGCGGCATGCGAACAATCGCCATGAAGCCGGTGCCGGCAATTGCAAAAGCGCCGAGAATACCGGTGAGACCTTCCCAGACGGCAAAGGTTGCCACAAGGCAAGGCACAATCACAGCTTGCCAGGTAACCAGGCAAGCAATCAAGATTACTGCCAGCGCAACGCAGGCAGCCTCTTCGAGACTTACTTTCAACGGAAAATCCTTTCCAAAAAAAATCGAACCGGGAGCCGAAATTGGCTACCCGGTCCTGTTTTCTACCAGAGTACAGGGCTCAGTTGCGTGCCTTGTAGTCGGCGGTGAAGATGTCCTGGGCCAGGTTCATGGCTTTGCGAGCCTTCCAGGCGGTGCGCAGAGCGCGATCCCATTTCATGCCGTTCCAGAGTTTCTTGGCTTCGGCGACCAGAGTCTCGGCTTCCTGGAGATGGGTCTCCATGCCGGCGGGAAGCGGGGAGGGGCGGGAACGAGCCCAATCCAAACGGCTTTCCACGTCGTTGAGGGCTTCCTCGTAGGGTTCGACACGCTCGTCGCGGTAGCCGAACTTCCAGAAAACGTACAACATCGCAGCGATGATGAAAAGAACGAGTACGGATGATGCAGGCATTGCAATCTCCTGGGTCGGTGTTGCTTCAGATAGAGAGGGTCCAGACTGTCCGCAGCAGAGGATCTCTGCCGGTGAATCTCGCCTTTGATTAATTAGTCAGGCTTACTGTCTGGTTTTGCTGTCTCTGTAGAAATCAGTGTTGTATGTACAAATACTGATATCAAGATCAATTTGTAAAAGCCATTTAGTTATGTAAACTGATGGAGCGCCTGGCTTTTAAGCTCCGACTCCGGGGTTTATCACGGTTAGCATAACCTGACGCAGGTTCTCTTGAACGGCTCTTACATCGTGGGCCATTGCCATTCTAGTAAACCGTTTTCGATCATAAGAGCCGCTGCACGCCATTTCATGAAAGACGGAATTCGATCCAGCTTTTTGAATATCGCCTCCAGAGAGGCTCCTCCCCGGGCATAGCGGCTGATCTCCTGAATCACCTGAAGCTCTTCCGGGGTGACATCGGTCTCTTGCTCCAGGCGTTTGTAGCCGGCCTCGTTTTCTACGGTTTGCACGATGATGCCCGCGTTCGGTATCACCTTCATGGCGGCGTTCATCTTGTCCTCATAGAGCGCTGCTTCCATCAGGCAGTACTCTATAGAGTGTAGCTGAGAAGGTGCGCTCATCTCGGCTTCGGTCGGTTTTCTTTGTTGGAAGTTGTACTGTCCTGTTTTGAAGGTGATGATGAACTCTCCCACCGCTTTCATGCCGGTGAAAGATCCAAGAGAGGCTTGCATCGGTTGACCTTGTCTCCAGCTACAGATGAACTGCTGACCGAGTTCGTTCTCGACGGTGAGCACACCATTGTTTTCGCTGCCTGCAATACTCTGGAGCAGGTCGGCGGCGTTGAGAACGCCCAGAGTACCGGCAATTTCGGTGGAGGCTTTGGGGGTGAAGTCGGCAGGGACTTCAGAGGCATTCATAACTCCGGTGCCGCCTTTCATCTCTTTGATGTAAGAGAGAGTGCGGTCGGCGTTGCGAACAATCTCTTCGGCTGTTCTGCCTGCGGTCGGGAAGGTCGCTACCCCGATGCAGAATGGGATGGCGGTCACTCCGCCGGCCCACTGGGTGCGAGACTGGAGCACGCTGCGAATGTTCTCTATTTGAGAATTGGCGTAAATATTGTCCGAGCCTTCTATGACACAAGCAATAACATCGTCGGCATGTCTGCTCAAGTAGGTATTGGCGCCTCGCTCCGGCACCAGGCGTTTACTGACCGGCAATATCGATTGCAGCACCTGTCCGACTTCGGTCATCCAACGAGGCCGCATCTCCGGAGGGAAACGCACCAGATCCGGTGCGGAAAAATCCAGGCCTATGAACGCGATTGTGAAAGTTCCGGAAGAGCTGGGCTCTCTGGTCCTTTCCATGACCATGGGAAGCAGCTCTTGAAAGTAGGTGCTGTTGCCCAGTCCGCTTACAGGGTCGGTCCAACGCTCTTCGTCATGTTCCTCACGGCTGACCAGATCTCCGAATATGCTGACCACCTTGTCTCGGAAACGTTCGAGGGCTCTTACTCTTTCTGGTTTGATCGGCTTGCCTCCACCCACATAGATGGCGAGGATTGCTATCTTCCCGGCAGCTTGAATGGGCAGATAGATGATTTGACCGATATCCAGTTGCCTGGCAAGCTGTTCGAAGCCCAGGCGTTTGATCTGCATGGGTCCTATCTCGATGCTGCGTTTCGAGATGCTGCGCTCGTCGGTGAGCTCTTTGTGATTGACTCTTTTTAGAAGCTCCACCCCGTCGGCGCCCAGACCGAGCTCTTTTTCGATGATTACATCGCCGTTGGCTGATACTTTCAAGAAGGCGACACAGTCGGTGATGTCGGAGAAGATCGTTTTGACACTGTCCAGGAGCTTGGTGGCGAAGTCGTAGGAGGATGTGCTGGTGGCAAGTACTCTTTCGACCTGAATGTCGAAGACACCGGTCTGTTGAATGGTAGAGCTTCCCGATTGGTTCTGATTTTCGAAGCTTCCTGTGGCGGCGAAAACCTCTCTTTTTTTCCGTCTTTCCTGGCGTTTCGAATCTAGATCGCTCGAAACGCTCTTCTTTTCTAAAGTCTCAGTCACTTTTCGCATCAGAACGTTGAGGCTCGATGCGATCGAGCGAACTTCGGCAGTGGCCCAGGTAAGTCGAGTCGCTTCGCGGATATCGTTCTGGTTGTAGCTCGAGCCTATCAGAGCGGAGAGCTTGTCTATACTGGAGCCAAGCAAGAAGATGGAGATTCCGACAATCGACTCGCAAATAACAAAAGCTGCGGCAAGAAAGAAAAGCAGCAGGAAGAGAACCAGCCCGAATGGCACAGGCCTTACAAGAGTACCCGGTGAGGTTATGGAAATATTGATGCCGCTGGTGTCGTTCTGTAGACCCACGTGCAGACTACGCCCTTTTCCCAGCGGAGCGACAGCATCATAGAACTTACGCTGTCTTATCTCAATCGTCTGCGACGTGGCAGGCAGGCGCCGGGTCGGTGGCGTGAAAGAGGCGGTGCCTGTTATCACTTCGCCCCGGGCATCGGTGGCGAAACACCAGGTCAGGCCGTAACGATGCACTATGTCCAGACATTCCACCCTGGAGGGAGGCTTGTGATTGAGTTCGGCGGCAATCTCGCGGGCGACGGCGTCACCATAGAGCGGAGCGCAATAGGGCGTCAGGAAAAGAGTGGCAAGAAATGCCAACAGTGAAACCGGAATCAGAATCAGAACCAGTCGGACGCTTGCTCTATCTAAGAGATCCACCACAGAAGGCATACGGCTCTGCTCGGAGCGAACCGATACGGACTCTTCTCGGGGTCTTTGAAATTTACTCACAACGCAATTCGCAAATATACTCTCTCTTATATGTTCCACCATAGTCCCCGGATCGATCCTCTCCGGTTAAACTGTCCGATAAACACTAATTTGTTATGAGCGGGAATATTTTATCTGCATCCGCTTAAGCTGCCGAAAGTAAGAGAAGAGTATGAACCCGGAAGAGATTATCGGCGAAATCGAGAGCTTCATCGATCAGATCGAGGACCAGCCTTTCGATAGCGGTTCGGCTTCGGTTAATTTGATTAATCTGATTATTCTTTTCGACGAACTCGCCTTTATGCTGCACACCAGTGGTCGGATGGATGCGGCTGAGAGGTATTATCTGCGTTCTCTCACTCTTCGAGAAAGCCATTATGGTCTCGATAGCGATTCGTGTATTCCGGTGATGCATCGTCTCGGCGTTCTTTATCGAGTGCGGGGCAGATTCGAGCATGCCGAATATTTTTACAATCGCACCCTTATCCTGACCGCAAAGTACAGTGGTGCCGCCAGTCTCGATGTGGCTACCCGCAGCAATTATCTTGCCGGACTTTATCTGGCCTGGGGCAAATACGGAAGAGCCGGCGATTTCATCGATAGTTCAATTTCCATCTATCGAAAAGAGATGGGGGAGGATCACCTGTATGTGGGTTTTTGTCTGATTGCTCTTGCTATCAATCAGTTTCGCCGGGGCGAGAAGGAAAAAGCCGAGATTTCTCTTGATGTGGCGGATTCGATTATTCAGCCTCTGGTTATGCTGGAGCTTGCTCCTTCCAGGGCATCGCTACCGGCTCTGGTTGCCTCGCTCAGTTTGATCTACTGCCGCCAGCAAAAGTTGGATGAGGCTGAGATCCTCTTTCGTTATGCTCTCATGCAGGAAGCGCGTGAGATCTGGCCAGCTCATCCTTCGGTCGGCCTCGAGTTGGAAAAACTGTCCAAGCTCTATCGCTCCCAGGGGCGAATTCGGGCAGCAGAATTTTTGGTCGGAGAAAGCCAGAGATTGAGGAGTTTGAAGGAGCTTGGTGAAAATTCCGATCCGTTCGAAATAGCCTCTCTTACTGGATTGCAAGAACAGCTCAATGCAGAGGTCGTGCACGCTTCCTTGAAATCGGAGATCGATCAAGTGAAGTGAGTTTGCGAGAACCGAAAATCGTATATAGTGAAACAAGGTACCAGGAGTGTTCTCGTTATGCTCGATAGAAATGGTCTTCAAAAGCGATTCTCTGGTTTGGGTTTAGGGTTTGGAATGTTGGCGCTCTGCCTGTGGTTTACCGTACCGCAGCCTGCCAATGCCGAAAAAGTGCTTAGTGGAGCGGTTTGTCAGGATAGAGTGAGCCGGCTCACTCGGGAAATTCAGTGGCAATCGGATTTCGATTCGGCTTGTGAGCGTGCCCGGGAAAAGAAGAAACTCGTACTCTGGGTCAATATGGTAGGCAAACTGGAAGGCGACACGTGAAGCGCCGGCAATAGCTTGAGAGCCGTGACGCTCTCTGTGGACCCGGTTTTCTCTAAATTGAAAGACAATTATGTCTGCGGTTATAGCGATATCTCCAACAAGAAACACGCCGGAGCCTCCGGCAAGCATAGACCGGAACAGAACGCCGTCCACACCAGTAATGGTGCCGGACCGCACAACGTGCAAATCTTTGTAGTGGCTCCTGATGGTGTGGTGCTGCATTGTCTTCCAGGTTACTGGAAGCCGGAGGATTTAGGACACGAACTGGAATTTGCCGAATCTATCTACGAGGTCTGGCAGAACCCCAATTTGACAGTAACAGAAAAACGGCAGATGTTCTCGGAGATGAACATGGCCCATATCAAAGAGCACGACAAGTCTCTGGCTAAAAGAAGTCGAATGCAGGGCTTCGACCTTGATTACGAGGCCAAGCATAATCCCAGATCCGATTTTTTCTACAATCCGGCCAAGGTGGACAGCAACACCGGGCAGACTCCCCAAGAGAACGTAAAGAGTGTCGATGTGGTCTTGCACGAGCGTATGGCTCGCAGGCCCTTTGTGCCCTATCAACACTTCGATGTCGAAGTCTTTTCTAGTTATGGCAAGCTTCTATACGACAAACAAGAGCAGTTTCGACTGGCCGACGGCAGTATTGGACCGGGAGTCAATCTGAATGATGCTCCGATGATAGGTAATACCCCTAAAGCCCACCCGATAAAGACCGGCATCAAAAAGACCGGCGGTCAGATTATCCAGACCACGGTCAATCAGGCGGTTCGCTACGGAATCCGGGCGATAATGCCCTGACCTCTTGCAGATGTTATAAACTGAGGTCTGGCATCGAGGTCGGACGGAGAATTTATGATGACCGCTCCAGAAGAGCGCATATACGAGGACTCTATCGTTCTGGTTCGAGGAAAGTTCGCGCCGCTCCACGCAGGCAGTGTCATGGTGCTGGATTTTGCCAGAACTCTTGGCACCGGGGCTTTATGGATCCTGCTTGATGACGGAGATTCGGTAGTAGAAGCCGAATTGAAGAGCTGTTTCAATAGAACCAGCCGCATTCAAAATGATCAGGAACTCTATTCTTATCTAAGCGATTGTCTCGCTGAGGCTGCTCCTGGGGCTCAGCTCTTTCGCCTCAGCGAGGCAGAAAATCTCGAAGAGCTATTGCCCGGCAGACCGGATGTGGTGGTCGGATCTGATATCGAAGACCGAGAGCTTGCCGATAGGCTGAACTGTGCTTTTATTCCGGTCGACCCCGGCAGAAGTCTGATCCCGATTCAGGGGAAAAGTCTGCGCCTCGACCCTCTGGCTCAATGGCAGTGGATCTATCCCGGAGCGCGTTCTCGATTAGTGCGGCGTGTCTGTATCTTCGGTCCGGAGTCCACCGGAAAGTCGACTTTAGCGTGTAATCTGGCCGAGCATTTTAATACCGTATCGGTGCCGGAGTGGGCTCGTACCATGCTGGAGAGTCGCAACAACGAGCTCAAAGAAGAAGACCTGCCGATATTCGCCTTCGGTCATGCCGCCCTGGAAGATGCCATGGCCAGGGAGGCTAATAGATTACTTTTTTGCGATACCGATGCGATTACCACGCTTATCTGGAGCGAGTGGCTTTACGAAGGCCGCTGTCATCCTGAAATACGCAGGCTTGCCGACGAGAGACTCTATGATCTCTATCTGCTGACCGACGTGGATGTGCCCTGGGTGGAGGATCCCCAGCGTTATCTACCCACGAAGAGAAAGGAGTTCCACCAGCGTTGTGTCCAGGAGCTGAATAAAAGAGAGATTGATTTTGTCGAAATAAAAGGCGGTTGGGACGAGCGGCTTGAGACCGCTATTGCCGCCGTCGAGGCTGCGTTTTTTGCGGAGAAAGTCCCGGGACATTAAAACTGTGTTCATATCGCTCGTCCATACCGCCCTGTTTCTCTAGAATAGGAGCTTCCGCCCGTAAAAGTGTCAGCTCAGGTTATTTGTCTGCATGACTGAAAGTATGAAAGCCCTGGTAAAGGATGAAGGGCGGCTCTCGATAAGAGCTGTTCCTGTGCCGGCTGTTCTTCAAGATAACGATGTCCTGGTTCGAGTCGAGATGGCCGGTCTTTGCCGCACAGATATCTATGTTGCCGAGGATGTTTTTAAAACCAGCTCTCCTCTGGTGCTAGGCCATGAGTTTTCCGGATTTGTCGAGGCGGCAGGCGATGATGCGGCGGGGCGTTTTGAAGTGGGGAGTCGGGTCACTATCAACCCCTTGTTGCATTGTGGATGTTGTTCCAGTTGTCGAGTCGGCCTGACCATGGCCTGTCAGGATGGAGACTTTCTGGGAATAGATAAGGACGGCTGTTTTGCCGGCTGGATCAAAGTGCCTGTCGATGCGGTTCATGTCATACCGGATTCGATGTCTCTGGAATGTGCCGCTTTCAGCGAACCGGTGGCCGCATCGCTTGCGGTGTTCAAAGCGGCAATCGATACCGATGAAAAAGGCTTGATTCTGGGGGGTAATCGATTTTCGCGCTTACTCGAGAGTATCATGCGCTTTCGGGGTTACGAGAATCTCACCGTTGCCGCCCCGGAAGAGGTCGTTGATCTGGAAGCTTCTTCTTTTGATTATGTTATCGAGACCAAGGTCTTTCCCGGTTTAATCGACGCGATGGTCCGTGCGGTGCGACCCGGTGGCAAAATTATCTTGAAGAGCAGGGACTTTCGACCGGCCTCTTTTCTGCCTTATACAGCCATCAAAAAAGAGCCGGTGCTGCATATCGTAAACTATGGCTCTTTCGAAGAAGCGCTCGAAATCCTCGCTTCCGGGGCTCTCGGTATCTCTGACCTGATAGAAGGATTTTATGACTTAGATCAATATCCTTCGGTCTTCGAGCGATCTCGATCCGACGAGTCTCTCAAGCCTCTCTTCGCTCCCTGGAGGAGCTGATTCATGTGTGGGATTTTCGCCGCTCTTTCAAAGTCGACTGATGATGATTGCGGCCCGGTCCTGCCCCGAGAGGTAGTTGAACAGGCGCTTGCCGCTCTTCACCATCGCGGTCCCGATGGTACAGGCTATAAATTCAGTAAAGAGGGCTCGGTGGTGCTCGGTCAGGCCCGGCTTGCCATTATCGGTCTCGATGATGCTGCCGGGGCGATGGTCAACGAGGACGGCTCTGTTTTTGCCGTGGTCAATGGCGAGTTTTATGATTTTGAGCGTATTCGCCAGGAGTTGCAGGCAGAAGGACATCGATTCTCCACCGATTGCGACAGCGAAATACTGGTCCATCTCTACGAGGAATATGGAATCGATTGTCTGAAGCATCTACGTGGAGAGTTCGCTTTTGTTTTATTAGATCAAAAGCAGAACCGGCTCTTCGCCGCAAGAGATCGCTTTGGTATCAAACCTTTTGTCTATGCGGAGATAGCGGACAGGTTGCTCTTCGCCTCCGAAGCAAAAGCGCTCTTCGCCGCCGGTTTGCCCTGTGCCTGGGATTACGAGTCTTTTTATTACTCCGCCAGCATTCAGTATGTGCTTCCCGATCGCACCCTGTTTCAGTCTGTTCACCAGTTGCCGCCGGGACATATGCTGGTCTTCGAAAATGGTCGTTTGCGCAAGCAGAAGTACTGGGATCTCGATTACAGCCCGGAAAAAGACGAGAGCCTCTCTGAAAAAGAGATGATCGAGGCGTATAGAAACAAACTGGAAGAGGCTGTAAAACTGAGACTGCGAGCCGATACACCGGTATGCTGCCACCTGAGCGGCGGTCTGGATTCGGCTTCTGTCGTAGCCCTGGCTGCCGCTTTTAGCTCTTCGCCGATTCATTGTTATTCGGTCAGCTTCAATGAAGACAGTTATGATGAGTCGGCGGTGGCCTCTGCTATGGCAGATCATATAGGCGGCATCTTTCATGAGGTCTCGGTGAATCCCAGGGATCTGCTGCTTAATCTGGAAGATGCGGTTTATTACAGCGAAGGACTGGCTGTCAATGGACATCTGCCTGCCAAATTCCTGCTGCACCGGCGCATTAGAGAAGACGGCTTCAAAGTGACCCTGACGGGCGAAGGGGCAGATGAGCTTTTGGCCGGCTATGCCCATTTGAGAGAGGACATCTTCGAGCAAGAAGATAGAGCAGAGCACCATGAAAGCCTGAGGGTCTCGAATAAAGCATCCACCGGCATCATGCTGAGGCAGGGAAAGAGCCTGTCTTTAGAAGCCGTGCAGAAAAAACTGGCTTATATTCCTGCCTTCTTACAGGCGAAAGGCACCATGGGTTTTAAAATCCACTCCGTATTGGACGATACTTTCCTGGCAGAGCAAGCCTCTCTAGATTGTTATAACGGTATGCTCGAGAGCTTCGACTATCCAGGACAGCTTGCCGGTCGTCATAGAATAGACCAGTCCCTCTATCTCTGGACCCGCACTGCTCTGGTTAACTATATTCTGCGCACCCTCGGTGATGGCACCGAAATGGCGAGCTCCGTGGAGGGCAGGGTGCCTTATTTAGATCACAAGCTCTTCGAGTTCGCCCGCAACCTGCCTCTGTCCATGAAGATAAGGGAGACCACCGAAAAGTACATCATGCGCGAAGCGATGCGGGGAATGGTCACCGACGAAATTTATAAACGCCAGAAACATCCTTTTGTTGCGCCTCCGGTGAGCAACTTCAGCGGTGCTCTGGCCAGGGAGTATTTGCAGGATGCCGTGGCGAGCGCCGATTTCGACGCGCTGCCATTTTTCAGTAAATGCAAGATCAAGCACTTTCTCGACAGGCTTTCGGTCATGCCCGAGCAAGAACGATTGGCCATGGACCCTGTCTTTATGACTGTGCTGTCAGCCGTCTGCGTTCAGAAACAATTTGTATGCGGCAAGGGAGGTTAGCGCTTTGCAGGAATCAAGAGAAAAATCCTCTCCCGGCTGGTGGCTCGATTTTTACGAGAACTCGCCCTTCGAGCTTTTTCTCAGTCGTAAAGATCAAGAGGAGACCGAAGCCACCGTTCAATTTTTGACCAGGCAGCTAGAGCTTTCGCCGGGGCATCTTGTTTTTGATCAATGTTGTGGAAACGGCGAGATCAGTGTCGCCCTGGCGGCTAAAAAGCTGGCTGTAATAGGGGTCGATCTCTGCTCTAAATATATCGAGATGGCATCGGCCAGATGTGCCGAATTCGGCGAGAGCTGCCGATTCTATAGAGGCGACGCATTTCAGTTTAGAACAGATAGACCCTGTGATGCCGCCATCAACTGGTGGACCAGCTTCGGCTATTCTAAGAATCGATCGGAGAATCTAGAGATGCTCAGGCGGGCATTCGAGTCGCTCAAACCTGGTGGACGGTTCGCGCTCGATTATCCCAATATTCCGGCGGTGCTTCGCAATAATAAACCGGTTCAAGAATATGAGTACGACAGCGAACTGGAAAATGGAATCATCAAAGTTCGTCGGGAGAGCAAGCTCAATCTGGTGGAGGGTTTGCGAGAACAGCGCTGGATCTTCAATATGCCTGACGGCAGGGAGATGGTGCACGACACCGCATTGAAAATGTACTTGCCTGACGACATAGTCGACAGTCTTCAACTATGCGGATTCGTAGATGTGGAGGTGTTTGGATCAATCTCCGGTCATTCTCTGGATCTGGATTCTGAGCGATGCATATTCATTGCCCGGAGACCGGGCGCTTGAGCAATTCAGAAAACAGGCTTATAGACAGGCTTTTTGGAGGAGAGGTGATTGTCCTTCCACGGACTCGACAGAGTCTCGCCCTGGTCGACGCCACTAAAGAGGTTATCGGAGAAGCTCCTTGTGATAATGAGCTGCGTCAGAAGCTCAACGCTATGCCCGACGCGGCGTTGGCCGATTTGACCGTGGGTTTGAAAGAGAAGGTATTGCAAGATTCTTCTATTCAGGCGCACATGCATACTCTGGTGAGGTCTTCCGGAAGCGGTCTCTTCTCCGGCGAAGTACTTTTAGCTGATTCGGTCAGGCTGAGGGTAATTCCAGGAGGCAGAGAGGCTGCCTTTTATAAAGCCAGTGCTTTTGCCGCCCATCGAGATTCTTGGTATGCAAATTCCAGGGCTCAAATCAACTGGTGGATTCCTCTCCATGATGTGGATGACAGTCAGTCTGTGCTCTTTTATCCGAGCTTTTTCGATAGACCCATAGCCAACGATTCTGAGCAGTTCGATTATGCTACCTGGCGTAATGAAGTCGGCTTCGGCAAAAGCCAACTTAACAGAGGTGGCTTTTATCCGAGAGCTACACAGCCGATAGAGCCCGACGAGCCACGGTTCGCTATCTGTGCCGAAAAGGGCTCGATAGTGCTATTTTCTGCCGCCCATTTGCATCAGACTGTGATCAACAAAGAAGAGAGCGTGCGAATCTCGCTGGACTTCCGGACTGTGGATCCGTTGCACGAAAGCGAAGGCATCGGTGCTCCGGATCTAGATAACCGCTCCCGGGGCTCTGCCACCATCGACTATCGGCCGATTCATAAATCTGCCCGGACATTTTTAGAGGCGTTCAGAGAGATTGTCCAGGCTTATCCGGAGAATCTGGCGATTCTGGAAAACGGGGAGCTTGAGACTAGTTATAAAGACCTTGATGCGAGGGCGAGGCGGCTTGGCGCTCGCTTGAGGGAGGCGGTGCTTGATGATGGGGCCAAGACATCTGCGGTCGGCATTTACATCGAGAAATCGACCGAATATGTAGTGGCGTTGCTTTCTATCTGGTATGCCGGCTGCGCCTTTGTTCCGCTCAGTTCGAATCTACCTGTGGAGAGGCTGGAGTATATAGTCGCAGAATGCGCCATGAAATATGCTCTTATTACAGGCGATCAAAGTGATCAAGCCGAGAAGCTGGAAAGCCTGGGACTCAAGCCGATTGTGGTCGACATGACAGAGCCGATATCTGATGGGGTGGAAGCACTACCAGTAGTATCGACAGAGCTATCTGATCTGGCCTATATTATATTTACCTCCGGCTCGACCGGGCGTCCCAAGGGCGTTATGGTCGAGCATTCTGCAATAGTTTCCTTCTTGAAAGATCAAATCGAGGCCTTTGAGCTGGATAGTAGAAGTCGTTCTCTTTTTTATCTCTCCACCAATTTCGATGCTTCGGTTTCGGATATAGGAACCGCTCTACTCAGTGGCGCCACTCTTTTGATAGAAGACTCAGAGAGTCTTTTGATTGATGACGGTTTTTATGAATTGCTCGCTCGACGACGGGTTAGTTATATGGATATACCTCCGTCTATATTGAAGCTGATGACACCGGATAAGATGCCGGATTCTTTAAAAACCATCGTCATAGGCGGCGAGGTCTGTCCGGTGAAAACTGTCAGGCAGTGGGCTGCTCATGGTGGAATTCGGCTGGTCAATGTCTATGGACCTACAGAAGCCACGGTCTGCACCAGTCTTACTGTCTGTTCGGCAGAGCACTGGCATCGCCCTCTCATAGGCTCTCCAATGACTGATGTCGAATATCTGGTGGTGGACGAGAATCTAGAGGCGGTTCATCCCGGGGATTCCGGAGAGTTGCTAATTGCAGGGCCCTGCCTGGCTCGGGGCTATCTGAATCAGCCCGAGCTTACGGCGAGTCGATTTATTCGGCATGATGGCAGGCGCTGGTATCGAACTTCTGACCGCATAAAGGTCCATGAAAATGGTGATCTCGAGTTTCTCGGTCGTATAGATCGGCAGGTAAAGGTGCGGGGAATGCTGGTCGAGCCCGAAGAGATTGAAGCCCGCATCAAAGAACATCCGCAAGTAGCCAGGGTGGCGGTGCTGAAGCGCAAAGCGCTGGCCGAGGAAGGCAGCGGGCGAGAATTGCTTATCGCTTTTATAGAGCCGCTTTCGATGACGGAGATTGAAATAAACAGTCTCAGCCGCTCTATAAAAGAGCAGATTCAAAAGACGCTGCCGTCCTGGCTTCATCCCAACAGGCTGGAGTTTCTCGAGGCGCTACCGCATACTGTTACAGGAAAGATAGATCTGGCGCTCCTTGCCACCATGCCCCTTTCTGCCGGGATGGAGAGTTCGGCCTGGGATCAGGAGCTTTCTACCATAGAAGAAAAAGCCCTTCAGGTGATTCTTTCGGTTCTGAAGCTGGATTTCGTCAGTCCTGAAGATAATTTTTTCGACCTTGGCGGAGACAGCTTCAGCGCCCTGGAACTCAGTTTGCTGGCTGGAGACAATGGTCTTTCTATCTCGCCTGCGGCTGTTTATCAAAACCCGCGCATAGCCGACTTGCTTGCCAATTTGAAAGATGCCGCCGGTGCTTCCAGTATGGAAGCCTCATTTTTGCGTAAAGAGGTCCGAGACCGCCTGGCTTCTTTGGAGGGTCTTGCTCCTCACACAGATGGGACGCGGAGAAAGGCGGAGAGCATTCTTCTCACCGGTACCACTGGTTTTTTAGGCTCTCGCCTGTTAAAAGAGTTGCTGGCCGACCCGGATATAAAGCGAGTCTATTGTCTGGTGCGGGCCAAAGACGAGGCGGCGGCAGTCGAGCGCATTGAAGCTGCCCTTCTGAAACAGGGCCTGCCGACCCTTTCGGCTGGGGAGCAGGAGCGAATTTATCCTCTCCTGGGCGATCTGGGTAAGCCGGGGCTTGGTCTTGCCGAAGACCACTGGGAGCGGCTCTCTTTTGATATCGACAGCATTTATCATTGTGGTGCCCTGGTGAATATGGTCCTCCCTTATGACGATTTGAAGAAGGTCAATCTCGACGGCACTGTCGAGATAGCCCGGCTGGCTCTCAGCGGTCGCCCCAAGCATCTGCACTATGCATCTACTCTTTCGGTTTTTGTCGCCACTGATAAGAACACCGGTGTCGTCTATGAATCGGACCGTCTGGATAGGACTGAGCAGGTCTATGGTGGCTATGCCCAGAGCAAGTGGGCGGCGGAGCGCTTTCTATTGTCTTTGCAGAGTCGCTATCCTGCTATCTCTATCTTTCGTCTCGGTCTGATCGTCGGTGATTCGGAGGCGGGCAGGGCTTCTGAAGGGGACTTTCTTTCGATGTTCGTTCGAGGCTTGCGGGCACTACAAGTGGTGCCTTCTGAAGTGGCAGAGCTGGCTCTGGATCTGACCCCGGTAGATTATGCCGCCCGGGCAATGGCCAGGTTGTCCTTATCTGATCAGGCTTCCGGCACTGGTCTTGTCTATCACATCGCCAATATGGAGTCTTTGAAGCTCGATCTTCTTGCCCGGTGTTTAGTCTCTGTGCACAGCGAAGTCAAGCTGGTTCCTCCGGAAGAATTTCTTCTGAGGGTAAAGCGACTAAGAGATGCCGGCGCCGGTGTTGCCTCAGAGGAGACCGCCGCGGTGATGGCACTTTGTCGGGTAATCTGCCCTGAAGCCGGGGCTGAAAATGAACTTTTCGAGAGTCTCCGCACAATGGATCTCTTTCAGGCCACGGCTATTGAGTTTGATCAGGAGAACACCCAGAAAGGTCTTCGCTCGACCTCAATCTGTTGTCCATATCCTTCGAAGGAGCTGGTTTCGATGCTGATTGAGGCTGCCCTGAAAGAGCCGGATAGCGCGAGCCTCGCTAGATACATTAGTGAGAAGGAAAGCTAAAGAAGAAAATGTCAAAACACTGTCTCTGTATAGATCTCACGCTCTTCCCGGGGATTTATCACTTTGTAGCTTTAACCGAGCTAAGGTTTCTATTACTCTACAAAAGGCCTAATTTCCTCTTGATAACTGCTAGCCTGTGGGCACTATCTCACCGCCTTCTTCGAAGGAGCCTTCTCAAAACCCAGAGCCCAGTACCCACGAAAGCTCAAACTGCCAGAACCAGAGCGACCAGTCGTTCCGGTGAGATCCAGCTTCTCTATTTCTCTTCAACAAAAGTTGAACAGGAGATTACCTATGCCTAAGCCGAAAAAACAGATCCGAAAAAGGCGTATCGGGATCTTCGGCGGAACTTTCAGCCCGATTCACTACGGACATCTGATCTGCGCTGAGAAAGTCCGCCAGGACCTGGACCTCGATACCGTCGAGTTCGTGGTCAGCGCCAATCCTCCGAACAAGACCTTCGGAGTTCTCGACGCCGAGGATCGCTACGACATGGTCGTGGCTGCCACGGAAGACAACCCGTTTTTCAATGCCTCTCGCATCGACATCGAGCACGGTGGCTCCGGCTACTCCTTGCTGACCGTGGAGGCGATCAAAGAAAAGTTTGCCGGCGACGAGCTGTTCTACCTGACCAGCGCCGAATATCTCGATCCCGAGCATCGCTGGTACCTGCCCCAGTGGGTCGGCGCCAAGGAGCTCTTCAAGATCTGCACTTTCGTGGTCTTTCCCCGGGACCGCCAGGACATGACTCAGCTCAAAGAGTGGGCCACCCTTATCGAAGGTGCTCGTATCGTCGTTCTGGACGCTCCCAGCCCGCCCATCTCGAGCACTCTGATCCGGGACCTGGTGGTGGACGGCAAGTCGATCTGGTACACGACCCCCTGGGTGGTGCAGCAGATGATCTTCAAGAAGGGTCACTACCGCAAGGCCGACTCGCCGGCTTCTGCCACCTCGCCGGTGGCGCCGGAGTGCATCAAGCGGCTGGCGATCTACGAAAGCCAGTTCGACCCGATTCATTACGGCAACCTGCTCTTCGCCGAATGGGTCCGTCAGGAATACGGTCATGACCGGGTTCTCTTCGTGCCTTCGGCAAGCCCTCCCAACAACAGGGCGGTCAAGGCAAGTGCTGAAGCCCGTCACCGCATGGTGGTCGCGGCCACTGCCGAGAACCCGTTCTTCGACTCCAGCCGCATCGCCCTCGACCGCAACACCGTCTCTTATGCGCTTCTCTCCGTCGAGGATGTGCATCGGCAGTACGGTGACCATGTCGAGCTCGACCTGATCATCAGCTCGAAGTTCCTCTCGCCTTCGAACCAGTGGTATCTGCCCACCTGGATGGGAGCCGAGGAGCTCTTCAAGAAAGTCCGTTTCCTGGTCTTCCCCGAGGACATGGCGGACGTCGAACAGATTCGCGCCCTGGCGAAGAAGATTCCCGAGGCGAGAATCGAGGTGGTCAGCGCTCCGACCCTGCCGGTCAACAGCCGGGAGATTTCGGAGCATGTCCGTACCGGTCGCTCGATCCGATACATGACACCCTGGGTGGTGCAGCAGACCATCACCAAGCAGAACCTCTATCGTCGCAAGACGAGCAAGAAGTCCTGAGTTTACTAGAAGGGAAGACAGTGGCCGCTCAGCGCGGTCCATTGTCTTCCCTTCGTTTCCTTTGCCGCTGATACTAAAGTATACAGTAGAAAGCCTTCGAAAAAGACAGGACCCTCCGTTTTGGGCGGAGAGTCCTGCAAGTAAACGATAGCTTCGAGATTTAAAATGACGGGGCGGTTAGCTTTCGCTCTCCCTCTCCGCGCCATTACCGAGCTCCGCGTTCTTGCGGATGATTGCCCGGCGAACCTCGGTGGTCATGGTCATGGCGGCAAACACCGTCCCCAGTGTTCTGCGAAGCTCGTCATCGTCCGAGATGTGATCCAGGACCGGCATGACTTCATCCACCACCTGTTGCGCGCTGGCAAGGCGGGGGACGAGCTTGTCTTTATCTGGGAATTCGGAGAAAGCTTCGATCTCGGCGTTGAGCTCACCGAGCTCATTGTCGAGAATCGAAAGGTTGACCCGAATCGTATGACGCAGGTTTTCCTTGTCGTCGAAGCTCATAGATTTGCGCATTTTGTTTGTTCCGGCAGGGTTCTTCCTGCCCAGAAACATGACCGCTACTATGAGAAGTATCAGTACTGTTGGATAGATCCACGACATAATGGGACCTCCTTCTGGTGTCGAGTCCTGACATACTGCTTTCAGGATTCGACGATGGCGCACAAGAGAATTCAGGATTGGCTCTCTTGTGTGGAGAGCACGTGATTAGGCGGTGCTATCCATTTCGCAACTTCCTGCTCGGGTTTCGATAGGTTGGATGCCGAGCAAGAAGTAGCTTGCCTGGTGGAATTTCACCGGATAAGAAGGGGCGACGAAGCTACCCCTTCCTGTCCGGTGCAGAAACGAATTTCAGCAGTTGAATCAGCTTTTCTCAGACCGGGTCAGATGCTGGCCCAGCGGATACATGAGGAGGCCTGCGATCATGCCTGGCATGACTTCGTAGGCTACCCCATCCAGTCCGGCGAGACGCCAGGCGACTGTTACCAGAAAGCCTATGGCCATCATCAGAAGTATCGTCTTTTCCGTGGGCTTGGCGCCGAGGCAGTAGACGATCAAGAGCGGAGCGAAGACCGAAGCCAGGGCACCGACTGCGATGAGCACCAGGTCGAAGACGCTCTGGGGTCCCCAGAGTGCCATCGCCAGGGCGAGCAGGGCGATGAAGACCGTGGCAATCTTGGTCATCATGTAGCTTACTTTCTTGAAAGGCAGCACGTCCCTGGTGAGGGAAGCCGAGCAGCTCAGGATCTGGGAGTCGGCGGTGGACATGGTGGCGGCGAAAACGCCTGCCAGTACCAGTCCGACCAGGACCTGGGGCAGAAGCTTGAGCGAGAACATCGGCAGAGCAAGCTCCGGATCGAAGCTGTTCACCTCGGGGAGAATCACCCGGGAGGCGAGACCAGCCATGACCGTGAGCACGCAGAAGACGATAAACCAGCCGTAGTAATATGCGCGGGTGCGACCCAGGTTCTCCACATTGTCCATGGACATGAAGCGAACCATGACATGCGGTTGGCCGATCACCGAGAAACCGGCGAAGACCCAGCCTAGAACAAACATGATCGGTCCGAGAACCGGTCCCCATGCCATGTCAGGCGGGAAGAAGTTCATGTAGGTCGGGCTGACCGCGTAGAGTGCGTCGATGAATGCGCTGATGCCACCCGTGCTCGACACTGCCGCTATCGCCAGAACTGCCATGGCGAGAACCATGACGATGGACTGAGCGGCGTCGGTCCAGATCGAGGCACGAATGCCGCCGGCGAAACAGTATGCCACCACCATGATACAGCCGATGATGGCTCCGACACTGTAGTCCCATCCGAAGAGGACATGCAGTGCTTTGCTGCCTGCATTGAGCTGGGCGGCGGCATAGGCGCAGAGGAAGAACACTGTTACCAGACCACCGACAAGGCGGACCCAGCGAAAGTCGGTCCCGTTCCAGGTAGCCAGCGCGCCGGCATAGGTGAGGCTCTCATGCTTCTCGCTGTTCTGACGCAGCCGGGCATGGACGAAGGTGGACATGATGTAGTCGCCCACCACAAGTCCGATGGCTAGCCACATGGCAGACAGTCCCAGCGTGTACGTGAGACCGATCATGCCGATGAACATGAAGCCGCTGTTCCAGGTGGCGATGGCGGATAATGCCACCAGCCAGGGGGAGACATCGCGGCCGGCGAGAAGGTAGTCCTCGGTGGTCGCTTTCTGTTTGAGAGTCGAGAGAATTCCCACTCCGACGAAAAGCATCAAGAAAAAGCCGAAGCTTATCATGATCATATAGTTCATAAAGGCACCATCCTCTTCAGTTGTGTTGATTAGGAGCTGCTTTTGCGAAACCGGAGAATAGCCGCAGATGTTAGAACCCGGAAGCGTGTATGCGCTTCTTGTAGGCTTCGGATACTGGTCGGGCTCTTTTAAGTGGCGAAATCTCCGGAAAAACTTGATCCCAGAAAAGGGAAACTTTGGAACTTATAACTAATAGAGAGCCTTGTGCTGGTATTTCTTGCTTTGAATAAGAAATCTGTTTCAGGAAAGCTCATGAGCTTTTCCAAAACTAAGTATTGGTTTGTAATTTGGGATATTGCGTATAAGGCTGGTCTAGCTCAGCTAGGTACGCCGGAAGTCAAGTGATGACTGCTTGCGGTAATAGGCAGAGTTGATACTATCGATGGTGAATCTCAAACTACTGGTATTGAGCCGTCTCATTCGATCTTGTTTTGAGCAGTCGGCACAGATGAAGCCATCCGAGTTCGTCTCCCTGCCGCAGTAGGGGCAGAGGCTCATACTTCGGTGGAGATTATGAAGACGGTCCAGGCGATGTAGAGAATAGCCAGAACTATGGCTTGCCAGAACCGTACTCGTTTTGGAATCAAGAAAGTGCTTAGAATAACCGTTGTGACGACAACCAGGGCTATTCTCAGGCCGAGCACCGAATCATGCTCCGGCATCGGTATGGTCCCTTTGGTTAGTCCGTAGAGAAAGAGCGGAAATCCAAGTGCGACGCAGATGTCGAAAGTGTTGCTGCCGACTGCGTTCGAGATGGCGTCATTATGATTGCCTTTCATAGAGTCTTTGATGGATAGTATCGTATCCGGTACCGAGCTTGCCGCCGCGCCAAGAAAGAGTGCGGTGACCATTGCGTGGACTCCAAGAAGCTCGGCGCTTTTTACAATGGTTTCGCCCAGAACATAACAGGCTACAGAAATTATAGCCACGGCGCTCAAAAGAACAATCCAGGGACGGTGAGCCTTGCCGGATTCATAATGGGCGCCACCGAAATAGAGGCTGTTGAAGTCGAATTCTATTATGGCTTTGCCTACCGGAAGTCTCTCGACATGGGCGACATGGTGGCTGACTTCGGTGTCTTGAACTACCGGATAACGACTGGATTGCCAGGCCATAAGCCCTAAATAAGGCAGATAGATAGCCATCAGAATGGCGCCGTCGACCCAGGTAAGCGTCGATTTGCCGAGCAGGAAAATCAGTACCGCCTCGGCGAAGATTACGGCGATTCCATCCCGAATCAGAGCCGGTTTATCGATTTCGAAAGATTCTGTGGTGTGCCATTCTTGCTTCATCCTGATAAAGCCCAGGGTGCCTGCTCGCACCAGAAGCCTGGCCAGGGCAGGGGCGGTCACGAAGATGATGCACAGGCAAGGAATGATATCGCTGTTGAAAACTGCCGAACCTGCTGTTACAGCGATACCGGCACCGAGGACTTCATCGCCGCCGATGAAAAATAAAAGGGCTATGGTGGTGAAAAGTTCCGGCAGAGAAGAACCTATGGCGTTTATGGTGGCTCCCTTCACACCCGGGGGCAGTTTTCTTCCGAGCCAATCGGCTGCACCCTCGAAGCTGTTGCAAGCTTTTGCGAGAACATAGCTCGAGGCTGCCACGGTGACAATCAAAAGCAGGAATTCTAGTAACTTTTCCATGGGAGACCGGAGACTGTGGGAACCGCCGAAAGGGTTATGTCAGGATAGACAGATCCCTGATTGGGACACCAGATAGTTATACATCACCGACGAAGGATTTTCACCGGCTTAGCGCAAGTCCGCGCGAGCCCTCTTGTGCTAGGTTCGCTAGGGCGCTACCGGGATCGTGAAGTTCTGTTTCTCTTTTGTAAAGCCGGCGCTGTGATACCTAGTGCATGCCAATGCAGGTAACAGTCCGAAAGATTACTTCCCTTTACAAACTCATGACATCATTTGAAACAAGCAGTTTTGTTTAGTTTTTGTCATCAGAATGCTTCTTGATAACTTTCCGTTTCTTTTGCTATCACGAAATTACCTGTTTATTCGTTTTGCTTTCCAAAGAGCTATCCAAGCACCTAGCCAATCTGTTCTGAGTCCTTGAACCTTTTCAGGCAACTTATTCGTTGTCTGTGGCTGGCCATGCTCTGTTTCTTTCAAGCAAGAAGTCCTGTCGCAGGACTAAGAAGGACATCGAAATGAAAACATTATTTGCCAATCTGGTAAGAATCCTCTTGACGGCAGCGGTGATGACCTGGTTCGCTCCGCTTGTCCTTCCGGGGATGAGTTT
>CAZCBH010000037.1:0-15200 GCA_964496875.1 uncultured Candidatus Obscuribacterales bacterium | reverse complement strand
TGACGGCAGCGGTGATGACCTGGTTCGCTCCGCTTGTCCTTCCGGGGATGAGTTTCTCCGGCTCTTTTGCCGCCGGAATTCTACTTGGCGCCTGTCTGTGGCTGGTCTACACGGTCATGACCCGCGTCAACAAGAAGGTTTTCGGAGTGGCTGAAGGAGCCTGTCCGATGCCATCGGTGATGAGGATTTTCGTGGTCATTCAGTTTGCCGTCACCGTCATTTTCCTGGCGGTTACGGGAATGATTCTGACCACGCCTCTGGTGTTCACCGGAGTCATCTCTCTGATGGCTGCCGCTGTCATCACTCTTTTCGGCGCCGTACTCTCCAGTGTGGTGGTGCGGTTGCTTCGGCTCGATGGGATGACTTAAGCGGCATAAAAACCGATCATCCCGCATGAGGTGGGGTGGCGAACTAAATCATTACTACACGAAAGTGGGGTAAAAATGACAAAGTTCAGAATCGGCTTGCTGCTGGCACTATGCTCGGCAGCAGGATTAGCGCTGGTTTTCGCCCTTCTGCTCGCGCGCTTCGAAAGCCCCGCGGGCACAGGTACAGACCAGCTGTTTCCCGAATTGGCGCATGAACGAATCCGCACTGCGCTCCAGCCGGAGAGTTCGGACGAATACATGCGCACGTACAGATATGCCGCAGACGGGATGACCAAAGAGAACGCTCTGGTCGACTTCCGCGACGGCTCCACCGGCTATATCAACTACCGACCCGATGGCACCGTCTCTACCTTCGGCTCTTACTACCCGGCGGCAGACTCGGCGGTGGCGACTCCCAAATTGCAAGCCGAGTATGACACCGACGGCAGAAGCTTCCTGTTCGAGCGGCGTTATCGCGAGGATGGCAGCATCATCCGGGAAGGTCGGCGGCAGGCGGATGGCAGCTATCTGATCCGGGATTACTTCGAGGGCGGCAACAGACTGTCCGGCGAAGAAGTCTATGCCCGAGACGCAAAGCTCATTCGCCTGACCCACTGGTTCGACGACGGGACGGTGAAAAAGTCCGTCTCTGCCGACAAATCCGGTGCTGTCACCACCGAGGAGTTCTATCCAGGTGGTACCCGGCAGTACTATCATCGGGTGCGCAACGACAGCGATGAGGTCTGGGAGTATTATCGTGAAGACGGCAAGACGCTCGTCCAGCGGTTCAAGATGGTGGAAGTGTCGGCGATGCGCTCCGTCAGCTACCATGTCCTTGCCCAGTACTTCAAACCCGACGGCAGCATCAGCCAGGAGCGTGAGTTTCATCGCAGCTCCATGCTTGTGCGCTTCTTCGACGAAGACGGCAAGCTCGCCTGGGTGCAGCGCTGGAAGCACATCAACTGGCAGAATGCCAGAGGTGATGAACTCAAGCTCACGCCGGACCAGTATGTCTTCGAGGGGCTTTATCTCGGAAAGGAGATCTTCGACAAGGACAGCTACTGGTTCTATGACGGCGGGCAGAAGCTGCGCCGGCATATGTTCTTCGACACAAGTCTGCCGGGCCGGAACATGGCTTACAAAGACTATGACGAAGAAACCGGCGTCCTCAAGGAGTACAAGCGTTTCTTCCTGAAGGACGGCAAGGTCGAATCGGAAATTGTCAAGCCCGAATCGGGTTCGACGGACGAGAAGTTCGACTACGGCAGTCTGCCGGAAGGCTGGGATCAGCCCACACCCTATGTGGTGCCTCCCAGAGGTCCTCACGAGTCCTACGGGGACGACTGAGTAATCGCCAGGGGCGGGGTGGGCAGGAGCCTGCTCCGCCCTTGAACATCAACCTGAGTATCAACTACCAACGAAAGAAGGTGAGAGTGATGAACAGGAAATTTATACTCGCAGGAGCGCTGGCTGTGCTGAGCATTGCCGCCTGCGTCTCCCTCTACTTCTTTAGCGGGGGTGTGACATCTCCGTCGGACCCTACTGCGGTTTTTCCGGACAGGACATCTCGCCGGGTGGTGGTCTCGCACCAGTCCACCGGCGAGGAGCTCCGGGTCATCGACCTGAAAGCCGATGGTCTCACTCCGGAGAAAGCCGAGGTCTGGTTCAAGGATGGGGCCACCGGCCACATCAACTATCGCGATGACGGCACCATCTCCACTTTCGGTGCTTTCTACCCGGAGAAAGAGAAGGATTCTGAAGAAGGCAGAAGGCGTCAACTCAAGCTGGATGCCGAGTTCGACCTGGATGGCAGGACCTATTTGCGGGAAGCGCATTACCGTGAAGATGGAACGCCTTCGAGAATCGGAGTTCGCCTCGCTTCAGGCGATTACGAAATCCGGGATTTCTACGCCGATGGGCTGAAGCTGGCCGCTCTCGATCTCTACGACCGGTCCGGCAAACGAGCCAGCTTGACTCGCTGGTACGAATCCGGCGTCGTTCAGCAGACGGTGCTTCGGGATCAAGAAGGAGCGGTTGCTACCACCGACTTCGACGCCGCCGGTCTGAAGACCGCTTATCACTGGGTCTTCTACAGCAAGGAGACCTGGGAGACCTATCGCCCGGGCGAAGCGACTCTGCTCAACAAGTTCGAGATGAAGGCTGAGAGCGCGGCCGAGTCGGTGAGCTACTATGTGCATGCCCACTACTACAAGCCCGATGGCAGTCTCGACCATGAACGCAAGTTCGGGCCGGGGCATATGGAAGTGATCTTTCGTGATGCCGCCGGTGGTATCGCCTACGCCCAGCGCTGGATGCACAGCGGCCAGGCGACCTCGCCAGAACTCATGACCCAGGAGAACTATCGCCTCGCTCTGGTGGTGCTGGGTGGTGACAACCTGCTCGACAACGATACTGTCTGGTTCTACGATGACGGTAAGACTGTCGAAAAGCGAATGATCAGAGTCGACTTCGCGGACGGTCTTATCGGCATCCTCGTGCACGAGTATCATCCTGACGGCTCCCTCAAGACACGGCGTCTGCCCCGACTGGAGGACGGCAAGGTCGTCTACGACAGTGTCAGCTTCAAGCCCGGGGAAAGCAAAGACAGTGCTGGTCTTGGGTCGGCTAAAGCCGAATGGCTTAAGACGATTCCCTACGCTTTGCCGCCGAAGGCTCCGATTCAAGAAGTCTACACCGGCGGTCCCTGAGTCCATTAACGAGTTGAAACAGGAAGAACAAGATGACAAAACGAAAATGGGCCTGGGTCGGTATCTGCGCCATGATACTCTTCGTGGCGGCAGGTACGCTCTGGTCGGTCTACGGCAAGACCGAGATCGTCATGACCAGAGCAGAACTCCAGGCCAAGATCGACGACAAGATGCCTTTCACTACCAAGAATGGTGTCGTTATCTCTGATGTCGAGCTCGACCTTTCGGGTGGTGCCATCGGAATCTCTCTGGCTGCTGATGCCGAGAAGTTCGGCACCAAATTCGATGCTGCGGGTAGGACCCGCGGCAACCTTCGTTACGACAACCTGAAAGGCTCCTTCTATTTCGTTCCGTCGGAGCTGGAGCTCACTCGCTTCCAGGCTGATGAGCAGTCGATTTCCGATAAGGTCGGCGGTCTGATCAACAAATGGGTGGATTCGCCCAAGATCCTCGCCAACAAGGACGAAATCTCCGGCAAAGCGGCAGAAGTCGCCACCGGCCTGGTGCTCAAGGGAGCGGAGTTTACCCTGGAGCGCATTCCGGTCTATACTCTGCCCAGCGATTTCAAGGGCAACATCGCCCGTATGTTCCTCAAGGACGTCGAGGTGAAGGGTGATACCATAGTCGCCCACCTCTCTTTCTGGCAGTTCACCAAGATGCTCTTCTTCTACGGCTTCGTGCTCGTCGTTTCGGTTGGCCTCGCGGTCGCGCTGATGATGAATCCGGAATGGGGCATCCCCATTCTTCTGCTCGGCAGCCTGGGCGACTGAGGCTGACCAAAGTATTCTTTCACCGTCGTCCGGGGAGAGCGTCTTTGCTCTTCTCGGGCGGCTGAACGAAACTCGCAAGACACGGAGGTGTTCATGCGAATATATGCGATACCTACCTACCTCTTCGCTTTGACCGCTCTGGTGCTGGTGCTCTTTGTCTCGAGCGCCTACCTGCCGGCTTTCGTAAGCGGAGGTAATTCGGTTGCGCCGGAAGCTGAGTTTCCGGAAAGGCTTCAAGAAAGGCTGCTTCTGCCCGACTCCGAACTGCGTGAAGTGAGGAGAACGGTCAGCTACGCCGCCGACAATTTCACCAAGGTGAAAGCCGAGGTCGAATTCGCGGACGGCAGTAGCGGCTATCTCGACTACCGGCCGGACGGCACAGTTGCTGCCTATGCCGTTTTCTATCCCGTGGGAGCCGATGAGACCGGCGAATCCGGCTCTAAGGCGCAGCTCAAAATGGAAGCCGAATTCGAAGATGACGGCATTCATTACCGCTGGGAGAAGCACTATTTCGAGAACGGCATTCTGCGCCGTTCTGGAATTCGGCTGGCTTCGGGCAACTACGAGGTCAAAGAATATCTGGAGGACGGCGTTCAGTTGGCCGGCAACTATGTGTTCGACGCCAAAGGCGAGATCTACAGCGATGTGGAATACTACGCCAATGGCGTTACCAAAAAGCTGGTCAAGGTCGATAAAGCCAACGGTACCGAGACCACTCTCTTCAACGAGCAGGGTCTCAAGACCAGCTATCACAAGGTCCGTTACAGCGAGATCGTGCTCGAGACCTATCGGGCAGACGGTGTGACGCCGGACATCCGCTTCGAGCAGAAGGCAGAAGGTAGTCAGTTCTCCACGAGCTACTACATCTACGCCACCTACTACAAGCCCGACGGCAGTGTCGACCATGAGCGCAAGTTCGGTCGGCACTACATGCATGTCACCTTCCGGGATGACCAGGGCAATGTGGTCTTCCGCCAGCAGTTCAAGGCCAAGAATGGTGGCGGCGAAAAGCTCACATCTCTCGAGCCGGATCAGTGGTACCTCGAGGGCGTCATGCTCGGGGATCAGTATGACTACGGGCAATCGAGCTACTGGTTCCACGAAGACGGCAGTTTCATGCGTCATGTTTATCCCTCCGACCCGTCCAATCCCAATGTCGGCACGATGTCGGTGAAGAGCTATCATCCCGATGGCTCGCTGCAGTCCTATCGCAGGCCCGATCCGGCTAACGCAGGAAAGTGGCTGCAGGACAACTACAAGCCCGGCGAAAAGATAGAACCTTTCGACATGGATTTGCTGGAGGGGCGTCATTTGCCGGTGCCGTATGTGGTGCCGTCATGGCTTCCGCCGGAGACCGAGTCTCACTACCACTGAGTTTTTGAGAGAGAGGAGCAGGAGGGTGGAGACTCCCGCCCCTCTCTTTTTTGGGGTTCTTTCAACTATATGTATTAGTGTATATTTTTTTCGCTCTCATAAATGGACTATAATTGACTTTCGTTCGACCAGCGTTCTATTTTATAGATTTGAGGCTGTCCGGAGAAAGACATGACCCATGACAAATCATCGCCGCAAGCTTCCAGCAGGGCAAAACCTCCTCTGAGGGTGCCTAACGAAGAGAAGCGCTCCAGAGAGTTCATCACACCCACCGAAATAGAGAAGCTCACAGCGGCGGCCGAGTCTGTCGGTCGCCATGGATTGCGGGATGCCTTGATTATCTCCATGGCTTATATCCATGCTCTGAGAGCCGGAGAGTTGATAAGCCTTACCTGGGACGATGTCGATTTAGAAGCCAAGACTATTTCTATAGAGAGGATCAAAGGAGGAGTGCCTTCGAAGCACAGCCTCAGCCTTTTCGAGGTCAGTCAGCTTCAGGAACTTCGGGCGGAAGCTCCCCGTAGCAAGCATGTTTTCTGCTCCGAGCGTCAGGGACCACTTACCAGTCGAGCCATACATTCTATCGTCGCTCGGGCTGGTACCATAGCTGGTTTGGAGTTGTCCATTCATCCCCAGATGCTCTGTGCCGGCAGGGGATATCAGCTGATTTCCGAAGGTTGGGAGACCAGGGCTGTTCAAGATTACCTCGGTCATAAGTCGGCGCGCATCGTAGAGTCCTATGTGCGTAAGTCCGGACATTATTTGAAGTATGTCAAAAGGCATCCGGTTTTTCTTGATAAAAGCATACCTGTTGTAAATTTTGCTTCTGCCGCCGATGCTCTCAGTCCTGACCTTCTCACCGAGGGTAGTATCACTGTAGAAATTCCCGCCGGTACCTGCAATCTTGGTCCGGGCTTAGATAGCTTCGGGCTGGCTCTCAGTCTCTATACCCGGCTGACCATAGGCTTCGGCGAGGTCAATATATCCGACTCGCCTCTCGTAAATGTCAAAGGGCGCATGGCGAAACGCAGTCAAGTCGCCGAGCACAGTGAACTGGTCTATACCTTGCTCTCCAAGCTATGGCGTTTCGATGCCAACGCTCTTAAAAAGATGAAGATCGATATCGTCTCTGATATCCCGCTCGGCTGCGGTCTGGGCGCCTCCGGCTCGGTTGTGCTCGGTGCGGTCTGGGCCTCTCATGTTTTTCAGGGCAAGCTGCCCTCTTGCAGGACAATTCTCAAAGAGTGTCGGACTCTAGAGGCTCATCCGGAAACCACCGCGGCCAGTCTGCTTGGTGGGATGACCATCTTTGGCGATACCCCCGGCGATGAGAGCAGTCTCGTCCGGCACATAGACTGGCCCGATGACTGGACCATTCTTTTGGTTCTACCATCCTACAGTCTTAAAACAGCCGAAAGCCGCAAAGTCTTGCCCCGCACTTACCCACGCGCCGACGTGATCCATAACATCCAGCGGGCGAGCCTGCTTGTTTCGGCTGTCTACGAGAAGGACGAGGAGCTATTGAAGCATGCTTTTTCCGACCGCTTGCACGAGACCTATCGCGAGGCGGTGGTGCCCGAGCTGAAACAGGTTCGTAATCTGTTGGAAGGTGAGAATCAGCTCGGTATTTTTCTTGCCGGCGGTGGTTCTTCGGTGGCTGTGGTGGTCAATGCCAGAGATCACGATAGAATCAACGAGCTGCTTCAAGACTGGGCTCTGAGCGAGGACAAGCAGGTCGATATCCTTGATCTGTATGTTCCTGCCCAGGGAATGAGAGAACTGGTCAAAGTCTAGTTTGCTCTGGTTCAAAATTGTTTACCAGAAAGTTTTTCTGGGCCGGTTTGGTTGCGGCGATGGCGGAAACTATTGATTGGCAATGTCTTGGCTATGCGTTACATGAGAACTGGATTGATCTGATTGATTCTTTATAGGCAGGAGACGACCGGTTGTTGGTTGACAACCTGGATTCCGGGCGTATATTTGATGAACAGACCCAGCGTTTGTGGGAAGCCCGTAACACAATACCGATGCATTGAATGTGTGAGTCGGGAGGACAATCATGCCCACGCAACAAAATTTTGTTCCCATCGAAGAACAACTGGAAGCCGCTAACAGAGTCAGCCACGAAAGCCGCTTTCAAGCAATCAAAAATAAACATGGTTTAGCCATCGCTTTCTGGACGGTGTGGCTTCTCGTGTTTTTTATCTCCTGCATTGCTTATCAAGTTACCAGTTGACCGGTAACTTACGCCAGATATCTGAGCCAGATGTAGAGGGTGCTCACAAGCAGTGAGAGCACCATTATTAATCCGCCTACTTTGATGAATTCGACAAAGCTCAATCGTGATCCGTTGGCCTTCGCCATGTCGGCTACGATGACGTTTGCTGTGGCGCCGATAAGAGAGCCGTTGCCGCCCAGGCATGCTCCCAGGGCCAGGGACCACCAGAGGCTCTCACCGCTGGTGGTTGGGTTGCTTGCTTTAATAGATTCGACCAGAGGAATCATACTGGCGGTGTAAGGTACATTGTCGATAATCGCCGAGGCAAAGGCAGAGATCCACATCAGTACTATCGGCATAACATGCTGATTGCCTGCTGTCATATCGATAAATGCGCGTGCCAGAATCTCTACCGTACCTGATTTTTCTACCGCTCCCACCATGACGAATAGACCGATGAAGAAGAAGATTGTGGTCCATTCGACGTCGTCCCAGATGTTCTTTCGGTTCTCGAAAATCAAAAGAAAGGCTGCGCCTGCCATGGCTATTGTGCCCGCTTCAAGACCGATTTGAGCATGGAAGATGAATCCGGCGAACACCGCCACCATTACCGCCACCGCTTTCCACATCAGAGGATAATCGGTGATTACGCCTTCCACCGGAAGGTCGCTGCTTCGTTTACCATAGCGATTGTCTTTCGATAGATCTTTGCGATAGATGAAACAGAGCGTAGCCAGTGCTATGGGCAGTATCAAAACGACTACCGGAGCGAGATTGAATAAAAAGTCATTGAAGCTCAGTTTGGCGGCGCTACCGATCATTATATTGGGTGGATCGCCGATAAGCGTGGCTGTTCCGCCGATATTAGAGCAGATAGTCTCTGCTATCAGGAATGGTACCGGGTTGATTTCGAGTTTGTTTGCTATAACACAGGTGATGCTGCCCATCAAAATTACTGTAGTGACATTGTCGAAGATTGCAGAAAGAAAAGCCGTCATGGTCGAGAAGACCAGAAGCATCAGAAGGTTATTGCCCCGGGTCAGGCGGGCTGCCATCATACCGAGGGCATTGAGAGCGCCGGTGTGTCCCAGAATGTTGATCAGGATCATCATACCGACAAGTAATGTGATTACGTTGAAGTCGATGGCCTCGAAGGCTTCGGCCTGGGTCATGTATTGACAGACAAGGAGGAGCGATGCACCGATAAGGGCCGTGGCTACCTTGGGGATTTTCTCCACCATTATCGAGATAAAGGCTGCAAGCAGCACGAAATTTGGAAAGAGAACAGACCAGTTGAAAATTGCCGCTGTATCTACATTCATGTTGGATAACCCGGTTTGCGAATCGGTAATGGACTGAGCAACCGCCGGCCAGGCAAGCGGTTCTAGAAAAATATGCTTCACTCCATGGTATCAAAATATCAGTGAAATGCACTGGGTCCTAGCTTTGCTAACTGATACCGGATTGCTGAAACCCTCATCACCAACGGGATTGCTTCGCTGACAATTAAAGATTTGAGGTTTCTAAGAATCGCAACAAAAATATCGGCCTCTGCTTTCGAAGCAGCTGGCCCATGCTGGCGCCGGTAATAGTAAGGGATGTCGCAAAGTTAGCGCTATCTATAAACACCGCATCCGGGGCAAAAAGTGATGGACTTTTCCATTTTGCACTTTCTGAAGATAGAACTCTACCTAAAAGAACATCTGACTCTGTGAGTCTCTTTTGATACGGACTCAAGATTTCCTCTTTATTCGTCGAATTTCCAGAAAGCGGCATCGGTGGCGAATTGATGATAGTTGACCGCGGCAAAAACCAGGGCGGCAGCGTCATTGAAGCTAAACCCACCGAAAAGATTCAAGCAGTGAGGAAAGATTACATAGATCAGACTGGCGATAAGAGCGGCCTTGCCGATATATGCAAGGGCCGGCCAGGTTTTGATTCTGTTATGGATCACTTTGTCAGATTGCTGTTCATAGTTCGTTCTTTCCTGGTTCCTGGCAAGATTGAGGGCCAGATACTGGCTGGCATGGAAGAAGGCGGGCACGTAGAACCAGAGCACTCCCGCCAGAGGAGATGGAGCAAGACCCAGAGCGATGATGGTGCCTGTGCATGTCACCGCCGGTAAGGGCGGAGCAGCTTTCTTGATCAGTGCCTTCTTTGCTATTAATAACAGGCAGCCAAGACCGACGCCGACCAGGACATATCGACTCATCTCGAACAGCCAGGCTGTGCCGAGATCTTTTATCGGGATCCAGAACGGCGAAGCTACTCCATAGAAAACCGACGGATAGAAGTCCTGAACGGTCAGAAAGCGCAGGGTGACCCAGGTGGATAGTAGAAGCATGAAGGCTCTATACAATCTTTTTTCGAGAAGACTGAGAGGATATGCACGCTTCCTGCAGTAGAGAAGCGTTATTGAACAAGTCTGCAGGCAGAAGTGCCAGAAGACGCTAACCATGTAGAAGTAGATCAGATAGCCGATGATTTGAGGAACAAGCACTCCGGTAATGATCAGGATAAGCACAACGTACATTAACCAGGTTCGGTAAAATCGATAGCGTCTGCGACTTTCTTTGCTTTCCCAGAGTCGCATATGGGTTGCGATGTTGTGTGCATTGAAGAGCAGATACTGTCCGGCATAGGCAACGGCTATCAAAGCCAGATGGGCGGTTTTGGATTTGTCCGTCGGTATAGTGAAGCCGATAGCCATGAAATTGACCAGAGTCAGTAGCCAGACTGCGCCACCGGCAACAAAGAGATAGTCTAGAACCGGGCCGAGTATCCATGCGGATTGTCTGGACTGTACAGATGTTGCTGCTTGCCCTGATTGTCCGGATGTTGTGGACTGCGGACTCTGCTCGTCTCCGTTGCCGTCGCCCTTCTCTTTCTCGTTCTCTGTTTCTATCGGAGCCGCCCCCCGGTCGGTTCGGAAATGAGTTCCTATTTTCGCACTTATCCTATCGGATTCGGTGATTTTATCTGTCATCCATGCATCAATAAGTCTTTTGCTAACATAGTAGTCTGAGCATAAATTTTTATAGGCTTTTGGTTCTTATATTTAGAACAGGAACGTTGAGTCGGATGGTAAACAGCGAATTTGCCTTCAATCAGAAAAACTTCGCCCCAGCGCAAGGGCAGGTAGAAGATTCTGACAAGCCTTATCCCTGGATAATCAGTCCGGTGGTCGACTTCATCTTTGTCTACGGCGGCGCTTTCTGGTTATTGTGTATTCTTCATGTCGCCTGCTTCGGTTGGAACGCCGCCGACCTGGAAAACCTGCGCTTTCATGCCAACCCTCTTCTAGACCAGGGTGTGGCTCAATGGTTCGTATTGATGACCATGGCCACTCCCATTTTGATCTCCAATACCCATACCTGGGCGACCTATATGAGGATTTATGGCTCTAGTGAGGACAGGGAGCGCTTCAAGTTCTACGGGCGCTACTTGATTTATATGCCCCTGGTGCTTTTCACCACCGCTCTGTTTTACCCGCCTCTGCAGGGCATGGTTATCTATCTGCATATGGGCTGGGTTTTTCAACACTATTCTTCGCAGACCTACGGAGTCGCCCTGATTTATTGTTACAAGCGGCAGTACTATATGAACGCTAAAGAGAAGAAGATTTTCAAGCTCACTCTGGATGCCATTTCAGCCTTTGTAATTACCCGTCTGCTCTGTATTCGCGAGGAGATGCCCCACGATATGTGGGGAGTGCCCCTGCCGTTTGCCGGTCTTCCCAGGGAGATTCATTATGCGGCGGTGGCTTTTTTAGGTGTCATGGCGGTGTTGCTCACCGTAACCATCATGCGCAAGTATTTTCGAGATAAAAAGATGATCCCCGCTCCCTGTCTGACGATGGTTCTGGGAGTGGCTCTTCTGGGAACTATTCCTGGCTATGGCGGTTTGATCGCCTGGATGTGGGCTCCTCCATTCCTGCACGGGGCTCAATATTGTTTGATCTCGCTGGCTTACTATCTTAAGGAGAGAGGCTTGCCTGATGGAATGAACTCTTCCCAAATGGCCAGTGCCATCCTTACTCGTCCGGCGGTTAAATGGCTGCTCTGGGCTTTGATCGGCGGCAATTTCATCTATATTGTGATACCGCACATAATGTCTGATTTTGGCTGGAGTTTTATGGCGATAGTCAGTGTCGTGCAAGCTTGTGTCAACTTCCATCACTTTTTGACCGATGCCGCCATCTGGAAGCTGCGGGACGATAAGACCAGGAGATTGTTGATAGCGTGATCGATTCTGGGATTCAGAAGACAAGTAATCGAGGCGCTCGGTTGATTTTGTTGGCCTTTACCGGCTGTCTTGCCCTTGTCGCGATTTATTATCCGGTCAGGGATTATTGTCTCAATCGTCAGGCTGCTAGTTGGAAGTCGGTGCCTGCAAGAGTCGAGGCGATGCAAGCTCTGCACACCGTCAATTTCAAAGATCCATATTTCAGTGTCAGCATTAGTTATCGGTATGTTGTCGATGGAAAGGAGTACATAGGCAATCGTCTTGCGTTCGGCGGTCTTGATCCGATGCTTGGCTACGATCTTGGGGTTTTCATACGATCCCACGAGATTGGCAAAGATGCAGGAGTAATGGTCGAACCGGGAAACCCAGCCTCCAGCATTCTTGAATCTTCCGTCCAATCGTCTTTACCTATTCTTCTGGGCCGTTGTCTTGCTCTCACCATGTTAATCTCCTTGATTTATCTGGGGGCTCTTCCGGTGATATCAGGAGATAAAGAGGAGTATGAGTCGGCTATAATAAGCTGATGGTCTTTGTCCAACGGGTCCCGCGGGTCCCGCCGGGGAGCGGTCATAGTTTTTTGGAGATTGTCAGGTGACCGTCAAAAAAGCTGTCAAAGAAGATCTGAACATGAAAGGAAGCAAGTTTTCCCTGTATGCAGGAGATGTTCTTCCTTCAATCGTGGTCTTTCTGGTGGCTTTGCCTCTGTGCATGGGTATTGCCATAGCCTCAGGGGTTGATCCGGCGGCGGGATTGATCACCGGTATAGTCGGGGGATTGCTGGTGGGCCCCCTGAGCGGTTGCCCTCTTCAGATAAGCGGTCCGGCGGCAGGACTGGCGGTGATCACAGCCCAGCTCATAACCGAGCACGGTATCGAGCGTCTCGGAATTATTATTGTGGTGGCCGGTCTGGTTCAGCTTATGGCCGGTTTGAGCCGCCTTGCTCAATGGTTCCGGGCTGTGCCGCCTTCGGTCATTCACGGCATGCTCTCCGGTATCGGGGTCCTGATATTCGCCGGACAGTTCCACGTCATGGTGGATGACCTTCCAAAAGAGAGCGGTTTTATCAATTTGATATCGATACCGTCGGCGGTGTGGAAGGGGCTATCTTTTTCCCTGGAACTACCGCACTTTGCAGCGTGCATGATCGGTCTTCTGACTATATCTCTTTTGCTGATTTGGAATCGAATGAAGGCCAAGTTTGATATCGCTGTCTTCAACGTATTACCGGGCTCTTTGTTTGCCATCGTGGTGGCCACCGCTGTCGCCTGGCTCTATCATCTGGATATCAAGTTCGTTAGCCTGCCGGATAATTTTGCCGAGTCTTTTCGCTTCATTCATTACTCTCAGATAAAGGGTTTCATCAGCTGGGAGCTTTTGTTAGATGGGATTGCAATGGCTTTCATCGCCGCTGCTGAGACTTTGCTCACGGCTACAGCCGTCGATAAAATGCACAAAGGGGAACGAACCAACTATGACCGGGAGTTGATGGCCCAGGGTGTCGGCAATGTTGTTTGCGGGTTGGTGGGCGGTCTTGCTATGACCGGTGTGATGGTGCGTAGCGGCGTCAATGTTGCCGCCGGTGGTAAGACCAGGGCTTCGGCCTTTCTCCATGGGCTATGGCTTCTTCTCTTTTTTGCCTTTTTGCCGTTTATAGTCGAATTGATTCCGCGGGCGGCACTGGCTGCTTTGCTTGTTTACACAGGCTGGAAGCTGGCTAATTTCAAGATAATGCGAGAGCTGGAGAAGTACGGCAAGAGTGAAGTCTACATCTATCTAGCCACTGTCGGTGCGATTGTTTGTTTCGATTTGCTCACCGGTGTTTTGATCGGTATCGCCCTTTCGGTAGGAAAGTTGTTGTACATCTTTTCCCATCTGGAGATCAAAGTTGCAGAGGACATGGCCAGCAACCGTACCGATGTTTTTCTTAAAGGAGCAGCGACATTTTTGTCCCTGCCTAGATTTGCCGAAGCTCTGGAGCGGGTCCGACCCGATACGGAGCTGCATGTCCATCTCGATGCTCTAGATTACATAGACCATGCCTGCCTCGATATGGTTATGTCCTGGGAGGAGAAGCACGTGGCTGGTGGCGGTCATCTGGTGATCGACTGGGGCACCATGGAGGCTGCTTCGGGAAGACCGGGGAGGTCGAGAACGGGGTCCAGTACGATGGAGTTCCGGGAGCCTGGAAAGTCCTCTGCTTCGGTCAGAACCAGACCCCTGCCACTTGAAGAGTCCTCTGCCGCAGAAGTCAAACAAGAAGAGTAGGTTACGGAAGAGTTTTTCTGAGGTAACGGCAGAGTTCTGTTGGTAAGAGTTGTTGGTTTCCAAGATGACTTAGTCCCGTGAATCTATTGATATCTGTCTTGTTACGGAATAAACGGCGAGGCCTCGATCTCGGAAGAAATCATGGGTGGCACCAGACGGGAAACGTGGTGTTATCACGCTTACATCGGCACTTCACAAATATTCCTTTCTGCCGGATTGTTCTACCCGAAGTTCCCCGCTAACCTCATATTGTCAATTGTTTTTCGTTTTCCAGTTTCCTCAAGGAAGCTTTCCCGCACCTTTTATCAGGTATCTGCCAATTTTGATTCTTTCTGCTTTCGGACCGTACTTTGCGGTTCTTCTGTAATCCGCTCGCGAGAGTGAACCGAAACCATCACAGCAGGTAACCTCTATTTTGAAACAAGCACTCAATCGCGCGCTCAAGGCATTTGCCGATGATTCGGTCGGATGCTGCTCCAAGGTGATCTTTTCGAGCCGCTGGCTGCTCGCACCTATCTACATGGGACTTTCGGCGGTGCTGGTCATTTACGGATACAAGTTTTTCCGTAAGCTCTATAATCTGTTCGACCAGCTATCCACCTTTAGCGATAAGGACCTTACTTTAGAGGTTCTTCATCTACTCGACATCGTCATGCTCGCCAACCTGACCATCATGATCACGATCGGCAGCTACACTCTCTTCATTCGCCGTCTCACCATCAGAGACTCACGCGACAGGCTTTCCTGGCTCGATCATATCGACGCCGGAGCTTTGAAAGTGAAGCTGGGCATGGCATTGATTGGGGTCTCATCGATTCACCTGCTCGAAGCTTTCATTAAGGCCGATGAGCTGGCTATGGACACCTTTCTGAAGATGACCGGAATCCATCTTGTCTTCGTGGTATCAACTCTGGTGATCGCCTGGATTAGCATCGCCAAGTATGGAAACCACAGTGGGCTGGATAATGATAACGATGATCCGCGTCATTGACGGTATGAACTGAAACCGGCAGGCTGTCGGTTCGAAGTCGGCGATGCCCGGAGGGGGCAATTCTTCCGGGCAGAGCTTACCAGAGAATGAATAAATGCTGGTTGTTGATTTGGAAGGGGATCAGATCCCCTTTTTTTCTTCTTCAAATAATTACTATATGCATTAGGATCATGCGCTGTTGGTTGTATCGTTGGCTCAGAAGCCGGGGTTTTCTGAAAGAACGATAGAGGCGAAAGGAAGAAGCCCTGGGGCAGAGACAGA
>CAZCBH010000036.1:0-46883 GCA_964496875.1 uncultured Candidatus Obscuribacterales bacterium | reverse complement strand
GTGACGACATTTAAAGAAGCCTCTGGGATCTCGTCCTTCACGCTCCAGGGTGAACAAGGTCGAGATCGCGATGGTGTCACCTTCCATACCGGTTATCTCAGCAATCTCGGTACATCTTCTGGTACCGTCCTCGAGACGTCGAATCTGGATAATGACCTCGATAGCTGAAGCTATCAATTCTCGCGCCGCTTTCTGAGGCATTTCCACACCGGACATGAGGATCATGTTCTCGAGACGCTTTGTACAGTCTCTCGGGTTGTTGGCGTGGATTGTCGTCATTGAGCCATCGTGACCGGTGTTCATGGCCTGTAACATGTCGAAGGCCTCTTCTCCCCGGCACTCCCCGAGGATGATTCGGTCGGGACGCATACGGAGGCAGTTGATAACGAGCATACGCTGAGTGATCTGACCACGACCCTCTGTGTTCGGAGGACGGGTCTCCATCCGTACCCAGTGTTCGTGTTGTAGTCTCAATTCGGCAGCATCCTCGATGGTGATGATTCTTTCACGAGGGTTGATGTGAGCCGAAAGTGCGTTTAGAAGAGTTGTTTTACCGGCACCTGTACCACCAGAGATGATGGCGTTGATTCTTCCTTTCACACAGGCTTTGCAAACTTCAGCCATCTGAATCGAAAGAGCACCTTTCTCGACCAGCTGACCGAGAGACATGATAGTCGTACCGAAACAACGAATTGTGATAGTGGGACCGTCGATGGTGACCGGGGGAATTGTGGCGTTCACACGGGAACCGTTGGGAAGACGGGCGTCAACCATGGGGGAGTTATCATCGAGACGACGACCCAGGGGCTGGATGATCTTGTCGATGGTCTGTCTCAAGTGTCTGTCGTTTTCGAAAACAACACTGGTTTTCTCCAGACGACCGTGTCTTTCCACATAAACCGAAGTTACGTTGTTGACACAAATATCACCGACGGACGGGTCACGCAGCAGGGGACCGAGAGGACCGAATCCGAATACTTCATCGAGTACGTTCTGAAGCAAAATACCCTTTTCCATCATGGTTAGAGGAGCAGGGTCTGAGTTAACTATTTCTCTGATACGAGCCCGGACCTGAGCCTGGGTATCTTCTGAAATGTTGGTCAAACGCGACGTATCCAGCTCTCGTCTGAGCTGGTCGATAATGAACTTTTCACGTTCTCTGATTAATTGCTGGTTGGCAGAAAACTTGCCGCTATCCCCACCGATGTCTACCGGCTCTTCGGAGTATCCCGAGTATTCATCTTTCGCGTCGATTCTATCGATGTCGGCTTTTGATGGACCATCGTCTTTGCTGACCTGGGTCTGGGGCGCACCGGCTCTCTGTCCGGCAACTCCAGTCTGGGCTCCGCCAGGACGGGCGACTCCGCTCTGTCCTGGGGTGGGTCCGGTGCCGGGCCTTGCCCCAACACCAGTGGCTCCCTGGTTGCCAGCAACTCCTGTGTTCTGCTGTTTAGCAGGCACCACATCCGATGCTTGCCGCTGCCTAACTAACTGTCCCATCAGAGATGAGCTAGGACGAGCTGGTAGATTCTCCTTCTTTTCGTCAGACATCTGAAGTCACCGCCTTTTGTTTATTACTTACCTTTGGCACCGAATATAGCCGGGAGCTGGAAGATATTCTTCTTGTCCTTGTTCTCAGTGAGAAGGAGCTGCTCTCCGCCGGCGACTCTGCGTGCCAGTGAATCGAGGGATTTACCCAGCGCTGTGTGACCGGGGGCAATTTGACCTTGGTTATTGACCCACTTAGCGGTCTTGACGTCGTTGGGAATTTCGTGGAATACCGGATAGTTGAGGTTGGCTCGACATTCGGAGAGAACGTCCTGAGGCAGCCATTCTGATCGGTTGACCACAAGTAAGAGTTTTTCCTGATTGTAATGCGCCTTGAATGTATCCAGACATTTACGAGCATTGAGGATGGCAGCCCAGTTGTACTCTGTGATAACCAGTACGTGGTCTGCAAGGTCGAGGGTGGCGATCGCTCTTTCGTCGAGCAAGTTCTTGGGAAGGTCCACTACCGTGAAGCGGAATTCCTGTTTGCTTGTATAAAGGATCTCCTGAACCTGAGCCGCATAGATGTCTCCGATATCTTCAAGTTCGGGAGGGGCGGCGAGGATGCTCAGCTTATCGTCATACCTGGTCATCAGGTTACGCAGGTAAGTGGCGTCGAAGTTTGTATGGGAAAAGTCGATTGTACTTAAACTGAATGATGGTTCTAGGTTCAAATAATGCGAGATCATACCGAACTGCAAATCGAGGTCGACTATGCAGGTCTCGCCGTATTTGCCCAGATATCCGGCCAGGTTCGTACAGATGGTGGTGGCGCCGATTCCGCCTGTGGGGCTGAATATGGCGATTACCTTACCGGCTGCGGTCGATACCGACTCGGACTGATGCTTCAACTGAATACTTTGCACGGCGGCAGGAAGGTCTGTACGCCAGCGCTCAGCATCCAAGAAGTCGGAAGCCCCGAGTCGATACGCGGTGCGGATCAACTCGGGGTCCGGAACTTCGTAACTCACGAAGAAGTAGAGCTGAGGGAAAGTTTCCCTCAATTCTGCTAACAGCGAAAGTCCGCGAACGGGAGCGGGACTAAGTTCTATCCACACGAGCTTGGGATGCAAACTACCGATTTGCTCACGAGCCATACTGCCCGAGACCGTACTGACCAGAGCCAGCGATGGCTGACTGTGGATCAAGTCCTCGATGGTTTGGCGCTTATCCAAACCGGCATCGCAAACGAGAAGCGTGGTTAATTTCATAGCCTTTAGGTTCTCCCCTTCGCTGACAGCCCTCCTAGTGTTGTACCCACTGGAGAACTAATGTTCACTAAGTATCCGCTAAGTTCTAGCTTTTCGGTACCGAGAGTACATCTTTTTTGCTGCCAGACCAGATCTCTATTTCGTGAAGTGGTGGTGGCGGCGGTGCTGCATCGGGCAGCGCGCCGGGTTCGCCGCCGCCTGGCAGAGGTGGCAATTCACCATCTGGTGCCCCAGGTACGGGAGGCGGAGGTAATGCTGACGGAGGAGGTAGAGCAGCCAGATCGTCTGCTTCCTTATCCGGAGCTTTAGCGAACAAAGAAATCACATCAACGGTAGCAACCGGGGTGTGGTCTTTGTCATTTCTGAGAGTCAGGTAGAGCTTAGCTGCACTGATCGATTTGATCAGTTTGGCTGCATCTTCCGGAGAAACCAGAACTGTCACCGAGTTAGCGGGAACAGCAGCGGTGCCGCCGGGCTGCTTTTGGTACATCTGACCAACAGCGATGATCTCTACATCGGAGAGTACAGGAGCTACGTTAGTTTCGGCGCCCGTGCCGACCATAGCGTAGACATCAACATGACTTTCCGGAGTAATAAATCCAGCTACGCCAGAGTTTGAGTCAATGGCGAATGTGACGGCTCTCATACCTTCACGAAGTCTGGATTCGAAACCAAGCGAGATACCTTGAGGAGCAAGGTCGTGTTGAGACACGATCTGACCCTGCGAGATACCGTATTTGGCAACACGTCCTGCCGCGAGCGACGAGGAGGTGAGGGCGTCCTGAGGAATTTTGGATTGTTCAATTTCCTTTTCTTCAAGAGCGTCACTTGGAATCGTTTGGCCTTCAGGAATGTCTTTTATCGCGTAAACGACCTTTCCTTTGGCACTCATTTTTGCTTCTAAGTCTCTCTTCTTAAGCTCTAGCTCAGCCTCTTGTTGAGACATTCTGCCGGTAACCATCATCGTGACCATTACAGCCAAAACAATGATGATCAAAAGCATCAGAGCTGGAGGCATTCGGGAAAGACTTAAGAACAGTGATCGTAATGGGTTCATTACGGTTCCCCCTTCTTTCTAGTGGAGAAAGATTAACCTTTTACTATTAACGCACATCAGCGATTCAAGGACAACGGCGGTCCTTGTCCGCGTCCAAAATTTTTACCCTGGAACACGGATTCCAACACGCACCCAATCTTACCGCTAATGCTGACCACGAAACTACTCAATTCTCGCTTGATATCTACATTTTCAAACAGATCATCAATTAAAATCATTCCCCTTTTCTACCGATTTTTATCTCTTTACCGGACGCTCAGCCTTGTTTTTAAGCCGTTCTGACCTGTTTGCAACCAGCTTTTGTCATGGGTTTTCGGATAAAAAAAGTGAATATGGAAGTAACGAGATGTTTAGAGCAAATTCTGTAAGTTTGGAAAGCGCTTTTCAAGAGACTGATATAAGCTCCTGAGATCTGGAATCACCCTGAAGGGGGATTGCCTCAAGAGAGTCTTATTCTGGCATGAGCCCCCTCTGACTTAGTTTCTGATCGGATTTTGCTATAAGCGAATTTCTGGCGTCTCGATACCTGATCGATATCCCTTGCGGGATCCGATGGGGGCCTATCTGAGAGTTGCGGTTGAAAAGAAATTGGAATCATAGTTCTGGCGCAAATTAGTCGAAAGTCGCCTTCACAAAGCGACAAGATAGCGGTTGTAAGGAGAAGGCGGTAGTGAGGAGCGTCGTAGCGAGCTTGCTCCGCCTGGGCTTTTGTTTTGTTTTTCCGGTTAGAAAGAAAAACTCGGGTTTTTCTTTCTAACCGGATTTTGTCCTCGGAACATAATGCTCTCGGCTCCATCTTGGTGACTTGGAGAAAGTAGGGACGACCAGCGATTTGACGTGACAACGGCAGAAAAACAAAACGCAGAACGGGGAGTCGAAACCCCCCGTCCTGTTTTGAATTTGTGTCTTGGTTGATTACGAGGATGCAGAAGCTGCAGCGTCGGAAAGAGCGTTGAGCTGTTTCACAACCGAAGAGAACGCCTTCGAGATAGCGCCTGCTAAGGCACCCTGAGTGATTGCAAATACGACTGCTACGAGAATAGCGACGAACGCAAGAATAGCACCGTATTCAGTAATACCCTGACCTGATTCGTCATGGATAAACCGATTTAGCGTTTCCCTCATTTTCAAACCTCCTTTAATACCTTGCGCAAAGCCAATACGAGCTTAACTACTAAGGCTAACTCAAAATAATATCGGCTCGACAATAAAGGTATTAGGTATTGTTAATTTTAGTAACGTATTCCACTGTACGAAACCGATTTGCTTATTCAACTAAACTTACTCACCACCTCCTGTCAATTATCTAGCTCTTTCTTATTACCCATTTTCAGACCAAATATATCTACCGAGAAAAATGGCTTGTTCTTGGGCGTTAATTCCATCTTATATTGAGTTGGTTATTTCGCCTAGAGGCAATCGCCTCTTTCATGACAACTTCGAGATAAAAAAAGTTAGGCGGCGAGGGCTTTTAAATTTCAGAGTCTAGTCATGCCCACCGGATGACCGGATACCAATATAATTGGGGTAGCTGATTCGGAGATTGTCTTCTTAACTTCTCGATACATTTGTCAAGAGGGGCGACGAAATTCGGTTGCTCGAATCGGTTGTCAGGGCTGTGTTATGGGGTATTTGTGGCTGTCAAGTGCTGTGGCGAACCCTCAATCAAGTTCCTCTTTGTAATAATCCGACGCTGACTCCGGGAGTCTTTATTCCATATATAAATGAACAGCGAACTAGCCAGGTCGAAAGCAGAGAAGTATCTTGCTTCATCTATGAGCCCCCATGGATGGTGGTCTTACAAGGACGGCAATGGTCCCTCCCTGGAAGCTACAGCCTGGTGCGCTTTTGCTCTTGCCGACCACAAAGAGCCGGCCAGCCAGGTGATTCGCTTCCTTTCCGCCCAGCAGAATGAGGATGGTGGTTGGTCGACTGCGCCGGATACAGGATTTTCGGACTGGGTCACCGGTCCGTCTTTGATGGCCATAAGAGAGATCGCCCGCAAGAATCCGGAGCTTCTGCCCAAGTCGGTGCTTAAAAAGGGGATGCTTCATCTGGCAGACAGCCGACCCTATTTTTATCCCGTTGTTGGCAGGCTCCTGCTACTAATCTCCAAAGGACCGGAGGGGGTGCATTTCCCCCGGGGCTGGCCCTGGGACCCGGAATGTTTTCATTGGGTGGAGCCCACCAGCTATCATCTCTTCGCCTTGAAAGTTCCCGGTATGCCTGAGCAGGAGGTCTATCGCTCGATTGTCGATCATGCCAATCGCTATATCCTGAAGCGAGTCTGTAAGGGCGGCGGCTGGAACTATGGCAACCGAGAGACCCTGGGCGCTTTTCTGACGCCTTTTCGGGTCACCACCGCCGAGGCGCTTCTCGCCCTTCAGGATGTCGATCGCAACAAAGCTATCAATGAATCCCTCAGCCATCTGGAGAGTTATCGCGATGCCGACACCTCCACCCTGGGGCTGGCCTGGTCCGTGCTCTGTCTCGATGCCTATGGAAAAAACTACGAGAAGGAGTTGGCGTTTCTCGTGGGGCGTCAGAAGGAGGATGGCAGCTTCACCGACAACAACGTCGCCAATGCCATGGCTTATCTTGCCCTGGCTTGTGCCGAAGGCGTCAATCGCCTCAAGTTCGGTAAGATCTAGTTAGCAACACAGCTCAGGGGAGAGTCGCAATGAAGAGGAGAGATTTTTTGAAAGCCGCCGGAGCTGCCTCTCTTGGCCTGTCCGGTTGCGGTATGAAAGATGAGAACGCCAAACTCGTCAATATTCCCAAGGTGTCAGAAGCCCAGGCCGCTCTCAAAAAAGAAGGCATTTCAAAAGTCGCTCTCATCAAAGCCGCCAGCTATGACGAAGATCTGGTTCCTTTGATAGAAAGTTACGCAGCTAAGGTTGATCTGCCGGATCTCTCGAATAAACGAGTGGTGATCAAACCTAATATGGTCGAATTCAAACCGGACCGACCGATTACCACCAACCCCAGGGTTTTGAGCGCCGCCATTGAGGTGGTCAAGAATATGGGCGCAAAGGAGGTCGTCATAGCTGAAGGCCCCGGTCACATGCGCGACACGGAGTTTCTGCTCGATGCCACCGGCCTCGGCGCCGCCATAAAAGAAGCCGGCTGTCGTTTTGTCGATCTCAACCTCGATGATCTGGTCAAAGTTCCCAATGTGTCGGGCTTCAATGGATTGAAGCATTTCTATATGCCTCGCACCATTATCGATGCTGATGCGGTGATCAGCCTGCCCAAGTTGAAGATGCATCACTGGGTTGGAGTGACCTGTTCGATGAAGAATCTTTTTGGCACGGTGCCCGGCAGAAAATATGGTTGGCCGAAAAACTTATTACATATAAAAGGAATACGGGATTCGATAATTGACCTGGTGCATATCGTCAAACCCGTATTCACCCTGGTTGATGCGATAGTCGCCATGGAAGGGGACGGTCCCATTAATGGAACGGCGCTGGAAACCGGTTTCCTTGCTCTGGGAACCGACCTTGCCGCGGTGGACGCCACCTGTGTCCGGATCACCTCGGTAGACCCCCATGAGCTCTCCTATATAGTTCTTGCCGGACTGGTAGTCGGCAATATAGATGAAGAGAAAATCGAGATCATCGGGGAATCGGTGGAGAGCTTGAAGAAGCCCTTCGCCCAACCCATTACGATCAAGAGTAAAGAGTTGCTAGCTCGAGCCGCCCATGCCGGAAGCTGATTATTCGGTTTTAGATTCGGTCTTAATCAGGAAAATGTCCTGGATCTCTCCATTGCCCACGACCCGACCTTCATAACGATAGTGCTCTCTTATAGTATTTACCATCTCTTCCGACCAGAAATAGGGCGGCTTCTCGAGCTGGCTGTCGTGACGGTTCAAGATGATGGCACTGTATGTAGTGTTGCGAATGTTCTGGAGCAGATGTTCCATAGAGCGTCCCTCTCGCTGCCAGACCTGGACGAAGGTGGCCACATCCACAAATAGAGGCTCAGCGCCCGCTTCCAGTGCTAATGCCGGATCTTCGACAAACATGGTCGTGCCAGTGAGCTCTTCCTTTTCAAGCAATCGGATCGAGTTGGGCATTTTCGAAACCACATTCGTTATATTAGGAAGATTTGTGAAAAGAGCGTATGCGCTCAATAGCGAGGCGACCACCAGAGTCGTCCCGAGCTTTCGCGGTGCAGCCGCCACACAAAGAGCAAGAAGCCAGGCTGACGCCCAGTAGAAGTGCAAGGCGTGGTTGACATTGGCGTACATAGTACCCAGCGAGTAAAAGGTAAGCAGTCCACTTAGTAGAATCAATGCCACCGGTAAAGTGGTGTCGAGGGTTTCGGGCTTTCTTTTCCGCAGAGAGAAGATGGCAATCGGAATCAGCAGCAGCTTGGCCCAGTCGGAGCCCATCCAGGCGAGGTGATTGTTCAGATCTTCGAAAGAGAATGGCATGCGGCTCAAAAAACGCATGTGTTGCATAAAACCGCCCCGGGTCCAGAGATCGATGGCTAGCAAAGTTATCACCGATAAGCCCCCGGAGCCTGCGCTGACAATGAAGAAGTCGGCGAATCTTCTTTTGCTCAATAGAAATATCGCCACGGAAACAGGCACCATGATAGCCGGCTGTTTGGTGAAGATGGCCAGCACAGAGCAGATTATGAACAGGCTGTAGATTCCCAGCAGTTTGAGCAGTTTATGGGGCAGATTGGATTTTGATTCGGGGTTTCCTGATTTGATCGCAGCTTCGGTTTCGGAGCGCTTGTCGTAGGCGACAAGAAATAGATCAAGTGCCACTATGGAAAGTGCCATGGAGAGCATATCGACTCTTCCTTTTAGAGACCAGCTCCATACGGGAAGGAAGCTGGAGTAGGCAATTAACGAAACCATAGAGGCATAGTGCGAGCTGGTGCTGCGGTGAAAAATTCTGTACGACGAAACAGCGCTAATCAAGAAAGACAGGATACTGACCAGTCGCAGCCCCCAGTAGCTGGTGCCTGCGAAAACCTGAAAAGGTACACAAACCAGAAAAAAGACCGGCGGGTAAATAACGACTTGATAGGGCGCTTCGAACAATCTTGCCGGACTGTAGATCTCGAGCCCGTGGGCGAGCTGAATCGTCGCCCAGAGGCAGGGACCTTCGTACTCTATGGAAAGCGGCGCCGAAATGGCCAGCGCCCATCCTTGAAGATATAAAACCACGAAAACAACCGCTGCAAGACCGCAAAATATCAGGTTCAGCCGGTTGATCACGATTACGCGGCACCCGTTTCGGAGGAGGATTTCTCTTCGTGGTACTCCATTTCGGTGTTGACGTCCCAGATGTTCTCTTTCGTTTTGATACCGGCAGCGATATTATCCACGGCCACCATCGCGGTGAGCATGGAGTGATCCTGGTTGTTGTATTTGTGCATACCGTTTCGGCCGATCAAAAACAGATTCTCCAGGGTGTCCACATATTTTTGAATCTCTTCGAAGCGATCATAAGTCCCGAAGTAGCCGGGATAGGTCTTGGGCATTCGGATAACCATCGAATCGAGGACATCTTCTTTTTTGATGATTCCTATCTTGTCCAGCTCCATGGCGCCAAGCTCTTTAATCTTCTCATCCGGCCATGTCCAGATATCATCGGTCTCGTTGCAGAAATATTCGAGACCCAGCCATACGGTGTCAGGGTCGGCAAGCATGCACGGTCCCCAGTTATTGTAAATTTGCAGGCGGCCTATCATCACGTCGGACTCCTGAATATAGATCCAGTTGTCCGAAATAAGGTCGCGCCCCCCGGATTCTTTGTCCTTGATCGCCATTTTCTTGAGGAGCATGCCGACCTCGATGAAGTCCCGGTACACTAGACCTTCACTTACTTCGCGGACATTGGCGGGCACCGGTCCGTCGAGCTTTCGAATCAATTCCTGCACCGGCATAGTAGAAAAGAAATAATCGCCTTCTAAATTCTCGATAGCACCACTTTCGATGTTCCTGACCTCGGCCCTGACCACCCGATTGCCTTCCACCGTCAATTTCTCGACTTCGAAGCCTTGCTTGATTTCACCGCCACCATCTTTGATTTTGGCGGCGACCTTTTCCCACAGACTTCCCGTGCCCATCTTCGGATAGAGAAACTGCTCGACCAGAGAGGTTTCGGTTTGCTTCTGTCTCAGGTCGCCAATGCCGGCGAAGATCTTTTTGAGAGCATGGAAAACCGCTTTGGTGATACTCAGACCTTTGATGCGTTGCGCGCCCCAGGCGGCGCTTATTTTGTCGCAATCTATGCCCCAGACCTTCTCTGTATAGTCTTTGAAAAAGGTCAAGTAGAGCTCTTTACCGAAACGATTGGTGATGAACTGTTCGAGATTGGTCTCCGGCTTGACGGGAAATGCCGCTGCTTTCAAATAGCTGAAACCAATTCTCATGGTTTTGACAATACCGAGATTGGTGAATGTCTGGACTTTCAAACTGATCGGATAATCAAAGAATTTACGCAGATAATAAATTCTGGTGCGGCGTTTGAGAAGAATCATTTCGTTGCCGTCGTCGTTGTCTTTTCGGCTGTTGCTCTCGTCGACCTTGATCACTCTTTTTTTCTGGTGATAGGTAATCTCTTGTTCGCCTTCGGCACTCGCTTCGATAGGCATCATCATCGCCCACCAGTCCATGACCCGGTCCGATTTCGAAAAGAAGCGGTGGGGACCGATATCGATTCTGTTGCCCTTGTACACCATGGTGCGCGCCAGACCGCCGATGAAGTCGCTCTTTTCTATGAGAAGAGGCACCACCGCCGTGCGCTCCAAAAGCTCATAACCTGCCGTCAGGCCGGCTGGACCCGCACCGATAATAATGGCTTTCTCTTCTGACATGGTTCCGCGTTCCGATGGTACTAGTAAGATAATGGTTCTATATTATGGTACACATGTTGATGTTCCCGGGTGAATCAAAAAGCATACATCTGGTGTATAAGATAATCGAGTGTATTCTCTGGTACGCAAATGAGCGATTCTACGAAGCGGTCTCTCAAACTGGGCGAACTGCTGACAAAGTCCGATATTCTCACCTCCCAGCAACTGCTGGAGTCCATCGAATTGGCTAAGCAGACCGGTATGCCTATAGGGCGTATGCTTGTCATGTCCGGTGCCGTTTCGGAGGAGGTGCTTCTCACCTCGGTGCAATTGCAGTCGATGTTTCGTGACAACCTCCTGGATCTCGATCGGGCCATTGTTTTGCTCACCATGGTCAATAAGGCCAATATCTCTCTGGAAGAGGCGATGCAACGTACGGGGCAGACCGTCACCGAGCCTAAGCCGACCATTCGTCTCGGTGAACTTTTGTACGAGGCCGGATTTATCGGACACGATGAGAAAGAGAAGTTCCTCATCGATGCCAAGGAATCCGGTCTTCCCCTGGGACGGATTATTCTTCTCTACGGCAACATCTCCAAAGAGATGCTTTCGGCGGCCCTTACTGCCCAGGTCCTGGTGAGAGACGGCAAAGTAACCCGAGAGCAAGCGGTCAAGGCTCTGAAGACCACCCGGCGCAGGCGCTCTCGCCTGGAGGACTCCCTGAAAGAGCTGGGTTTTTATCGCCAGCCGATTCGCCCCCATACCCTTTTGGGAGAACTCTTTATCAATGCCAATCTGGTGGAGGAAGCGGATGTTTTAAGCGCTCTTGAAATGGCTCTTGATCAGGAGATGCCTGTGGGTCAGGCCATGATACAGAAAAGCCTAATTTCCAGAGCCGATCTCGAAATTGCCCTGGGTCTGCAGGAGATGGTGATCAACGCCACCCTCTCTTCCGAGCAGGCCAGCTCCGTGCTCACCAAAGTGGCTAAAAAAGGCTTCTCACCCACGGCGGCGCTAACAGAGCTTGCTGTGGCGAGCGCCTCTCTTGAAGACACAAAATCGCTCTGGCAGCTGTTGACAGCCTCCGGTATCATCGCCAAAGAGGCTCGGGGCGCTGTTTTTATGAGAGAAGATCTGCCCTTCAACGAACTCTGCCATAATCTTATCTCGGCGGAGCTAATAGACGAGTTTACCCTGCACAATGCCTGTCGTTGCCAGTTCCTGATGCGCAGCAGCTTTCTTGATCTAGAGAAGGCCATTGTCGTTCTCAATCACTGCCATACAAGGCGAATCTCCACCGATGATGCTCTACGTGAGCTCAACTGGATCGCCCAGACTAAAATGGAAATGGATAGCGGCGTATAGCCCGCTATGAATAATCGGATTTTTCAGCTTACTAAAGTCTTGCTTTAGAAATGCTGCTTTTCTTTAGATCAGGCATAGAATTATAAATTCGTTTTTCGAAAGAATCGAAAGATGATAATCCCACAGTCCTATGTAATGGAGACTCGCTATGTTGAAAGCAGGTCAGGAATTCCCTTCCTTCGAATTGAAAGATCAAAACGGTAAGACCGTAGATATGAAAAGCCTCATCAATGACTGGGTGGTTTTCTATGTCTACCCTAAAGACGATACCCCCGGATGCACTATCGAAGGCAAGCAATTCTCCGCTTCCAAAGGGGAATTCGATAAACTGAACACCAGAGTGTTTGGTATCAGTCCTGATGGCGTAGATTCGCACAAAGATTTCTGCAACAAGTTCGATTTCACCATAGACCTGCTCGCTGATACCGAAACCAGCTTGTTGAGCGCCTTAGGGGTCGGCCAGTCCGAATACAAGGGCAACATGTATTGGAATCGCGTTAGTTTCCTGGTTGCTCCCGGCGGTAAAATCGTCAAGACCTACGAAAGCGTCAAGCCCGACGGTCATGACCAGGAAGTGCTCAAAGATTTGCAGGCTCTTCAGAAACAGCCGGTCTCCTGATTGATCTAAGCAGTATCCGTAGTCTTTAAATAATGAAAGCGTTGGATTGCCTCGGGAATTCAACGCTTACTTTATGACCGGATTGCGGATGCGAATCATGGACTCTTTGTCATCTTCGGTAGAGAAGATAAGAACCAGATGAGATGGAGAATCTGTCCTGTCCTCGAGGACGAATTCGGAGTAGTCTTCTTGCAATCTTTGCGGTTCTTTCAGCTTGCGAACCTGTCCATCGGCATCCACCGCCAGCACTTCTATCCGTATATTCTTCGGATTTATATCGGTTTCGTGCCGGTCTATTTTACCGGATAGTTTAAATGCACCATTTATGATATCGGAGGACATCAGGTAGTGGGGGGCGTTTTCGTTCTTTTCTCTAGAGAGGCGAACTTGAAAAAGGGAGAGATTTTGTCGGTCATGGGCTACATAGTGTTCATCGGTCGAGATCCATCTGGGCTGTCCGGTTAGATCGGTTTTGACGAATTTTTTCATTCTTTCGAAAGTGGTCGCTGCCACCGCCGGTAAAGTAGGCTCGAGGCGCTTCCAGATGGTTATGGTGCTGTTCTCGTCTAGTTTGAATTGTCCGGGAAGCTTTTCGAAGTCTTTTGCAAATTGCCAGTTGTTTTCGAAGCACTCCAGAACGCACAGCAGATCCCTGGAATCTTCCGGTCTGTACATAGGCAAGAACGGTCTGGCAAGGACGACATAGTCTGCTGTCAGTAGGCCTTCTATGGCGAGCGCGTCTCTTGAGTCCAGCATCGGGGGCTCTACCAGTTTGAGATGATCTACTTCGAAGGTACCGGTTTTCTTTCTTTCTAGATTGCGCAGGATATCGGCACCGAGTACGCCGTTGTCCGAAGCGATGAAGACTTTCTTTCCGTCTCTGGAAAGCTCTCTTACAGTATCCAGCAATCGACTCAGTTCATCGAAATCTTTTCGAATAATCGGTCCGTAGTTGGCGCTCACCATGCGTCCTGCCGGATTCGGCTCTTGCCGCGGCATAGTCAACATGCCGTATTTCGTCTGTCTCAAAAAAGATTCTTTCGGATTCGATAATCCAATAACAAAGTTGTAGGACCAGAAGACTACCAAGATGGCAAGTATATAAGAGCGAAGGCGAATCGGCTCCAGCTTAGTCAGCCAGATGAACAGGCAGGTTATCCCCAGGCAGATGAAAGGGTCCGAGTATATTGTGTAGTGAATGGCGAGATGTTTGCCGAAGACCGGCCATATAAAAAATGAGAGAATCGCAAAACTATAAAGAAATACCGCTCTGTCTTTGTGCACGATGCCGGATCTGAACGCCATCACAAAGCCTGCACAGGCCATCGAGAAAGTCACCAGCCCGTAGCTGGAGATAAGGTAACTGAGCCCTTCCAGGGGAGAGACATAGGCGGAGGTATAGAGAGAGAAGTACGGGGTGCCGATGATGCTCGACACAAAAAGAAAACCGAGGCTGCAAAGCACTATTGCCGATACCATGCCTGTGGTCAGCCACGGCAAGAAAGAGCCTTTGAAGAATTCTCCCCATTTGAAGCCACCGGTGCTTGTGCCATTGATATAGAGCTGATGGATGAGCATGGCAAGCGCCTCGGCAAAGGCAAGATAGAAAAAATGGCGCCGTATAAGCGGAGCCAGGGCCAGGCAAATGCCGACACTGATAATGGTTCTTGCCGAGGTAAGGCCACCTTTCTTTAGATACAAAAGAGAGGCGAGCAGAATAAGAGAAGCCGCTCCGAAATCAGGATAACCCCTCAGAGTAGGGGCCCAGAGGGTGGCGAGCGACAGCGCCAGAAAAACCTGAAGCCAAAAAATTATCTCCGGGCTCGCTTTGCTCTCTTTCTCTTTGAACAAATATGCGGCAAGGGCACCCAGGAGCATCATATATGGTAGCTGGTAGAGGAGCGCCATAGATGCTATGAAAGTCTCTCTAGACTGGGAGACGAGCAGGATTCCCGGAAGCAGGGGGACCGTGTAGATCAGGTTGTAGTTGAGAGCGGTCGAACCCAGGACGAGTAGAGGAAAGGTGGCCGGGTCCTCCAGAAACTTTCTGGCGGCGGCGATGGCGATGATGTGATAATAATTGAAATCGCTCCAGTAAAGCGCTTTTTCTTGACCCAGATAAATCAGGCTGATGGCGATGGTGAGGGCGACTGCGACCAGAAAAGCGACAAGATTTTTTAGAAGCAGTGGCTTTTTATCTTCGGCTGTCATTATCGACTGCCCTCTTTCTCTGGCTGGGCGAGGGCTTCTTTCAGAGACACCATCGCAAGCACCCATAGACCCATAAGATAGGGAAAGAAGAAATAGACGGCGGCGTGTTCCTGGCCGATAGCGAAATTAGCGATCCAGGAAAGAGGCGGGAAAATAACCAGCATCGTCGTCCACAACCTTCGGGGAGCACCTGTGTTTCCGCTACCGGTGGACATCCCCTTCGGTGATAGTGTTTTTAGTGTCAGGGCTGCCGCCATGGCCACAAGAAGAAAGTCGAAGAGATGGGAGTGCGGACTTGTGAGGAGCATCGTGCAGATTGTAACAGCCCAGAGAAAGCGCAGCGCATCTACCGATATTGCCGACGATAAGACCCCGGTGCATTTGCGCCACAGAAGATACAACGGGCCAAGACAGAGGAACATTAGAGCCGCGGTTATTTTTAGCGATGATCCGGTGCTCAAAAACATGGCTATCGGTCCTCTCAGGCTGATCATTTTATGGGCGTTGACACCGATGAAGTTTTCCGAAGATTCGGCATGGGTCACCACATATGGGTAGCCAATCACATTTTCGAGGCCTATCAAAGGAGCGGCACTCAGCATAAGAAGCAACTCGAATATTACCAGGGCGGCGGCGACTTTCCAGCGTTTCATGGCTGCTATGGGCACCGTGAGAGGAAAGAGATATTGGGGTTTAAATGTAGAGAGCGCCAGAAAAAGTCCCGATAAAAGCTCCTTTCTTTCGTAGAGAAAGGCGATGAAAAAGCTCATCGTTCCAAGGAGCCAGAAACTGGTGTTACCATGCCAGATGCAGCTATAGGCAGGAAAGCTCACGGCGACGCCGACGATAAACAAGAGTCTGTCGCGGCTATTAAGTGGTCCAAGCCGGCTCAGGTAATAGAGACCGCCCAGACCGAAGCCCATCTGTGCCAGGCACCATGCCAGATAAGCACTGGGCGGCGGTAGCCAGGAGAGGGGCAGAAGCAGAGTATAAGAGAACGGTGGCTGCTGGTTGTAGAAGACCTTCTCTGATTTGATCGGGGCAATCAGCTCATCGGCCCAGGCTTTTTGAACCGCCGGGTCATAGACTTTTTTAGACTGCTTCGACTGGCCAAGGGCGCTTGCCTGATAGTACTGAAAGAAGTCGGTTATGTCCGCTTTGCCCGTCTTGGTGTTCATGAACCAGCGAGGGTTGAGGAGGGGTTCGGACAGTTTGTGGACCATCATCAGGGTTGCGAAGAGGGAGAAGCTGATGAATATCGCCGCTGTAAGCCAGGACAGCTTGCCTCTTTTGTCGGGATTTCCCGAATTGCTGGAATCTTTCGAGCTGCTTGCCATCTTCCCTGGTTGAATTGTGGTCGATAACTCTACTTTAGTGGAAGTGAAGAGGGTTTGAATACGGTTTGCCGTGTTATTAGCATTCTGATGACAACCGGCTCGGCGGTAGAGGTGCTCTATTGAGGCGGTTGTCACGGTCGAAACAGGGTCAAAATGTTTTAGATAATTTTGTCTTCGCCTGGCCTCAATTTGGCTCATATATCAGAATAAAGTATTTAAAATTGCTCCCTGGTGGCATATTCAAGCTTGTGCCCTCGCTCAGCAAAAGCAGACTTAAATATCGGCTACCATGCAAGACCTTTCCACTCCCGCCTCCTTCAAACTAAGCATCGTCATCCCGATGTATAACGAAGAGCAGGGTGCCCGGGAATGTGTGCGTCGGGTCAAAGCGGTGTTGAACTCCATGGGCTGCGATCATGAGATCATCTTCGTCAATGACGGCAGCGCCGACAATACCCTGGAGTATCTGATAGATGAAAAGTCCAGGGACGAAAAGTTGCGTATCGTCGATTTGAGCCGTAATTTTGGGCACCAGGCGGCAATTACCGCCGGTCTCGATCGTGCCACCGGAGACTGTGTGATCGTCATCGACGGTGATTTGCAAGATCCGCCGGAGGTTTTTCCTCGTTTAGTCGAAAAATGGCAAGAAGGCTATGACGTGGTTCATGCCCGACGCATCAAGCGAAAGGGGATGTCCCTTCTGGCGCATTTGCGGGCGAAAGTCTATTACCGTATCATGCGTGCTATCTCCGAAATCGATATACCGGTCGATGTGGGCGACTTCCGGCTCATTTCTAAGCGGGTCTGCGACAATCTTCGCGAGTTGCGCGAAAAGCATCGTTATATCCGCGGGCTCGCTACCTGGGTAGGCTATAAACAGACGATCATCGAATATGATCGCGAAGAGCGTTTTGCCGGAGTGCCGCAGTATACTTTCGCCAAGTTGGTACATCTTTCCATGGCGGGATTGACCGGCTTTTCGAAGTTTCCGCTGCGTTTGGGATTGCTTCTGGGAGCCTTTTGTTTCACGCTCTGTCTTATCGTTGCTTTTGTTCTAATGCTCTGGCCGGCAGAGACAGCAAGCTGGACACCGGCGGTGATAGCAATACTTTTTGTCGGTGCTCTCCAGCTAGTCTGTCTTGGTATCATCGGTGAATACCTGGCACTCGGTCTGGAGCACCATCGCGACAGACCACTATATATAGTGCAAGAAGAGTACTGAGCAGCTTTTCGGTTCAGGTAAGCTTTTATTCCATTTCCTTAAATATTGTCGAAATCTAAGTACTTATCGCCATGGTGCTCTGTAAAATGACGTCCTGGCTTTTGGATAACCTTGCAAAATTCAATTAGCGTTATCTAATTGCTTTACTACGACGTAACTGTCCCAGACATGCGCGAGAACCAACCATGATCAAGGCAGAAGATTTGACCCGCAGATATGGCGAACTGGTCGCCGTGGACAACGCCTCTTTCCAGATAGAACATGGAGAGATTGTCGGCCTGCTCGGTCATAACGGCGCCGGTAAGACCACGATCATGAAAATGATCACCGGCTTTATCGAGCCCACAGCCGGCAAGCTTACTGTAGATGGTCTCGACATCTGCGAAGACCGCTCCAGAATTCAGAAGAAGATAGGTTACCTGCCCGAGAACTGTCCGCTCTACCCGGATATGACCGTTACCGACTACCTCATATATGCAGCCAGTCTCAAGGGGCTTGAAGGGGCAGAGGCTAATTCTTCCATCGCCCAGGCAATCCATCGCACCAAGCTGACCGATGTCGCCGCCCAGCGCATCAATACGTTGTCACGGGGCTATCGTCAACGTCTGGGAGTAGCCCAGGCGATTCTAGGCTCACCACGTATTTATATCCTCGATGAGCCGACCAACGGGCTCGATCCCTCTCAGATTCTCGAAATGCGCGCTCTTATCAAAGAGCTTGCCCAGAAGGCGACAGTGGTGGTCTCTACCCATATCCTCCAGGAAGTGGAGGCGACCTGCCATCGGGTAATCATCGTGCGAGGCGGTAAGGTCGCCCTCGATTCGACCATGGAGAACCTCGATCAGTCGAACCGTCTGGAAGTTGTGCTCGGTCAAGGTCAAAATGATGAAGGCGGAGAAGAGGCCATTCGTGAACTGCTGGAAGAGGTCGAAGGGGTCGAAGGAGCATCGGTCATCGAATACCATGCCGATGATAAACGGGTTACCTGTTCTCTGGCTTTGAAGCCGGATAAAGAGCGGGACTCCGTCGCCGCCGCCATCGCCTCGAAGGTGGTGGAAAAAGGGCTCGATCTCTATGCCCTGAAGCCCAAAGTAAGGGATCTCGAAGTGATATTCGGTGAGATATCCCGGGGAGTAGGTCAAGATGAATAACGTCATGCAGATAGCCCGCAAAGAATTCGCCGGATTCTTCGCCTCTCTTACCGGACTGATTTTCTTCGGCGCTTTCCTTGCCACCACGCTCTTTATCTTCTTCTGGGTAGAGACTTTCTTTGCCCGCAATATAGCCGATGTCAGGCCCATGTTCGAGTGGTTTCCGCTCTTGCTCATCTTTCTGGTGCCGGCTCTTACCATGAAGATGTGGAGCGAGGAGAAAGCCTCCGGGACTCTCGAAGTCTTGCTTACCTCATCGGTCTCCAACCTGCATCTGGTTCTGGGCAAGTTCCTGGCCTGTCTCGGTCTGGTATCTGTGGCGGTGGCGTTGACTCTGCCTCTCCCTCTTACGGTGTCCATGCTCGGTCCCCTCGATTGGGGTCCGGTAGTGGGCGGATACATCGCAACCATCTTCCTTGCCGGCGCCTATTCAGCCATAGGCCTTTTCGTCAGCGCCAAGACCTCCAACCAGATTGTCAGCTTGATCTTCTCTGTCCTTGTCTGTGGTGCTTTCTATCTTGCCGGCTCCGAAGCGATAACCGGTCTTTTTGATAATAAGCTAGGCGAGCTGCTCGGCTTAATCGGCAGTGGCTCGCGCTTCGAGAGCATCACCCGGGGAGTGATAGACTTCCGGGATATCTACTATTATCTCAGTCTGATCGGCATCTTCCTTGCTCTCAATGTGCTCGCCTTGGAGAAAATCCGCTGGGCGGATAATCCTCGCAACAGCCGCCATGACCAGTGGCTTTTGATTACTGCTCTATTTGTGGCCAACTTCATCGCCGGCAATTTCTGGATTCAGAAAGTCACTTTTGCCAGGGTGGATCTTACAGCCGGTCAGATTTATTCTATATCGCCCACCACCCGGTCCTATTTAGAGAGGCTCAAAGAGCCGCTTCTGATTCGCGGTTATTTCAGCGCCAAGACCCATTCTCTGCTTGCTCCTCTGGTGCCTCGTTTGAGAGATATCCTCAAAGAGTACGAACTTGCCGGGGGCGGCCGAGTGAAAGTGGAGTTCGTCGATCCTATAGAGAATCAAGAGCTGGAGAAGGAAGCTGGGGAGAAGTACGGCATCAAACCCAAGCCGTTTCAAACCAGCGATAAGTACCAGGCTTCTATCGCCAATTCCTATTTCGACATCCTTATAAAATACGGCGATCAGTTCGAGACTCTCACATTCAGCGACCTGATCGATGTCAAAGCGGCATCCAGTGAAGGCGATTTAAAAGTCGATCTGAGAAACCCTGAATATGACATTACCAGCGCTATCAAGAAAGTGCTCTACAGTTATCAGGGGTCAGGCAATATTTTTGCTAATTTAGATAAGAAAGTCCAGTTCGTGGGCTATATCTCGGGCAATGAGACTCTGCCCGAGCCGCTGGTGGCTCTCAAGAACGATCTTATCTCTGCCCTTGCCGATCTCAAAAAGAAAGCCGGCGATAAATTCGGCTTCGAATTGAAAGATCCGATGGCTCAAGGTGGTGCGGTGGCTGCCACCATAGAAAAAGAATACGGTTTCAAGCCGATGGTGCTCGGTTTACTAGATACCAAACGATTCTGGTTCTATATGACCCTTGAAAGCGGCGACGAAACGGTCCAGATTCCTCTTCCCGAGGACCTTTCCAAAGGCGGTCTCGAGCGCGCCATCACCGCCGGTTTGAAGCGCTACTCAAAAGGATTCTTGAAGACCGTCGGTCTGGTCATGCCGCCACCCAAGCAAGCGATGCCCCAGTACGGTATGCCGGGCTCGAGTAAACACTTCAATATTTTGCAGCAGCAATTGACCGAGCAGTATCAGGTCAAGCCTCTCAATCTGCAGGGCGGTATCCCCAGCGATATCGATCTCCTCCTTCTGGTATCACCAGAGGACCTCGACGATAAGCAGGTTTTCGCCATCGACCAGTTTTTGATGCAGGGCGGCACTGTTATCCTGTCCACCTCTCCTTATGATATCGATATGCAGAAGGCTCTCAGCTGTCACCGAGTCAACTCCGGTTTGTCAGAGTGGCTCAAACATAACGGTATGGAATTGCAGGAGACTATAGTTCTCGACGCTCAGAACACCGCCTTTCCTATTCCGGTTCAAAGAAGTATCAACGGCTTCGAGATTCAAGAGCTGAAAATGGCTCCTTATCCTTATTTCGTCGACATTCGCTCCGACGGCATGGATAAAGACAGCGGTCTAATAGCCGGTCTGCCCCAGGTGACTGTCAACTGGGCGTCGCCTGTGAAGGTTCCCAAAGACAAGTTACAGGGCAGAAAGAACTATGAACTCCTCAAAAGTTCGGTCAAGTCCTGGACTTCCAAAAATACCGATATTCAGCCGGACTACAATAAATATGGAGAAACAGGATTCGAACTCCCTGAGGCGAAAACCATGGGCAGCCACCTAATCGGTGTGGCCCAGGAAGGCAAATTCGAGTCCTTCTTCAAGGGCAAGCCTTCGCCACTAAAAGCCGAAGGCGGTCAAAATTCCGACAGCTCAAAAGCAGATTTCGTCAATACCATAGAAAGCTCGGCAGAATCCGCCAAAATAATTCTGTTTTCGACTAATACTTTTTTGTCGGACGAGATGCTGGAGTTGGCTTCCGCCGGCATGGGCACTCGTTATATGAACCCGGTCGAGCTGGTGCTCAACTCCATCGACTGGTGCCTGGGTGATAGAGACCTTCTCTCTATTCGCGGCCGGGCCCAATTCTCTAGAACACTCAAAAAACTGGACAAGAACGAGTCTCTTTTCTGGGAGTATCTCAACTATGCCCTGGCCGCTGCCGGTTTGGGAGTGGTCTTCATCTTCCGTCAGAACGCAAGAAAAGCAAGCGCTCTTCGATACCGCGAGATTCTGGGAGTATCCCAAGCATGAACAAGATGATCCAAATCCTCATAACTGTTCTATTGATTCAAATCGGTCTGGCAGTGCTGCTTGGCACCGATATACTGGGGGGCGCAGGAGGCAAGGGCGGCAAAGAGAAGAAGCTACTTGCTGCAGATCTGTCTAAAGCCGATCAGATAAAAATAGAGGAGAAATCCAGCGGTGACGGCAGCGGGGGCAACGAGTCCCTGGTGCTCAAGTCGGTGGATGGTAAGTGGACAGTGCCCTCTGTTAAAGGCTTTCCGGCTGGCAAAACTGCCGTCAAGAAACTAATAGATAAATTCGGTGAGATGAAAGAAGACTGGCCGGTAGCCACCACAGACGATGCGGCTTCCAGATTTAAGGTGGCAAAAGACGATTATGAAGCGAAGGTCACTTTCAGTCAGGGGGACAAAGCCCTGGCGACGATATACATAGGTACCGCCCCGAGCTTCCGCAAACGTCATATTAGAGCCGACGGCGGAAAAGAGATCTTCGCCGCCGCTATCGAACCCCAGGAACTCTCTTTGCGTCCCAAAGACTGGATCGACCGCAGCGCTTTTACCTATGACGCAGACGAAGTAGAGAAAGTGATCACCGACAAATTTACCTTACTGCGCAAAAACGGCAAGTGGGAGGTCGAGGGAGCACCTTCCGACAAGGTCACCAATCAGGTCAAAGCAGATACGGCTTTCAACACGCTTCTTGGCATAGTCTTCAAGGATGTCGAAGGCGAAAAGGATGATCCGGAATATGGGCTCGCCAGCCCGGAATTGAAGTATTCCGTAGTGCTCAAAGGCGGCAAACCGGTCGAGTTTCAGATAGGACGGCGCACCGTCAACGATGGCTTCATTCTCAAGTCCTCAGACAAAAATTTCTTTGTCTCAATATCTCCTTTTGTAGTAGAGAACATCAAGAAGCTGGCTAAGGCAGATCTGCTCGCTTCAAAAAACGATAAGCCCGATGACGCAGCAAAATCACCGCTGCAGCACTAGTACGAAAAGCCGGGTGCTTGCCGTTCGAGATACCGAGCTCTATGTCGAGAGCCCGTCAGATCTGCAAGAGCTGGAGCCGAGCAAACCCTCCTTGATCCTGCTGCATGGTCTCACTTCTTCTTGCGCTCTGAACGACAGACTCGCCTTCCCCGACTGGCTATCGTTGAAAGAGTATTTCTCCGTTTATCGCTACGATGCCAGAGGGCATGGTCGCTCTAAGCAGGAACGGCAGCCTGATAATTTTGCCTGGCGGAATCTGGCCCTTGATCTGATTGCCCTTGTCGAAATTCTCGGTCTATCCGGCTCGAGTAAGAAGCTTGTTCCTATAGGCAGCTCCATGGGCGCAGCTACTATTTTATGCGCCCTCGAAGCCGGTCTCGAGGCAGATAGAGCGGTGCTGGTCATTCCACCCACCCATGGAGCGGATAGGGAGCAGACAGGGAAAGCCTATGGAAAGTTCGCGCAGATAGTCGAGAAGGGCGGAGCCTCTGCTCTGGTCAAGCACTGGCGCAGCCTGCCGCCGACTCCTTTTACGGCCAGAGAATGTCCCGAGCACCGTGAGATTTCGTACAGAGAATTGGAGGCGTCGGCAGATTCAAAGTCTCTTGCCGCCGCTTTTAGAGGAGCCGCACTAAATAGATTTCCGAAAAAGGAAGCGCTTGCCAGAATCAAATGTCCGGTTCTTATTCTGTCTCGCATCGACGACCCTACCCATCCTATTGAAGCCGCCGAATACTTGAGTTCGGTGCTGGAGAATAGTGTGCACTATACCGCAAGGAAGGCATCTGATGTCCATGAATGGCCTTTGCATGTCCGTGAGTTTTTGGCAGGTTAGCATATCCGAATGTTCTTGAAATTGATATTGATATTGATATTCATGGGTCTGGTCTCTTTGCTGTGGCCCTGTGAAGCGCTGGCTCAGCAACTCTATGACATCGAAGGTCAGAAGGTCGGTCGAGACTTCGTCCTCCGGCTCAACTCCATGGCACATCTTGTTAATGACGGCAAATACGATGAAGCCTTACCGGCGGTGCTTGCTTTGCTGAAAGAGAACGGCAACATTCCATCGCTGCACTGGAACTATGCCAAAATTCTCTATCAGAAAGGCGACTATCAAAAAGCCTATTTTGAAGCCCGGCAGGCTTCGACAATGTCTCCTTCAACAGCCAATTTTTATATTACCCTGGGCAATGCCGCCCTGAAAGCGGGCAAGAAGAGTGAATCGCTAGAAGCACTCAGGACTTATTTAAGGCTCGACCCTGGTTCCAGTAACGCCGTCATGGTCCGGGATTTTATCAAAAGCATCGAGAGCGAGGTCATTGTCGAGAAGCCCGGTGATTCAATTTCACCGCCGGGGACTTATCTTGCCGAAGCCACTATTCGCGGTGTCACCCACTGGACGCCGGATAAGATGCCTCTCAAAGTCTATATAGCGACGCCTGCTGGAGAATCTCAGTATCTCGAAGCGGTGAAGAGCGCTTTTAATACCTGGCAGGTTCGAAGCGATGACCTGGTCAGCTTCCTGTTCGTACCCGATGGCAGCCACGCCGATATCCATGTCAATTTCACCGATGATCCATCCAAGCTGGCCTCTCCCATAGAAGGCGCTGTCACCAACTTTCGCGACGGCAATGCCGGACGGATATCCGCCACCACCCTCATATTGACCAGGCGTGACGGCGGGCCGATAAGCCGCTCCCAGATGCTGAGCATTGCCCTGCACGAAATCGGGCATGCCCTGGGCATCAATGGTCATAGCAGTAATTCGGAAGACATCATGTTCATGTCGGTGGATAAGAATCAGACCACGCTTTCTAAACGCGATGTGGAGACCTTGAAGGCGCTGTATAAACTAAAACCCGGCTTGCTCGAGAAATGATGATTTACCGGTTTACCATTCAGTCTCGGGCACCACTTCTGCCAGGGGATCTCCGACCGCACCGGAAGGTGGCTTAATGCCCAGATAGGCCGCTATGGTCGGCGCTATATCATGGGGACCGACTCTTCTAACAATTCTGCGCGCTTTGATACCGGGACCGGTGAAGACCACCGGCACAAAGGAATCATAGCTCCAGACCGTGCCGTGCATGCCGGGTTTACCGTTCCATTCCCAGTGCACCAGCATCTTGTATTGATCAGCCACCAGATGGACATGGCCGGATCTTTTAGGATGATAGTTGTTGATGATCCTGTCATAGATAGTATTCGCTTTGTCTGTGGGAAGCTCGCCTTCTTTTATAGCCGCTTCTCCCACAGCATAAGTTATACCGGGAAAGGCCATGGCCGCTTTTGCTGTCTCTTCCTCAACCTCCTCCATATCCAGCTTCAAATCTGCCAGAGCTGCTTCGTTGAGATAGATATATGGATAGAGAAAGTGTGCCACCAGATCTTTATCGGTAGAGTAGCGTTTTTTCAAAGTCTCTCGAATATGTTTGATGAGAGCGTGAGAATCGATTACGTTTGAGGGAAAGCCCAGTCCCTGCATATATTCTGCAATCTCGGCCACACCGTGGTCGGCGCTCAGCACAATCATGGTGTTATCCAGACCGACGGTGCTGTCCACATGTTTAAAAAGATCCGCTAGATTGCGGTCTACTCTCAGCAAGGTGTCTTCGGACTCCAGGCTCTCGATACCCCAGGTATGACCGACATAGTCTATTGACGAAAAGCTGATGGACAGATAATCTACGCTGTCGCCCTTGCCCAGTTGCCGGTCTGAGATCAGGTGCTTGGCGAAGTTCAGCACCAGTTCGTCGTTGACATAACTGTGCATCAGACCTTTGTAGAAGTGCTTGGATTTTTCGGCAGCGAAACTTTTGGGCATCTCTTGTTTCAGATGTTCGAAGCCGCCTTCGTAGGGGCGTTTGTCGAGGTCTTTGCGCCAGTAAGAATCGCGGTCGTTAAGAAGTTCCCAGTTCTTGTCTTTATAAGAATCGGCCAGTTTACGATCGTTCCAGGCTGTAACCCATTGTGGTGGTTTCTTGTAATAATAGGAGCTGGTCACCATCTTGCCCGAAGAGAGCCAGAAGGCTTTGCCTGCCCTGCCGGCAGGAAGCACAGCCCCCCGGTCTTTGCCGGAGACTCCAAATACTCTTGCCTGTTTTTCCGAGGCGATAAAAATCTCGTCACCGATGGTGGTGGACTGCAGATTGGTGGGCGCTCTACCTTCGGTGCTGGTGCTGGAGCCGGCGGTGGCTTCAAGATTCTCGCCGAGCAAAGGATAGTTCTCGTCTTCCACGGCATAGACTATCTTTTTCTTTTCCGGGTCCCACCATTCACTGGCGATGATGCCGTGCTGGGCAGGTGTGGCGCCGGTTACAAGAGTGGCATGGCCAGGCGCGGTTTCGGTGTCGGCATGTTTATAGTGCGCGTTGGCGAAATAAGCGCCTTTATCCAACAGGTAACGGAAGCCTCCTTCGCCGAAGCGAGAGCGAAAACGTAGAGGCAGGTCCCCGCGAAGCTGGTCGATGGTTATCTGAAGAACCAGTTTTACTTTCGAGCAGGGGATTGTTCTGGCCTGCTTCGCCGGCTTTTCCGGAGTGTTGTCGGCTTCTGCGAAAACCGCTGGGGGCTCGACCAGGCAAGGGACCAGGGTCGAGATAAGGGTCGCTGCAATGAAAAATCTAAATCTGAATTTTGTGAACATTGGATACCGATTAGTTATTACCGTTTACTGCCTGCAAATGCCGAAGCCGTAAAACATTAGCACGGTTTTAAGATATGTAAAAAGGCATCCACTGACCCTGTCCGTCGTATCGGCCTCGATAATCGCCAGAGTCAGGGCTTTTCTAAGCTAGATTAAAATTGAAGGTGGTTGTCAGGGTATAATGAATTGGAGTTCTCGCATCAGAAATTCAAGTCCAGATAGAAAAGCCGCCTGCTGCCTGCAGCGTTTTTCTGTTTCCACGCGCAGATGTAAGGGGGACGAAGTCCATGATTACCGAAAACACCCAGAACGCCGGACGACCTGAAGAAGAATACCCATCATTCGGCGAGGGCTTCGAAGTGCTGGCTCTGGTCGGCCGAGGCGGCATGGGCAGCGTCTATAAGGTCAGAGATCTGAAACTGGATAGAGTTATTTGCATCAAGGTCTTGCAGGCCGAGCTCACTTCTGACCGGGCTGCGCTCAAGCGCTTCGAGCAAGAGGCAGAAGCGGCATCCCATCTGGATCATCCCAGTCTGGTCACTACCTTCGGATTCGGCACCACCGACGATGGCCTGCCTTATATAATGATGGATTACTTCGAAGGAGTCAGTCTGGCGGAAGTTCTGAAGGCAGAGGGTTTGCTCAAGCCGGAAAGAGCCTTCTCTATCTTCGCCGAGATCTGTCATGCCCTCGACCATGCCCACAGCAAAGATGTAATCCACCGCGATATCAAGCCGAATAATATTCTCATCGGCAGGGGCGATAACGGCGAAGAGCGCGTAAAAGTAGTGGACTTCGGTATCGCAAAAGTGATGCCGCAAGCCAATCGCGAGACCCATAACTTGACCGAGACCGGCGAGGTCTTCGGCAGCCCGCATTATATGAGCCCGGAGCAATGTCTCGGTTTTATGCTGGATGCCAGATCCGACATCTATTCGCTCGGCTGTCTTCTTTATGAGCTGTTAACAGGTGATCCGCCTTTTGGCGGCGCCAACCCGATACAGGTTGTCGTCAAGCATATAAACGAAGAGATAGAGCCATTTCCTGCAGGGCTTAAAAGACAAAAGCTGGCTGGTCGGCTTGAGAGCGTGGTGATGCGCTGTCTAGAGAAAGATCAGGTGAACCGCTATCAGAATGTCGGCGATTTGATCAAAGATCTGGTGCTTGTTTCCCAGGGCAAGCAGCCCTCCAAGTATAAGAAGACGGTCAAGCAGAAACGTGAGTTCACCAAGCGTCAGATGATCGGCACCGTGGTCGGTGGCGTCGCCGTTCTGTTTTATGCGGTGGTCTCGGCTACCTATTTCAATCAGGCTGGCGTAGCCACGATTCTTATGGTGTCGGTGCTCAATCTTCTTGTGCTCGGCGGTATTTATGTGAGCTTTTCCTCTTTCTTAGATCAGCTCCGCAATACCATCGACTGGAAGAACACTGCCAGCGGCTGGTGGCTCTCTCTAATCAGTCTCAGTTTCGGAGTGACCTGTTCGACAGTTCTGCCGTTCACTGCAGTCGCCGGATTCATGGCGCTCTGGGGCGTGCTTTTCAATTTCAAAGGCGCTCCCGGGGGCTCTTTTTCTGATTTCCCCGATTGGATGAAAGTGCTCGGTGTGATCGATTTCTATGTGCACCTCGCCTCTCTTCTTCTAGTGGTTATCGGTGTCTGCGGATTGTTTTTCTGGCGCGGCAAGCGTAAAATCGGCTTTGGCGACTTCTTGACGCGCTCCACCTGTATTTTTGCCGTGCTGGCCTTTCTTACCGTGGTAGTGGTTCCTAAAGAGGTCGCGAAGCTCTGTCTTGGTGTGGCTAATCTCTCATGCGAATATCTGCCCACTGCAGGCAGAACCCTTGCAGGATTTTCTGTGGCGCTCAATTCTGAAGACGAAAACGCCGTGCGAACTCTCGCCTATCTAGAGAACAAAGCCGGTAACAGAACCAGGGCTATAGATGTTTTGGAGCGTGCAATCAAGCAGACCCCCAACAACTCCAACTTTCAACATGATTCTTGTGTGCTTTTGATGGAAGACGGCAAGTTCAACCGGGCGATGAAGAGGGCGGAGAAATACGACATTTTGAACCATAAAGCCGAGTCTTCAAAAGGCCTGGTATTGAAAGCGCGTGTCTATGAAAGTAAGGGCGACTTTAAGCGGGCTCTGGAACTCTATCGCCAGGCTCAAGACGGTAAGCATAGCTGGAACAAAGAGACTTGCTTCGAGCAAGCCAGAATGCTTTGTGCCCTCAATCGCTACGAAGAAGCCCGAGAAGTCTGTCAAAATCATCTGGCGACAGACCATAGCACTGATGGTAATGTTCGTTTCCTCAGCGCTGTCCTTACCGAAAAGCTGAAAGGCAAGCAAGAAGCTCTCGATATCTATCGACAGGTAGCGGACTCTTATCGCCACAGCGGCTTTTTAGGCGCGACTTCTGAGTACAGGCCGATGGGATTCTACAAAGAAGAGGTGCGAGCCAATGCTCTGGTACAGGCCTACGCATTGAGTAAGCTCGAGAATGCCTCGTTAGAGCAGGATCGTTTGAAGACGGCGGAGCCCCTGACCCGGGAAGACCTCCTGTCGAACCAGGTATTCGTCCATACGGGGCTTAAGCCGAGCTGGTAGTTGTAAACAAAGAAGGCAAGATAATCCCCGGGAATGACCCGGGGTGCGATTCGACCTGCTATGATCGCGGCGTTTATTGGGAGTTTTGAATTTCCATTCACGAATTCCGACGTCAAAACTGGAGAAAAACCATGCCTTCGAGAACCAAGCGGATTGCCACAGGTGCCCTTGCCCTATCCCTGTCCCTTTCTATGTCAACAATAGGAAGCGTCCAGGCTCAGTCGCCGCTGCCGGGTGCCGGTGAGAGTGTCGATTCTCAATACATCCCTCCTCAAGTATATTCTCCGCCTTCGTCATCGGCAGCCCAGGCGGGCTCCGGAGTGATGACCGGTCAGGTCACCCACGACATAATCCCCGCCCAGAAGTTGCTATCCGAAGGCAAATACAGCGAAGCGGAAGAGTCTTTTCGTGAGTTGCTGGTCAAAGACCCCCAGGACCTTGCCGCCACTGTCGGTCTGGGTATCTCTCTTGCCAAGCAGTTCAAGCTCGACGGCGCCGAAGAGATGTTCGATCGTGTTCTCCTGCAAAATCCGCACAACGCGCTGGCCTACGCCGGTAAAGCAGAAGTGATTCTCAACCGTCTTCAATCTTCTTCTATGACTATCCGCAAGAACCGCGAGTCTTATTTGAAGCAGGCAGAGATTTACGCCAAGCAAGCTGCCAGCCTCGCTCCTGCTTCCGCCGAATCGCACTTCGCCCTCGGTCGGGTCTATCAAGAACAGGGTCATCTAGACTCCGCCGCCGGCGAACTTCGCACCGCCACCCAGCTCGACCCGCATCACTCCTACGCTTTTTCGGCACTGGGCAAAATCTATCTCAGTCAGAAAGCGACTCCCCAGGCGGTCGATGCCTTTAAGCGTGCCATCGAGCTCAACTCCGGAAACTCCGGTGCTCACTATGGTCTTGGCTCCGCGTACCTCGCCCAGGGCGATGTCGATCAGGCCATTCAAGAGTTGAACACTTCTCTCTATCAGTTCCCCAACAGCTGGCCTGTAAGGATGGAGCTGGGTCAAGCCTATCAACAGCAGGGCAACACAGTTGCGGCATTAAAAGAATACCGCCAATCTATAATGATTAAACCGGAGAACGCTACTCCTTATCTTAAAATCGCTGAGATCAGAGAAAGCAAAGGCGATCTGGAGCTGGCCCTGGCAGAACTGCATTCCGGTCTCACCCAGATGCCCTACAATCTCGATTTGCGTCAGCATATCGCCGAAATTTGTTTGAAGCTGGAGAAAGCCGATCAGGCTATCACCGAGTATCAGACCATTTTGAAGATGGGCCCTAATGACACCACCGCCATCAAGGGTCTCTCCAAGGCGTTCTGTTTGAAAGCCCAGAAACAGACCGCCAGCGCTTTGCTTGCCTCCAACGACTATGAGCAAGCGATGAAGTCTATCGATGAAGCGGTTAAACTGACTCCCAACGATATGGAGTTGAGACTGGCCAAGGCTAAATTGATGGCCCTTGCCGGCACCAAACCCGATATCAGTGAAATCGGCGAACCGCAGAATGACGGTGAGCGTCTGGCTAAAGCCGAGGCTTTGATGGCCCAGGGCGATTTTCAAAAAGCCTCCGCCGATCTGACCCAGGTTATAAGCAATCTGCAGGATGCTCGTCAGGCGTTTGCCGTCGGTGACGTCGCCATCCTCATAAAAGACCTGGACAACGCTGAAGCCGCCTACAAAAAAGCCCAGGCTTTCAGCGGCTCTCCAAAGCGGGTCGAGCGTGGTCTGACTCAGATAGCCAAGCTGCGCAGCGATGCCCAGGAGAACGTCAAAGTCGGCGATGAGCTCAATAAGAAAAAGCAATTCGATGGTGCCGTAGACCGCTTCAGAAAAGCGCTCTCGCAAAATCCTAAATTAGCCGAAGCTCGTTATGGACTGGCGCTGGCTCTGGAAAAATCGAAGAAGCCTACCTCTGCCGAACTGGCCGAAGCAGCCGCCCAGTACAAGAACTATCTGGTTCTGGACGCCGCCCTTCCCCAGAAGGATAAAGAGAAGTTCGAGAAGCTCATTGAGAAGCTGACGGACAAAGCCGCTAAAGAAGCCCAGAAAGAATCCAAGCGTAAAGGTTAGAAGGTTAGAAGGTCAGAGTCTAGAGCGTTCTAGAGAACACAATCTGCTTCTATCTCTACCAGCCATTCTGATTTGACCAGATGGCTCACCTCGACGACGGTAGAAGCAGGTTTTATTTCGCTGAAGTATTCGGCGTGAGCTTTGGAACATTCTTTCCAGCGGTTTATATCGGTCAGATAGACCCGGGTTCTGATGATGTTCTCGCGCTTGCCGCCGGCTTCTTCGATGGCGTTCTCGATTATTTCGAGACAGCGCAGGGTCTGACCATAGGCGTCGCCGGGGCAGCTTGTCTTGCCGTCGTCGGCGATGGGGGCTGTGCCTGATACCGCGATAATATTGCCGATTCGAACTGCCCGGGAGAAGCCTATCTGTTCTTCGTATGGAGAACCAGATGTCACAAGTTTCTTATCCATGGTAATAGCCTCTCGCCTTTAGCTTTTGAATCTGTGCTAATTGTAGTGCATAGCCAAGAGCAGGTGACGCCGTAAAGAATTGAATCGGCATGTCAAGCCCAGAGGCTTTGTATAATGAGGCGACCGATCGCCCAAGGAGGAAATTATTCCATGCGATTCAACCTTCTTTTCACAGTTTTAACGGCAGGCCTCTGCTGGGGAATGTCCAACGCGGCTCTGGCTGTAGACGGCGACAATATCGCCGTCATGAGATTCGCCGGGCCCCAGATTGTCGATGTCGATGCCGACGAGATCTGGAAAATGAAGAACAAAGTCGAGCCTCCTACCAAAGGCGAACTCGCCAAGCTCAATGTGGAATTGCAAAAGAATTTGATTCAACAGTTGAGAGAGTTGATCGGCAAAAAGGTCCTGGCCAAAGCCGATATGGACAAAGTTCTGGGGGAAGCCTCCCCGGAAGGCGGTGACACTGATAAGCTTTCCAAAGAGCTGGGTGCCAAGTATCTGGTCACCGGTACCATAGAGCGGGTCGAGTTCGACGGAAACACCGTTCTCAAAGATGTTTACGAGATGGTGATTACCACCAAGCTGGTCGATGCCAAGTCCGGTAAGCGGATCTGGCAGGAAGCGAGCAAGAAGTACAGAATAACAGCCTTTACCCGCAAATCTGGTGATACCGTCTATGAAGTCTTTGCCAAGAAGCATGTGCCGGATGTGGCTTCCGCTCTCGCCAGCAACATAGCTTCAGCCGTCGGCAGATAAAGCAGATGCCGTCGCCGGCGCTGCCTTTGTCAATTCTGTCCGGAATAATCTGTGCAACCGGCGGGAGTTTCATCTTCGCCGGTCTTTTTTGTATCTGTCATCAATGCTCAGTCTGGCGGAAGACTCCTAGGTTCTTATAGTTCGCAACTACACATAAGGCGTTTAGGTTATACGTGATTGAGCAGCTCGTCATAGCGGGCCGCTATCGCTTCTACAATTGGCGGGCGACAGTCGATGTTCTCTTCTTCGCTCTGAACAAGGGCATCTTCTTGATCCGCCGGTTTCAAATCTTTCAACACCAGCTCTTCATACTCGGCCGGCAGATGGCTGCCGTAATGGGCCCAGATAAAGCGGATGCCCCTTGAAGCCGCCACCAGCCCGTCTTTTTTGAGGCTGTCTCCTATAAAGAGCGCTTCGTAGGGATAGACTTCGAAATCTTCAAGCACCATGTCGAGACCCGAAGGGCAGGGCTTTTCATAACTCTTGGGTAGAGTTACCAGGCGAGTCTTGAGATTGTCGGTGGATTCTTTTAGATCTTCGAGGCGTTGTCTGCCGTGCTCCAGGCTTATTGGCTTGAAGATGGAATCTTTCGGGGGCTCCACGGTCTCCAGGGCATAGACCGCATCTAGTAAGCCGTCGAATACTTGCTTGTTTCTGATGCGAGCCATATAGTCGGGCGCGTCGCTCAGTGCCACCACTTTGATGCCCAAGCGCTTCAGCTCCGCTAGAGTGCTGAGGGTTTCCGGAAAGGGGCGCAGATATTTTTTTCGGTTTTCATCGAGGGTTTTCCAGAACGGCTTGACATATCGTTCGACGAAGAGCTCCGGGTCTTTCTCATAGTGCCGCCAGGCGAAGCCTGTCTCTTCGAGGAGCCACGGATATTCGTGGGTGCCGTGTCTTTCTACCACCCTGCCGATGTCTTCGGCTAACTCAGATATCGGTGTTTTGACTTCCTGGCTCATTTGGCGGAGAAAGTCTCTTAGAGCTGGCACGAAATAGTCCCAGAATGAAGCCAGAGTTCCGTCGACATCGGTGATTACCAGCTTGGTTCGCTGATCTATACGGCTGGCTAATCGGTACTCTACTTTACTAATATCAGTTCTCGCTTTCATCATATGTGGTGCCTCCGTAAAAGAATCACAGCCGGCATCAGGCGTTTTGTCTAAAGATATAAAGGTCATGTTTCTATTCTTTTATATTCGCTTGTGTTCGCTATATTCGCCTGTGGGGCTGTATATGGCGGCAGAGCGCAATTCTGTCGCTTCTCGCTTTAGGGTAAGGCCGGGATCGAGGCATGGCAATAGTTTATTAAGCAAACGGATACAAAGCCGCTTAATAAAGGTAATATTTTGATGGTGTCAAATCTGGTGCTCTGGTTCTACACGAATCAAGAGCGCGGTTGAAAGCGCAGTCCTTCCAGTTTGCTCAATTCCGACTCTGGAATCTGCAACCAGAGCGGGTTCTGAGAGCGCTGCAGTGTGGCCATTACCTTGATCATGTTCTCTCGGCTCATGGCGGTACATCCAGCTGTGGGAACGCCAGGACCTCTCCAGACATGGCCGAAGATGGCGCTTCCTCCTTTATACTGAGCCTGTCCGGGAGGATATTCTGATGCTCTGCGGCCATCAAACATATCGGCACCGTTATAGCCCAGCACCAGTCCATATTCATATGGTCCGGATCTGGCAATAGAGTGGAGGTCTTCTCGCACGGCATGGCGGCCGCCGTCGATCCACTGGTTATAATTCTCTGCGGTGCTCACCCACTGCGAGCCCGGTATGATCTGGCGGTAATGTATTGTATCGCCCGGTGAGGCGCCATAATCAGCTAGCTGCGATTCTATGGCCTTGCCGCTCTTGAGGCCGAAGCCACCTTCTATGGTGAACAGGCCTATCGGTCCGGTGCCGTCTCCTTCGACCTTGCGGCGTCCGTTTACCTTTTCGCTATCGAGCAGATCTCCATTATCAACCGACCAGGAAAGACCGTTGCGACCGACGTTCACATCGATTCTCTCTCCGCTGTCTACCCAGGTTCCGTCGGTATTTCGGTCATAGATGCGCAGTGTGCCGGTGGTGCTCTCTTTATATGGGGTGGTCACCACAACCATCTGTTCATGAATGGCGGGAATGTCTTTTATAGAATTAACCGTGTCGGTCAGGCGGTCTCCGCTGCCTGAATTGGGAACAACTTCTTCCACTTCGCGTGCTTTTTCAGTTTCTTTCGGTCTGGTGTCGGCGGCGGCTCCGGAGCCGACTTTCTGGCCGAAGAATTCGTCCGGATTGAAAGTCGTAAGAGCAGGTTGGTCTTGTTGCTTTCGGTCGGCATCAGTCGCCCCGGACTTTGGACCGAAGAATTCGTCCAGGTCGAACGGGGTATTTCTTTCTGTCGAGTCCGGCTCTGCTAATTCGAATTTCTGACCGATTTCAGAAGACCCTCTAGAGGGTTTCTCGCTCGCGTCAAAAAGCTGGAAGGCTTTTATAAACTCCCCGCTATCGGCTAGCGTAAAGGATAAGCTCTTCTTGCTGTCTGAATTATCTGATTCTGTTCCACGGTCCATAGATAGTATCTACCCAGAAAACCGGATTCTATTTTATTCCCAGCCCTGGGCTTTTTCCAGATCAGAGCCTGGTTTGGTTTCGGGAGCCGATACAGACTGGGTCGCCTGGGGCGCCGGTGCTGCTGCCGGCGTGTCATTTGAAAGGTTCTGGATCTGGTTGTGGCCCTGACCGGGTTTAGGCATGACGCCACCGCCTACTTTTTTAATTCCATCCACCAGGCCTTTGCCCAGTTTCTCTACTCCTTTACCGACGGCTTCGACACCGACTACAGCGCCTTTGCCGACTTTCTCGGCGCCAACCACAGCGCCTTTGCCGACTTTGCCGGCGCCCTTGCCGACAGCTTCGACACCGACCACGGCACCTTTACCGACTTTCTCGGCGCCGACCACTGCGCCTTTGCCGACCTTGCCTGCGCCCTTGCCGACAGCTTCCACACCGACAACGGCGCCTTTGCCGACTTTCTCGGCGCCTTTGCCTACGCCTTTACCTACGGCTTCGACGCCGACTACAGCCCCTTTGCCTACGGCTTCGGCTCCGACAACGGCACCTTTGCCGACCTTGCCGGCGCCCTTGCCGACAGCTTCCACGCCTTCGACGGCACCCTTGCCGACGGCCTCTACACCTTTGCCTACGGTTTTTGCCGTGTCGGTTACGACGCCATGGTCGTCTTTGAAGCTGTGCTTCTCTTCCGGAGCGCTTATTCCTTCGGCTTTCTCCTCTTCTTTGACCACTTGATCCGGCAGAGGATTGACCTGCGCCGCTTCTGTCTCCGGCAGCGCCGGACGCAGCTCTTGAGCCATACTCGGAAGAATCGAACCGATGGCAAGGGTCAAGGCTGTGGCAGCCGAAAGGGGCAGAATCTTGTTCACGGTTGAAGCCTCCTGGATATGCTTGGCAGAGAACGCATTTTATTTTATACGGGAGGGTCATTATAAACCGGCCCCCGGCAGTTATGACGCCATGTACAGGAGAATTATTTCAGGCTACGGATCTCGGCATAGAGCTTGTCCGCTTCTTCTGTTCGTTTTACTTTGTATAGAGCCCTTGCATATTCTTGTAAGACCTTCTTCAACTCTGCCACATTCTCGGTTTTATCGGTTCGCAATCTAGAGGCTGCTTCTTCAAAAAGCCCGAGTGCCCTGTCGCTATCGCCTTTTGTAAAATAGGCTTCGGCCAGCTCAGCTTTTAGAATCGCTTCGTCCGCGGTGTTCTCCGACTTTAGAATGGCGGCGGCTTGCTCGAAGGAGCGAGTCGCATTTTCGAAATCATTGATTTTTCTGTAGTTCCTGCCGATATCGGCAAGAATTTCCGCCTTTTTATTCTGGGCGTCGGCTTTCTCCAGGCGGCTTTTCAAGCTCTCTATTTCGTCTTGAATCTTCCATTTGCGGTCGTTGACCTGATTCTCGACCTTTTTGCTTACATCAAGAGGCTTCAGGGTGCTGCCGCCGCGGCTTACCTGCCAGTTTGCTTTTTCTAGAGGTTTTCCGTTCCATTGATACTTTTCAGCTCCGCCCTCCGACGGACCGGCGGCGAACATGTAGCGCACAGGTAAAATATTGAGACCCTCAGGTAGGTCGCCGTAGGGGGCGGCTCTCATTACCGCCTGTCTGGCCTTTTCGTCCACCACTTCGAAGCCCGAGGGCCGTGTTATTTCCACGCTCTTGACCTTGCCTTCTTTATCGAGCACGAAATTAAGGCTTACAGTGCAGCTCTTGGGTACATTCGGCGGGCTCCAGACATCGCTCACTTTTTTCGCCAGCTCTTGCATATAAGGCTCGGTATCGACCTTCTCTTGCGGTGCGCCCGCTCTAATCGCCGCCTTGAACTGGAAGGTATAGGTCAGATTCAGACCTGCTTTGAAGCCTGGCGGCATCGGTCCAAAGGGCGCCGCCGATTTGACCCGGGCGACGGCCTCGGCGTCCAGGGCGGCAATACCGGAAGATTCTTTGACCGTGACCGACTCCAGCGCTCCTGTGCCGGTTATGTTTATCATCACCACCACTTTTGTGTCTTTATCCACCGGAATTTTGTTCGGGGTGGAAGAGATTTTTTCTTGCAGGCTCTGCATAAACTGGTCTTCTGAGACCGCAGGCTTTGCTGCTGGTTTGGCCGCGGGTTTTGCTGCAGCTTTTTTCGCCGCTGGCTTAGCCGTCGGTGCCGCGTTTACCGGCATCGGCGAAAGCGGCAGTGACAATGTCGCAAAAAAGAGCGTCGAGGTTGCCCAGGTGATAAATGGCAGGCAATTGCAGTTGCCGGTGCTGTGCTTCTTAGTCTTAACCATGGCGTGCTATCTGTCTATTCTCTGATAACGAAGTATCAGATAAGCATAGCAGCATATTACGGCGAGAGTTTTTCTGTGTAATCTTAAGAGTGGGTTTGCCCACTATTGAGAACCAGGGCATAGCAACGTCCTGCGTGGCTTGAAGGCAGAAGTCTGCCGTTCGAGTCGTAGGCTCTTAGCACGACCGTCTCGCCGCGGTCGGACATGGGGCAGACATAGATCTCGACGCCGCAGGGCTCGCCGCTCTCGCCAGAGTCCGTGACCAGTTGAGCCGTAAACTGATTGGCATAGTTATAGTCGGCCAGAGTCATCTTGCTGGAGGACCCTCTATCTATAACCTGCATCAGTCGCGGATGAGAAATGCCCTGATTCAGAGGATTCTTGAAGCTGGCTCGGTCATCCATAGAACGAAGCTGCGCCTGGCTGGTCGGATAGCGTCCGTTGTCCTGGTAGTAACTATTCAGATTGGCTGCCATGGTCCTCAGCGCTTTGGCTGTCTCCAGCTCCGGCACTCCGGCTTTATAAAGAATAATATTCTGGTCGTCGACCAGGCCATGGCGACTGGTGCGGAATATTTTTTTACTTGCACCTTCGCCAAGATAGACCTCGCTGCCGCATTTTTCCAGGGGCACTTTGGCCTCGATGCCGTTTGAATAGAGCACTGCCTCTCCTTCTTTTATGATGGTCAGGGATTTGAGACCATCGACGGTGCAGTATGAGCCAGGCGGCAAGGTGCCGGCGGATATATCAAGCGCCGCCCGTGCGGAAGAGGCACTGTCGTCCGTAGTGGATGCACCGCCGGTGATGCCGGTTTTGTCGGTGAGTATGCCGGAGAGCATGATTCCTACGCATAAAAGTGTCGCCGCTACCAGGGTGAGACCTGGACCCAGGCGACGAGCCAGAGTCTTGCCGCCGCTTTGGGTAGTGCCTGGATCGCCGTCTTTGTAGAAATTTCTTATTTCCTGGAAGCTTTTTTGCTGAGAATTAGCACCAGAGGCGGTGGAGCCGTCGACGTTTGACTGCCTGGAGTATCTTACGATTAGATTCTTGCCGGTATCGAACTGAGAGGCTTGTTCCTGGGCGTCCTCGACATTTTTGATTCTAGCGCTGTGACGTCTGGTGAGAGCGTTCAGGCATTCGGCGACACTTCTGGTGAAGCGCGATGAGGCACCGAAAGTAGTGCTTGCGTCATTTAGAAGAGATTGATAAAAATTGCAGGCATCTTGATGGTTACCGCCGTGCTCCAGCGCTTTGGCGAATTTGAATTTGATCGAGAGAAGCTCCTCTTGAGAGTAGAGAGCTTCTTTGTCGTTGGTGATAAGCACTTGCTGTAAGGAAGTTATCACACTGGCATATTTTTCTTGAGCATAATTGACGTCGGCCAGATCAAGCAGAACATTGCAGGTTTTAAGGCTGCTGGCACCGTAGAACTCGACCACGAAATTGAGATTTTTGTTGAGCAACTGCTCGGCAGCGTTGAAGTCTCCCCGGGCGGCAAGCTCTCTAGCTTTTGCCAGACCTTCGTCGGTGGCTTTCAGTTGGCGGGTGATGTCTTCGAATGCCACTTTCTCAATACTCCGCGTTTATCTGTAGACTCTGGCGTTGGCGGACAATGAACCGGAGAGCGGCGGCAACTGTAGTTGCTGGCTCAGATACTGGACATTGCCGCTTAGTTCGCCGATGCGGCCGGGGCTTTGCTTGGCTGCTCTGGCAATCTCTTCGGTTTTGTTGTAGTAAGCAAGATAGTTGGATATGTCCTGACCGCCCTTCTGTAATTCGCTTATTCGCTGGGCAATTCTGAAGCGCTCCAGGCGGAATGGACCGTTTACAGGCAGGGAGATGGTGCCGAGCTCCCGGGCGACGATGTCCTTAACTACCAACTTGAGATAGTCGTTGGCCGAGCCGCGGAAATTGGAAGCCGCTGAAGAATTGCTGTTTACTCTGGATTGGGCTTCTTGCAAGGCGTTTACTAGAACTCGGGCAGGCTCTTTCTGGGGGAGAGCGGCGGTGCGCACAGCTTGCTCCAGGCTCTGCATTGGCTCTGGCTCTGCTTTTTGGGCTTGTAGTTTTCTTTCTTTTATATCTTTGACGTTGGCGAGCTGGCGGTTGACGCCTTCTTTGAGAGAATGGAGCTTCTTGAGAGCGCCTTCTTGATCGCCTGCTTCAAAGGCGTTGTCTATCTGAGCCAGGTAATTGCGCAGGGGCTTCATGCCGCCGCCTGATTGCTCCAGTTTATCCATGGCATCCACGACTTCTTGATGGATGTTTTTGTAGGAGAGCTCGTTTTCGGTAAGCTCAACATGACCGGCTTCGCTGGCTTGGGTAAGCTTGGGGGTGGTGGCGCTGTCGTCAGCGGCGCTGACGGCGTTCATGCCGGTTGTGGAAAGGACTAAGGCGAGGAAGAGATATTTCAGGGCATGGTAAAGCGACGGTTTCATAGGGATCACCGGAGGCTAGGGAAGTAATTCGGTTTTGGGATGCCTGGAAACTAGTAAATGGGTTGGACCCGACTTTATTAGACCACCGATTTGTGAATTATTCGTGGAATGGTTTCAAACCCGGCGATATAATTGTAAAATTGCCTTCAGGCGTGGCTTCTGTGGAGTCCTGGCGGGAGATTTACTATGCGTTTTTCATTGTTGGTTGCTTTGATTGTTCTGGGAATTTGTTCTAGTTCGGTTGATGCCCGGGAGATTCGCGGCGGCATATCGGTAGAAGAACAGCATCATGACCTGAAGCTGGAGCAGCAAGAAGCTAAGATGAGCACCGAAGCTGGTGATGATACCACCACCCAGAAGGGGTCGGTGGTCAAACAGCCTGATTGGATCACCGGTAACGTCTACACCAACGAGAAGCTATATATGTATTCTTTCTGGGAGCTGCTGCCCTTTAACAAGAGATTCAAGTGGGAGATCCCGACGAATAAGAAAACCAATATCACCTTTAGTAGTGGCATAGTCAAATACTGGAAGGGTTATATGCCGCCGAGGCCGGGAAGAGTCATCTGTGAGCCTATGGAGAAGGGGCAGGAGAAGTTTCGTTTCTATCACCGCGATAATCGTGGTCCCCGTGGCTATTTTGAAAGAGCTGGAAAGAATAAAGAAGGTTTCTGCCAGTATCGTATATGGTTCGAAGAAGAGAATGGAGCCAAAGCTGAGGATAACTCCGAAGACAGCTCTGGAGAGAAAGATAGCGATAAAGATGGCGATAGTGATGCTGCTCACTGAAATTCTTCGATTCTGGTATCTCATACATGAAGAATCCCTTTCTGTAAAAGTTTCACGATTTTCGCCTGCAGCTTGAAATTTAAAACAACCTATCTATTAGACAGTCAACGTTTGCAGGTTTATTCGATTACGTGAAACATAATCGCTTCTTATCGTACTTGCGCGAAGTAGATCAATAGTTATCTCGCCGGTTGAGGCTTCTGCTGGTGTAGCCTCCCTTTAGTTTTGGTTTTACTGGCCTTAAAATTGATAGGTCTAGAATTGGTTTTGATAAGGCATCTCGGAATAGGGATTTCTTGATGCTTCTGACAGGTATCTTTAGTATCTTCCTGCAGATCATAGCAGCGAAGAACTTCCCTAATGCTCTATTAGCATAATAAAAGTCGAGTGCGTCAAGAACAGAAATATTTTTAGTCTTGTCTAGGTTAAAGTGCGACAAGTAATTCCTTGTGTCTTTGGCAAGTTCGAGAAATCTTTGGTTGTCTGTGGTTAAGTTCTTATGTAGACTGCGTGGGAAATCTTTGTTGAGAAGTTCTCTAAGTCGATTTATCAAATAGCTATTTTTACCCTTGTCTCTATTTCTCTTTCCTCTGTGGAATAGTTCCAGTGCTTGCATTACGCTGAAAAATCTGTAGTGTACGGGCAATTGTTTGTCCAAAAAATACTCAGTAAAAATATGAACTGATCTTTTGGTCTCTCCTGTTCTCGATAGCCATCTAGTAAGAGTTTCGGACAGATTATCTTTTACCAGATAGAATGGAATCGCTACGAAGTTAATCTTCGATGCTTGTTTTTTGTATCTTCTGCCAAAATGGATTTTAACTCTTAGTTCGTTCACCTCTGATGAGAATTCGGCGATATCGAGTTGGGCCAAACAACAGAATTCAATCAGTTCTAGTATCTCTAATAACACTGAGTCTGCCCAAAAAATCGACTTTGGCTTCTCACTGAATATCTCTAAAATTGTTTTCGCTTCGGCTTTCAACTCAGATTGGCTTAAGGCGTATGTGACAAATTCCGAGATTCTTATGGTTGCATCTAATTTTTCTATTCTCGCTTCGGAAATTGTTCTGGCTTTACATTCTAAACTCAAATTATCGGATTCTAACTCGACCGGAATCACTACCCCAATCCATTCACTGAGACCACTTATAGAGGCGCTGAAGTATTTTAGATTCTTAAGAGCTTCAGGAGACACAAACCCTCCTTCAACAATATATTTTGGAGTAAATTTGTTCAGTAGGGTATTGTTCTTAAGCGCTTTTCCGCTATCTATTAAGTCTAGGAAAGTCCACTTTCTACCGTCATCTGTAATCCCATATAGCAAATCTATCGCATCACTATTACCTATCATTTTCTTTAGTCCTGCAGAGGCAGTTGAGGACTCAATAATTGTGATTCTCCAGATTCCATCTACACGAACCTCCAGTGAACCTGCTGTTGACTTCTTCTCCTCTCCTTTTCTCCAAAATTTACCTAGAAGTTGAACGTTGTTTTCTTTTAGTCCTTGAGTCAAATTAGTGCCCTTTTGCTAGGGAGATCATCTATTACTTTCACTGGCTACAGTAGTTTTAACCAGTTCAGCGACTGTACTAGATGGATTTTCATTCTGTGTTTTCAAATAACCGGAGCTTTGTGGTTTGAATACAGCTTGTGCTGCCTCAAGAAGCATTACTTCTTTGATTCTTTGATCTTCTGTGCCGGCTATGAATGATTCAAATGTTCCTAAAGCATTCATTCTGTGTTGGTTTATCGTTATGTTGTGCCTTCTGGATGAATACTGCCTGAAACAGAAAACTATGAAATATGTGACTATTGATACTAAACCTAGTTTTGAAAACAACATCTGAACAATAATCGATGTTTCCTCCTTCCTTAGTGACTCAAAACTATTAGGCAAGAAAAATTCCAGGAATACAATCAATATTACTATTGCAACGATTCCAGCCATCAACCACTTTCTGCTGCTACTTTCGTCGCGTTCAATGGACTCTTTGAAATTGCCCGCATGCTTATGGACTACCGCTTTTGAGTACATCTCTTCAATGTTTTTTAGCCCAGCTTTCGAATTCGATACTTGCTCTTCCAGGCTTTCACGTGCTTCTCGCTTTATGTCATGGACCTGCGCGATTAGATCTACGAAGAAGTCTTTTTCGGACAATCTAAATCTTAAGAACTCCAATGGCAGTTGTTGCCACAACTCAGCCGGGATTCTCTCAAATTCGCTAAGAATAGATTGTTCAGCTGCTTCACTCTTTTTTCCCATTTCACCAATCGCAAGGCAGTAATTTCTTACATCTTCGACAGTTTTTCTCAAACTTAAAAACTGCCTCCAGTAGTGATGAACTAAGTCATCCGGCAGTTCTTCTAGTTTCAATTCAACGAATGCTTTGGCCATCTGAATTGATCGTTGGTAGGAGCCGTAGTATTTTGAAAATATCTCTCCCCTGTCATTCTCGAAGAACTCTGCTAAGTCTAGATTCTCTATTTCAGCAAAGTTCTTCCTTATGTCTTCAACGTAATTCAGTTTTTGTTCTTTCTCCAGCATCTCTCAATCATTCTGCCACCAATATCACTCAGTTGTCCGAAGATTACTACAGAAGAGCTGATTCATAAAGTTAAATCAAATGTTGGTTTTGAAATAGTATCAAGTGACCTCTCTTTTCGACTAACTTCTTGTGTGAAGTCAGTTGCTAATAATGATTGCATATATAACTAGCCACCAAAGTATTGGTTTTCATCTGTTTCTCAATCGGCCTTTTGAGTCAGAAAGTGCGTTTGAACTATCAATAGTGTCAAATCACTCGAAAAATAGGTGCCGCATTTTTCGACTTGTATAGGATTTTTCTAGAAACAGATGCATAGTCAGGCTGATTTCTCCTTGGTTAGATATGCGTTCCTGGCGTTTTTTAACAACTCCCATTCTTCTTTCAATTCATCCAATTTAGGTTGAACGTTCTTTGTCTCCAAGGCGTGAGAATGAGCATCAGTGATGTCGCAACATTTATCGAATATTTCGGTAACTACCCTAATTGCCTCTGGAAGACGGTCGGGTCGAATATCTACCAATTTGGTCATCATTACGTTAGCCCTATATCGCATTGTGACTTCCATGAATAGATCTGTCTCCACAAATACCTCACAGGCGCCTCTCATTGAGCTATAGCCGCTGACCACGAGTGCCTCTCTTCCTTCGGCACTTGTTTGTTTTTCTGCCTGTCTTATCAACTCATCTATTTTTGTCTTGAACGTTTTGAACGTATCTGTTCTAGGATTGCTTGCTTTTGACAACAGTCCCTTGGATTCTCCGTCAGATTGAATATCATAATAAGAACAAGCTCCCTTGTCTTTTCTAAAGCGTTCCAAAAGCTCAGTGGCAAACCAGATATTATGAGTAAACACAATTACTTGGCGAGTTTTACTCAAATAATAAATGCGATTTACCACGTTCTTCAGCCTTCTGTAGTCAAGGCTATTCACCGGATCATCCAAAACTATCGGAGAGCTTTTACGCCTGAGCAAAGACTCAGCAATGAAATCAGATAAAGCGAGAACTTTCTGTTCTCCTTCACTTAGGATGTCACTTAATTTGTATCCGGAAACAATGCTCTTCTTCCTTGCAGCCTGTCCTTTCTTCCCGCTGAAATCTAGCGATACTGACGGTGCCTTCAGCGATTCACATTCAGCTACAAAAAGTTTCTCAAAATCCTGATTTAGTAGCTGCTGACTAGCTGTTTTCGAAACAATCGTTAGTCCGGTGCTCAGACCTCTAAACTTTGAAAGTACTCCATTAGCCTTGGCTGCCCACCGTGCTGCTTCTACATAGTTCAAGACTTCTGGAAGTATTTCACGCAGCTTTATGCGATCTTTATAGAGAAGAAGCTTCTGCAGTTCTTCATCAAAGGCTTTCCTTTTTTCTTCACCGCTGCTTTGCAAATCCGAGATCATAGAATCAAGGCTGGATAGCCGCTGTTTAGATTCATCTTTTAATCTACTCCATTCCTCCAGACTTGCAGATTCTATTTCTTTCTCTCGCTCTATAGCATTTTTCGCTTCAACTGCTTTATTCGCTGCTTTGACAATACTTTCCACCCACGCTTTGGAACTTTCATCTTCCTCAAGTTGCTTCTTCGCAGCGTCCAGTAGGCGCTCAATTTGGCTTTGAATCAGGGGGATAGTGGCCGTTTGAACTACTGTCAGAGCACCCTGTACGGTCTTTTGGGCTTCATCGCTACAGTAGTCTCGATATTTTTTGATGAGTCCTTTAGCTTCTGTGGAAAGAGCTTGTCGACAATAGACGCAACGGTCGGACTCATTTGGATAATCACTAAAATTTTCTTCTATGTACGCTTCTCCTGCCTTTATGAAGCTTGTCCATGTAGGTTTTGCCAATCCAGGAATCGACTCTTCTTTGAAGGCTACCTCAGTTGTCTTTCGATAAGAGTCCCTTGCTTGCTGAAGTGCTTTTATAGCCATGTTTAAAGCAGATACATCGATTTTTGAAAGGCTATCGGCACACTTGTACACGTTCGTAATCCAATCTTTCTCAGTTTGAACCACCTTGATCAAAGCATCCGTGTTATCTGCTCTTAGGGCATCAACTTTGGATTCTAGCTCCGACAACCTCGCCTCTTCTTCTTTGGTTACATTGGCTATCTTATTCAGTTCATCTATATCAGTAGATGCACCAAGATGCTCGATCTTTGAATATATAGGAACCTGCCGATTGAAGCCGCTCGTGAATTGATTGCCCCCTCTATTCACATCTAGCAGTTCTTTCTCCAGTTTTCCTTTGACTCTCTCAATCGAATCGGCAATCAGTGGAAACAAAGATAAATCAGACGGTGTGTACACATACGATAGTTCCGAATCCACGTGAATTGACACTCCATGAGAGTCAAAAACGTCTATTCTAGTAAGTGGTGCTAAGCCCTCTTGCCCGTTCCATATCACTGTTTTGGCTTTTGTCGGATCTCCTATTTCTCCTCCTAGCCAATAGCCTACTGATGCCTTTGGCTTCAATTGCGGTTTTCTTATATCTGATAGAATCGACTCTGCAGTTCTCACAGCCGCTAAGCCTTTGAGAATACGAGCATAACCACTTTTTCCGGTTGCATTTTCCCCAAATATAACCGTTAGTCTCGGATTGAAATTTAGTTCTTGCCCACCTGCAAGCGCATTGACGTTCTCCATTCCTTTGATTTGAGCGAGGGCCAAAGCTTCCTCCGCATCTTGACCAACATCTCTGTCTTCAAGCATTGGTACTTCAGTATTGTCACCTGATTCTAACTCTTTCTCTACCCGAAAAAGTTTGTAGCAGTCGTCTATTTGATGATCTGTGAGAGCCGTCTTTGACAATAGGAGTTCTTTAACAACAGCTCTGAGCCAATGATCTTGCTGATTCGCCCACTCAATGATAAGTGAACGTCCACTGCTTGCATTTTTTTTAGGGCCTTCTTGTTGCTTCATTACACACCTGCTGGATTTCGATTTTTGGCACAAGTTCAAAAAAACTTTGTTTTGAGCTAAGACCGGTAGCGGTGCTAAGCTGTGGCACCGCCATCGGCGCTTTTAGTGCCAGATTGTTCGATTTAAAAGGGTCATTGCAGAAGCATATATCATAGCTGTTGTTAGAAAGCTAGCCCATTCTCGTATTTAACGAGTCGTTGAAACATAACCTAGCTTATCTGAACCCAGGGACTAATTCTTGCCGGGATTGTCATTTAGCCCAATAGGGGTAAATTGCAGCCAGTACTATTGATGGTGCAGGAAGAAAAGCTCAGAAGCGACTACTCAGTCGCAGATTTTGGTTGCTCAGTGATGCGTACCAATATTTTAGAGTTCACGCTTTAACTATAATCCTTCCCTTGAAATCCTGGTTTCCAGTGTGGATAGGACTTTAGGTATAGAATTTCTTTTGATGGTTGGCTGTGTGTTGAAAAATAGTTTTGGGAATCTTTGGTGTATTTCGAGGATAGCAATGAAAAATTTTAAAATGCGCTTTCCAATTAGTGAGATAAATTATTGGGCCGATCGCTATATTGTCAACGCTGAGGAAGTTACCATTCAAGAAATTATTTTGCCAAAGGTCAAAGGCTTGGGGTATCTAGATAAAGACTCATTCCTGACAGTGTGCAAATGGAAGTCTCCTCGTATTCAACCATTGTGCAAGCAAAACAGTTCGGAGTTTATCAGAGAAACGACCAGTCTGGCGCTAGATTCAGCGGGTGAGCAGTTAAGGATTAACTTGCTTACGCTCCTCGTCGGCGTGAAATGGCCTACCGCTTCCGTCATCCTCCACTGGTTCCATAAAGAAGAATATCCTATTCTGGACTTCCGAGCTCTGTGGACTCTTTCTGTCGATGTGCCCAATGCCTATAATTTCGAATTTTGGCAATCATATACGGAGGCATGCCGTTCTCTTGCACTTCAGGCAAATGTCTCCATGAGAACACTAGATAAAGCACTGTGGCAGTATTCTAAAGAGAATCAATAATCTTTCTGGCCGCTTCAATTTTGGGTTCCGGCCTACTTGCGATGATTGAGGGAGTGATGCAACTTCCAAATGGGTGATCAAAAGATTTTTAGCTGGTTTTGGTGAGTGGAGTCGAAAGGAACCAACTGGTAATCTTAGTATCCTTTTTTGGTAGAATCGAAACTTCCTTACTACTCTTGATTTGAGGTTGATATGTCCGACTGCCAAAACTTCTGCAACAGGTATGATGATAGCTCCGATTCGGATGGGATTGGTGGTAATGTTGTCTTCACCGTAGAGCCGATTCCGTCATCTATAGAAGATACTCGAGAAATAACTATAGTTGCAAAACTGCTAGAGGCAGGCCAGCCTGTACAACAAGCCGCAGTACCTGACTGGTCCATCCCCCTGAAAGTTGACACTTAAAATTCTACGACGCCTCCTGATA
>CAZCBH010000035.1:0-47028 GCA_964496875.1 uncultured Candidatus Obscuribacterales bacterium | reverse complement strand
AAGTGGTCTTCATTCATATAAAGGATGAAATCCTCGATGACGGACGAATCTCGATAGAGAGACTGAAACCGGTGGGCAGGCTCTCGGGCGACTCCTATTGCAAAGTGGAAGCCGGCACCATATTCGACCTGCTGAGACCGGAAATTTAAGAAGTACAAGAAGTACTAGAAGTATAAGAAGTCGAGTTATGAACAGGAGCGTATATAAATCGCATATACAACAGGGTACAAGCAAGCACCATATGTGGTTCAAGCGCTTGCCAACATGCATGCCATGGCAATCGCGCATAAACAGCCTATCCTTGTGACAAGCGAAGCATATTTGTTAAATGTTAAATGGGGTAGTTCCAATTTTCTGCCGGTGCGATAGACTAATCAATGTGAAAGGTGAGTGCACGCAATAAGACGAGCACTGAGAGCCTAGGGACCTTGCGGAAACATCAGTCCGGCGCCTGGACGGAAACGATAACAAGCGAGTCCGCATCGAGATACGCTCTGAAACGTCATCCGATGAGATACTGAGTTCTATAACGGAACTTTCAGACAGTAGCAATAAACACCGCCGCAGCATTATGCCTGGGTGGTGTTTTTGTTTGCTTTTAGATATTTGCTTATAGATGCTTGCTGGCGTGGAGTTGCGAGCTCGACGAAAGACGCGTCGGCAGAGCCGCCGATATGGAGCGAGTCAGGGGCTTGGAAGTAAGAGCGCAGATCTCGTCCACTCTATCTCTCAAAGAGTTGAGAGTCTTGGGAAGCTCACCGCTCACACCTTTGCGTACGATCCATTGAGGGACATAAAAACCGGTATCCAGGTACATGCTGTAAAGCACTTCGGTCTTGCTGCCGCCGTTGACGCTTTTGGCCTGCCAGAAACCGTGGAAATCCCTGAAAGTGCCGTTCATTCGCTTGAACTCGATGAAAGAGCCGTCCTCTTTGTGGGAGTAATGAGATTTGACCGTATAACTTATCGGTGGCAGCGGGATCGGAAAGTTGTTTTTTATGGTGACTTTCATCACCGAGCAACCGGCCGTATCGGTTAGCACCTCAAGATTCTTCATACCAGGCGAAATGTTGTTCTCGAACTCATAGGGGTTGACCATCACAGGCCAGACTTTATCTATCGGATGAGAGATGACGATTCTACCGGTGACATATTTTTTCTCGCCGATGTTCTTCAAGCCGACCAGCACTTCGCCGCGTTCCAGGCGCTCACTGGGCGAACGATGCACCACAGGTGTCTTAGCGAGCACCGACAGGGATTCTGAGGGGACAACAAAAGCGGTGGTGGAGAAAAGACCCAGGCTCAGCAAGAAAGCGAGCTTTCTGAATGAAGGCTTAGAGGACATTCTATCTGGTACCTCTCGGTGAGCCCTCAAAGAACTTTCAAAGGCGAACTCGAACTTCGGAATCGTTATTCTGAACTCATTAAGGATACTTGGCAGCGTCCGTGATTTCAGGATTTAATCGATTAAAATTCGATTGAAATAAGTTTATCAAAAGAGATGTAAGAACAATATCTTTGACCCATAAAACTAACAAAAATTGGCGAGTAAATATATAGCGGCGGTTGTCAGCCCCGAATCAACAAAACAAGGTGCTAATAAAAGGCAGGCGCAAAGATTTTGTTCGTTGTCATTAAGTATCAATATCTTCAATTCGACCGTAATTGGCGGCGGAAGCATATACACTTTACATCCATGTATGTATAATTCTCTTTCTAAGTAGAGTTCACGAAAGCGAACATAAATAGTCGGAATTCGGAGAAAACAATGGTTCAAGACCAAGAGCCCTTATTTGCCAGGGAAGGACTTTTCAGACAAAAGCTCAATCAGCTGCGCAAATCCGGCCACATCCCCCAGAACATCAAATCGGACAGTCAATCGAGAATTAGAGAGCTCGAACAGGGCGGTTATCTAGATAAGGTGAAAAGCACCCTCGAACACGCCGATCCAAAAGAGATGGAGCGGATCACGCTTCTCGACCGAACCACCGAACTCTACAATCACAGCACAATAATGCGTATCCTCGGCGACGAGTTCAAGCGCTCCCGCCGCTACAAGCATGATTGCACCGTGCTCATGCTTTTAATTGATGGTCTTTACGGCATTCAACAAAGTGCCGGTGCCGAAGTCAGCGACAACATCCTCAAAGGCGTGGCCGACTTTGTCATGAAAGAGGTCCGTGATGTGGACATTCCGGCACGCTACAGCGCCGAACAGCTTCTGGTAGTCTGCCCGGAGACCAACGCCGAGGGCGTCGCCGTCCTGGCGGAGAGACTGCGTTCTAAAATACCGCTGCAGAGAGTCTCGGAAGCCGGTCAGAACTGGCACGTCACCGTCAGCATCGGGATAGCCTCCTACCCTCAAAATGTAGAGTCCCTGGACGATCTCTTGCTGGAAGCCGAGAACGCGCTGAACGCCTCTATAGACCGTGGCGGCAACTCCTATACTATTTCACAGCGCTAAAGCTGAGATCGCAGCGCTAAAGCTGAGATCTCAACGCTGACGCTCAGATCTAAACAGACTGGGGAATCCATCCTAAACCGGCAAGAATCTCGTCTATCGGTTTTCTGGAACCGAGAAAGTTCTGCATGGCGAAAAGCACCTGCTCCACGGTCAGGCGCCCTTCTTTGTGCAAGGATAGACAGCGCAGTGCTGCCTGCATGGTGAGTTTGTCCACCAGACCGCCGGCTTGTACCACCTGCAAAAAGGTGGTCGGACCGGAAGAGGACAGATCTATAGCCTTGAGCAACTCGCTATTGCCGATAAGTCCAAGAGATTTGAGCAACTCGGGTAGCTCCAGCTTATCGCTGTCGTCGCCACCGGAATTGAACACCTCTTCTAGAGCCTGGTTCAAATTAATGCCGGTGCGCCTCACTTTCTTCAAGACAAGACCCGCATGAAGTGGCTTTATGCGACGCTCCGCCACCATGCTTTGTAGAATCAGAGCATGTTCCAGGGTGCTTTCGGTTATAAGCCCGACCCTGACAAGTATCTGACCGATAGGCTGTTCATCTAACAGACCGCGCTCCACCGCCGAAAGAAGGTCTATCTCAGAGACCAGATCGGCGAGCATCAGAAGCTCACCCAGGCGTATCGTCTGGGTGCGAATAAGAATTTCGGCGCCGTCCAGCTTGAGAGACTCTTCCAGGGTGAGATTCTTGAGAGCGACCATTCTCAAGCCTTCCACCGCCTGGGAACGGGTTATCTTTCTCTCTCTCAGCAGAACCTGGGCAGTCAGTGCCGCGTAGGTCTGCATCTCGTTCACCGTGCCTCTGAGAACCAGCACCCGCCCCAGGGGCATGCCCGAGCTGTAACAGTCTTCCAGACCCGCTTTTAGATCCTCGCGGGTACAAAAACCGGCTTCCAGCAAGAGATCTCCCAGTTTATTGGTGGTTTCATAATATTCAGAGCGCCAGCCCAGGCGATTGAGCGCTTCATCGAGGCCGATTCTATGCTCTTTGACCAGACGCAGAGCGTTGATAGCCAGATCCATATGCAGCAGATTCTCCCGAATCAAGCTCTGGGCCGAGACCGCCGCCTTGAAATCAGCTTCGCTCAGAAAGCCGGAGCTGACCAGAATTCTCCCGACAGGCAGGCTGGTGGTAAGCGAGATAGGCACAGCATCAGCCATCTGCCCGGCTGTGATCAGCCCGGAGTTGACCAGCAGGTCTCCTATCAATACCTGTACGCTTCTGGACCTGGACATAGAATATGACCCCCAGATACATAATTGCTCCGGAGGCGAAATTCTAAACCTGTTTCTAAAGGTTATTGCCGGGCTTTCTTGCTCTTATGTGCAAAAACCAGGCCAGCTCCCGGGCTTCCGCCAGATGAGGGAATCTGGAAACCACCGCTTCGGTAGGTCTTGGCTCGAGCATCTCTTCCAGACAAAATCCACTACCGATTAGAAGATTGATCCAGGTCGAAAGCGGTCGGTGATAATGGGCCACCCTGAAATCACCGTGTTTCTCTTTCAATTCGGCAGGGGCCGAAGAGAAAGTCCACTTCTCTTCGTAGGGACCCCCTTCAAAATAATTGCCCGGAAGATTGAAACAGGGATGAACTATAGAAAACTGAAAAAAACCGCCCGGTTTAAGCACCCGAAAAGCCTCGGCAAAGGCCCGGTCTAAATCAGGCAGATCCATCAAGCACATGGTAGAGATGGCAAAATCAAAGCTCTCATTAGAAAACGGCAATTGCGAAGCACTGGCTTCGATAAAGGTGATTGCGGCAGTATCTTCATGGTCCCCTGCCCGGCTGACAAAATTGCTGCAGGGGTCGACACCGGTCATACGACAGCCAAGCGCGGCCACCGCCCGGGTGTTTGCCCCCTCACCACATCCGATATCAAGGCCGACTTTGCCTGTCACCGGGGGCAGTATCGAAAGGAAGTTAGGCATATTGAGGTGATCGCGACAGATGTCGAAACCCATTCTGGTAAGCTCGGTCCAGGCTTCGGCGTTAGCCTGCCAGAGACGTATCGATTCGGCTTCGCTTATCTTCTCTCTTTTTATGCTCATGGCGTATTGCGATCTTTTATAGATCTAGATCGCACCTCCAGCATCGAGGCTTCCGAAAGCCGGCCGGTTTTCTTGAGATAGCGAGAATAATGGTCGAGGCTGTTGAGCACACCCTGAGAATAATAACCATACTGCTTTTCGTGCATATCCAGATGCTGTTTGAAGAGAATTTCGGCTTGATCATTGCGGTTGTGTTCATGATAGAGCCAGGCCAGATCGGGAAGAAAACCGGCAAAGCGTATAGAATCACGCCCGACAAGACCCTCCATGTTGCGCATGGCATATTCATAGACCCGCTCCGATTCTTTGACGTCGCCTTTCTTGTGATAGAGCAAAGAGAGCCCCACCAGACAGTTGACCAGACCGGGCTCTATCTGACCGGAGTTCTCGGCCAGCACCGCCGCCTGTTTCCACTCTCGCTCGGCTTCGTCTATTTGACCTTCATCCAGAAGCTTGCGCGCCTTTTGGTCCATCACATACCACTGTCTCTGGAGCAGAGCATCGGTGGGCTTCAAATAGCCAAAAGATGTAAGAGCGCTTGCCTCTTTCAAAGACGGCTCCGGCTTCTCCTGGGCCCAGGCAGGAGAGAGAAAGAGCGCGAAGACAAGAGCAATCAGAAAAAAGAGATAACTATTCGACATGATGCTTTTTAAGCCTTAAAAAGCGGACTCGAAAGTATTCTACCCTTTAAATAAGATCGCTGCCTATTTAGTGCCCTTGATCATGCGCAGACTGAGCCGACCGATCCAGTTGCCTCTCAGGCTCTCTAAAACATGCTGGCTTTCGAGCAGGTCGTTTGAGACCGCCGCCAGTTTGTCTTTGAGATCTTCCAGTTCATGCTCATAACGAACGGCGTCGGCGCCTCTTTTAATTAATTCCGGGACCATTTTGAGCTGGTCGTCTTTGGCGGTGACCTGGCCTTCCATGAAACGGATACGGCTGAGAGACTCTCTCAATTCACGATTGCGATACTCTAACTGAGCTTCCAAAAAACGGATCTTGAGCTCCAACTCGACGGTTTGATCAGGGTCGGCTTCAAATAGACTGGGTCTCGATGAAGTCGAGTTTTTATAGCTGGGAGAGAAGAGCCCGCGGTCACCGCTTACGATATCATCGGGAGAACAATCGAAAAGATCATCTATATCTAGATCCGCAACATAAGACTCGGTCGGCAGCTTTGATACCGGCCTCAGTGCCACGACTTTTTCCGGCTCGGCGTCTTTTAGAATCGGATCAAAGACTTTGTCCAGCAATCCGTCGAGGAAATCATCCAGCCCGTCTAGACTGGCGGGATCGCTTACATGAACATACTGCGAAGAAGATTGGACGTTTTCCATCTGGGCACTCTCTTTCTAACCGACTGCCTAATGTTATAAAAAAACTGATCTTCTGTATAGTCGACCCTGTTGACAACACGCAATAATCGGTCTTTTATACAGATCAACCGAGAGATCCGGCGATAACCGTGGTGAAGGATTCGGGATGGAAGTGCTTTTGCATAGCCGCGTCCGCCGACTTTTTAGTGACGGATAAATAGCGCAAGGCGAGCAGATCCAGCTCTCTGACACCAAGTCCGAGAAACTCTAATTCGGCAAGAACCCGGGCGATTCCCATCGAAGATGATAATCCCACCTTGAAAGAGCCCACTGCCCGTCCTGTCTCTTTAGACAGCTCCTGGGGCGAGATCCCGCGAGATATATAATCGCCCAGCACCTCATCCACCAGCCGTAGTGCCTTCTCGATATTAGATGGATTGACCGTCAAAAGCACCGACCAGGGCGAACCACCGAAGGCGGTATCGGAGTACATAGAGTAGATACCGTAGGTAAGACCAGCCCGATCTCGAACCACCGTGCCCAGACGCGAGGTTATCGTATCCTGACCGAGGGCTGCGTTGGCGATTCTGGCCGAGTAGAAATCCTTGTCAGTGCGCCTGAGAGTGGTCGGATGAGAGAGGATGATATCGGCACTGCTCTTATCCGGAACGTTGATATCGAAGAATCGACGTTTTCCTGATAAAGCGGTCTCCGGTATCACCACCGGTGAAGATTCGCCACCGGACCAATTAGAGAATCTTTTCTCTATTTCGGCGAAGGCGCTATCGAGGTCGATATCACCGACGATGCTCAATATCGCCGAAGCAGGAGAGAGCAATCTCTCGTGCACCGCATGAAGATCCGCAGATTTAACCGCCAGAAGCTCTTCTATCTGTTCGGAAGGCAGTTTTTCATAAAAAGGATGATCCGCATTATAAAGAGCACGTTTCATGCCGTTCCAGGCCGCCGAGCGCGTATTGTTTGCCCCTTCGATGATTTTGGAGCTGAGCTCCACTTTCAATTTATCGAGCTCGCTTTCGGCAAGCAGCGGTCTTCTGAGAGCATCATTAAGTAGGTCGAGATACTCGTTGAAATCCTCCCGGACCACATAAGTGGCAAGACCGAGGCGATAATTATCCACCGAGAACTCGAGCCCTGAAGGAATCCCCATATTCTCCAGCGCTTCTGCGATATGGACTTTGTCGAAGCCCTCGGAGCCTCTCGAGAGAAGCTCTCCCATGAGCTCTGCCTGGTGGCTGGGAAGGTCTTTAGTGAAATAGTTGCCGGCTTTGATATTGAGGGCGATACCAATCGAACCGGTGCCCGGATTTTGCATGAGCAAAACTTTCATGCCGTTGGCCAGGGTCTTTACCAGAACGCGCTCTTCGAAACTCTTTTCAACGGAGTCGTCTTTAGAGAAACGTACTTTTTTCGCTTTGGGCGGCTCTGCAAGCAGCCGGGTAAGCTCCTCTTTTTCTATTTCGAAGGCGCCGACTTGACGCTCCACCTCTACCGGCACAGGATCTTTGACGGCGATATCGCCGAGATTCTCTTCGCCGTCATCTTCCGATTCGACAAGATCTTCTAATTCGGTATCGACTTCCATAGAAGCTTTGCCATTTCCGTTTCCGTTCTCTTTTTCCCGGACCTCATCGAGGAACATCTGCATCGGCTTGAAATACCCGACAGTACGGTTGGTGCGGGTGAAATAGGTAGCGGTGACTTCTTTGACATCTTCGATACTGATCTCTTCGAAGCGGTCGTCGTAACGCATCAGCCACTTCCAGTCAGCCTTGGATTCGGCCTCTCCAATTAGAAACGCCAGACTGCTGGGGTCGGCCATGGCTAATATAGTACCTTTGCGATTGGCGCTCTTGATCCGACTCAACTCGGCTTCTGTGACCGATTCGGTGGCGAGCTTTTCGATTTCAGAAAGGATAGTCTCCTCGACCTTCTTCATCTTGACCCCGGGGTTCAGACTGGCGCCTATTATAAAGAGACCTGGATCGCGCAGTTCGTCATGACGGCAGAATACATCCACCGCCAGTCCGGTTTCTATAAGGGCTTTATACAACCTGGTGGAGCGCTCGTAAGTACTGCCCAGAATATGTCTGACCGCAGCCAGGGTGTAATTGTGTTCGTGGCTGGCCTCAGGTACATGGAAGCCCATCCACACCCGGGGAAGATCCCCTGCCCGACAGATTTCGAACCGACGCTCCCCTTCCTGGGCGGGCTCTGTCGTATAGACTTGCGGAATAGGCTCGGGTGAGGATTTTATCTTGCCGAAATGTTTCTGGATGGTGGCAAGGGCGTCTTCTTTTTTGAAGTCGCCGAGCACCACCACGGTGCTGTTATTGGGCCAGTAATAAGTATCGTAGAATTTACGCAGTCTATCCAGCGGCACTCCTTCTACGTCCGAGCGCCAGCCGATGGTAGGGTGATGATAAGGGTGCTCTCTGAAAGCCACCGCATACAGTTCTTTCTCCAGGGCTTCTTCCGGATAGTTCTCGCCACGCTCCAGCTCGTTGCGCACCACCGACATCTCGGAGTCTCTATCAGATTGACGCAACATAAGGTTTCTCATGCGGTCGGCTTCCAACTCGGTGCAAAGATCGAAGAATTCCCTCGGCACGATCTCGAAATAGCTGGTCCGATCGAACCAGGTGGTGGCGTTCCAGTAAGCCCCTATCTGAGTAAGCAGGTCGTCTATGCCGTTGCCTTTGTCGGCGTTATGCTTCTTAGTCCCTTTAAAGAGCATATGCTCCAGAAAATGGGTGGCACCGGTATAGCCAACCCCTTCGTTACGGCTGCCGACCTTATAAAGAACCAGAAAAGTAACCACCGGGGCGGTGTGATTCTCACAGAGAACCACTTTCAGCCCGTTCTCCATGGTGTACTCACAGACATTCTTGATCTCTTCGCCCTGGATTATGCCCAGGTCGGCAAGGTTGACGTTTTCACTTTTTATAGAGTTGACCATTCTGATTCCATATGGGTTGAGGGGCTTTGATACGAGGTGAACACTGACAGGTAAGAATATCGTATTGGGAACTATATTGTTCTGGTCCGCCTTCTATAGATGACCAAAGTATTAAATTTCCGCCAAACTTGTAATAGCCGGGCTGCGGTCAAGATTAAGAGAAGTCCATCGAGTATATACGCATAATTCGGTTACAATCTTGATTTCCGGATTTCCAAGACCAAAAATGTCCTTATCTCCAAATCAACTGAGCTCTGTCGTCATCACCGCGCTGCTGGCCTCGCTGGCGCTGGGTCAACCCTGCGCCCAGGCGTCGGTCAAAGAGTGGCGGCGCTGCACCGTGGCGGGGGCGAAAGCCTACAAAGAGCTCTGTTACGGTGAAGCCGAGCGCGAATTTAAGAAAGCTATAGAAGAAGCCCGCAAATTCGGGCCTGACGACCTGCGCCTGGCAGCCTCCCTGGCCAATCTCGGAGTGCTTTACAACTACCGGGGCTTTTTCGACAAAGCCGAGCCCCTTTTCGAAGAGTCGGTCAGAATAAAAGAGAAGAAGCTCGGTCCGACCAATAACGATGTCATCTCCAGCTCCGGCAAGCTCGCCCAGTTCTATTTGAAGCGGGGCAATTACGACAAAGCCGCCCCCCTTGCCGAAAGGGTTATTCAGTACGGCGACCGCAGAGTAATCGAACTGGGCAAGTTCAAAAAAGAGCATAAAGACCCCAAAGAGGTCCATGCAGTCCTCAATCAATACCTGGAACTCGCCGTCCTGTTCGATAAAATGGCGGCTTCCTACCAGGGTCATGCCGTCAACGGACGGTTTCCGGAAAGCGAAAAACTCTACAAACTATCGCTCAAACTGAGAGAGCAAGCCCTGACCGGCGACCATCTCGCCCTTTCCCATAGCTGGGAGAATCTCGGGCGTCTCTATCTTAAAGAAGGTCGCTATGCCCTGGCTGAGCCCCTTTTGAAAAGATCTTATAAAGCAAGCAAAAGCACCCTGGGCTTCACCAGTCCCAGAACCTACGCCAAGTTCGACGCCTGGAGCCAGTCTCTATCGGGACTGGGTCGCAGCGCCCAGGCCGAAGGCAACTATCGCCTCGCCCTTGCCTCTTTTAAAGAAGCCTATGGCGCCAATAGCGGCTATATCGCCAGTATCGAGACTGCTCTTGCCCATGCCCTCAGCCGTCGTGGTCAGTATTCCACCGCCTCGGTGCATCTCAAGCGCGCCTTGAAGATAGAAGAGAAACTACGCGGACCGAACCATGCCATCGTGGCGGCCCTGCGCAATGACTATCTCTCTACCCTGAAAAAAGCGAAACGCTTTGACGAAGCGGCCCGCTTCAAAGCCAGTTCCGAAGAAGAGAGCGAGCTTTAATAATAACCACCGCCATTGTTATAGCCGCCGGCGGCAAAAGACGGCAGAGCGACCGGCTGATCTAGCTGGATTTGCACCTCGGTTCCGGAAGGCACAATCACATCCCGGCCCTTTCGCAAGAGCATGTCGGCGGCACCTAAACCGCCACCAATGGCGGCACCACCCCAGGCACCCCGGCCGACACCATGACTGCCGCCTGCGATGGCACCAAGACCGGTGCCCAGGGCAGCCCCCAGACCGGCACCGCCCAGACCGCGCAGAAAGAACTGCCCTACTTTAGTGCCTGCCCCTTCCCCTCGATAAAGGTCCTGATTGCCCTGACCTTTATTCTTGTATTTGCCTATATCACCGACCAGATGGGCAGTGATAGGCACCATCTGCCCGGAGGGCAGACGCATGGAGGTAAACTCGATGCTCAGCGCCCCGGAGCGACTCAAGCGTCTTCCTGCTCTGGACTCTCCCACCGAACCCACCACCTGGGTACCGGCCGGAATATAACCTCTACCGCCCAGGGAGACCATCTGGCTAATCTCTCCTTGAATAAGATCCCCGGGCTTCGCCACCTGGGTAGAGATAGCGGTCTGGAGGGTCATGGGCAGATTCAATCCCTGGGGGGCGTAGACCGTGCCGGCGCGCGGTCCGTTGTTGAAGCCGCCCTGATAGGCGGCGTTGCCGTAATACTGGGACGGTTGAATACCGTAGGTACCTTCACCGCCGCCGCCACCACCATAGAAATGATCGCCATAGCCTTCATTCGGAGAGGCATTGTACTGGGGTCGGTATTGAGGTCGATAACCATAAGACTGCGGCGGGGGCGGCGGCATATATCGCTCAGGCGGCTCTTCTTGTTCCGGCTCCGAATTTGAATTGTACGGCTGATAAGGTTGGTATTGAGGAGCCGCAGGGGCCGTCGCCGGAGCCATAGCAGGAACCTCGCTCTGAAGAGGTTGCTCCTGGGCCCGGGATGCCTGGGCAAAGACAGGGCAAAATAATATAGAGAGTGTACTTAGAATAGCTTTAAATCTGAATACGACCTTGACCATGAATGGTAATTCTCTCTTCCGAACCTTTGTGAGTAGTCAGTTTAGCTATCGAGATTCTTAAATGCAAGGTTGCTATCCATGTCCGAATCAGAACAGAGAACCGCATCAAGAATAGACCAGACCTACCTGACCATGATCTGCGATGCTTTTGTAGAGATGGAGGATATGATCTCGGACGGAGAGGTGGGAGCCCTTCTTGTCGGCAGCGGGGTCGAAGATGTCTATTCTTATAGCGGCAGGCACCATCGTCTCTTCCACGCCCTCAAAGAGCAGCAGGGCAAAGACGGCGGCGCGGGCACAATCGCCATTTTTCTGAGAAGGACCGGTGAACATCTCAAAAGAAGACGGGGAGAGGAAGCCTTACAAGAATACCGCCGCAAGATAAACTCTATCCTCAGCTATGCCGGACTGGCTTTAGACGAGACTCTCAAATTGACCGACTTCGACGCCAGCAAACCGATCTATTCCATCCCCGATGCCGAGACCCGGGCAGAATCACTGAACCGAGCAGTCAAACAAAGGAGGCTCCACCCGGACATTCTTCTATCCACCCGTCCGGAATTTATTCTGGACAGGGGTTACTATCACTGTGTCCTGGAAGCGTCTAAACTGCTCCAGGAAAAATTGCGCGCTAAAACCGGTCTGCGCATAGAAGGACCGGCGATAGCCGAGCACGCTCTCTCATTTTCTATGCAGCGCCCACCGATGCTCGCCCTCAATCAGTTTGAGAACGAAAACGATCAAGCCGAGCAATTCACCCTGATGTGCATGCTCAAAGGTCTTCTGCTCACCTTTCAAGACGAACAGACCAGGGTCTATCGAAAAGGCTGGCATATGGACTTCGAAGACGCCCTCGATCTACTGAGCCTGATCTCTTTTTTCCATAGAAAAATAGACAGAGCCAAAAGCGGCCATTAAAGACTTTCTGGATTTTTAATACCGTGCACAGCAAAATCCATGCAGCTCTCCAGGCTCTCTTTGAGTTCGCCTTGCGGCCGGCCTGCCTTTACCCAGCGATACTGCTCGCAAAGTATTGCCAGATCGAGAATGTGGGCAACTCTGCTTCTGTCGATATCCTGGCGATAAATACCCTGTTGCTGTCCTCTAGAAATGATCGCGTCGATACAGAGCATCATCGGCTCCGGTTTACATTCCTGGTTCTCTTCTCTATTGACCAGAGGGCTGAAGCGCTGAGAACAAAATACATCCAGTAATCGCCAGTTCGCCTCGGTCCAGGTGACAATATCCTCTATCAATTGATTGAGCATCTCCTGGGCGGGAAGCTTGCGATTCAAAAGATCATCGAGATATTCCAGCGCTTCTTCGGAAGCCTGGCGTTTGACTTCGAGAGCCATCTCCTCTTTCGACTTGAAATAAGCATAGAAAGTAACTTTTGCAAGGTCAGCCCTGGTGACTATGTCATCTATCGTTGTGCCATCATAGCCCCGGCTCAAAAATAGCTCCCGGGCGGCATCCACCAGATTCTGCCTACGCTCTTCCTTTCTTCTTTCAACCCGCTTTTGTTTCATATCATTCATAAGATGAGCATACCACAGTATGAAACCATACTCCAGTATGCTAACATACTCTAGTAAGAAGAGAGTGGCACCCCCCAAGAAAACGATTCGGTATCCTATGTTTGAAAAGTCTCTTTTGCCTTACCTATATATACTGCTAGCAGCGGTCATCACCGTTTCGATCTCCGGATGCAGTCAGGAGAGCGAGGCTCGCAAAGCGCCTCCGACAGTGGTGCAGTTGCTTAACTTGAGCGAAGCGCCTTATCTGGAGAAAGAAGAATATCTGGCCACGATGCGCTCTAGAAAGTCAGTCTCCATCTGTCCTTTCGTAGAAGGGCATGTAACGAAAATCCTGGTGCAGGCAGGCCATGAAGTAAAAGCCGGCAGCCTTTTGATGACTATCGACTCGAGGGTAAAATCCGCCCAGACTCAGGCTGTCGATGCAGCCGCCCACTCTGTCGAATCGGATCTGGAAGTGGCAAGAGCCACCCTTGCCTCTCTGGAGAGCACCCTGGAGAGTAAAAAAGCAGAAGCCGAATACACCCGGTCTCAGTTCGAACGGTATAAAAACCTTAAAAAGGATGGGGCTGTCTCAGATGCCGATTTGGATTCCTGGAAAAATCGCTGCGTATCCGCCCGGGCCGAAGTGGACGCCGCCTTGCAACAGATCAAGGCGCAGAGAATGACCATTCAAAAGCATGAACGCAATCATGAACAGGCTCTCGCCAATCTGCAAGCCGAGCAAGCCAATTTGAAGTATTACCGAATCGAAGCACCCTTCGCCGGCACCGTAGGAGACATACCGGTCAAGCTGGGAGACTATGTAACCACATCCACGACCCTTACTTCGGTTACCGAAAACCATCCTCTAGAAGCCTACCTTTCTATTCCGGCAGAGAAAGCCGCCTCTATTTCTAAAGGCAGCAGTGTGGAGCTGGTCTCTTCCGAAGGCGATAATTTCGGTCAGGCGAAAGTCTCTTTTATAGCGCCGACTGTCGATCCCGATAGTCAAACGGTGCTGGTAAAGGCTCTCTACCCAAATTCGAACAGCCGTCTTCGAGCCGACCAGGTGGTCAATGCTCTTATACGAAAAGACAGTAAACGGATAGTCTCGGTGCCGACCACCGCCGTCAGTCAGACAGCCGGAAAATACTTTGTGTTCAAAGCAGAAGAGAAAACCGAGGGCAAGCTCGTCGCCAAAAGAAAAGAGATCGAGGTCTACGGCATCGAAGGCACCGCCTATAGAATCAAGTCCGGATTAAAAGATGGCGACCGGGTTATCGTGTCGGGTATTCAGCGGCTGGCAGACGGTGTTCCGGTGACAGCGGCGGCAGAATGAGACAATAGCGGAGTCCGGAGTCATGTTCGTAGATTTTTTCATCAACCGACCTATATTCGCCTCGGTCTGCTCCCTGGTTATTCTCATAGCCGGTCTGGTCGCCATTCCAAACCTGCCAATAGCCCAGTATCCTCAGATAGTGCCTCCCCAGGTAAAAGTGACGACAAACTATGTCGGAGCCAATGCCACCGCCGTGGAATCCAGCGTCACCAATATTCTGGAACAGCAAATAAACGGCGTCAACGGCATGAAGTACATCACCTCCAGTAGTGGCAATGACGGCACCAGCACCATCAATGTCACCTTCGATCTCGAAAGAGACATCGACGCCGCCGCCGTAGACGTGCAAAACCGAGTCGGTTCGGTCCAGGGAAGACTGCCCGACGAAGTGAAGAAGACCGGAGTCACCGTCGACAAGGTCTCGACAACAATCATCTTTGCCGCCGCCCTGGCCTCGGATCGCCATGATTCTCTATATCTGAGCAATTATGCCGACCTATATTTCAAAGACGCCTTGAAGCGGGTCAAAGGTGTGGGTGAGGTCACTATATTCGGTGAAAGAAAGTACTCGATGCGGATCTGGCTGGATCCAAACAAACTGAACAAAAGAAAGATAACCACCACCGACGTCACCAGGGCACTGTCGGAACAGAACCTGCAGGTAGCCAGCGGCTCTATCGGCAAAGCCCCTTACCCGGAAGGTCAGTCCTTCGAAATCAGCACCAGGGTTAGAGGAAGGCTGAGGACTCCTGCCGAATTTGCCGAAATCGTAGTTAAAAGAGCCCCCCATGGTGCTGTGGTCAAATTGAAAGATCTGGGTAGGGTCGAATTAGGTGCGGAAAACTACGGGACCTTTTTAAGATACAAAGGTCTGAACGCGGTAGGCATCGCCATCTACCAGTTGCCCGGCGCAAACGCCCTCGATGTAGCCAGAGAGGCCAAAGCGGTAATCAAGGATCTCGGCCGGGACCTGCCCCCCGGAGTCCGTTGCGAAATCGCCTTCGACACGACACGGGCCGTGGAAGAGTCTATTCATGAAGTGATAAAAACCCTGATCGAGGCCATTCTGCTCGTGGTAGGGGTGATCTTCGTCTTCCTGCAGAACTGGAGGACCACGCTTATTCCGGCGATTACCATACCGGTGTCACTGGTGGGTACCTTCGCCGTCATGTATACATTCGGATTCTCGATAAACACCCTCACCCTATTCGGTATTACGCTGGCTACGGGTCTGGTGGTCGATGACGCCATAGTCGTGGTCGAGAACATCGCCCGTCTAATGGAGGAGAGGAAGCTATCCGCCATGGAAGCAGCCAGAGAAGGGATGAAAGAGGTAACCGGAGCGGTTATCGCCACGGCACTGGTACTGGCGGCGGTGTTTATTCCGGTAGCCTTCTTTCCCGGTACCACCGGTCAGCTTTATCGTCAGTTCGCACTCACCCTGGCAATCTCGGTAGGAATCTCCGCTTTTAATGCCCTGACTCTCACCCCTGCCCTGTCCGCCCTTCTATTAAAAGAAGAGGGAGATGCGAACTCGAACCGGTTCTTTAAATTCGTCAACGGAATAATCAATGGTGCCCGCGCTCTCTGTGAACGAATCGTTCAACTGGTCTTGAATCACAAACTGATCACCACGGTGGTTTTCGTCGCCTCCCTGGCTCTCACAGCCTTTCTCTATCAAAAACTACCGACCGGGTTTCTGCCGGATGAAGATGTCGGCTATTTTATGATTATTGTCCAGGGTCCCGAAGGAGTCTCTCTCGATTATACGAATAAGGTCGTCTCGAAAGTAGAAAAGACAGTCAGCAAGATAGGAGAGATCCAGGGCGTTTTCGCCGTGGGCGGCTTCAGCTTCTCCGGAAACAACTCCAGCAACGCCATTGTTTTCTGCACTCTCAAACCCTGGCATGAAAGGGCAGGCGAGGGGCAATCGGCATCAGCCATCATCAACAGACTGCGAGGACCGCTCTTCGCCATCGACGAGGCTTTCTGCATCCCCTTCAATCCTCCTCCGATCCAGGGTCTGGGCAATTTCGGCGGCTTCGCCTTCGAACTGGAGAACACCCTCAGATTACCCCTGGAGGAGTTCTCGCATCTAGCCGACAAATTTATCGCCGAAGCAAGGACCAATCAACATTTGACCGGTATCCAGTCCACCTTCCGAATCGACTCTCCCCAGCTGCAAATAGATGTGGACCGAGACCGGGCTGAATCGATTGGGGTCAAGGTAGCGGATATTTTCAACACCATACAGGTCTTCATAGGCTCACTTTATGTAAACGATTTCGATTATCTAGACCGCAGTTATCGCACCTATGTCCAGGCAGATGCACCGTTTCGGAGCAATCCCAGGGATATAGAAAAGCTCTATGTCAGAGCCGACAACTCTCCCGGTCAAGAGATGGTCCCGCTAAGCAACTTTATAACAGTAGAGTCCACCACTAACGCTCCTACTATCTATCACTACAATCTCTTCAAATCCATCGAAGTAAACGGCTCCCCGGCACCAGGCATAAGCTCCGGTCAGGCAATCGCCGAGATGGAGGCAATCGCTTCCAGGGTTCTTCCCAGGGGTATGGGTTTTGAATGGACCGGCGTCTCTCTGGAAGAGATCCAGTCTGGGAATCTGGCTATCTTTATTTTCGCTCTGGGACTGCTCTTTGTGTTCCTTGTTCTGGCAGCGCAATATGAAAGTCTTCTCGACCCTTTGATTATCCTTCTCGCCGTCCCCCTGGCCGTTCTGGGTGCCCTGAGCGCTCAAATGCTGCGCGGTCTGACCAACGACATTTTCTGTCAAATAGGGCTGGTGATGCTCATCGGACTGGCCAGCAAGAACTCTATTTTGATAGTCGAGTTCGCGAACCAGCTTCATAAGAAAGGACTCTCTTATCACAAAGCGGTACTGGATGCGGTGATGACAAGATTCAGACCGATTATCATGACGTCCCTGGCTTTCATCTTCGGAATTCTTCCCCTGGCTTTCGCCGAAGGCGCCGGCGCCCACAGTAGGCATTCTCTGGGTACGACCGTGTTAGGTGGCATGGTACTGTCTACTCTTTTGAGTCTTTTTATAGTTCCTGTTCTATATCTGATTCTAAAATCTCTATCGACACGATTAGGTCGGGGCGGCGCCCCCCCGTCAAAAGTGGAGCCTGACCCGGTCTCTATGCTGGAATCATCGCATCCGAACCGTCCGCAATAAATGTATACTCAACACATATATACGTTTAGGGATTTCCGGATCGTGGAACAATAGATCTGGACTATGACTTCAAGACGGCATCCGTTCTAGGTCCAGAACCTGATTTGATGTAGACTGGCATTCCAGTCAAGCTGTTAAAGTCTATAGGGTCCTATTTATAGGTTCAACAACCACCCGGTACGAGTGCTGTAATGGTGCGGTTTCTGGCGTGGTCAAGGCCAAGGAAATTTCTGTCTTCGCCACTTGTGGCGAGTTCAGAAAGATATCTCTAGAGAAATATCGTCGATTGGTTTTTATTTTATTGTGGAGGAGAAGGAAGATATGACAAATATTGCAGCTAAATCGGCGGTCTCGAATCTTGCAGAAACCGAAGAAGAAAAAGATTATTTCGGCTCGGTTTCACCGATATTCGAGTACTGGTGCCTTGATTGTGACGAATTCTTCGAAGTCAAAGAGCTGCTGGCCCATTGCCCAAAATGTAATTCCAGCCTCAAAGACAATCTCGTCCAGATCTACATGGAACACGATCCCGATCCGGATATCATTCGCTCGCTAAAAGACTATACAGCGGGTTAAAAAAGCAGGTCGAGAGACCCCAATAAACAAAACACTGGCTTGTTGAACCGACACTTCGACAAGCCTTTTGCTTTGCGAAAATAATGAGGCTATCCGGGTAAATTAATAGAATGAAAAAAGCTTGTATTTCTATCTTCCTTTTGTCATTCGTATTTCTGCTATCAGCCGGTGTCAAACCGGCAGCTGCCCAGAATCGTCCGGTGGACGATAAATGGGCCCTTATCATCGGGATAAGCCGCTTCAAAGATCCGACCATGGATCTCAAGTATCCTGCTAAAGACGCTTCGGACTTCAGAGATTATCTCGTCAAAGAGGCAGGCTTCGCCGAGGACCATGTCAAACTGATAACCGACGGGGAAGCCACCCGGGCAGGAATTCTCTCCGCCATCGGAGACAAATGGCTGCCGAAGACAGCCCAGCCCGATGATCTGGTGGTTATCTATATTTCGAGCCACGGCAGCCCTTCTAAAATGGACAATGAAGGCTCCAACTATATCATCGCCCACGATACCAAAAAAGACGAGCTCTACGCCACCGGTATCTCTTTGCAGAATCTTGCCTCTATGATCAAAGACCGGGTGCACTGCGACCGGGTTCTCGTCATTCTCGATGCCTGCCACAGCGGTGCCGCCGACACTAGAAAAGACAGCAAGGGCCTCTCCAGGGTAGGCGGTTTCGATGTGGGCAATATCTCCATGGGCAAAGGTATGATGATCGTCTGTTCCAGTCAACCTTCCCAGGTCTCCTGGGAGTCGAGGAACTATCAAAACGGCGTATTCACCAGACAGTTGATAGACGCCCTCAAATACCGGGGCAAATACACCAAACTGGGCGAAGCCTTCGAGATCATGAAAAAAGGCGTGCAGACCGAAGTCTTGAAAGACAGAGGAGAGTTGCAATCTCCGGTTATTAAAAGCGCCTGGAAAGGAGACGACCTGGTCCTGGGCAGTAAGCCGGTCAGTCCGCGCCAGGGTATAGAACAGGCTCCTGCCGCTGTGCCGGAGCCGGATCGGAACTATCAAACCAATTTCGATCGAAGTGCACCACAGGTGGCATCATCCACTCCGCTCGCCGCCGAGATCTTTCGACCGCCCTCTTCAGATACCTCCTCCAGTATTCAGGGACAGCAGATAAACGTCTCTCTTTTAGACAGGGTAGCGATCCTCCCGGTGACCGGTCCCCAGGAGATTCTTCTCGATGCCAACTGGGAAGGATTTGCCCGCAAAGACAACATCGACGTCCGCAAAAGGCTGGAAGAGATCGGTCTGACCGAGACCATTCAAAATGTCTTCAAGCATGCCCTGGAGAAAAGCTTGAAGAACAAAAAACCGGTGGTGCTACTGAACTTCGACAAGATGACCAGATCCAATGATGTTTCCGGAGCCGGGCCGGAAAGCTCTCTTTCCATCGCCTCGAAATCAATAATCACTCCCCAGAATATGATCAGCTGGACCACCTTAGGGCGCATGGCCCAGGCTAAATATCTGCTCGAGATCTCCATCCATGACCTAGAGTTCAAAGACGACCTCTACGGCGATACCGCAGCGGCAAGGGTCTCCGCCAGGCTGGTCTCCGGCGAGACCGGAGAGGAGTTGTGGAAGCTCAAGCGACGCAAATATTCGAGGTTGACCCAATCTAGACAGGATGACTCTATATTTGCCGAGGTGAAGAACTTCATCCCCAACAAGATCGCCGGCGACCTGGCCAAGCCGGTGGCCGCCTGCATCAAAGATCAATAAATGAAATTCGAAGAATCGTCCCCTATTTAACCGCGCTCTTCTGAATGGCCCGATTGAAATTATCCAGGGCCTCACCCAGAGAGACTCGCTCAAAATAGTTGAGGTTACCGTCGCTCAGAGTAAACGCCGCTTTCGCTCTTTTGATTTTATCGAGCTGATCTAATAAAACCCGGGCATCCGCTCCTTTGATCTTGCCTTGAGAAATCAGCTGTTTGAGAGTCTTCTCCAGGCTGGTTTGACGGTTGTCGATATCGCTCCAGGCCAATTTCTGGCCTTTCATATGAAGATCGATTTCGGAATTGAGCCTATCTATGTCACGCACGAGGGTCTCGGTCTCTTCCAGGTTATAGCCGCCTTCGGAATGGGCGAAGGCCACTCTTGCGTTGCTTATTCTATCGAGTTCGGTCTTGAGCGAGCCGGCCGCCTCGGCATCGATTTTCTTGCCGACGATACCATCGGCGATTCTCTTGCCGACTTTATCAAGCCTGTCTTCTATCCCGGCGAAGCTGGGGCTCTTGCCGCTGAGGGCAGAGTCGAGCTTACGATTGAGATCGTCGAGCTGATTGGCCAGCATCATCGACTCGGGATAACTGAGACCATCTCCTGTATAACGGAAGCCCATCTCCATTCGAGCTATTGCTTCGAGACGATCTTTATACTCTTTGACCCGGTCCGAGGTCAGAGCACCACTGGCAATGCTCTTGGCGAGCCGCTGATCTATTTGATCATGAAGAGCCTTCAAACTGGGAAGCGCGATCCGATCATCTTTCATTTTCTCTTCTATTCGACTGCCTAGCCGAGCCAGGCTGTATGCCATGGCCACCGACTCGCCCTTGCTCAGTCCGCCTGAAGAGGCATACTTCCTGTTGAGACTATCGAGACGCTCGAACTCTTTTCTCAAGGATTCGGCATCTTCGGCGCTGAGCTTGCCTGCCACCACCCCTTCACTGATCCTCTGAGCCAGTTGCTCTCGACGCTTGTCCAGATCGATGACGACAGTGTCGGCTTCGAGGAGCTGTTCTTCAATCGCTTCCTGCAGGCTGACAAGGCTCTGGGCCACGGTCAATGCCTGAGAAGCGGTGAGGTCCCCGCCCATTCCTCTGAAACTCTTCTCGCTGCTTTCGATGCGAAGCAGCTCCGCCTTCAGTTTTTCGGCTTCTTCATCGACGATACTGCCGGCGATGATGCCTTCTTCGATGGCATCTTTCATCTTCTGTCTGAGCTGTTCGAATCCCGGGTTGTAGCGGGCCCCTTCATGGATGCTGCGCTCCACCCTGGTGCTCAACTTCTCCACCATGACCGCCAGCGCAAGCTTATCTCTTTCGGATAGCTCCTTCTTGGACGCACGGAAAACAGACTCTTTCTCGTTGATTCGATCAAACTCGTCTAATAAGCGCTGACCTTCATCCGGGGTGAGGCGTCCGGAGACGACACCAGCGGCGATGCGCTGATCTATATAAGTCTTTCTCGCCTCCAGCTCGGGCAATTCTACATCGCGGTCGCTCAGAGTATCGGCCAGTTTGTCCGAGAGCCGATCTAAAGAGAAGACTATGTAAACGGTATCTTTGAGCGGATAAGTACCTTCGCTGCCTCCCTTACCTTCGATACCGGCAGCGCGGACCTGTTCCCAGTTAGCTTTGATCTTATCTAAGTCTTTATTCAACCTGGTCAGATCCGCCTCCGAAATCCGTCCGGCTTCTTTGGCAGCTTCCATGCGAATCTGCAAATCCGCCACGGCTTTGCTGAGACCCATCCATGAATAACGAGGGTCGTTGAGGCGACGCTCCACCTGAATTGAGAGCTTCTCTAGATCGAGCAGAAGGGCTCTGCTCTCGTCTGCGCTCAGACCTTCGCCCTGTTTTCTCCATTCCGTCGCTTTGGCTTCCAGCTTTTCGAGCCTGTCTTTGAGGTAAGAAGCCTCTGCCAGGGTGAGCTTGCCGGTTACGACCCCGGCGGCGATGCGAGCGGACACTTTCGCTTCTTTATCTTTATAGTCACTGCCCTCAGTGTCTTTGGTGCGCATTTTCAAATCGAGTTCTCTTGAAATTTTTTCCAGATCCACAGCAAGAGCAAGGGACTCTTCGCTGGTCAGGGGTCTTCCGTAACTCTTCAAAGTCGCTTCGCGCTCGGCGACCTTCTGAAACTCTTCCTTCAGATCATCGGCTTCATCCTTGGAGAGGATACCTTTATCGAGGGCGGCAGCCAGCCGGGCAGCAATTTCGTCCTGAGCTTTGTCTATTTCCGGCAGCTCAATCTGCCGGTCATGCATTGTGGACTCCAACCGCGAACTCAATCTATCCAGATCTAGTGCCAGTTGCAGACTCTGAGCATCGGTCAGTCGAATGGAAGAAGAAGAAGAAGAAGAAGTGAGGAGTTGATGCAGCGATTGAATACGCTCGAGATCATATTTGAAACCGGATGCTTCCTGTTCGGTCAGACGTTTTGAATTGAGACCGTCTTCTATCCTGTTTTGAACACCGACTATGCGGCTGCCCAGGTCGCTGTCTGCCACCTGGCGATCGGAAAGAGACTGTTCGACTTTACGGCTCAGGTTATCCAGTTGGTACAGGAGCTTCAGATTTTCCCAGAGAGAGAGCTTACCGTGAGAGGCACGGTAGGCTGCTTCCAGATCGGCCACCTTGTCAAGTTCTCTCGAGAACTCCTGGGAATCGAGCTGACTGATGCGCCCTGCCGCCACCGCCTCTCTCAGCCTCTTTTCAATCTCCGCCTGGCGCAGGTCGACGCTGGCCGAGCCCGGCACCTTCTCCAGATAGCTGGAGAGACCCTCGGCATTCGAAGGCGTACCCAGGCCCAGACTGAGGGTTATCGCTAGAAGACCGAATATTGGAGCGCGGCGTTTCATCATTTTCCTCCTGCTTTCTCATTCAATCGAGATCGTGGCTTTTGAGGTCAACAGCTCTATTGACATCATTTGAGGCTCTCAAAGCAGAGCCATTATATAAGAAATAAAATAATCGTTTTTTAGAAACCTACTTGCTGTTCTTGTCGTAATGAATCCGATAGACACAGCCGGCATAATCATCCGAGATCAAAATAGAGCCGTCGGGCATTTGAAGCAGATCCACCGGTCTTCCCCAGAAACTCTCATCCTGCCGGAATCCTTCCACAAAGGGTTGATACTTCAAAGGCGTGCCTGTTTTATTATCGAAAGTGACCCGGCTTATTCTGTAGCCGATTTTTTTGGAGCGATTCCAAGAGCCGTGTTCACAGATAAAGATATTGCCCTGATACTCGGCGGGAAATTGAGAACCGGTATAGAAGCGCATTCCAAGAGACGCGACATGGGGACCTAGTGGCACCCTCGGTGCTTCGAACTGTTGACTCTTTCCATCATCGGGCTTGAGATATCCGAATTCGGGGTCGGGCACATTCATACCGTATCGATATGGGAAACCGAAATGAAGACCTTTTCTAGGAGCGCAGTTCAACTCATCCGGCGGCAGATTATTGCCAAGATAATCCCTGCCGTTATCGGTAAACCAGAGCTCTTTTGTTTTGGGATGCCAGTCGAATCCGACCGTGTTTCTGATACCGCTGGCGAATACATGGGCATTTCTGCCATCGGCATTCATACGCATCAAGGTCGCGAAGCGAGGCTCGTCTTCTATGACGCAGACATTGCAGGGCGCCCCCACCGGTGCATACAAAAGTCCGTCCGGTCCGAAGCGAATGTACTTGTAGCCATGCCATTCTCTGGTGGGCAACTCTGCGTTGACAACCACCGGCTTCAAGGAGGCGATATTTTCGAGGTTCTTTTCTATCCCGTCGTATCTGGTTATGCGACCGATCTCCGCCACATAGAGAGCGCCATTATGAAAAGCGACTCCGTTTGGTCGATTGAGATTCTCCGCCAGGGTGATGATGCTATCCGGCTTGCCATCTCGATTTCTATCCGGCAGGGCGTAGACTTTGTTAGGCACGATGGTGCCAATATACAAAGTCCCCTCGGGACTGAGGGCCATCTGTCTTGCCCCGGGCACACCGTCTGCGTAAAGACTCGCCTTGAAACCGGGCGGCAGCTTTAACTTAGATAGATCCGGCTGGGCTTCTGCTCTAGCGGCGAACAGAATACAGAGATACAGGGCTGAAACAAAATAAGAAAATACGGATTTCTGCATGGCAGAAGCTTAGCAGACTTATCGGCCCGACTACTTTATAATCTTTGCCAGGAGGCGAGAATATGGCACGGAAGACTAAACCCGGCGGCGGATGGCAAGCGGTGGCTTACACCCTGAACAAAGCCATGGAAGTAGGGCCGCTAAGGCTCTGGCGTCGGATGCGCTCTAAGAACGCTTGCAAGACCTGCGCTCTTGGCATGGGTGGATTGAAAGGCGGCATGGTCAACGAAGCCGGTCATTTTCCCGAAGTCTGCAAAAAGAGCCTCCAGGCCCAGTCGGCCGATATGTACGAAGCCCTGCCTGCGGATTATTTTGCCGAGCCCGGCAGAAACCTGGCCAAATTAAAAGAGCTTACTCCAAAACAGGCTGAAGACCAGGGCAGATTGAGCTACCCGGTCATTTTGCGAGAAGGCGCCGAATATTTTGAGCGCATAAGCTGGGACGAAGCCCTGGATATAGCCGGCAAACGTCTAAAGAAAGCCGGTCCCGAAAAAACCGCCTACTATGCTTCGGGACGTTCCTCCAACGAAGCGGCTTTTCTTTTGCAGTCTCTGGCGAGAGTGCAGGGTTCCAATAACGTCATGAACTGCTCTTTCTACTGCCACCAGGCTTCCGGAGTGGGGTTGGGCATGGCCTTCGGCACAGGAACAGCCACGGTAGAGCTGGAAGATATCAACCGCTGCGATCTGGTTTTTGTCATCGGCGCCAATCCGGCATCCAACCATCCGCGCCTGATGACTCAACTGGCCAATCTAAAAGAACGCGGCGGCGAGGTCATCGTAGTCAATCCTTTATACGAGACCGGTCTCGATACCTTTCATGTGCCTTCTAAAGTAAAATCGATGCTCTTCGGCACCAAAATAGCATCGCTATACATTCAACCCGGCGCCGGCGGCGACACCGCCTTATTTGTCGGCATTCTCAAAGCCTGCATCGAGAATGGTGGCATCGACAGATCTTTTATGGAAGCCCATGCCGAAGACTACCAAGCGGTTTTGAATTTCGCCTCGGCCAGGAGATGGGAAGAGCTGGAAGAAAATAGCGGTGTCGATCGTGCCACCATGGAAAAAGCCGCTTCTATGATAAAAGCCTCAAAAGGGGTAATCTTCTCCTGGGCCATGGGTATCACCCATCATAAACACGGTGTCGAAAATGTCCTGGCCATAGCCAATCTGGCCATCGCCACAGGCAATGTCGGCCGCCCCGGAGCGGGCATGATGCCCATCCGCGGGCACTCCAATGTGCAGGGTGTGGGCTCTATCGGCTTCACCCCGGCCTTGAAAGAGGGAATAAAAAGATCGCTCGAAAAACTCTATGACATCAAAGTCCCCGAAGGCGAAGGTTATGACACCCACGCCATGATGGAAGCCGGTCGCAAAGGCAAGCTCGACTTTCTCTTCTGCCTGGGCGGCAATTTATGGGGCTCCAATCCGGATCTTACCTGGGCGACAGAGTGCCTGGCCAACATAGACACCATCGTCTATCTGAACACCAAGCTCAATCCAGGACACTTCCACGGAGTGGGCAAAACCACCATTATCCTGCCGGTGCTTGCCCGGGACGAAGAGCCCCAGGCTACCACCCAGGAGTCTATGTTCAATTTCGTGAGGATGTCGGAAGGAGGCACCGCCAATGTCGGCGGCTTATTGCGAGCCGAATCCGACATCATCTGCGATATCGCCCATCGGGTCCTCGGCGCAAAGCCGGTGGACTGGAAACGCCTGAAAAGCCATAAAGAGGTAAGAGCTCTCATCGCAAAGGCCATTCCGGGATGGAGCGAAATAGCCACCATAGACGAAACCGGCAAAGAATTCACCATATCCGGTCGAGTATTTCATAACCCCAGCTTCAAGACGGCATCAGGCAAAGCGATAATGCATGTCACCGAGCTGCCCGATCTGAAAGTGGACGAGAACATGCTCAAGTTGATCACCATCCGCTCGGAAGGTCAGTTCAACACCGTGGTCTATGAAGAGCATGATATCTACCGGGGCATCCCTCATCGCTATTGCATTCTCATCGCCAAAGAAGACGCCGAGCGTTTTTCGGTCAAAGACGGTCAGAGAGTAAAAGTGCGGGGAGAAGCCGGTGTCATGGACGATATCGAAGTCGTGGTCGGCAATATAAAAGCGGGAACCGCGGCCATGTTCTATCCCGAGTCCAATGTCCTGATCAAACCCAATATAGACAGTCGCTCCCGCACTCCGGCTTTCAAGTTTGCCCCGGTGACGATAGAATCCTGATATCATGCACGGTGCCCCGCTGAAGTTTAAACGAACTCTCTTGATCTTCTCTCTAGGGAGCTTACTGCTTGCCTCCTGCTCCGGGGCGAAGAGAGCTGAAAAAGCCGAAAACAGCAAAAATACCGATGAACTGAACACGATTCCGGAAATAGATAAACTCAAAGGACCGGCAGGCGATCCCGAGAAGCAGGCAATAGAAGTAAGAGCGGGCCAGGACCTTTCGACCGAGAGAAGAGCTCTGCTCAAGCCCGCAGCCCTCTTGCTGCTTAAGAAAAGATTGAAGCCTCTTTCAAATCCGAAGCAATACAAACCGGAAGCTAGAACCGAAAAGGATAAGGACGCCGAAAAAAGAGCAGCCCTTGCCCTTGACCAGTTAGCGAAGCGATCGACTAAAGAAGCCCTTGCCACCATCAACGAAGCCGAGAGACTCTACCCGGCCAACGCCCAGGTAGCCAATGTCAAAGGCGCCATCTTGAGCAGCGGCAATTGTTATAAAGACGCCGGTCTCTCTTACTATAAAGCCTGCCAACTGGACCCCAATTTCTACGCCGCCTATGTCAATCTGGCAAACATCTATATGAAACTGGGACGCTATCAAGACTGTCTTGCCGTCTTAGAATATGCAAGCCGTCTCGGTCCGGAAGAGCCGGATACCTGGACAAGTCTGGGTGCAATCTATACGGAACTGCAGATGGGCAAGAACGCCGAAGCGAGCTTGAAAAGAGCCCTGGCGGCAGATCCCGGCAACTATCGAGCCCTTTTCATTCTCGGCTATGTCTATCACTGCATGCAGCGTTATGACAAAGCCGAGACCTGCTACAAGCAGGCCCTGTCCGTGCGCCCGGATTCTAAGAACGCCTGGCTCTATCTCGCTCTTGCCCAGTCACGACAGGGTAAAAGAGAGGATTCGGCAGAAAGCTATCGCAGACTCTCGGAGCTGGAGGAGAAAAAGCCGATTGCGGACAGCCCGGTCAACATGGAGAGTTTTTCGCGAGCGAACGCCATGATTATGGAAGGTCGAATCGATGATGCCCGCCGGATATTCGAGCAGGGTATCGCCTCTGACCCCGCTAATCCGGGCAATTACATAGGTCTTGCATCCATCGCCCTGGGTGAAGGAAAGCCGGAGAGCGCGACAAGACTGCTGGAGAAAGCAGCAAGCCTCGGTAATGGCGCCGTTGATACCACCGAGATGCTAGCCCAGGCAAGGCTTCTGGCGGGCGACTATCGGGCTGCGATCACAGGTTTGCAGAAAGCTATCGCTTCGGGCAAGAAAGAATACAAACTCTACTGCCTTCTCGCCGACGCCTATTTTAAAAACAAAGAGATGGCAAAAGCAAAGTCGGCAGCCCGGACCGCCGCAAAAATCGATGAGCACGCCGCCGATGCCTGGCTGATTCTGAGCAACATAGCCTCTTCCGAAGGCGATATAGCTGCCTCTATCGACAATTTGAAAAAAGTGGTGCATCAGCATCCCCGGCTCTCCTCCAGGGTCTGGCTCATATTGGTTCATCATCTGGTCGGTGAGGGCCGATCGGCAGAAGCAGCCAAGGCGATGGAAAAAGCGACCTATCTCTTTCCCGATAGCTTCAATACCTACCTGGCCTGGGGTCTGTTGTTTCGAGAACAGGACGACCTTGAAAAAGCCGAAGAGAATCTGGTAAAGGCGGTGGCGCTCGATCCGGATTGTGCCTACGCCTGGAACCAGCTCGCTCTTGTCCGCGAGAACCGGTCCAATCCAAAAGGACGGGCGGAAGCCCTGAAAGCGGCTTCGAGCGCCCGGGATCAAAGCTATAACATCAGCAACTTTCCGCTCGAGTTCGAGCACTATGGCAGGCACCCCGGAAAAGAAAGCGGCGATGGTCATAGAGAAAGAAGAGATCGAAGAAAAATGCCCAGCGCCGTCGAGCTGTTGCAGGAAGATTGATCTGCTATTCTGGTAATTAGAATGAAAGCCTACCTCCGACTGTTGACCGCCCTGGTTCTGCTACTCGCCTGGCAGGCCACGCTCTTCAACGGCATTCCCGAGATCCAGGCGAAATCCCTCGATTTCACCGAGCACCATCAGACCCAGCTCGAAGCGGCCACATCCAGCGCGCTTCGTGCCATCGAAAACAATCCCAGTGAGCGCACAGGCAATAATCCCCGGCGTTATTTCGCCGGTCTTTACGCGCTGCTAAAAGCCTACAGCGCCGCCGGCAAAGGAGAGCTGACCACAACTGCGCCGGACAAAACCGCCATCTGCACCGGTGGCACCGTCCCAATCTGGCTCTTCTACGGCATCATGCGGCTTTGACCTCGAACTCTTCTTCTTGAACCACTAAGGCCAAGCAAAAGCGGTAGCCCTGCACAAGATTGCTCTCTTCGGTGATCTGGCAACCGTCCGGCTCTCGGTCCTTTTCGTGGGGGTCTTTTCGCGAGCCTGCGTTTACCGGTTATCGCCGGATATATCCTGGTCAGATACACCCTGAATAGAAAATTCATAGGCCCAGGCGGTCTCAAGCTCATCTCCCAGATAGACCAGATCGATGTTCCGGCGGAGCTGAGGATGGCACCATGAGTGGAGGAAGAGGATCTGATCTATACAATTTTGAATCAACTTACAAAGTCACCCGGAAAAGAGAGGAGCCAGACCGAAATGAAAGAGACAGAGCAGAGAAACTATAGAAAAATACCGGCCTTATTCCTCTGGATAGCATTGGCGCTGTTCATAATCGGTGCCGCTATGACCCTGACAGCCTGCCATAAGGACAAAGTGATAGGTGAAGCGAATATAGAGAACACCGAAGTTGATCGCCCGGAGACCTGGCAGACCCATCTCAAAGCGGCCTCTCTAAAGGCTGGAGAACGACTGAGTAAGCGAGAAGTCATCTATCTGCCGGTCTATTCTCATATCTACAGCCACGACCACATTTCGTTGAAAATCGATCTGGCCGAAACAGTGAGCATAAGAAATACCGACTTTCAAAATCCGATTATTCTGACTTCGGTCAAGCATTATCGAACCGACGGCAAACTGGTCAAAGAATATATACGCGTTCCGCTAAAGATAGATCCGATGGCGACAGCGGATTTCGTTGTGCCGAGGAACGACTCGAGTGGGGGCAGCGGTGCGAATTTCATCATAGAATGGGTCTCCCGCAAACAAGTCAATCGCCCCATAGCAGAAGCGATCATGATCTTTGCCGCATCATCCCACAGTATCTCTTTCCTCTCTCGCGGTGAGGTAATCGAGAGCATCGAGGGTCCGGTCGTGAGTACCGAAGAGAGCAAGAAGTGGCAAGCAGCAACCGCAAAAGAAGAAAGAGAAGGAGAATCGGCAAATAGATGATCGGTAAACACCATCTATTCTGATTGGTTCCGGCTCTCTAGCTTTTCGAGCTTCTTCTTCTCTTTCTCGATTTTGCGATCGAGCTTCTCGTCATCGCGCTTGGTCACCGAGACCTCATTTTTCATATCGCGATAAAGCCGCTTCAACTCTTTATCCATGACCTCGATATAGGTTCTGGCTATGGTGGCGCATTTGGCGATGCTCTCGTTATCGTATTCAGGTCCCTGGGTGACGGCTTCCAGATCTTTTAGGGACGGTCCCAGTTTGTTGTAGGCCAGCACCACCCGCTTGTAGTGCTCTTTCATATCGTCGGTGGCGTCATCGGGCAACTTCAGAGCCTCCAGCTCCTTGGTGACCATCGGATAGAGCCGCTCTATGTTAGCCATGAAATAGTCAATCCACTTTTTGCGGGCAGGCAGATATTGTCCTGTGCCGAGCATCCCCGAAACATCAGGTATGGCAGGCACGATCATCGGTCCTATGACATCGGGTTCCCCGACCACCACCAGGTCTTCGCGCTGAACTTCGCCGAAAATCTCGAAAGTAGACCGCCGCAACTGTTTGAGCGAACCCAAAAGCTCTTTGAGCTGGGTCGAGGACTTTGTCGCTTCGGCTCTGATATGACCCTCCAGCTTCTCTTTCTCTTCCAGGTCTTGAATATCGGCGCTGAGATCGGCCGAATCCGGACCATGGTCGGAATCGGCGAAAGCCGGAGCCCAGGGCGTCGTGAACCCGACTAGAAGCATGGTCAAAACAGAAAAGGTCAATTTACTCGAAGACAAAAACACAACGACAATCTCCAGTACCGGTACTATCCGGCAAGCGCGGGTAGTTCCGCCAGGTTCTCTTTAGGGCAACGCTTTAACAGGTCGGCATAAGCATGGGTGATGGTCAGTCGGCAGAACATCTCGGCGGGCACCGCCCCGATAAGGAGCAATAACCAGCCCATACTACCCACCACCATCAAGACCAGATGCAAGAAGAAAAGCTCCCACTTTACCCCTTTTGTAATGGCGGCGCTGGCTTTGAGAGCCGCTATCGGCCCCATTTTATGCTCGATGATGAAATATGGATAGAACTGAAAAGTCAAATAGAGAATGATACCGGGGACGATGAAACAGAGAAATCCGAAGGCGAGCATAATTCCAAGCAATATGGAAGCGCCCATGAAAGCCCAGATGCGTCCTATCGACTTCCACAGATCGTCGGAGTGAATCTCCTCGCCCCGGACTATACGAATTTGAATACGCAAAAGGCCGATGGTCATAAGAAAAGAGAGTATGGAAGAGGCAAAACTCAAAGCCGACCCGATAATGATAGTGAGGGTGGTGCTCTCCCCCAGCCACTTGATGGCAAAGCTCGCCAGAGCCGGCATCATCGGCACAAAAACCGCCAGAGCTAGGAGACCCAGATATTTCCAGAAGCGAGATTTTAGATCGTCGAAGCCCCGGGACATGACCTCATCGAGGGTGAATTTGTCCTGATTGTCTTCGTTGAATTGCGCTACTTGATCCGTCATAGCCGACCTCTATTAAAAATGCTGGTTACTGAAAAAGCTTCCTCTGGCTCTCGGGGTCTGTGGGAAGCACCTCTAACAGGTCGCCCCACATAAAACCCTGGCCGAAATGCACACCGAGATCCTGCAACACCGGGACATCATCACGACGCTCAATGCCTTCTGCCACCACTTCCGCGCCAAGAGATTTGGCCACATTGGTAAGGCGCTTCAGAAGCCGGACCTTGCCGACATCATCCGAGACTCCGGTGACATATTTGCGATCTACTTTCACCACATCCGGTTCAAGCAGAATGAGACTTTCAAGAGAACTGCGCCCGAAGCCGATGTCGTCTATAGCCACCATTATTCCCGCTTCTCTTATGGCGTTGATAGAATCTCGCATATGTTTGGGTTCGATGATGAAATGCTGCTCGCTCAGCTCTATACAATAGGTGCGTCCACCGGAGGTAATCGGAAACATCCCGATGAACTCCTCGATAGAGGTATCGACGATGGTGGAGGGAAAGACGTTCATGTGCACCCGCATGCCTTCGGCGATGCTATGAGATTTCTCGATGGCAAGTTTCAGGCATTGCAGATCGACAGGGGTGAGTAGATTGTTCTCGATACAGAGCTTGAAGAATTCGTCGGGGCTCTCGAACGCGCCTTCGAGACCCCGGGTGAAGATCTCGAAACCGGCAACCTCTTCGTTGGACAGATCAAGTATGGGTTGATAGACCACCCGATAACTATCCGGGCTGGTGAGCTTATCTACCAGGCTGCCCTGTTTCGCCTTGGCGGCGTTCCCCGACTCCCTGGCCAGAGAGACTTTGTCCTTACCGGCGTCCTTGCTGCGCTGCATCGCCTCCCGGGCGTTGGCGACCACCGCCTCTACCTCGGATATCGAAGCAGGCAGGGTAGCCACACCGAGGCTGACTGTCAGTTTCTTGAGCTTGCGCGAATTGTGCAGAGAAGCTTCCGACACCGCGGTGCGAATTCGCTCCGCCACCCGCATGCCGTAGGCTAACTGGGTATCGGGCAGGAGCACCAGAAACTCATCACCGCCTACCCTGGCGACATGATCCGATGGTCTGAGCGTGCCGGTGATTCTCTTCGCCACATCCTTCAAAACGAGGTCCCCTACGGAATGGCCGAGCTCCTCGTTGACTTCCCTGAAATTGTCGCAATTTATCAAAATAGATATCAAATGGCCGCCGGCTCTGACCATGCGGTTCTCCTCCACCGAGAGGATCTTTTCCAGACCGCGGACATTCAAAACCTCGGTGAGCCTGTCTAAATTGGTAAGCCTCTCCAACTGAGAGCGGGTATCTTCCAGCTCATCTACTAACCGGCGATAAGCTTCGTTAGCCTGGACCGGATGGGGTTTATTTTCGACTGGAGACTCTTCTCTGGTTCTTGCCGGTTGACCGCCGGTAAAGGCGACCAGTCCGGAGACTCCGAAGATTACTAGAAGAGCGAGCCAGGGATAGGGTCCCGAGCGCACCAGACCGTTATAAATAAGCAGCTGCTCTCGAAGCAGGTTGTACTCTGCCTTTTGCATGAGCACCACATCGGATGCCAGTTCATCGAGGGTCTCCATCTGTTTTGTGTCGGCAAGAATCTCGAGGGCGCGTTCCTGGGTCTGGGTGGGACGCAATTCCGCCTCGGATTTGAGCTCTTCAATAGCACCGCGAAAGTTGTTCTGCATGCCTCGCAACTTATCGAGATTACGGGTCTCATTTGCGTTGAGCCCTCTCAAAATACTAATTTTCTCGTTTATGCGGGCGACAGAGTTATTGAACGCTTCGTGATATTTCTTGTCGCCGGTGACGATATAGCTCTTGTAATTGTATTCGGTATCTATGACAGCCTTGTGCATGTCGTCCAGTTCGGTGAAGCAGGCATAGCGCTGCTCTAACCAGATTTTGACGTCCTTGCCCAGGGGAGACAACTGGGGCATCCACAGATAAACAGCGCCGGTGAAAACAAAGGCGCAGGTGAGAGCGACAATCGGTCTGAATTTTACCTGGAGTATCATGTGTGAGCAGAAGAAGTCCGAAAAGCATCCATATAAATATAGATATACTTAACTAATAAGTACACCTTCCATGTTTTTATCAAACCCCGCCCGCAAATATAGGCGATTTGCCAGGCTGATAATTATTCGCCTATTGAAAGAGTATGCGCAGAACCAGAGCCAGTATCGACACCACAACCAGTATCAAACCGTAGCGAACAGGTTCGGACTGCCTCTTGAAGTGCGCTATCCAGATACCGGGACTCAGTAGCGGATCTTTACGAAAATCTCTTCTCGGGTTTTGACCAGGATTATCCGAGGTTTCTTTGAGGAAGTCTTTTAAAACCTGCCTGCGTTCACCCGAGTCGATACCGACAGGTTTGAGGTCGACCACGGTCTTCTCCTGTTGTCGAGTCGTCACTCTGTCTCGAAAAGCAGCCGGAGGCAGAAGCTGATCGGAAGTCAATTCGGAGAGCTCGTTTTTGATCGCGAGCAGTTCGCTAAGGATCCAGGCAGCCGATTTTACTCTCTTGCCCGGCACCCGCTCTATCATGCGCGAAATCATTTGATCTAATCTAGGCGGTACATATCGGTCACATAGAGAAGAAGCAGGAGCCGGGTCCTCATTGAGGCGCCGCATAAAGGTCTCCGGCGCCGAGCCCCCCATTAAAGGCGGCTCTCCGGTAAGCAGCTGATAGAGAATGCAACCGAAAGAATAGATGTCGGTGCGGGCGTCGACACTACAAGCAGTGGCTTGCTCCGGACTCATATAAGCGGGGCTGCCGAGCACGGCCCCTGTGGCAGACAGGCTGATGCCGTCATCGCGAAACAAGAGCTTGGCCAGACCGAAATCGAGGATTTTCACCCGGGCACCGGGCTCTCCTTCTTTGAGGATCATAATATTGCTGGGCTTCAGATCGCGATGCAGTATGCCCGAACCATGGGCATGGGCAAGGGCTTTAGCCACCGGGATGGCGATATCGACTATCTCTGTGAGCGATAGATAGCTCTTTCTGAAAAGGAGTTTGTCGAGGGTCTCGCCCTCGAGATAGTCCATGACCATATAGGGCTGGCAGTCTTTCCAGATTCCAAAATCAAAAACGTTGATAACATTGGCATGGGCTATTTTACTGGCGGCTTTGGCCTCTCTTTGAAAACGCAGAAAAGTGACCCGGTCTTCGGTGACCTGATTGAGGACCTTGATAGCCACAAAACTATCGAGGGCTATATGCCTGGCTTTATAGATGGTGCCTATCGCCCCCTGGCCGATCTCTTCGAGCAGCTCATACTTGTCGGCAAAGAGCTCTGTTTCGGCTAAGAATAAATCGGTCCCGTCATTGGGACAGACCCGGATGGAAAAAGGAAGATTGAGATCGCAAGAAGGACAGTCTCTTCTAGGCTCTTCTTGAACAGCATCGGCTGCCGGCAAGAGGACCCTGTCCTCGGACGAAATTCTATCTCTAGATGCACCTTGACCGGCGTCTTCTGTGGACTGACTCACGGCGGGCTCTTTCTAGGTCGAGAGTCTTAAAGATTTATCATCGCAAGAATAATACCATATACGATGCTTTTATCGGACACAGCAAAAAAAATGGGACCGAAGCAACCAGTACTCCGATCCCAGATTCGGTTTTTCTATCTAGCAATATTGCCGGGGCAATTAGTAGATATAGAGCATCTCGCGGAACTTGGGCAGCGGCCAGAGCGAGTCGTCCACCAACAGCTCCAGCTCATCGGCCACTTCGCGGACAGCGGCCATGGCAGGTACTACTTCGGCCTGATAGAACTTAGCCAGGATGTACTGATCGGCATCCTCCGAACTCTTGCCGTTGCTGTCCTCGGAAGCTTCCAGGCGTTTAATGGCCTGGCGCAGAGTGCTTATTTTATCGGTTAGATCGGCCAGCAACTCCTCTTCCTCTTTCAGGTTGACACTGGCAATCGCCGATCTTGTCTGGATGATTGCTGTGGCAAGCCTGTTTTGATACTCGACACAGGCTGGCAGGATGATGGTGTTGGCGATGTTCTTGCAGAGCTGTCTTTCTATATTGATTGTCTTACAGAAAGATGCCACTTCGATGTTATAGCGACCGACCAGCTCGTCCTCTTTCAAGACCGAGAATCGGTCGAAGAGCTCTCGAGTGTCATCCCTGACAATAACCGGAAGGGCCTCTACCGTATTGCGCAGATGAGGAAGACCTCTTCTTTCTGCTTCCAGAAGCCACTCTTCGGAGTAGTTATCTCCATGGAACAGGATCGCTTTATGGGCTTTCAAAGTATCGCGCACCACCCCTTCTATGGCCGTGCTCAAATCCTTGCCTTTCTTAACCAGCGCCTCAATCTCGTCGGCCACATAACGCATGGAGTCAGCTACCATGGTATTGAGGACGGTGTTCGGGAAAGCGATAGAGTCGGAAGCACCCAGGGCACGGAACTCGAATTTGTTTCCGGTGAAAGCGAAAGGCGAGGTCCGGTTACGGTCGGAATCATCGCGCGGCAGATCGGGAAGCACCCGCACACCGGACTGCACTGCCTCTTTGTCGCCGGGGCCGATAAGAGTCTTCTTGCCCTCTATTAAAGCTTCGACAATTTCGGTCAGAGTCTGACCAAGATAAATACTCATAATCGCGGGCGGTGCCTCGTTGGCGCCCAGTCTATCGTCATTGCCCGCGCTGGCGATACTGGTTCTGAGAAGCTCGCCGTATTTGTGCACAGCGCGCACCACAGTGGTGAGAATCACCAGGAACTGAGTATTGGAATGGGGGGTATGGCCCGGGTCGAGCAGGTTGTTGCCCTGGTCGTCGGCCAACGACCAGTTGTTGTGTTTACCGCTTCCATTCACACCGCTGAAGGGTTTTTCGTGGAAGAGACAACGCAGTCCATGTTTCTTGGCTGTCTTACGGAAGACTTCCATAAGCAGCATGTTGTGGTCGCAGGCGGTGTTAGCCAGTTCGAACACCGGCGCCACCTCGAACTGAGCCGGGGCAACCTCGTTGTGGCGGGTCTTGACCGGAACGCCCAGCTTGTAGAGCTCTCCTTCGGCATCCATCATGAAAGCAAGAACACGCTCTTTTATGGAACCCCAGTAATGGTCTTCCATCTCCTGACCTTTAGGCGGTCTTGCACCAAAGAGAGCCTTGCCGCAGTTGATAAGGTCGGGACGGGCCAGATAAAAGGCTTCGTCCACCAGGAAATATTCTTGTTCGGCACCGACAGTGGAGACGACTCTTTTTACATCGGAGTTGCCGATTACATGCAGCAGGCGCACCGCTTCGTTATCCAGCGCCTCCAGCGATCTTAGCAACGGCGTCTTTTTATCTAGTGCCTGACCACCATAAGAGCAGAAGACCGTCGGAATACAGAGGGTCTTACCGTTGGTGCTCTCCTGCAAAAATGCCGGACTGGTAGGGTCCCAGCCGGTATAGCCCCGGGCTTCGAAAGTGGACCGCATCCCCCCTGAGGGAAAGCTCGACGCATCGGGCTCGCCTTGAATGAGGTGTTTGCCTGCAAACTCTAGAATGGTCTCCCCTTCGTGAATTCCAGTAACCAGAAAAGAATCATGCTTCTCGGCGGTGTTACCGGTCATGGGATGGAACCAGTGGGTGAAGTGGGTTGCACCTTTTGAGATAGCCCAATCTTTCATGGCGTTTGCCACTATATCCGCCATCGACGGATCAAGTGCCTCTCCCTCATCGAGACAGCGCACCAGCGCTTTGAATACATTCTTGGGAAGCAGGGTTCTCATCACGTTACGATTGAAAACGTTGCATCCGAAAATCTCGGATATAGGTGTCTGAGAAAAATCCACCGACCCCTTCACCGGAGAACGTCCCCGGATAATCTGCTTAGCTTCCGTTCTTGAGTTGCTGTAACCCATTCCACTTCCTCTAGTTGTACTGATGACGCCCGACTCATTGAATTTTACTGTCATGGACTTTCCCCTTTATCAAAACTGTTAAATAAGCACCGACTACATGCCGATTGCTTTTAAAATGACTCGCTTTCTGCGTTGACCATCGAACTCGGCATAGAAGATCTGCTCCCAGGGACCGAGATCGAGCTTGCCTTCCGTAACCGGCACCATCACCTGATGATTGATGAGAATCCGCTTTAGATGCGCGTCTCCGTTGTCCTCTCCCGTATTATGATGGTGATAATCGGGATTGGCGGGAGCAAGCTCTTCGAGCCAGTTGTCTATATCTTTGATCAAGCCGTTCTCGAGATCATTTATATAGACACCGGCGGTGATGTGCATGGCAGATACTAGAATGAAACCTTCTTTGATACCACTTTCCTGGAGGAACTGATCCACATCGTTGGTTATACAAATATACTCGCGACGTTTCTTGGTATCGAACCAGAGATACTTGGTGTGCGCCTTCAAGGCATCGGCTACTGGCACTGGCAAAACTCCTGGCAAAACATAGGTAAGATGGACGAGGTCCCGGCAATAGGCAGGCACGGGGATATATCCCCTGGATGCATCTATGAAAGCCGGAACTCGAAAATAATAAACTATTTTGGAAAATCGAAAAGAGCGGTATATATACAGTCGCGGCCCGTCGCCCCAAAACCCGGTCAGAGCAGCGCTTTCCATTATTAAGAAGTCGCATTATTTAAACTGGCTCTTATTTAATCTAGCGGCTTTTCAATGACTTGAGCTGGGTCCAGGCATTGCCAAGATCGAGCGATCTGAGCGCCTTTTCGGCTTCTAGAAAGTCCACCCGGTTCTCGAAGAGCAGCCTGCTACCGGCACCATTGCCAGATGATGTTGATATAGCCTGGCTTTCGAAGAGTGTGGCTTTTGGCACGACACCGGAGCGATCCAGGGTCAGCCCCTGTATAGGCAGACGGATGTCCTCGGGCTTCAGCCCCCGTGCTAAAAGCCCTTCGAACTCCTGCATCTTGCCTATATAAAAGGTTGTCTTATCGCCCTGGTTGATAATGCCCAGGTGACGGGTGGCGGCGACATCGTTTATAGAAGGCAGATGCCCGACAGGGGCGTCCGGCAGATGACTGTGCTGGCTGACGTCGCCGACCTTTTCTAAAAAGCCTCGGTTGACCTCCGGTCTGGTCGAAGAGCCTTTTATAGGCCCGGTTTGTTTCATGGTGAATAGATTCGCCGAGCGTGCCACTTCGTATGAGAGATCGGCGTCGGCGAGCCCGCCGCCGAAAGAGTCGTTTAATTTAAGAGCGTCTATTTTGCCGCCGGGCTGTTTGATATCAGGCGACAGCCTGCGGCTGCCCGGCCCGTTGAAAGCCCACTGCCTGTTTACAAACTGCTCGCCCTCGACAAAAAGCCGTGGCTTGCCGAAAGCACGAACAGCGCCGAATCCGCCCAGCATTGCCCCGGGGGTGGCTTCGGTGAGAATCACCCCTTCCCGGGCGATGGAGAAAGCCCCTTCGGCGACCAGCCTGTCTCTATCCTGGCGGGACTCGAGACCGGCGGCTTCGGCCAGATAATCTATGGCACCGGCGCCGTAATGCACCGCCTGGAGTGCGACCAGCCCACCGAGCACATATTTGCCCCGCTTCGGAGCAGCCTTGAGCAGACCGGTGGCGCCAAAGCCCACCACAGCCCCTGTGCCGACATTAAATGCGAGATTGCCCGGGTCCTCGGTAATATCCCGGCGCAGCTCGCGAAAGTAAACCGACGGCGCCTCCGATAGGGCACCGGTGCCCGCGTCCCAGGCTTTTTCAAAGCCGGAGAGCCGTCTGTAGCTGCCGTCGTCTTGAGAGCTGATTCGAATGACATTATCAATCTTCATATCCACATCGCTCACCGAGAGCAAAGATACCGGCGAATGCTCCGCTCCGGTTACTTCGGACGCAGGCTGCTTCTTTTCGGATTGTTCAAAGAACTGGTCTGTCATTGCGATCAAAATAAACTGAATTCAGTGATCTAGATCATATATAGAGGGTCGAGGTCAGTCAGGGGGAGTTTTACGAAGAATGGCATTAAATTCGGACTGAATCGGCAAAATTCTGTCCAATATCGAAAGCACACGCATATAACCCTGCATAACAATCACATCGACTGCTCACTTTCCCGTGATTTTTCAAAACCAACTCTGCAGGCAGGCTCAAGCCGCCTCTTCCGGGGAAGAACGATGGATTCATACAAAGATATCGCGCCAGTAACAGGCATCAATGACAGCACCAGAGATTCTGTCGGCGAAAGCGCCGCCGCCAGGTTGCTTGCAGGCAGCGGCTTTGTCAAAGCCGAAGCTTTTGAGCTTGCGCCGCCCGCCTCTGAAAAGCTCAAGCGAAGACTGCTTTTAGAAGACTACGATAACAAAGGCTTCAATGACTTTGGAAGGAAGCCGAACAGCCCTTCGAATAACCCTGTCTTTAGAGAATTCGACAGACGTATTCTAGACCAGCTGGAGAGCATCAAAAAAGGTCCGGCTAGCCAGAAACCGGCTGCTGAAACCAGACCGGCAAAAGAACCGGAGAAACAACCGGAGAAAAAGCCGGAGAAACAACCGGAGAAACTGCCCGCCCAGAGCGCAGAGCAGCCTGTGCAGATGACAATTGCTGACAGCAACGCCTACAGAGCCTATCAAGGCAGTCGAATACTGCACCATAACTGGGCAGTGCTCGACTTTGACGGCAACAACGCAATCTCTAAAGAAGAGATCTTCACAGCCGCCCGTCGCTATGAAAAGGACCCCGAAAACGGCGCCAGCCTGGCCTATCTAAGAGACAACTTCGATATCATTAGCAAGCTCTACAAGACCGAATTCACCACACCAGGAAACTCTATATCGCAAAGCGATCTCAAATTCCTCGGCACTCTCTCCAGGGCAGCCATTCAAGACAACTACTATCACGAAAAAGCCAACAACTATTTAAAAGCACACTTCGACAAAATCGACACCGACGGCAGTGGCACCTTAAGCGGCACCGAACTTAGCGCCGCCGAAGAGAATACGGCAGCAGACACACCGGAAAATGAAATGCTGCGGTATGCCCTCAGCCGCCAGCAGGAGAACTATTCCGACCCTACCGATGTGGGCTACGACTATGACCAGGATCTGGTCAGTCCCACCGACCTCAAGAAAGCGGATCTGGATATGACCTTAGATGAACGCCTGACCAAATCGAGAGAAGATATCTTCGTCCAGAACTACTACAAAATGTACGGCAACATCGGCGCCGCTGTAGGATTTGCCGGCGCAACCGCCCTGATTATGGTGGCAGAGAAAAGCACCGGGAACAAAGGCACCTTCAAAAACTGGAAGGTACGCAACTCGATTTTAGGGGGCGGCTTATTAGTCGGTCGCCGTGCCGGCGGTTATGTCGACAGGTACGCCAGCCGACACTACTTCCACAAGCATCAAGAGGAGAATCTCAAAAGCCTTCTCGATTCTAATACCGGAAGCTTCTAAAGGCGTCGCCTACTTTTTCCTCAAGGGGGTAAGCGGACGGGAATCGGATTTAGAAGCAGAACCAGCCTGGGCACCGTCGCCGGTGACTTTCTCGCCGGAGACTTGCGAATCTTGAGAATCTTCTGAATCTTTCGAAACTACAGACTCTTTAGCCGTGGTCGACGCGGGCGCAAGCGCCGCCAGCCCCTTTGCCGCCGCTTCATTGTTCTTGTCTAGAGAAAGAGCCTTCTCAAAAGCGCTCTTCGCCCCTTCTCTATCACCGGCTTTCACCCGGACATTGCCCAGCTGAGTCCAGAGCGATGGCTGCTCCGGCAGCAACTGTACTGCACGGTCAAACTCGCCGGCGGCCTCGCCGAAATCACCTCTTGATTCCGCCATCCAGCCAAGGTCCACATGGAGCGCCGCCACATCAGGATTATTTGCCACCGCCATCTTCATCTGGTCATAGGCATTTTTATGCTTACCCTTCTGCGAGAGAAAAATGGCATAGTCGGCATGGGCAAGACCATCGTGGGGGTCCAGGTCGAGGGTATTCTGATACTCTTCTTGAGCGTGATCGAACTGTTTATTGGAAGCATAGGCGAAGGCAAGGGAGCGATGCACGGCAGGATCCAGAGGGGTATATTTCTTAGCCCAGAGCAATTCTGTGATAGCCTCGCGCCAGCGATTGGCCGAAGCATGTTCCAGCCCCTTGTTATAGTGCAGCCCGGCGGCTTCCTCCCGCAGAGACTTCTTCTGCTTATCGGATAAAGGTATGGGGTCACCGAGACCGACCACCATCATGAACTCCGCCAGGGCGCGCAGGGGCTTTGCCCGCAAAATCGCAACCAGGCAATAGTCTCGATGGGCGACTTTCATGTCAGGCAGATACATAATGGCAGAACGCAGCTCTATTTCAGCCATCTCCGGGTTCCACCTGGACATATAAAAATGAGCCGCTTCATAATGCCGGATAGCCTCGTTCTGGGACAGGTCGGCACTGGCGGCGGTCTCTTCTTCTGTGTATTCGTCAAAAGCAAGCGGCGTGACCGAGCCCGAGACTTCCTGCTTCTCGACCGGGACGGCCACGGTGACAGACTCAGTGGAAGACTCGGTGGAAGCCGGCTCCTCTGCCCACACAGAGGACGGCATATTCACCGTCGTCGTCGCAAGGGCAAGAAGAGCCAGCGCCACACTCACCTTACTAAAGGAAGTCAGAGAAAAAAAACTGTTCTTTTTATGACCGATCATCGAAGCAAATCCGCCGCCGCACAATCTCAATAAGACTCTTATTATGACATCATTTCGCCAGCTTAGTTCCACGCCTAAAATCCGTGTCACTCTTCAGGGTTTTCCCCAGGGTGGCCTGATATATGGAAATCTTGTGGTAAAACTCTAGTATGAAAAAACGAGACCTGATTACTTTATGGATAGTGGCAGCACCTGTTATAGGGGCAGTTTTCGCTCCTGCTCCCGCCCTGGCAGGCGAAAGCCACAGCCGCCCGGAGCTTGCCGATGGTCCCTATCGCAAGCAGCGCAGCGAGATCAAGCGCCTCTTGAATCAGCTCAGCCATCCTGACACAAGCGTCTTCAGCAAGCCTTTTCAGGACATAGAGAAGGAGGTCGCCCGGGGCGGCGCCAATAAAAGTCCCACCTTGAAAGAACGCTTAAATGAACTGCTGGAAGGCATCAAAGCGAGGCTGCGCTCCGAAGCGCGCCTGCGCAATCTCTACGCCCTCTCCTACTCATCGAGGACGTTGCAACCCTACTGCACTCAAGTCGAATCCTCTATCAAAAGCACATTCAATAAAAGGCTGCCAATTCAGCATGGTAGTGCTGAAGTCAAATTCACGGTAGACGCCGAAGGTAAAATTCTAAATCCACACGTAACCGGTGAAAAAGGCAATGAAAATAACGAAGCCATCGTCAAAGGACTCAGCCTGATTAAATCCGTTTCTCCTCCTCCATTTGCGCCTCTAAATCTGGTTCTGACTTATTCAGATATAGGTAAGTACAACCTGGAGTATGAACAGACAATCGATTTCGACCGTTACATGTACAAAATCGAAAAGCGCTTGAGCAAAGGCCTCAAAAGAAGCGGTGTCGGCAATAAAAAGACATGCCACACGACAATTTCTTTCTCGGTAGAAAACGATGGCTCACCGGCCCATATCAAACTGGAGAAAAGCTCCGGTGATAAAGACTTTGACGCCGCCTGCATGGAAGCGGTGAAAGACTCCGCCCCGCTGCCGCGCCCCGGTAAATTTCCCGGGGACGCAATTACGATAAGGCACAAATTTTAAATTCTTCCTCTTTAAGTTTTCTTTGCAAAGTATTGTCCCGAATGCCGGGGCGATGTTATGGTCTTTGCAGTCCATCGAAAAGAACTCTGTTTCGAGAACAACTCAGACACCCAAGAAATGAAATCGATGATTGATAAAGCAAGAAAAGCCGCCACCGTTTTAAACAACGGTCATCATCACCATCATCATTTTCATTCCTCCGCACAGCGGGTCTGGAATTTCTCGATGACGGTTCGACAATTAGTCTGAAATCAAATAAAAAAGACTAACCAAGAAAAGCATTCAGAACTCCAAGAGCCCGCAGAAGCGGGCTCTTTTGTTTAGCAACAAACCCAGGCAATGATCATAAGCAACTTCAGCAACTTAAATAAGGCGACAAAAATGGAAATTCAAAATCTGAAAAACGACAAACTGCGCATGACCCTGCCCACCGGCAGAATAAAAGACCGGGTGATGAGCCTGCTTGGCGCCATCGGCATAAATTATCGCGAGAACGGGCGCAGCTACCGCCCGGGTTCATCGGACGACGGTATTCAGACCAAGCTCATAAAATCGCAGAACATTCCCAAGCTGGTCGAATTAGGACGGCACGACTGCGGCTTCTGCGGCTATGACTGGATAATCGAACAGGAAGCCGATGTGATAGAGCTACTTGATCTTGGCTTCGACCCGGTGCGCATAGTAGCGGCCATGCCCGAAGAGATGGATCTGGATGCCCTCAAAAAATCCGGCAAGAAGCTGGTGGTAGCATCAGAATACCGAAGACTGACCGAGCTTTTTCTAGAGAAGAACGGGCTTTCGAAAAACGCCATATTTTTGAGAGCCTTCGGTGCTACAGAAGCCCTGCCCCCGGAAGACGCGGATATAATCGTGGACAATACCGCAAGCGGTGCCACCCTTGTCGCCAATAGACTCGCCATCGTCGACGAAGTGCTCACCTCTACCACCCGCTTTGTCTGCAGCCGGGAAGCTTATGAAAATCCGGTCAAACGCAAGAAGCTGCTTGAGATGACCATGCTCATGAAAGGCTGCCTGGAAGCCAAAGAAAGAGTGCTCATAGAGATGAACGTCGACGAAGATGCCCTGGAGAGACTGGTCGAGAACCTGCCTGCCATGCGCTCTCCTACCATAGCCAGACTCTATAACGAAAAAGGTTATGCTGTAAAAATCGCCGTCGAGAAGGCAGCGGTATCTAGCCTGATTCCAGAGCTGTTGCGACTGGGCGCAAGAGACATCCTCGAATATAGAGTGGACAAAATCGTCGCCGGAGCCGAAGCTCCTGAGCCGGAATGCAAACCGGTTTCCATATCTACGACAACACCCACCCAGAAAGAAGTCACCGACAAAATAGAAGCCCGCAAAGAGGTGCTCTCTATGGACCGCTATCAGAGCCCCAAAGAAGGACGCAGGGGTTATATCCGCCTCGACTTCAACGAAAGCACAGCCCCTCAAGTGATCGAAGGCTATTGTTCTTACCCTGAATACGACCCATTATTGAAAGAGCTTGCGGCTATTTTCGAAGTCGACAAAGAAAACATCCTGCCCACAAACGGTACCGACGAAGCGCTCTCACTCATCGCAAGCACCTTTATAGAACCCGGTCGCGACCGCGCCCTGGTCTCCACCCCAACCTTCGCCATGATCAAAAGAAGCGTGCTACTGGCAGGGGCAGAGCTTGTGGAAATTCCTGTAAGAGCCAATCTGCAATATGACACCGAGACTATAGAAGAGGCTCTTAAGAAGCAGAACATAAAGCTGGCGATCTTCGCCTCTCCCGATAATCCGACCGGCTCTCTTGTAGACAAAGAGATTTTAGAACGCTGGCTGGAGAGCTTCCCCGGCACTTTATTCGTTCTCGATGAGGCTTATGCAGATTACGCCAACGTCAGCACCATCGACCTGACAGAAAAATACAAGAATATTCTTGTCACCCGGACTTTTTCTAAAGCCTGGGGTCTAGCCGGTCTTCGTCTGGGAGTCATTGTCGGAGACCCGGAAAAGCTAGAACTTATAGCAAGGCTGCGTATGCCTTATTCTGTCAACTCGTATGTAGCTGACCTTGCCCCGGATCTTCTCTCTTGCAAAAGAAGAGTCACCGAAGAAGCATCAGATCTTATGAAAAGAAAAGCGAAACTTATCGATGACCTCTCTACTCTGAATCTAGATATTGTCCCGGGCTCCGCCAATTTCTTTCTGGTAAAACTTCCCGGACTGGGCGAGAGCTTTATCGCCGATCTCAAGAAAGCAGGCATTCTAGTAAGAGACAGATCCAGCAAAATCGAAGGCGACCCTATGAACGGTGCTGTCAGAATAACTGTCGGGACTGAAGAAGAGAACAAACTTTTGCTAGAGGCTGTGACAGCCTGGCAGAAAGCCAATCTCAAAGATATAAATCAAATGCCTGCACAAAAGACCCCGGTAAAATCAGGAGTAAAGAGCTAATGGTCGCCGAACTAAAAAACACAGCCAGAGCAGCAAAAACCGAAAGATCAAGCAAAGAGACCAGGGTCAAAATCGAGATCAATCTCGATAAAGCAGGCGAGCGCAAAATAAAAACAGACCTTCCTTTCCTCACGCACATGCTCGACGCTTTCGCCTGTCACGGGCGGTTTTCTTTGAATGTCGACGCCGAAGGCGATATAGAGGTCGACGGTCACCACCTGATAGAAGACACAGGCATAGTGCTGGGAACAGCTATTAGAGAGGCGCTGGGCGAGGCAAATTCTAGCCCGATAGAACGCTCGGGATTCTTTACTTATCCTATGGACGGGTCTCTGGCGACGGTGGCACTGGATATTTGCGGTCGGGCAAACTGTGTCTGGAACGTGGAGCTATTGCCGGGTAACATCGGCAGTTTAGATCCGACTCTGTTTAGAGAGTTCTTCAAAGGTTTCGCCGACGGACTGAAAGCCACTGTCCATGTCAACCTAGCCTATGTGGACAATAACCACCACGCGGTCGAGGCCATATTCAAAGGTCTGGGCAAAGCCCTGCGCATGGCGACCAGAAAAGTCGAAGGCGATGAGATCCTGAGCACCAAGGGGATGTTCGACCAGTGAAAACCGATATAAATAAAAGAACAATCGAGCTATTAGATATTGGTGCCGGCAATACCGGCAGCGTCAGGCGCTGCTTAAATAGATTGGGGATAGAGTCTATCTCGGTGGGCAAAGACCGGGCAATATCAGGAACGCTACCGGTTATCTTTCCCGGGGTCGGATCTTTTGGAGCGGTGATGCGCTTATTAGAAGCCAGCGGTCAGAAAGAGAGACTGGTCGAAGTAATAAAAGAAGGTGTACCTTATTTAGGTATCTGTGTCGGTATGCAGGTCTTATTAGAGGGCAGCGAAGAATCCCCCGGTGTAGCCGGACTTTCTCTAATTGAAGGCATGGTCAAAAAATTCGATTGTGGCAAAGTGCCCCAGATAGGCTGGAATCTAGTAGAACCTCAAGGTGTAGCAGAAGGCGGCATCAATGACAAAAACAACAGCGGCTACGCTTATTTCGTCAACAGCTACTATGCTTCTCCCAAAAACGAAGCCGTTATCTCTCACCGCAGTCAATACTACAGAGACTTTGCCTCGGGCATAAAAAAGGACAATATCACCGCCTATCAGTTCCACCCGGAGCGCAGCGGCGACTATGGCGAAAGCTTGATGGAGAGCTGGCTCGATGCAACGAATTAATACTGAAACTGAAACTAATACAAAGACAAAAACTAAAACCGGCACCAATACCGATATCGCCGGGAACAAAGTCTCGCACCTGTGCAAAAGAATCATCCCTTGCTTAGACGTAGCCGCCGGCCGCACTGTAAAAGGGGTCAATTTTACCGGGTTGCGCGATGTCGGCGATCCTATAGAACTTGCCATGCGCTACGAAGAAGAAGGCGCCGATGAGCTGGTCTTTCTCGATATAACCGCCACCGTCGAAAACCGAGACACTCTTCTACATACAGTAGAGAAAGTAGCCGATTGTCTTCGAATACCTTTCACCGTGGGCGGCGGCATAAGAACTATAGAGAATGCCGACCTACTATTAAAAAACGGCGCCGACAAAGTATCGGTCAATTCGGCGGCGGTATCGGACCCCTCTCTTATAGCAGCCATCGCCGACAAATACGGCAGCCAGTGTTGTGTGCTCGCCATTGACGCGCGCCGGGTAAGAACCGAGGAGAATGAAGAGGCAGAGTTTCTTTCGATCTCACCCTGGCAGGTCCTGGTTAACGGTGGCAGAAAGCCGCTTGCCATAGACGCCCTTGCCTGGGCAAAAGAGGCGGTAAAATTGGGCGCGGGAGAAATTCTTCTGACCTCGTTCGACCGAGACGGAACTCAGATAGGTTTCGATCTTCCCATGGTAGAAGTCTTTGCAAAAGAATTATCAGTGCCGGTTATCGCCTCGGGCGGTGCCGGATCGCCAGAATGTTTCGTCGATGTCTTCAAAGAAGCAGGAGCCGATGCGGCTCTAGCCGCCTCGATACTGCACGACGACAAATACAAAATCCAGACCATAAAAGAGACCCTGAG
>CAZCBH010000034.1:25788-47177 GCA_964496875.1 uncultured Candidatus Obscuribacterales bacterium | reverse complement strand
TCAAGTTAGTAGTTTTGCCACCAAGACCGGTGCCGTAGTAAACGATTTTGCAGTTAATCTCTCGTGCCGCGTAGTTTACGAGTGCCATGCTGGTTTCCTAACTCGCCTCTGTACCGATTAGCTTTCGACTTTACGTCTCGTTCGCTTACTTGCCGCCCCTGCCACTTGCGGCTCCATTGAACACCATCGAAATTGATACCAAGATTCTAAACCGAATGGAATGGTATTTCCATACGTTGCAGCAATCGATTTACTAAACTCTGTTTATCACAGAACGTGCGCCAGGATTAACTTATCGGTCTTCATTGACAAGAGAGCCTGACAACACTCATCTCTCGATCCCCACCAGAATTAGCCTACCACGTATCGAGAATTCTTGTGGAATTATTGTTTCTATTTATTCATCTCAGACATTACATTTGACAACATTTCCTTTTGAAGTATTCATCGTACATGCTAAAATGCACCCTTTGTCAGCCTGGTTGGCACCTGATGCCATGGAACGAGGCGAGGCAAGGGGCGAATTCCGCAACCGATTCTTATCGGACGGATAACCCAATATTCGAGTGATTTACCTCACCCGAATGTCCCAGATATCCCTAAGCGAACCTAATGGAAGGCTTCAATCATGGCTAAACGTTGTGAAGTCTGTGGCAAAGGTCCAAGAACCGGTTTGAACTACACCTTCTTGCGATCCCACTGGAACCCACATAACAAGCGAAGATGGCTCCCGAACCTACAATCGGTGAAAGCCAGAATCAACAATACCGTCAAGCGGATGAAGGTCTGCACTTCTTGCATCAAGAAGGGCAAAATCGCCAGAGCCCTATAACTCTCAGCGACCCCTGACTTACCAGTTTGCGCTTACAAAAGACTTCGATAGACCACGTCCTTCGGCGTGGTTTATTTTGTTCTCGTATACCTAGTCTTGAATAGTGAAAGTTAATGAGTATTAAGATCTAGCCAGGTCCAGCAGACTTTCGCGCCCTACATAGTAGAACTCGTTGCAGAAATGACACCGCCCTTCAGCCTGACCATCCTCCTCGGCCATGGAGAGGATCTCGGTCTTGGGCAGTATTTTCAAAGCTTCCACAAAGCGCTCTTTAGAACACTTGCAATAGAACTGCACCGGCTCGACATCGGTGAGGATGTGCACATCGAATCCGGTGAGAATGCGCTTGAGAATGTCCTCCAGACCCATGCCGCGCCGCATCAAAAATGTAAAGGTACCGAAGGTGGTTATATTGTTTTCGATCTGACAGATGGTCTCTTCGGTGTGATCCGGCAAGAGCTGGATGATTAGCCCACCGGCAGCTTCAACTCCGGTCTTGGAGACATGCACGCCCACAACAACAATGGAACCGGTCTGATCTGAGCTGACCAGAAAACGATTGACGTCCTCGCCCACTTCGCCGGTGGCAAGCTCGACCATAGAAGAATAAGGTCTGCCATAGCCATGATCGACCATCACATGCATGAAGCCAGAATTGCCGATGGCAGCCCCAACATCAAAATTCCCCAGGGAGTTCAAAGGCAACTCGACCTGGGGATTATCCACATATCCTCTTACTTTGCCGTTGGGCTGGGCATCGACCAGAATACGACCAAGCGGACCGTTACCCTGAAACTTCAAGGCGACCTGGCCCTGCCTGGTCATCAAAGAAGCAAGCAGAAGACCCGAGGTCATCACGCGACCCAGAGCCGCAGTGGCTGTGTAAGAGAGCTCGTGCCTCTCTCGGGCACATGCAACAGCCTTGGTGGTAGTAGCGATGACAGCCCTGATGCTTCCGTCGGCGGTCATTGCCTTCAAAATTCCGTCTTCCATCGACCCCTCTGAACTGTCTCTCTATCAACAATTTTAACAGTTGAAAAGGTTTTGACAACTATTTTTTCTTCCAAAATCCGCTGACGACGCGATAAATTCCGTTGACATCCCTCTGGCAGTTCAACGATCCCCAGCCTGCCTCCTTGAAAATCTCCACTACTTTATCTGCCTGCCTGTCTCCTACCTCGACAGCCATGTAACCACCGGCGAGATCAATCATCTTCGGAATGGTGGTACTGAGCTTCCTGTAGAACCTTAATCCATCAGGGTCTCGGCCGAACAGTGCTTCATGGGGTTCATACTCCACCACCTCCGGTTCGAGACTCTCTTTTTCCGAAAGTGGAATGTAAGGAGGGTTGCATATCACCAGATCGTAGCGTTCATCAAGAAGCCACCACAGACCTTCGTGCTTCAAATTGATCCTCTTCAAAACCTTGTGCTGCCTGGCATTTTCCAGGGTGATTGATAAAGCATCCTCCGAGATATCGGTGCCGGTCAATCTAGTGCGCGGCATTTTTTTCAAGAGACTTACCGAAAGCGCCCCGGAGCCGACACCAACTTCCAGCACCTTGATGACAGGCCGATCGCCCAGCTTGCCGCAAAGCCTCAAGGCTTCCTCCAAGAGGGTTTCCGTGTCCGTTCTCGGGATGAAAACGCCTGGCTTGACCTTGAATTTGCAGCCTGCAAAATCAGCCACTTCCAGACAATACTGAATAGGCATGCGCGCCTGGCGCTGCAAAAGGTATCGCTCCATCTTGGTGGTCTGCTGATCGGTTACCGGAATGTCGGCGCAAACTAGCTGCTGAGAACGATTCATGCCACTGACATGCTCCACGATCATCTCGGCTTCCACCGAAGCTTCCCCCTTTTCGATACCAAAGGAGGTGAGGATAAACACCATCTGCTTTTTTAGATCCCGAAGCTTCACCCCCGGAGTCAATCGCATATCGCTCATGTATTCGATTCTATCAATTCTTCAGAACCAGTGCCAAGCAGGCGCTTACGCGCTTCTGCGTCCATTCATAAAACCGGAGCAATGGGCCTGAACTAAATTAAACTGGACTAGACTAAACTAGACTAAACTGCGAGCCCCTCTTTCAACTTCTGCTCCTGTTCCATAAGTGTCAGAGAGTCGATCAACTTGGTCAAATCCCCTTCCATCACCTGCTGCAACGAAAAGTTCTGACCGAGCCTGTGGTCGGTGACCCGGTTGTCTTTATAGTTGTAGGTACGAATCTTTTCCGACCTGTCCCCGGAGCCGACCTGGGACTTGCGTTGTTCATAAATCGCCTGCTGTTGCTCTTCGAGCTTAATTTTATACAGTTTGGTCCGAAGAATATTCTTGGCGCGCTCTTTGTTCTGAAGCTGACTGCGCTCCTCGGTACAGTGCACCTGGATGCCGGTCGGCTTGTGCAGAATGCGCACCGCGGTCTCCACTTTGTTGACGTTCTGACCGCCCGCACCACCGGAGCGCATGGTCGAAATCTCCAGATCCTTTTCGTCGAGTTCTACGTCAATTTCGTCAGCCTCCGGCATGACCGCAACGGTGGCTGTCGAAGTGTGGACTCTCCCGGAAGATTCGGTCTGGGGCACCCGTTGAACCCGATGAACCCCGGATTCGAATTTGAATTTGCTGTAGGCTCCGTCAGCCTTGACGCTGACGATTACCTCTTTATAGCCGCCGATGCCTATCTCGCTGGCGCTTTCTATGGTCCATTTCCATCCGAGAGTATCCGCGTATTTGGAATACATGCGCAGCAGATCACCTGCAAAAATCGAAGCCTCATCTCCCCCGGCGCCGGCTCGGATCTCGATCATGATGTCCTTGTCATCGCTGGGGTCCCTGGGAAGCAAAAGAATCTTCAACTCTTCTCTCAGGTTGTCGTCCTTCTTACGCGCCTGGGCAAGTTCGCTCTCGAAATTGATACGCTCCTCTTGATCCTGGGTCTCGCGGATTTGCTCCAGCCAGAAATCGATATCTTCCTGAACCTGTTTCCAACTGTTGTAAGCATCAACAGTTGGCTTTAACTGCTTGAGAATACGAGAGAGGCTCTTGACCTTATCTATGTCGGTAGCCACAGCCGGATCGGCGAGCTGCTTCTCGACGTCGATAAACGTCTTTTCAATCTCTTCCAGCTTTTCTGCAAGATGCTCCATGCCTATAGACTAGACTCCGGGAAATATGGCTAAACCCAAGGAAAGATTCGGAATAAAAGATTCGGAGAGGGTGGGATTCGAACCCACGCTGCGTTTTAGCGCAGACAGTCTTTCCAGGACTGCACGATCGACCACTCTGACACCTCTCCAGGGTGGAGCAGCCATTATAAACGAATAGGCTTAAGCTCACCACCGGATCGGTAGAGGATGTTTCTAACAGTTTAGATTTCTGCTCAGGACGCCGAAGGAGTCAACTTTACACGGCGACATCCGCCCTCAATTATCGGAAGAAAATCCGGAGCGCTCAGGCTGGCTCCGCCGACCAGACTGCCGTCTATATGGGGCAGTTCGAGCTGCTCGTCCACATTAGAGGCTTTAACGCTACCGCCGTAAAGGATTGGAATTGTCTCACCGATTTTGGATTTGCTGCCGGCTTCGGCAGCGAAGAAATCGTTAACGGTAGAACGAATGGACTCGGCGACGCGATTTGCCTCGGTAGCCTCGCAGGTCTTACCGGTGCCGATTGCCCAGACAGGCTCGTAGGCGATGACCAGGGTCTCGACATCCGCTTCGGTCAGGTCTTCGAGAGCGGCTGCCACTTGTCTTCTAACCACTGAATCGGTCAAACCACTCTCTCTTTCATCAAGCGATTCTCCGACACAGACAATAGGCACCAGTCCGTGCTCCAGGGCTGCCTTCAATTTAAGGTTGACAGTGGAATTAGTCTCTCCGAAAAATTGCCGTCTCTCCGAATGGCCGAGGATGACATGGGTCACCCCCATCTTAGAAAGCATGACCGGAGAGATTTCGCCGGTGAAGGCGCCTTCGTTGCGATAGTCCATGTTCTGGGCACCGACCTTGACGCTGCTGCCCCGGGTGGCGTCCACCACGGCTGCCAAAGCCGTGAATGGCGGACAGAGAACCACTTCGGGTAGGTCGCTCTTCCCTTCGACGCCTTTGACCACCGCAGAAGCCAGCTCGGCTGCTTCTTCGTGGGTCTTATGCATTTTCCAGTTACCGGCAATAATGGTCTTTCTATCGGTGCTCACGTCGGATCCCCCCTCAATAGGCGAATGGCAAAAGGCGGTCAGGGCGCCTCGAAACATCTGCAAATTCTAACCGATAATCTCAGAGAATCTGCCGATCTGTGCCATCGTGCCCTAAAATCTTATCGGTCTTCCTTAAAGGTAGTATCGTTCTTTACAATAAGAGACCGGATTACAGATAGCTATATAAAGAATCAAAAGAAGCAGGCATCATTGAACCCTAGAGAAGAAGAACTCAAAAAAGCGACCACCCTCCTGGAGGAGGGCAGGCATGAAAAGTGCCTGGAAGTACTGAGACAGTGCTGGCTCAAGAACCCGGAAGACGCAAAGACAGTCGAGCTGCTCTCTCGTCTGATGAAAGACGCCGATCAAGAGGAACTCTCCAACTCTTTGAAAGCCCTCTCGGGCAACAAAACTGCCAGTGGCCAGGATGAGCACCTGGATCTGGAAAAGGAGCCGGAGAAGGTTTTCGAAGCCGGTTACAAGCTGATAGACATTAGAGAATTCGAGCTGGCTGAGATGCTTTTGAAAAAAGCCAGCGCCATGGCCCCGGACGACCCGACTGTGCACTATGAACTCGGCTTCGCGATGATGTCCCAGGCGAAGTATGCCCAGGCGGCGCGACACTTCGAGCTGGTCCGAAAGATAGAAGAGGACTTCGACACCGTCCTCAATCTCTCTGCCTGCTATTCACTTGCCAGGGATTTCAAAAAATCGAAAGAGCTTATCAATCGCCTGGAGAAACTGGCGGTCACCGACGAAGAAAAATACGAGTATCAGCATCGAGAGTTTGTCCTCAAGCGTCAGGAGCAGCTCAAGAAGAAGACTGTTTTGACCAGAAGAGACTGGCTCTATATTTTGTACGGCAGTATTCTCTTATTTGACCCGGCAGAGGAAGATGATGACGGTCAGCCGAAAGCGGAGCGAAAGTCGACCGAATCCTATAAAAAGATAGCGAGTACGATGATGGTTCTCAAAGGACTGCTCGAAGGTCTGAGGCTGGCACCGGAGGCGGTGGAATTCTACAGCCCTACTTCTCGCCCGCTCTCTGCCGTATTGGCCAGGTTGTTCGATTTGCCCCTCGGTCACTATCAGGGTCCGGACAGGCCGGATCACGCGCTTTTACTCATGGACTGGGCTCCGGAAATTATCGGACCGCACAAGACTTTTGTGCCCAACGACAAAAACCGCAGCCTTTTTTGCTATGGACTACCGACCAGTATGCCACTGCCATTAATACCAGATATCGTCGGACATTTCGACGACCACATAGTGCTGCCGTGGAAAGGCGAAAGCCGCGCCACCCTAGATGACACGGACACAGAGAAGGATCCCGAAGAGGTGATACCCGAAATTCTGGAAAGAGCATTCAATCTCGAATCCGATCCGGACATCCTCAAAATCGTCCACGAGTCCATATCCTATTATGTGGATAAAAGAGAGTATCTTGTCCTACACAACAGTGAAAACTTCCCTCATCGCCCCGAATACAGTGCGGAGGTTCCGGGACATATAAGGCGAAAAGCCGAATGAATCGAAAGAAGAGTTAGTCGATGATCTTGAAACGTCTGGCTATCGCCATAGCCTATGTCACAGCGATTCCAATAGGCCGATTGATAAATCTCGAAGGAGACTGGCAATTGCGAGGTCTGGGCAAATATCTGCCCTGGGTCGGCTTATTGGTCGGATTGATTCTGGTGGCGGTCAACGCCATTATTATTCAGCTCTCGACGGCAGAAACCTTGCATGGTGCCATTATCGCTGTATGCTGGCTTGCGCTCACCGGCAGCATCCACATGGACGGACTGATGGACACGGCAGATGGCATCTTCTCGCATCAAAGCAGGGAGCGAATGCTGGAAATAATGCAGGACAGCCGAGTAGGCAACTTCGGCGTACTGAGCGGGGTCTGCCTGCTGCTACTGAAAGTGGTATCACTGGCCACTCTCGCCTCTCACCTCAATCTTATGATACCAGCACTGGTAATAACCCCGATTGCGGCACGCTGGGCTGAACTCTACACTATAGCCAGCTTTCCTTATGCCCGTGTAGAAGGCAAAGGACAGGTCTGGCACGACTCTACCAACGCCCCTCTGGATCTCATTCTGGGGGGCTTGCCTCTTGCTGCTGCCGCTTTCGCATTGATGGCTTTTTTCCCATATCAGGCGATAATCGTCCCCACCGGCGGTGCGCTCACAGTCGGCACCCTGGCCGCCCACAGCCTGGCGCGAAAACTGGGTGGTCACACCGGCGACAGCTATGGCGCGGTGGTGGAGCTGGCTGAATGCGGTGCTCTTTTGGCTACAGCCCTGATTCTCGCTAGATAAGCGGTCTGAGAAAGAAAAGAACAGCTCTCTAAATGAAGAGCTGCTCTCGATACTATTTATTTAAATGGAACGAAGTTTTGACTTAGTCTTCGCGGTGAACCATTCTTTTGACCTGGCGTCTGCGAGCGGCGGCTGCTTTTCTCTTACGACGCTCTCCTGCCGATTCGAAGAACTTCTTACGTCTGTAGTCGGACAGAATACCTGCCTTCTGGACTTGTTTCTTGAATCTTTTGAGCGCTCGTTCGATGCTCTCTTGCTCGCTTACTCTAACGTACAATCCTGACACCTCCAGGGGATTTGCAGAAGACCCACTTCGCATCTTTAGAGCACGACCATGCCCTGACATTAAGATGGGCTCAGAAACAGTGGCACTTTCCACTGACCCATAGAACATACCATGGTCACTTCTTGCAAAGAAGGGAAAGCAACATTATGTTCACGATTCAGATACAAACTCTGCAATACAGGCTTCCTCGGACAACAGAGCAAATTGAGACCGGTTCAATCGCAAACCCGGATCGCAGTCGAATATTTAATCTAGATAATGGAAGTCTGTCGCTCGAGAATTGAACTTTTGGAAGGCAGGCAGCGTTATAGAGGAAGAAGGATCTGATGATGTCGATCACGGGGAGACCGGCATCGTCATTTCCGACTTTAGAACCCACCCACGAGAAACTGCCTAAAAGCCACCAATGGGCTGGGTCTGAGGCTGGTATATACCTTCGGTTCCGGTCTGCCCGTTGCGATACTGCTCGAGCTTATCCTGATAGCTCTGCTCTTGCTGCACCTGTATCTGCTTGATCAGGTTCTTCTTCTTGCCGCGAAACGCGGCCACATCCATGATGTCCTGATATCCATGACGGCGCGCCGCTTTCCAGATACTGTAGAGCGTATTCACATCCTTAGACTCGTCTAAAGCTTTCTTTAGAAGATAGCGATTCAAGTCCTTAACTTTGAATACTTCTATGCTGGAGAGAAGCTCCACCAGCCTATCCGGATGGTTTTCATCATCTATGAGATCCTTGAGTACCTGACGCAGCAGGTCGTCCATACCCAGAAGATTCACCTGCCGGGCATATTCCAGTGCTTCCGGTACTGTTTTAACCGTAGAGTAGTACTTTTCCATGGCCAGGTGAGATACGTCATTCATCGACACTTCCTGGGATTTGCGAGCCAGATCGACAAGCTGCTCTTTAGAATTGGAGGAGCCGATCAGGTGCTGGATAGCGTTGCGGGTCACACCATAGCATTCATACTGCCTGGCCTTTATAGCTACCTGAATGAAATCATTATTGGTTCTGCAAAGCTCCACCGCCTTCTCCATAGCCTTTCGCTTCACATCCAAAAGGGGATGCCCGTAACCGTCGGTGTAAGAGGCAAGAGCAAGACACTTCGGCAGGTCGGTACATTCCGCCAGGGCGGATTCGAATATGGGGGCGGCTCTATCCCCTTTGCCACGCTTGGCGTAGGAGGCAGCCCTGGTGAGCTGCTTCTGCATATCTATGGTAAGCGGTGAGTCCGGATCATACTTGCTGCGTGCCTGCACCGAGGGCGATATCACACCCAGTAACACAAGACCGGTAGAAAGCAGAGAGCAAAATGCCACAGCCTTGAATCTATTGTTGAAAGAATGAAAAAGCATGGACAAATTCCTGGCAAAACTAAGAGCTTTTCACATATGTATAAAGTATATTCACAAAATTCGCCCAGCACAAACCGGGGGCGGAACCGGCTGCCTAGAGCCCTATTTTCAAGGCGACCAGCTCGTTCGCCTTGAAAGAGACCCTGAACGCCCCGGATTTGGTCTTCAGGCGCTCTTTCACCGCTCCGGAAAGATCTGTCAGGCTGACACTCTTGAATGGGAAGCCAAGCTCGATCTCGGTCTCGAAGGCATCCATGGATACGTTCAGGAGCCTCAAACAAAGGGCCTCTTTGGCTTCGATTTTGTACATGGCTGATAACCTGACCGCCGTGTTCTCGATTTTAATATCCGAAAGAGAAACTCTCGCCTTATCCGCGCCGGTATAAGTCCTGACAAAGTCGCTTGAAACCGGAGAGAAAAAGAGCGGATTCTCGAAACGCTCGGCTAAATCCCAGGCAGCCGCCCGGCACTTCGTCCCGAAGCCTTCACCGCCGTCGATAAGCTCCAGACTGGACCAACCATAGTTGACTTTGTTAGGTCCAAGACAATTTCCTTCCGGGGTAGGCATATACGGACCAGCGCCACCACCTCTGGTTAACAGACGCTTGCGAGAGAGCATGGAAAAAGCCCTCAAAACAGTTATAGAAACCCGATCGCCCTCAACCGCGTATTCTGGAAGCCCCAGATTCAAGAACACCTGACCATTGGCCACAAAAAACCTCTGGCAGGGAAAACGATCTAGCGGGGCCTCTTTGCCCCGGGGCACCGGCAAGCGCAAAGTAGCTTTGCGAACCGGTCGTTCTACGCAGCTGAAGTGATTCTCGGACCAGGTCTTCTTGACCGGTTTACCAGTATTGAAACTGACTTCCAGTCGGTGATCTCGACTGTGGTTTTCGAACTCGGTTTCAAAATAAACAATCGGGTCACAGGCGCGGAGCTCGACTCTGGTTTTTATACTGTGGTTTACGACCTCTCGCGAACGCTTGAAAGAGACCACATCATCCACATCTTTCAGCCCTTTCAAAAATGACCGATCCTCGCTCTCTTCGCAAGAGACCGGCAGGTCAATTCGATGAACCAGCTCGATAGCCGCCAGCAGGGGTCCGTTTTCTATCAGGCGAGCCCCTTGGAAAACCGCCTCGATTTCATCGTCACCGAAAACCGGATCGAAATTGTAAGAGTCCCCGGCATCGGCCACATCTCTAAAGACCGGGTCAAGCCTGTGGTGCTTCGACCGGTTCTTGCCCGCCTCGAGCTTGACCTCCAGTGTTCCGTCTTCATCGACCCGGAGCAGATAGAACTGATTGACGAGGGTAATGCTTCCACTCTTACTAGAAGATTCCGCCTGCACCGGAATGAATTCACAGGCGTTTCCAGCCTGATCTGCTTCTGCCGAAAGAGAAAAAGCGACCCCAAAAGCCGGAACCGAATCAGCCAGGGTCAAGCCCTCGACCACACAGACATCCTTATACACAGGCACTCCACCGGCAGAGCCGAAAACTTCCGTAGCGGTATAGGTCCTTCTGAGCTGTCGTGGAGCCGCTTTAGTAAGCATGCGATCAAGTTCTTTGTCGATAAGCGTTCTCTGTTTATCGTCGAGCTTCACATCCCTTTCATGACCCGGGCTGGTCAAATTCAAAAGGGTCGCCGGGACAGAATACTTAAAAGGCACCGGTGCCGATATTTCACTGCCGGAAAAATTGAAGACAGCGTTTCCGTCGGCACCACGGTCGGGGTCATTCAAGTCCATGGACCAACGACCATATCCGGCACAGACAGAGACAGAGGTAGAGGCGGCACTACCATTTTTGCCAGCACCAATCCGGGACCATTCATGCACCCCGGGTGATATCATCTCCTCTCTAACCTCTCGTTCGATAAAATCTAATAAGTGATTAGCAGACCTACTTCTGGTCGACATCTGACGATGGACATCATCGACACTGCAACCACATATGCTGTCGTGGGGATGATTGAGCAAAAGCAAGCGCAGGGCGTGATCCAGCTCGGCGCCCGGATAATTGACCAGACCACGCGCATAGAGCCCGCTCATCAGAGGCTCGACTCTATGCAATAGCCTGTGTTCGAGATCTCTATTCTCTCGCTTCAGATAAAGCCTGGCCGAGAGAACTCCCGCCAGCATGAACGCGCGACAATGCCCATCAGAAAAACTGTTGTCTCTCAGCTCGCCCGGTATCAAGCGCGTAAGTTCGAGCTCCCCGGACAAAAAGCGCTTGACACGCTTGAGATAGGTCTCGAGATCCACGACCTCCACATCGATTCTCTGGTGTTCCGGCAGGGCAGCCATGGCTTCTTTGGCCCGCTTGACCAGCAAACGCAACTTCCCGGGCGGATAGAGATGATCTCCTCCCACTGGCACCAGGGCGGATTTACCAGGTTCGAAATAAGACCGCCCCCTTCCATTAAGCTCTAACTCGTCAATTTCCGAACCTTCAGTATCCAGACCGAGAAAAGAGAGCAGATACTCTCCCAACCTAGCCCTTATCTCGGCAGGCTCTTTGCCCTCCGCTTCATGAAAGGCAGTCTGGTAATAGCCGTCGGGTAGAAGATAAGCGAGCACCTCGCTGCCATCCGGGCTGCGCCAGAGAAAAGCCGGTCCCTGATCGAGCTCGGGTACACCACGCCAGACCACTGCATTATCGATGCCGAATCCTTTCAAAATACGGGGCATATCCTGGGTGTGACCGAAGGTATCGGGCAAATAGCCGACCGCCAGAGGGTCACCATATCTGGAGGCAATTTTGATACCCCGCTCCAGATTTCTAACCAGGCTCTCTCCGGAGACCAACATTTGGTCGGCAAGTACATACCATGGTCCGACCCGCAATTTGCCCCGGGAAATCAACTTGCCGAGCCGTTTTTCCATATCGGGCTGGATGGCGATGATATCTTCGAGGGCGCAGGACTGCCCATCCAGATGAAAGACAGGCATGGCACCGTCTTCAAGCTCGGCGGCAAGCCGACGCGCCACCGATCCCAGTTGACAGCGATACTTCTCGAACTCCCAGTACCATTCACGATCCCAGTGCGTCTGGGTGTAAAGACAGATCCGCCTTTTCTCCATCCTCTCACATCCTTTGTAGCCTTAAAGAAGCCTCAGCCTTTGAATAGTGGTGCCAGTTTCTTCACACCGTCATCGAGGGCCCCCTCCAGGGAGGTCATATCTCCTGCGACGAACTCATCATCGAGCTGAATGGAGAATGTCCCTTTATATTCGTAGAGCTTGAGCAACTCTATGAGCTGACTCCAGTCTACTACGCCTTTACCGGGGATGCGGTAACGCCACCAGAGCGGACCGAACATACCGGAGTCTTTTAGCATCTGGCGATTGATCTCGACATCGTTGGCTTCGACATGTTCGATGGCGGCGTTGAAACCGCTGAGAATCTGAAGATAGTCTATGCCGAGCCAGACACAATCGGCAGGAGAGAAGCTCAAACTGAGACCACTGCAACCAGAGAGAAGATCTCGCCAGTCTTGAGGCTCCATCGCCCGCCACTTCTTGAGAGAAAGCCTGCGGGTGCTTGACGGGGTAGAGAGCTTCAGCAAAGGCACAACATCCAGTTCCTGCATGATTGGCAAAAGCTCGGCAAAATCTTCTTCGAAGGCATCCTTCCAGCCCTCATCGGCACCGGGTTCCAGATAAAAGGAGACGAACTTGCATTTCAGCACCGCCGCCACCTTGGAGAGCTTTTCCATCATGCCGAGAAACTTCTTTTTAGAGTTCTTATCGCCGGGACTGTGGCTGTAAAGCAGGTTCAAACAGGCAATCTCTACGCCCTTTTCCTGGCTGAGGGCAGCCACCGACTCCAGATACTTGCGCTCTTTGCCTTTCAAATCACGGCCGGTCTTGCCTCCCGCCGGAAAAGGCTCAAAAGAATACTCTACGCACGGAATACCCTTCTGGGAAGCGATATCAATCGCCCCTTCCAGACCAGCACCAAATCTAGTGGCATCAAAGCAAAGTTTCATGTTCGAAAGTTTAGCAGATGTTCCAGCTTATCTCCAGAAAAGCCGGTTGTCATAAATTGACGCCATAGGCTCTGCGAACGGCAGGGTCGGTGAGTTCGGTAAAATCCATTCTCATCATGGTATGCACCGAAAAGTTCGACCCCCTTCGAATAGACAGGGTAACCGGTGTGTTCGGGGAGCCTACTATCAGGTCATAGCACTCTTCCCTGGTCAAACCATAGGTCGGCACCCCGTCCACAGCCACTATGGCGTCATTGGGGCGCAGCCCCTGCTCCGCCGCCGGAGTGCCTCGAAAAACTTGATTAATCACCGGCGGCAAACCGCCCTCGGCGATAAATTTGACCCCGATTATGCCGATTCCACGCAGGGCGGCAGAATTGAGCATAGTCGAATTTGCCGAGGCGTCCAGACGATTATTGTCAAGCAAAGCCGACTGATCCTTACCTTTATAGTTGTCGGCTCGACTGCCGGCTTTGAGCTTCTTCTTGTTGACCTTCTTCTTTTTAGGCTTGAGAACCTGGTTATGCTGGACTCCGGCTTTGTAGGGTTCCACCTTATGAAACTTTGGCTTGAGCGGCTTCAGCTCAGGTACGGCTTTTTCACCTTCTCCCTCTCCACCGGACTCCAGAGCGCAAACGTTTCCAAGAAAGAGACCAGACAGCATTCCCGCCGAAAGGGCGAGGACAATCAGCCATCCAGTTCTCTTACCTGCAACCATAACCAAACCTTGAAATCGAGTCCTACATCTATATATATCCCAGAATAAAACAAATTATCGACATCGGCTCGATATTTGCCGGTTCACAAGAAGATTCCTTTGATAAGAGCAAGAGCAAACTAATACTTAAATTGGGAAGGGATCCCGGATTTAGGTGATAACCTGGATTTCGCTCAAACCCAGTAGAACGCCAGGAGGTTCGAAACCGTGGATAAGGTCACAGTTGTAGGAGCCGGTCACGTAGGCGCAACGGCCGCTCAGTATATTGCAGAAAAAAATCTTGCCGACGTAGTTCTCATCGACATCGTCGACGGTCTTCCCCAGGGCAAAGCCCTTGACCTGATGGAAGCAGCCCCGGTCAACATGCACGATCGCAAGCTCGTGGGCACCAACGATTATGCCGACACCAAAGGCTCCGACATCATCGTAATCACCGCCGGTATCGCCAGAAAGCCCGGCATGTCCAGAGACGACTTGCTCAAAACCAACGCCAACATCGTCCGCACCGTAGCCCAGGAGACCTTCAAACAATCTCCTGACGCAATCTATATCGTGGTCACCAACCCCTTAGACGTAATGACCCACCTGGTTCAACAGACCACCAAACTCGATTCCAAAAAGGTTATCGGTATGGCAGGCGTCCTCGACAGCGCCAGATTCCAGACCTTCATCGGCATGGAAACCGGCTTTTCCGTTGAAGACATCAGAGCGATGGTTCTCGGCGGTCACGGCGACCTGATGGTTCCCCTGACCAGACTGGCCACCGTCAACGGAATTCCGATAAGCGAACTGCTTCCCCAGGCTAAAATCGACGAGATGGTCGAAAGGACCAGAAACGGCGGAGCAGAGATAGTCAAGCTTCTGAAGAGCGGCAGCGCCTACTATGCCCCCGGAGCATCCGTGGCCCACATGGTGGAAGCGATTCTCAGAGACAAGAACCGTCTGCTTCCCTGCGCTGTTCTACCCCATGGCGAATATGGTCTTAAAGACGTTTACATCGGACTGCCTGCCGTACTCGGTCGGGAAGGTCTGAAGAAGATTGTCGAGATCAAACTCACCGAAGAAGAGAAAGAAGCGCTTCATGGCTCGGCCAAATCGATCAAAGAGAACATCGACCTCATGAACGAGCTCCTCGTAGCCGTCTAAATCGGGCTTCTGAGAGATTTCAATCAAATTCGATCCACTCGGCTCATTACCTGAGTGGATCGTTTTCTTTATGCTTTTCTCAACCGAATCTGACCTGGGGTTATAATAGGGCCTGATCTTTTAAAGTTAGATCGAATTTGATTGATTCGGGTCTTTCCCGACGTCAAATATCCAGTTGGAGATTGCTATGCGCGTGAAAGAGAGTTTGACGAAGAAAAGCCTGAGCTTCTTGGCTTCTCTGGCAGTGGTTCTGGCAGCCAATTCGAAACCGGCTCTCGCCCTCGAGACTTCCACCGTCCTCACCCCCAAGGTGAGCGATACTGACTTTGCCCTCGATTCGACTAATTATGGCAATTCGAGCGACATAAAAGAGCTGGAGTCGGTGATCAAAGACATCGAGCAAAAGTGGAACGACCATAAACTCGACGCAGTCATGGACTATTATGCCGATGACTACGTCAATAACGACGGTCTCACCAAAAAAGCCGTCAAAGAGCTGACCAGCGATTTCTGGAAGACCTATCCCGACGCAAGGTCTTCTTCCAAGGTCAAGGCTATCCGGGTAGAAGGCAAATTCGCCACGGTAGAATCCCGGGACAAAGCGGTGGGCAGCACAGCCAAAGAGATGCCCAGCATAGGGTCGAAAGGAGTGCTTACTTCCATCTCGGAAGGACAGCTCTATCTAAGAAAAATACGCGGCAACTGGAAAATCGTCGGAGACCGTGTTGATTTCGAGAAGGTCAAGGTCGCCTTCGGCATCGCCCAGGACCTCAATACCAAGTTTATAGCGCCCGAGCTGGTCAAATCTGGTCAGGAATACACCGCCAAACTGAGCGTTGCCCTGCCCAATGATTTTGTCGCAGTAGGCTCCATCGCCAGCGAACCGCTCAAATATCCCCAACCCAAGCACCAGGACATCTGGCGACCAGTAGAGAACAAAGTGCTGGAGCGGATTATCCACGCCAATAAATCCAATCACAACGAACTGCTCATGGCCACAATAGGAATAACCGACAAATCGAGAACAACCTTGAAGGGTCTCACCTATCTCACCCGGCGAATGAATGTGGTGCCCCAGCAACTGGAAGTGGAAGAGACACCCCACCCCAGTGCCGATGAGGACGCCGCCGTGGAAGACATCGATGATACCGGCGCCGAGTCAGAAGAAGAGTAATAGCAAAGCCTGGCTGACCACGCCCTGTGCAGCCGTTCTATGCCTGGCTGCCGACTTTCTGAGCAAACGCTGGGCCGAGTCGAATCTGAGCGGTGCCGCGGTTCAACCTTTTATTCCAAAATTGCTCAATTTCAATCTAACCAGCAATACCGGAGCGGCTTTCTCAATAGGCAAAGACTCCGGTATGGTCATGACGGCTCTTGCCTCGGTGGTGACTATTGTCCTTCTTCTCTGGTACATCTCTAGAGAGAAAGAGGAGATCAAACCAGATGCCCTCGAACGCACCGGGATAGGTTTTATCTTCGGCGGTGCCCTGGGCAATCTCCTGGATCGCTTTATGAAGGGCAGCGTCACCGACTTTCTCGATTTCGCCTTTATGACCTTTCCTGTTTTCAACGTAGCCGACGCCATGATCGATGTTGGCATAGGTCTGATTCTAATTAGCATGATCCGAGCCTGGCGCCACGAGAAGCCACCGGCGGAGCCTCAGCAATGAACGCCGACAGCACCAATAACGACACCATCGAGTTGGTTTTCAATGGCGATGATTCTCAGCGATTGGACCAATACCTGGCCGATAACCTGCCGGAATTCAGCCGGGTTCGCATCAAGAAGCTGATAGATGGCGGCGTGGTTCTGGTAAACGGACAAAAAGAGAAAGCATCTCTGAAGTTGCGGGGCGGTGAGCGGATTTCTATAGAGATACCGCCGGTGGAGCCGTCGCCAATCACCCCCGAGAATCTCAATCTCGATGTAATATACGAAGACGAAGACTTACTTGTGGTCAACAAACCGGCAGGGATGGTCACCCACCCGGGGGCCGGGGTTCTCTCCGGCACCCTGGTGAACGGTCTTTTGCATCATTGCAAAGGCAGCCTTTCTGGAATTTCAGGAGAAGAGCGACCGGGCATCGTACATCGATTGGACAAAGACACCTCGGGACTGCTGGTGGTGGCAAAGAACGATATCGCCCACCGCAGCCTGGCCGGTCAAATACAAGAGAAATCGGCTCGCCGCCGGTATCTTGCCCTGGTAGACGGGGCATTGAAAGATGACAGCGGTGAAATCGACCTGCCTGTGGGACGCCATCGAATCAAACGTAAAGAGATGTGCGTCTGCGATGACGGCAGACCGGCCCGCACCATATATAAGGTACGGGCCCGGTATCATAAAATAACCTATCTGGAACTGGAATTGAAAACCGGTAGAACGCACCAGATACGGGTGCACATGGCACACTTAGGCAATCCTATATTAGGCGACCTCGTTTACAATAAGAAAGGAACGGGAACGGAAAAAGCCCGCAAGCGATTCGGGCTCAAAGGGCAGGCCCTGCATGCTACAAGTCTCTCATTTATCCATCCGGTCTCAGGCAAGCTGTTAGAATTTATCTGCGAGCCATCTTCTGATTTCCGCTCGCTTCTGAACCGCCTAGAATCAGGCTGGAGGTAATCGCTTTGCAACGATACGGACCGATAGTTCTCTCCGCCATAGCCTTTTTGCTCTTTGGCATCATCGCTCTACAGAATTCCGCTCCGGCGAATTTCACCCTGTTCGGCGCCACATCCAGCGCGCCCCTGGCATGTTTTCTTTCGGGGACCTTTATTCTCGGGCTGATTCCCGGTCTCTCTTTTATGCTCTTTCGCCAGAAGAAAAAAGCTATTTCTAAAGAGAAAGAGCTTGAATGGGAAAAGCAAGATCAGAAACTTGCCAAAGAGAAAGAGTCTGACAAAGTCAAGCAACTGGAAGCCAAAATAGAGACCCTGGAAACCGCTCTGAAATCCGCCCTGGCCAAGAGAAAATAGGGAGCCCTACTCAGCCTGACCGCCGCCGGAAGCTTTGAAATCCGAAGCCTTCAGACCGTCGACAAATTTTTTGAACTCTTCGGCTTCCTCTTCGTCCTTTTCGGAATCCGCCGGAATGGTGCCATCAGAAACCACCTGCGCCGAGACGAAAATAGGCGCGCCTGCCCGCAAAGCCAGAGCAATGGCGTCGGAGGGTCTGGCATCGATGGCTTTGTCCGCTTCTACCCTTTTGTCTTCCACCCGCAGCCTGATGGTCGCAAAATAAGTGTTGGCCGACAGTTCGTTTATCTCTACCCGGTCTACGACATAGCCCAACCCGGTGATCACATTCAAAAGCAGATCATGGGTCATGGGGCGTTCGGGCTTAGAGCTGTTGTCGAGAGCACGGCCTATCGCGGTGGCTTCATAGGCCCCTATCCAGATGGGCAGAGTGCGGCGCTTCGATCGATCGTTCAACATGACGATTGGATGCCCGTTTCTTGCATCCAGCGCGATTGCTGCCACGTACATCTCGATCATTTTAAGAGCTACCACCCGATGCCTTGAACATGCTCCGAACCCTACTTCTTGATTACCTGCGCGTTACAAATTTAAATCATTTCCTACCCTTCTCTTATTCCCCGAACCCCTGCAATTTATATGCATTGAAGATAAATTTTTAAAAACCGAAAGTCTTAAACCCTCTCGACATGCGGCATTCAGAAGAGTCCCCTGGACACAACACCTTATCCAAGCCACCAAAACAGCCGTTTCCAGGCGTTCTATGCCTGGTGACCTTTTGGGAGCGGATAATATAAATCTACATTCCACCAGCCGGGCTTTGACCTGAAGCACCAGAGTTGGCATAATATATCGATCTAAGCTCCCTGAATTGAGCGTCAGTCCGGATGGCGGAATTGGTAGACGCGCACGCTTGAGGGGCGTGTGGCTTTGCTGTGTGGGTTCAAGTCCCACTCCGGACAGTTTTCATTTCTAGACCAAGAACACTTGTCCTTCACGATGTTGATCCAGAGGGCTCAATGGCCCCACACTATCGACGACATTCGCAAAGCCCTGGACGGAGTCTGGGGCGTAGTCGGAGCGACAGGTACAGACGGCAATCTATACCGTCTGGAGAGAAGCTTGAAAGAGCCCACGGTCTACACTTTTATCGGCTATGAAGGAGAGGACGAGAGCAAAGTCGTCTCCCGACAAACTTTCAACGGCGAAGAGAAGGAATCTGCGATAGACTCGTTTGCAAAGGCTATCGGTTTCGAGAACGGTTCTTTTTCAGGTTGAGAATTTGCCTAAAGCCACATATCTGGGAATTATCACACAGGGCTCCCTGTCTACAGGCCTGGAGATGCGTCTTGACCCTTCGGTTTCGGTAGAGGAGCTGCGGGTTGGTCGTTTCGTCGTGGTAGAAGGCAAAACCGCGCGCTTTTTCAGCATGCTCACCGATGTCTCGCTTTCAGCTAGCAATCCCTCTATTCTGCTCAATCCGCCTGCCAACGACGAGTTTCTGCTTTCGGTACTGGCTGGCGGCTCCACATTCGGCACCGTCAAGATTCAACCGATGTTGATGCTGGAGCGCGGCGAAGACAGCACCCTGTCGGAACTTCGACCGGTAAAGACGATTCCATCGCATTTCTCACCGGTATTCGAAGCGACCAGTCAAGACTTCGCCCTGGTCTTCGGCGAAGAAGACACAAAAGATCCTAAAAACAACTTCTTCAACGTCGGCAAGCCTCTAAATATGGAGACCCCGGTCTGTGTCAATCTGGACCGTTTTGTAGAGCGCTCCAACGGCATCTTCGGTAAATCCGGAACCGGCAAATCTTTTCTGACCCGGATATTTCTAAGCGGTCTGATTCATAAAGACATAGCCTCGGTGCTGGTCTTCGACATGCACAACGAGTATGGCTGGCAGGCCATGTCCGAAAGCAAGACCGCCCCCCGGGTAAAAGGCTTGAAGCAGCTTTTCGGGCACAAAGTGGTGGTCTTCAGCCTCGATTCCGAATCTTCCAAAGCCCGCGGTATACCCGATGCCCACGAGCTCTACATAGGCTACAACCAGATCGAGATAGAAGATCTGGATCTGCTCAAACATGAGCTGGCGCTATCGGAAGCCACTCTGGAAAACGCCTATATTGCCAGGGAGAAACTGGGCACCGATTGGATTTCAACCCTCATCGATATGTCGGGCGACGAGATAGAAGAGTTCACCCAGATGTACAAAGGTCATCCGACTGCTCTAAAAGCCCTTCAAAGGCGCCTCAATACCGTGGTGCAAAAGACGCCTTACCTGCGCCCCAGGGTGAACCACAACTATATCGACGAGATTCTGCGCCATATACAGGACGGCAAACACATTGTGCTCGAATTCGGCAGACAGAACAACCTGCTCTCATACATGCTTGCCACCAATATCATTACCAGACGCATACATGCCGACTATGTAAAGCGCTCAGAACTGCATACCGCGGACCCGGAAGGGGTAGCGGCTCCCAGGAAGCTGATGATCGTCATAGAAGAAGCGCATAAGTTTCTCTCTCCTCAAGTGGCACGCCAAACCATATTCGGTATCATCGCCCGGGAGATGAGGAAGTATTTCGTTACTCTCTTGATAGTCGATCAAAGACCGTCGGGCATCGATCCCGAAGTGCTCAGCCAGATAGGCACCAGGGTGACGGCGCTGCTCAATGACGACAAGGATATCGATGCCGTCTTTACCGGGGTCTCGGGCTCCCAGACTCTCCGGACGGTTCTTGCCCAAATGGACCCGAAACAACAAGCCCTGGTTCTGGGTTACGCCGTGCCGATGCCGGTGGTAGTCCGCACCCGTTCTTTCGATACTGAGTTTTATCAGGCTGTGGGAGGAAGAACGGACAGCGCTTCAGAAGATCCAGGCTATGTAAAAGAAAAAGCCAGAGAGGCCAGGGAAGAGCTTTTCGGTCCCTAGGGCAAATTACGTATTGAAAGACACAATCCGATTGGCTACCCTACAATTAGAGTAAGGTCGACAATTACTAAGTTCATTTTTTAGCCCAATGCAGAACCAGAAGTCCAATCAAACCGAAGAGAGCGAAGTACAGGACAACTTCGTTGAGGCTAAAGAGCCCAGCGAGCTGATATTTTGCCTGCTTCTTGCCTCGGCTTATTTAGGTCTGGCCAAGTTCTGCTGGGGTCCCCTCTATATGATGCAGAACTGGAAGCTGCTCCTCAATGTCGAGGGCTTTTTCATCACCGTCGCCCTGGTAGCGGTTCTAATCGGGCTCAGACCGTATACTGCTCCTTCATCTCTGCAAATTAGCAGCAAAGGCTTCAAATACCGGGGGCCTTACTGGATTCAGCGAAAAACCGTGAACTGGGATCAAGTCGCCAAAGCCTATCTATCTCCGGAGCTCATTTTGATTCTTTATCAACCGAAACCCGAAAACAAGAAAGTCTGGCCTCTGGGTATTCTCTCCATCTATCTCGCCGACCGGGAACAGGTGGTGAAGTCATTCTTGAAATATTGCCCGAACACGCCGGTACTGATGAAAAGCCCGACTCTCATCACCTGGATCACTTTCGG
>CAZCBH010000034.1:12118-25688 GCA_964496875.1 uncultured Candidatus Obscuribacterales bacterium | reverse complement strand
CCTTAATTGCGCTCGACTTCCATGTGACGCAAGTAGTCGACCAGATTATCCATCTCTTTGTCGTTGAGGACTTCCACCGGCTGCGGAGGCATCGCTCCGGCGCCCTGACGAATGAAAGCTTTGAGCTTGTCGTCGGTGGGAAAATGATCTTTGAGTTGATCCAGGCTGGGACCCATGCCGGCAGCACCGCCCGGGTGACAGGTGTTGCATGAACGCACAAAAATCTGCTTACCGGAAAGATTGCTGGTCATCTCTTCGCTCTTTCTCAGCTTATCCAGCTTTACTTGCTCAATTCGCTTCATCTCTTCGGACATGACACAACCACCAGTGGTTGCAGATACCAGAGTCAGTCCAGCCAGGCAAAAGGCTATTCGCAGCATAAGCAATGTATATAGCACCTCCTTGACAGCCAAGATTTACCACAGTTTAACATGTCCGAGAATAGACCGGATCGGAGTCCCATAATATCCGCATAGTAAGAAATTCGGGAATTCGTTAGAGCTAAAATCCAACCTCCGCATATTATCTACTTAACATCAGATTTACTTGAAAAGAGTAAGGTAAGAAAGGTGGCGCAATGTTTCTCTTGCGCTGTAAAGCGGACCCTATTCCGAGGTTTTTACCAACCACCAAGGCAAGAATCTCGGCAGACTGGTCCGACAGGACCAGGCGAAATACCTGACCCTCTTTAGTATTAACCGGGCGGACACGAAATGACATCGAAAACAGAGAATATGGATCCTACAATCACAGATGGTGCTTCCGAAGAAGAGCAGCGCATAATCATTCGCGGTGGTAAACCGCTCAACGGCCAGGTCAGATTGCACGGCGCCAAAAACGCTGTTCTCAAAATGATGGCCGCCGCTCTACTGGCTAAAGGCACCACCGTCTTGAAGAATGTTCCCAATCTCTCGGACGTGCACATGATGGCGAATGTGCTCAGGCACTTGGGCGCTAAAGTCACCATCAGTGGTTCCGAAGTCGAAATTGATGCTACCGATGTGCACGAGTGGGAAGCGCCCTATGAGCTGGTCAGCAAACTGCGAGCTTCCTTCGTGGTGCTCGGTCCTCTCATGGCTCGTTTTAGAGAAGCAAAAGTTTCCCTGCCCGGTGGCTGTGCCATTGGTGAACGCAAAATCGATCTGCACGAAAGGGGTCTGAAACTTCTAGGCGCTGAAGTAAGGATCGATCACGGCTATGTCATCGCTTCAGCCAAAAAGCTTACCGGCACCACTATTTATCTCGACAGACCTTCCAACGGTGCCACCGAAAACATCATGCTGGCGGCCGTCGGCGCAGAAGGCACCACCATCATCGAAAACGCCGCCCAGGATCCGGAAATCGTCAACCTGGCAGACTGTATCAATGCCATGGGCGGTAAGGTGGAAGGAGCCGGCACTTATCAAATAACCATCGAAGGCGTTCCCCTGGAAGAACTTCATGGCGGCGTCATTGATACCATCCCGGACCGCGTCGAAGGCGGGACTTTTATGTTCGCCACCATGGTCACCGGCGGTGATGTCTTAATCGAGGGTATCGATCCTCATCACCTCTACTCTGTTATAAGCAAATGCAGCGAAATGGGTGCGGAGATCTCCATGTACGCACCGGATATGCTGCGCATCAAATCGGAGCGCGGCAAATTGAAAGCCACCGATGTGACCACCCATCCTTATCCCGGTTTCCCGACCGATCTTCAGGCGCTTATCATGCCGGTACTCTGCTTCACCTCAGGCACCTCGATAATCACAGAAACCATATACGAAAACCGCTTCATGCACGCGGCAGAATTGCGGCGCATGGGAGCCGACATCACCATCAAAGGCAACTCCGCTGTTATCAAGGGAGTCGAGAAATTGATGGGCGCCGAGGTCAAATCGAGCGACTTGAGAGCGGCTGCCGCCCTTATAATAGCCGGCCTCGGAGCCGAAGGCGTTACCGAAGTTACCGAACTGAAACACTTAGACCGCGGTTATGAAAATTTAGAAGAAAAATTCCGTGGCCTGGGTGCTGATATCTGGAGACGGTAGTATAAACTTACAACAATCACCATGCTCCAGGTTGCCCTGATTGATGTCAGCCTGAAGCTTACGCCGGGGCGAAATATCGCCGGGAGATGAGAGATGATTGTTATGAAGTTCGGCGGGACCTCTGTGGCAGACGCAGACCGCCTGAAAAACGTCGCCGATATAGTCATCCGGGAAAAAGAAAAGAACGGCTCCCCGGTGGTCGTGCTCTCGGCTATGTCCGGGGTCACAAATATGTTGATCGAAGGCGGACAGAAAGCCAAAGAGAGAGCCCTGGATGAGGCTCTCACCATCGTCAAAGAGATTCGCCAGAAGCATATGGACGCCATCAATGAACTCTTCGAATCCGAAGAGACCAAGGGCGCCCTTCTCGATCATATGAACAAGAGCCTATCCGAGCTTGAGGTGCTATACAAAGGAGTAAGCTACCTGGGCGAGTTGACCAGGCGCTCCCTTGACATGATATCCGGCACCGGTGAGCTGCTCTCCTCTAAGATTCTCTCCGCCTATTTAAACGCCAATAAAGTAAAAGCGAAGTGGCTAGACGCCAGGACTTTCATCAAGACGGATGGATCTTTCGGCAATGCCCATCCGTTATGGGAGATGACAAAATCCAAAACCCTGGGCGCGATAATGACCGAGATCGCCGCCGGCAATGTGGTCGTCACCCAGGGCTTTATCGGCTCCACCAGCGAAGGGATAACCACCACCCTGGGTCGGGGCGGTTCGGACTACAGCGCTTCAATCATAGGGGTATCCTGCGACGCGGCGGAGATCCAGATCTGGACCGACGTGGACGGCATGCTCTCTGCCGATCCCAGAGTGGTGGAAGGCGCCCGCATAATTCCATCGGTCTCCTTCAAAGAAGCCTCCGAACTTGCCTATTTCGGCGCCAAGGTGCTGCACCCGCTCACAATAAAACCGGCGGTAGAGCGCTCTATTCCGGTCAAGATTCTCAACTCTATGAATCCCGAAGCGAAAGGTACATTGATAACCGCCGAGTCGAAAAACGACCAACCAATTTGCGCCATCGCTTCAAAAAAGAAAATCACGGCATTGTTCATAAACTCGCTGGACATGCTTATGGCCCACGGTTATCTGGCTAGAATCTTCGCTGTCTTCGACCGCTTCAAAACTCCTATCGATTTAATCACAACCTCGGAAGTCTCGGTCTCTATAACCATAGATAATACCGAGAACCTAGATGCCATTGTCGAAGCTCTCTCAGAACTGGCCAGTGTTTCAGTTATGCAGAACGTGGCTATCGTATCGGTGGTCGGCAAGCACTTCCGTGATCAAAGCGGTATCGCCGGTAGTGTTTTTGACGCCCTCAACGACATCAACATTTTGATGATCTCCGGTGGCGCATCGGACATAAACTTAAGCATGGTGGTCTCGAACGAAGACGCCGACAAGGCGGTGCGCAATTTGCACGCCAAATATTTCAGCAAAGTGGCGAAGTAATAACTAGAGTCTAGACCCAGGACCACTGGATATGGGAAGGCAGGAATAGTCCTGCAATCCTGGCATTGTTCTCCAGGCTGTCTCGATTGAGGGCGGACTTCTCCAGCAGATAAGTAGCCTGATCCCGGGATAGATAACCGTGCTTGAACGCAGACTGTATGCGCAACGACTTGACCAGAACATCGTCATTGATCAGACCTGCAGAAAGAAGCATCTTTCCGATCTTGATGCTACTGGAGGTCCTGTCCTGAACCACCCTGGTTAGGTCATCGGTGGAGACGCAACCGGCTCCGACCAGAAGTTCACCCAGTAGCATATCCGAACCGGAATGCTCGCGGTCGGCGGTGGCCCTATCGAGGCTCATATTCTGCTTACAGATTTTGTGGAGAGCCCGGGCAGCCTCGAAGGGCTTGAGCTTGTTCGATGCCACCATATTCTGAAGAGGCACCACAAAGTTGAGCACGGCCGGATCCACCAGACCTTGCTCCAGAACAATTTGCTTGAAAGACTTATTCTTGGCAATAGAGAGCTCTCGGCACTCTAATAGGTCCGATTCGTTTATAAGTCCAGCCATCGAAAGTATATCGCTCAGGCGCATGTTGTAATTCGAGGGTTGCTTGAATGTACCCAGCTCGAACAGGGCCTGCTCCAGACAACAGTCCTTCTTGTGAGAGCGCTTCAGGGCTTCTAACAGGGCGTCTTTGTCGATAACTTTCTGACGCAGCATCAAGCAGGCGCTGATGCTGGCTTCCAGGCCTCTGGAGCTGACCGCTTTATTCAAAAGCAGAACTCTACCGGGCAGCATCCCTGTGGACTCGCCGTTGATAACCGCAAATCCCATCTGCTGCCTGTTTATGATTTCGGCGTCGAGCATCATCTGCATCAACTCATTAGAGATGCTCGAAACAGTCACCGTGGCTTTGTGGCGTCCTTTGAGCTTGCCGACCGCCTCATCGAGGCTGCAACTCTCGTAATTGCACAACCGCACCGCCCGAATAGCAAGATCCAGGGTCATACTGCCGGCGCGCACCGCCGCGGCCGCGTCTGCATAAAGATTAAGCGTCGCCCTAGCCAGCTCACCTTTGATGGCAAGCGTGCTCTCCAGAGTCATGCCGACTGTGGAAGACTCCTTGACCGCTTCCTGAATCTTAGATTCATCCAGAGCTTTGACGCTCCGCAAAATTACCACTAATGGGTCTTCACCCTTCGTCTCTCTCATTCAAACTCCGTGGACTACCGACTTCCTTCTAACAGGCCCTGGCCAGCGTTCTATATTTTATCGACTCCGCAATGTCAGAAGCGCTAATCTCAATATGCCCTTCCAGGTCAGCAATTGTTCTAGCCAGTCTAATAATCCTGTCATAGGCCCGGGCCGATAAACCAAGCTGACTGACGGCTCTTGCCAGGAGTTCCCTGGACGCGGAAGAAAGTTTACAGATTTTTTGAAGCTGTTTATGACTGAGCCGTCCGTTGTACACGAAACTATTATCTCGACCTCCGGCATCGAATCGATTACGCTCTTGTTGAATGAGAAAAGCACGCATCACCCGCAATCGCATCTCTTCGGAGGAGGATTCTCCGGAAGGAGCGGAGAGTTCGTGTTCTCCAAGCCTGGGCACTTCGACCTGCATATCTATCCTGTCTAATATAGGCCCAGAGAGCCTGGACCAATAGCGATCTGCCTGATAAGGCGAACAGATGCAATACTTTACCGGGTCGCCCCGGTGACCGCATGGGCAAGGATTGCAAGCGCCGACAAAAAGAAATGACGCTGGAAAAGTAAGTGTTTGCGCCGAGCGCGATATGGTCACATTACCTGTCTCCAGGGGTTGCCGTAAATTGTCCAGGTGACTTCTGGAGAACTCTGTAAGCTCATCCAAAAAAAGGATGCCGTAATGACTTAAAGATATTTCTCCCGGGCGGGGGACAAGACCACCACCAACCAGACCGGCAACCGAAGAGGAGTGGTGAGGGCTGCGGAAGGGTCTTGCAGTTATCAGTCCCCTGGTTTTATCCAACAATCCGGCCACAGAATAGAGCTTGGTCAACTCCAGGGCTTCACTGTAAGAGAGAGGCGGCATGATTCCAGGGAGACGCTCCGCCAGCATCGATTTACCAGAGCCGGGCGGACCGACCAGCAAAAGGTTGTGCCTGCCTGCTGCAGCTATCTCCATGGAACGCTTTGCCGACAATTGTCCCTTAACCTCTCGAAAATCAAGTTCCTGACCGCCTGCTGTGTCACCAGAGGCAGCTAACCTGTCGAATCGAAACTTATCCCCGCTCTGGTAAGGCTGACCATTATCAAAGCTATCCAGAAGCATTAGCGCCTCTTTTAAATGCCCTACCGGATACACTTCGAGACCCTCGACCAGGCTTGCTTCCATGGCATTGGCTTCGGGTACGATCATCGCTCTGGCGCCGGACTCTTTGCACTTCAGGGCGAGGGGAAGCACGCCGGATACCGGTCGAACCGCCCCGTTCAAGCCAAGTTCTCCCACCATCCAGAGACGGCTGAAATTCTCCATCGAGGCTAGACCGCTGGAAGCGAGAATGCCGGCTGCAATAGGAAGATCGTACAGGGGACCGGCCTTGCGAGTATCAGCCGGCGCGAGGTTGATAATCCACTTCCTTGCGGATGGAAGGATTAAGGAACAGGAACGAATTGCGGACCTTACTCTGTCCTGGGACTCTCTAACAGCCAGATCCGGCAGACCGACGATATTCATCTGCCCTATTCCACCGCAACAATCGACCTCCACATCGATGCCATAGGCGTCTACCCCGAGCACTCCGCCCGACAAAACCCTTGCAAACATAACGCAACTTCCTCCCGCCAATCTTCCTCAAAAGAAAACGACGGAACAAGAAAAAAGTTCAATCACTATCTACACGGCCTATGCCGACTAAAGCACCTTTCCGCAAGCCAGACAGAACGAGAAGCTCGGATTCAGCTCCGAACCGCAATCGCCACAGGCGATTATCGATCTCTTCGACTCGGTATCTATAGAAGTCTGAAAAGAGCTTTCGAAAGCGGTGGGCAACTCGAAATTGAACTGTTCATATCCGGTGGAGAACTGATAGTTCTCAAAAGGGGCCACATTGAAGGCATCGCCTACGCCGGTATTTACTTCCGGCTGAAATTCACCGGTGGCCTCACCGAGCTTCTTCAAAACCGTGTCCACTTTCACTTTCTCGTCATCAGACAGAGCCGAAACGGCAGCCGGAACCTCGACCGACTCGGGAAGAATAAGATCAGCGTTCACCGTCGCCAGTTCCATATCGGGCTCCGGAAAAGCCGGCTGCATCTCGACCACGGCCTCAACCGCGGGTTCGACCACGGCAGGAGTCTTCGAAATCTCAGAAAGCACTTCTTGTTCCGTCATCGCCTCGAGTACAGGAGCCAAATCGACTTCTTCCGCAACCGACTTCAGGTCATCTTCCGAAAACAACTTGACCAGTGCTTCTTGTTCTTCGTGATTCGAAACGGCTACTTGATCTTCTCGCCCAATGATACCGGATTCGAAACCAGGTCTTTCGACTTTGATTTCCAGCACGTCTTTGCGGTCGCTTTTGAGCATGAGTTCCGCCATCGCGAGCTTACGTTCGAAACTATCCAGGGCAAAACTCTCCTCCGCTCGAGGCATCTCGGCATCGGCATCACCAGTAGTATCAATACGAAGATTCGCAGCCAGATTCAAATTGTGATATACCGCCCCCAGGGTTCCCAACACGGAGAGCAACACATAAGAAGTAATCAGGGACTCGATACTCATGTGATTGTGGATAATATAGGCCAGTCCCGGCAAGACAAAAAGGGTAGCCAGCGGTCCGCAAGCATAAATGGTGCCAAACCCGAGACCGGGAGGCAACGCGTTCAGTACCCAGACGGTCTGGATACTCTTGAACTCACTTTTAAATCCCTGAAAAGCCACTTGCTTTATCTCCGACAGGCAGCCCGAATAGAAGGAAGAAAAAAATGCCTTATTACTATTCTTACCAGAGGACTATCTGGCCGAGCGCTCCCTTAATATTTCCCTTGCAATTTAGGGATTTGACGACTCAGTCGATTTCCCATCGCCTTGCTTCTGCAAAAGCCGCTTGAGCAGCTCCTTAGCCTCTCTGTGTTTCGGATCTTTTTCAAGCACGATTCTGACCTGATCAATCCCCTCTGCCGTGCGACCGGCGCTATCAAGAGCGACAGCGAGGCTCAATCGAGTCTCGAGATTATTCTCGCTCAGCTCCAGGGCTTTGCGCAGATGATCTATCTCGGCTTCTATGTCACCCTTCATCAAAAAAGCATGAGCCAGATTGACATGGGTGGGAGCATGGGTATCATCGATTAACACGGCCGACTCAAGGGCACCAATAGCAGTGTCAACTTCTCCTCGACAGAGGGCGGCTTCTCCCAGGGTTCGAAACCCTATGACGTCGGTACTGTCCAGCTCCGTAGCCAGACGAGCCTCTTCGTAGGCTTCTTCACACTGGCTTTTGGCAATCAGGGCCCGCGCCAGTACATAGTGGGCGATGGCGTTCTTCGAATCGGCTTCTATAGCCCGGCGGGAGATCTCGATAGCCTGGTCGTATTTGCCGAGCTCATTCAAAATAACGCCCAGGTTGTTCATCGCAGTGGCATTTTTCGGGTCTTTCTTCAAAGCAGCGCGGTAGCTGACCTCGGCCTTGGCATACTCGCTCTTCATGAAGTACTGATTGCCTTCGATAATGTCTTCGGTGGAAGTCTGGGGCATCTCACAAGAGCACAAGAGAAGGGCGAGAACCAGGCCCAAAATAGCGAAGGCCGATTTTTTGCTTTCGACCCTCCAGACATAAGGGCTTGTGGCTCTAGTACTCAAAAAAGACTCCGACTCTGAACTTTCCCTGGTTAGAATTGAATTCGCTAATAGCGCTTCCGTTAGGCATTTTAACACGGGGGAGCGATTCGATTTCACCGTAAAAAGCCGGGACTTCGAATCTACTTACTACCCGGTTGACAGAGACTCAGGCTTTATCGGCAGTGATCTTACTCACTTCCCGGTCATGAACGGATATATGTAACTCTTTTAACTGTTCCTCTGGTGCCGCTGATGGTGCATTAGTCATCGGACAGGTGCCGGACTGGGTCTTAGGGAAAGCAATCACTTCACGAATCGACTTGGCACCAGCCAGGAGCATCACCAGTCTGTCCAGTCCAAGCGCGATTCCTCCATGGGGTGGAGCCCCGGAGGCCAGCGCCTCTAGAAGAAATCCGAATTTATCACGAGCAGTCGTCTCGTCTATGCCGATGGCGCTGAAGACCTTGTCCTGCATCTCTTTAGAGTGTATACGAATAGAGCCGCCACCAATCTCCACCCCGTTATAGATAACATCATAGGCCCGGGCATGGGCGGCTTCGGGTGCGGACGACAGCTTGTCGATGTCTTGGGCCCGGGGGCTGGTGAATGGATGGTGCACAGCTTCCAGGCGCTTCTCGTCTTCGTTGTATTCGAAGAGAGGGAAGTCCACAATCCATGCCATTTCATGGCGGCTCTTGTCTATCAGATCGAAATCCTCTCCGAGCTTCAATCTCAATCTACCGAGGACATTGGCGACCACCTTCTTAGAGTCGGCCACCAGAAGAATAAGGTCGCCATCCTCTGCGCCGGATAAATCTTTCATCGAAGCTAGCTCTTCGGGTTTCAAGAATTTCTCGATGCCTGAGGTTCGAAGCTTACCTTCGGGCAGAAACTCGATCCAGGCAAGCCCCTTGGCACCGCAGTCTTTAGCGTAATCTTGATAGAGGTCGAACTGTTTTCTGCTGAGCTTGCCCTGCATGCCCTTCAGGCAGATAGATTTGAGTTGTCCACCATTCTCCACAGCCCCTTTGAACACCTTGAAATCGCAGGCCGCAGCCACCGAAGAGAGATCCTTGAAAGAGAGATCGAAGCGCAGATCCGGCTTATCCGACCCATATAACTCCATGGCCTGGTGATAAGGTATGCGTTGAAATGGAACAGCTATTTGAACACCGGCCTCGGCAAATGCCGCTTGCAAAAGCCCTTCGGTTACCGACTGCACATCGGTCTCATCTACGAAAGCCATCTCGATATCCACCTGGGTGAACTCCGGTTGCCGGTCGGCGCGCAGGTCTTCGTCCCGGAAACATCTGGCTATCTGATAGTATCGTTCGATACCGCTTACCATCAAGGTCTGCTTGAAGAGCTGAGGAGACTGGGGCAATGCGTACCAATCACCGACATTCAATCGGCTGGGCACAAGAAAATCCCGAGCCCCTTCAGGAGTAGCCCGGGTGAGAATGGGGGTTTCCACCTCGATAAAATTCTTAGAGACCAGATAACTGCGAATGGCGGTGGTGACCCGATGCCGGAGCATGAGGTTATTCTGCATGTCCTTGCGACGCAAATCTAAATAGCGATACTTCAGACGCAATGCCTCGTCCACCTGACGACCGAGATCGATTTGAAAAGGTATGGGACCGGCCATGTTCAAGATCTCGGCCTGATCAGGATAGAGCTCCAGCAATCCATTAGGCTGCTCAGGCTTCTCTGTTCCTTCCGGACGGCGGCTGAGCTTGCCCTTTACAATAAGAACACATTCGCTACGGAGCTTTACGAAAGTATCGTGTACTTCCTTGTTGCGGTTGGGGTCGGAGACCAGCTGCAGTTTGCCTGAATTATCACGCAATTCCACGAATACCATGCCGCCGAGATCGCGCCGGGCATTAACCCATCCGGCTACGCACACTTCTTTATCGGCACAATTCGGAGTCAACTGACCCAAGTAGGTGTCACGTTTAATGGACACTTTCAATCCCCCCATCAACTGGTAAAACCCGGATATTCTTGCGTTTTCTGACTTAAACCGGGCGGAGTGAATATTGTAATCTAGTAGCGTGGTATTTGATAAGTAGCACAACTAATACTGAGACAATGTAAACTAGATACAGTACTAACACTCCGGAAATTTGCGGGGAGACGAAACTTACCATGGGTATTTTGAATACACTGCCACCCTGGGCCATTACGCTTATAGGAGTTTTGCTCCTGGTCCTCGGCTTATCTTTTGTCTACAAGGGCTGGTCCGCTGCGGTTCTGGGCCGATGCTACTACTGGTCCGGATTTCTTCCGATTACGTTAATCTCTCCCTGGCTCATTCATCTGCCGCCCGGTGAAAACTCTTTGATCAAGAAAAAAGAGGGGCTGCTCTGCCACATGATCATTGGCCCGCTCTTCTTTCTCACGTCCATCTTTTGCCTTTTGTTCGGAGCAGATTTCGTAGGACTTCCCGGTTCGGATACGGTCAATCTAATTCTGGCAGCAGGAGACAGATCCAAGCCCCAGGCCATTATCTACAGTCCTCCGGCCAACTATCGCTGGCCCATAGTCGCCCGAGCCGGCCAGCAGATCGACAAGATATTCCAGACCAAAATCTACGAAGATCCTTCAAAAAGCATGTTGCCTGGAGAACACGGCACTCAACAGAACGCCCAGGATCAATACGCACACTGAGCCTGTCTTCCCGGTTTCAGCAAAATCAATGTGGCTATCAAGCGCTTCTTGTTAATTAGCGCATATATGGGATATGCTTTCGGGCATATCTATATTAGCAACGTTGAGCTCCCTCTTGCCAACAAAGGAGAAGAGTAGTGTCCACTGATGCAACCAAAATTCGCAATGTAGCATTCATAGGTATCAACAAAAGCGGGAAAACAAGTCTGGTAGAGGCGCTTCTTCACCTCACCGGCAGCATATCGAGACTGGGCAAGATCCAGGACGGCACCACCACCACAGACTATGAACCCGAGTCTACCGACAGACAAATTTCTACCCAGGTATCAGCGGCCCACTTCAACTATAAAGGCGTTCAATTCAACGTCCTCGATTGCCCAGGATTCATCGACTTCACCGAAGAGGTAAAACTTGCCCTCATGGGCGTGGACACAGCCATCTTCGTTGTCGAGCCCGATCCGGGCAGATTGATTCAAATGGACACCCTTCTGAATTTCACCGAAGAAATTGGTGTGGCCCGCATGGTCTTGATCAACAAAATGGACAAGACCGACATCCCCCTTTCTGAAACCATGCGCGTCCTCAAAGAGATGCCGGGCAATAAGACCCCGAGACCTCTGGCACCACTGCATTATCCAATCGGAACAGGCGAGGACTACAAAGGCTATGTCAGTGTTCTGAAACAAGAAGCCTTTACCTATGGTGACAAGGGTGAGCCGGTACACACGGATATCCCGGAAGAGCTCAAACCTCAACTGGAACAAGCCCGAGAAAAGCTGATCGAAAGCCTTGCCGACACCGACGATGATCTGCTCGAGATGGTTCTCGAAGGAGAAGAACCACCGCTTGCGATGCTGGAGAAGGATCTGGGATTGGCACTGAAAGCCGGAACTTTCGTACCCATTCTTATCGGCTCAGCTATGACAAATGGCGGCCTGGTGCCTCTGCTCGATCTGATTATCTCGCTCTGTCCTTCACCGCTGGAAAGAGAATACAAAGACAGGGATGGCAACAAAATAGAAGTAAAGGATAGCGGCACCGTCATAGGCCAGGTGATTAAGACCTATGTCAATCCGCAGACAGGCAAAGCCTCTTTGGTTCGAGTCTTTACCGGAACAGTAGCCCACGACACCCTGTTCTCCGCCACTAACAGTGGTGGCAACAAAGAGAGAATGGGAGGGCTCTATACAGCCCAGGGCAAGAAACACGATACCGTCGAAACAGCCGGTCCCGGCTCGATTGTTTTGATATCCAGGATGGAGACCCCCCAGACCGGCGACACAATCGTAAGCGATTCTTCCTCAACGGTGATGCCGACTCCACCGGAGCCTCCGCCTCTGTATTCTCTTGCGATAGCACCCAAGAACCGCGCCGATGAGACAAAACTTTCCAGCCTCCTCCACAAAATTGTAGAAGAGGATCCGATTCTGAAAGTGGACAGAGATCCCGACACCCACGAATTCTGTCTCTACGGTCAGGGAGAAGTGCACCTCACATTGAACCGCCAGCGACTGGAGCGCAAGTATCACCTCTCTCTCGAGAGCAGCCGACCTAAAATCGCTTACAAAGAGACGATCTCCAAAGCGGTGGAAGGTCACGGGCGACACAAGAAACAATCCGGCGGCAAGGGCCAGTTCGGCGAAGTCTTTCTCAAGATAGAGCCGCAAGAAAGAGGTGCCGGAATAAAATTCAGCGAATCAATCGTCGGTGGCTCAGTTCCCAGACAGTACATCCCCGGTGTGGAAAAAGGAGTCATGGAGGCTCTTCATAAAGGACCTCTGGCGGGCAATCCCTGTATAGATATCTCGGTCAATCTCTATGACGGTAAGTTCCATGACGTGGACAGTGACGAGATGTCCTTCAAGATGGCCGCTATCTTAGGCATGAAGGACGGCATGGCCAAAGCTAATCCGTATATTCTCGAGCCGGTCGCCGAAGTCAAAATCTTCGTACCGAACGAATACACCTCCGGTGTGCTCGGGCAGGTAACCGGACGGCGAGGGCAGATCCTCGGTTTTGCCGCAGATCCGGATCGACAGAGGTGGGATATAGTCAGTTGCCACATGCCCCAGGCAGAGCTCTGGGATTACATCATCGAGCTCAGAACCCACTCCCAGGGTCTGGGCTATTACACCTGGCAATTCGATCACTTCGCCCAGGTACCTGCCAATATCTCCCAGCAACTGATTCAAGAGGCCACCGCCTCGGCCGAGTCCTGATCTGGTCCATCCATTTTCAATATGTCCGATATTGAATCCTGATACAGAACAAATCCAAAGCAGGGCCAAAAGAGATTCAAAAACAGTTGTTGCGGGGATAAATCGATGATAATATGGCCCAATCTAGAGTTAGTGTTTCTGGTAGTGAATCCAGGGGGGAGGACCCTTGTCTGAAGTCCGAGTATCTGAAGGCGAAAGCATAGAACAGGCCCTTAAGCGCTTTAAGAAGAAAATACAAAAGGCAGGTATTCTTTCAGAGATCAAGCGCCGCGAGCGCTATGAAAAACCGAGCGTCAAGAAGAAGAGAAAAGCAGAAGCCGCCCGCAAGCGTCGCTCCTGAGCAATCAACTCTCTTTTG
>CAZCBH010000034.1:10896-12018 GCA_964496875.1 uncultured Candidatus Obscuribacterales bacterium | reverse complement strand
TTATCTGCGTAAACCACTGCCGGGCAGCAGCCTGATAATTTTAATCACTTGACATCCATGCTGCCTGGAGAATTGAGTGTTCGCCTGGGCATATTGCAAGGACGAGAAAGACGCCTTTGATTTGCACGGGAGTTGAAAAATGGGAAGACCGTCCAAGAAAGAAAAGAATGAGTTGGTAAAAGTACAGGTAGACCTTCTGAAAAGAAGCCTCAATCATGCCTATGACAACAGAAGAGACAACCGCACCATTCTCGCCCATGACGGCTTATTCGAATATCTCTGGGATCTCAAAGAAAGAGCGCTCATGGAAGGTCGGGAATCGGTAGAGGTTCCCACCGCCTGGGTAGAGGAGCTGGATTCGAATCTGCTCGTCATCCACCACCCCCATGCGGAAAAGGGTCACTAGAAGCTGTCATCCTGGATAGAAGCACCAAGTTATTGCTCAGCTTCCTCACAGGCCTGGTCCTGATCATATTCGCCTGTTGCGATATGACCTCGGCCAGGCCTTCCAGTGCCCAGGTTCGACAAGTCTACGAGCAGATGAGAATCGCAAGGCAAGACGTAGCCCGGTGCGACCTTGAGCTTTCGCACCAGATGAAAACGGTGCTTGCCAAAATGCGTGCCTATTTCAAAGAGAGAAAAAAAATCGACTTATTAGATCCTCTTGTTCTGGAAAGAGAAGAGCAAGCGCTCAAAATAGCCCACTCCCTGCCGGAGAATCCCTACAAGATCCTGACAAAACAGTCGACAGACGAAGAGACCTCCCAATCTGTGGCAAGGGTAAGATTCGTTCTGGAGCCGTCCCTTTGCGAATCGAATCTGACCGACTGGAGAAAAGAACCGCCGGCACAATGGAAAGAAACCCCCGGCACCATATCGATAGTACACAACGGCTATGACTATCTGATTGTCTGGGGCGCCAGCTTCGACGGAAAACCAGTCTGCTTCGATGGCAAGACAAAAATTCTATCGATGCGATTGAAATACTAAAAACAAAACCGGCTCTAAACCCAAATCCGAAACTAGGAAATTCCCGGTTTAGAAAATGCCGGGCATTGGCTAGGCTCTAATTAACAGGCGTCATGGCGAAAGCGCGATTGGAGAAAGCCTTATTTATGAAAA
>CAZCBH010000034.1:9462-10796 GCA_964496875.1 uncultured Candidatus Obscuribacterales bacterium | reverse complement strand
TTCAATGACAAAATAGAGGCCGTATACACCTTTCCGCTTTCTCAATCGGCGGCGGTGGACTCTATGACCATGAAAGTGGGCGAAAGAATAATAAAAGGCAATATCAAAAAAAGAGAGGAGGCAAAACGCATTTACGAAGCGGCTCGCCGCACCGGTCAGGTTGCCTCTCTTCTCGAGCAAGAGAGGCCCAACATCTTCACCCAATCGGTGGCTAATATAGAGCCGGGTAGATCGGTGGAGGTGACTATCGAATACATCGACCTTCTGCCCTTTGAAGACGGCAAGTACAGTTTCTCTTTCCCCACGGTGGTCGGTCCCCGCTTCATTCCGAACTCAGAAACAGTAACGGACAAAGCCAGAATAACACCACCTATAACACCAAAAGGGACAAGAGCCGGTCACGATCTATCTATCGATGTCAGCCTCGATGCCTCCATGCCGGTGAGCGAATTGAAATCGATGCTTCACGAAGTGACGGTGAAAGGAGATCTAAACAAAAAAGGTCTGGCCGAGATCAGCCTGGTCGGCAAAAAGACAATTCCAAATAAAGACTTCGTCCTGAGCTGGCAAGTTGCCGGTGATGCCATCAAAAGCGGTGCCCTGACCTATCGCGATCCGCAAAAGAGCCTCAATAAAGACGGGTCCGGCTATTTCACCCTGATGCTGGTTCCACCCCAAAAAGTAAGTCCTACCGAAGCGGCTCCCAAAGAGATGGTCTTTTTAATAGATTGCTCGGGCTCCCAGAACGGAAAGCCCCTGGATAAAGCCAAAGAGACGATGAACTATGCCATAGATCATATGAATCCGAGAGACACCTTTCAAATCATCACATTCAACAACACCTCCCAGGCTCTCTTCGATAAGCCGCAAACATCCAGTCCGGAGATGAAAGCGAAAGCGAAGCGCTTTATCAAGGGGCTGACGGCTCGTGGCGGAACCTGGATGGCTCCGGCGGTCGAAAGAGTATGCCAGATGAAAGCCCCGGAGAATCGACTGAGAATCGTCAGCTTCATGACCGATGGCTATGTCGGCAATGACATGGAGATACTGGGAATGGTCCGCAAGCTACGCGGCAAATCACGCTGGTTCCCCTTCGGCACCGGCAACAGCATCAACCGCTTTCTAATCGACGGCATAGCCAGAGAAGGCGGCGGCGAGCCCGAGTATGTTCTGCTCAATTCGAAAGCCGATGAAGTCGGTAAACGTTTCTACTCTCGCATCGCCAACCCGGTTCTCACCGACGTAAAAGTCGACATCGCCGGAGTGGAGGTCAAAGATGTCTACCCCAGAGATCTGGCCGATGTCTGGGCACGCAAACCGCTCTATATCAAAGG
>CAZCBH010000034.1:0-9362 GCA_964496875.1 uncultured Candidatus Obscuribacterales bacterium | reverse complement strand
TTCAGGCAGCCGGATTAGTGAAGATAGAGCATCTAAATCAAGAACGCGTCATCGGCTATATCAAAATAGTCGACCTCAAAAAGCTGGCTGCTCTTAAATTCGTCAAGAGTATCCGAGCCGCCGCGAAATAAAGACACCTGAGCCTTTCTCGGGATAAGAGAAGCGACTTGCAATCGCTTCTCTTTTTATCTGCTCTCTATTTCTTTTTGGGAGCCGGCTTTTTAGCTGCGGTTTTCGAAGTGGTTCTGGCTGCGCTCGATCTTTTGCGTTTCACCGATCGCTTCTTCTTGTCGGCAGGTTTTGTCGAGCCAGATCCTGCAAGAGGAAAGTACTCGGTGGTCTCTGAGGTGTCGTAAGTTTCGATTGTGCCGTCGGCGTTTCGTCGAACCACCACTCCGTCGCCATGTTTTTTGGTATAGGGTTTTCCTTCACCATGCACCCCATAACGGATTTCGCCGCCGCCTCCTCCGCCTCCCTGACTCTGAGGCGTCGCACCGGAGCCTGAGGCGGCAGGGTCTGTGGCATCGAAGGTGTCGACGGAGCCGTCGGCGTTCTTGCGGACCACTACGCCACCGTCATTCGACGTCGATGAATCCTGACCGCAGGCATCGGGCGGCAAGACACCAAGCAGAGCAAAAGCCGCGACTAAAGAGACAGAGACGAGGATATTATTGGATTTGCGCATAAAGAAACGGATCTCTCTGGGTTAGTAATACGGAGGTTTCCTGCCCTCCATATAACCATTTTTAGAACCACTTGACAAGAAGCGCGAATCTAAATTGCCCTGACTCTACTTCAATATTTTATCCAGCAGTTTCATCACCCGCACGTCCTCGGGGTCCAGTTCAATAGCCTGGCTCAGGACGGCTCCTGCTTCGGCGGATTTGCCCTGTTCATGAAGGGTCCTGCCCAGATGATAGAGAGCATTTTCATAGTTTGGCTGCAATTCCACGGCGGTTTTATACTGCTCTACAGCTTTATCGAGTTGCTTGTCCGCCACCAGAGCATTACCATAAACCACCCTGAAAACAGCCCGTTTGCCGTCGATACCGACCGCTCTTTCCGCTTCGGTCACAGCCTCCTTAATTCGACCGGTATCAAGAAGAACCACCGACAGATTCGAGTGACCATAGGGGATGGTATCATCCAGCTCGATAGCTTTGCGCAGCTCCTGCTCCGCTTCTTTGAGCTGGTCGTTCTGCCTGTAAGCCCAACCCAGGTCATTGTGTGCATCTGCACTATTGGGATTCTGCTCGACTTTGAGTTTGCATGCCGCTATATTCGGTGACCCTTGCAAAGCTTTTTTCCAGTTATCTTTGCGTCCTTCTCCTTTGCCGCGCTCGCCCGTACCTTTAGTCTTGGCTGCCGCATCATCGACACAGAGAGTCGAGCCCAGCAAAAATGACAGAGCCAGACTGAAGCTGAAACAGATAGTTAGAGCACCACGCGATTTCCCGAACATAGATCTATCCTCCAGATCGACAGATTCAACCAAAGACGAACAAAGGCAAGATTATGCCAGGGATCTCCGGCATAAGTCCTTTGCGGGGATTCATTCTTAAGTTATCTTCAACCGGGAGGACCGGTGAACGCCCAAATACAAAGAGCCAGCCCGAGACCGACGATACAAAGCCCGAAAACGGTAGACTCGAGAACGTTCTTCGCATCTTCAAAAGCATCGCGGCAAATGACCGAACCGCCGAATACAAAGATTGAGCCGACAATGAACATAATAATGCTTTCTACGATCATGGACGGCTACTCGGGATGGTCAATTGCGGCCCGACTCGGGAGAACTGGGCGGCAGGCTGTTGAAGAGAAGAAAGGCGATCACCAGGAATAGAACAGCTATGCCCAGCAAAAACTTATTGACCAGATTTTTCTCATGGGCGAGCTGGCCCTGTTTAAGGGCATCCGAGATTGAGATGATTTCGGTCTCTTCGACGACCTCCACCGGCGCTTCCGTAGCTTTAACAGATTCGGCGGCTTTGGAAGCTTCGGCAGAGTCGACAGAATCCACAGAGCTTGTGGAGGAACTTTCCTCTGCCTTTTTATTATCAGCCTGCGTTTTAGAGGTCTCTTCCGGCGTGGTCTGCGCCGATGCCTGATAGCCGAGCCTGCCCGGCATAGATTCGGAGTGGATTGCAGGAAGCAAAGGTATAAGGGAAGCAGCCACTACCACCAAAAGCGTTATCTCGACTTTTCCTGACTTCATGGCGACCATTTGTCTCCCATACCCTGTTCTAAATCTACCAGATAATCCGATGCCTTCCCGAATATATCACCAGATTAGCACCAAAGCTAACTCCTGAGCTTTATCCGCCGAAGCTGACCGGTAGTCGTCGTGCCCCCCAATCCCCTTTCTGGTCTTCGAAAAATCCAGGGATGTCCGTGGCGCACTCCATACACTTTCCGCCTCTGATTCGATAGCGACCCAGTTCGTACCAGTCCCTCTCTACGATCAAAGCTTTGCAGTTATGACAATAGGTGCTCTGGGAATCCCTGTCATAGACATTACCCACGTAGACATACTTGATACCGGCGGAAAGAGCCGTATCTCTTGCCCGGATCAGAGTACTGGCGGGGGTTGCCGGCCGATTCACAAGCTTGAAATCAGGATGGAAGGCGGTAAAGTGAACCGGCACAAACTCTCCTAGATTCCGCACTATCCAGTCACACATTCGCTTGAGTTCATCTTGATCGTCATTCTCTTCCGGGATGATCAAATTGGTTATCTCGAACCAGGTATTCGATTCTTTTTTGAGCCATACAAGAGTGTCGAGCACAGGCTCTAAATGGGAAAGAGTCAATTTGCTGTAGAAACGCTCGGTAAAAGCCTTGAGATCTACATTGGCGGCGTCCATGAAAGAAAAGAACTCTGCCCGCGCCTCGGGATTGATATAACCTGCGGTGACCGCGACATTTTTTATCCCCTTTTCCCGACAGACCCTGGCAGTATCAACCGCGTACTCCAGCCATATGACCGGGTCGTTATAAGTGTAAGCCACGCTTTGCGCGCCCAGTCGAGATGCGGCGTCGGCTATCTGTTCGGGAGATGCTTCTTCCGAAAGACGCTCTACTTCGCGGGATTTGCTGATATCCCAGTTCTGACAAAATCGACAACCGAGATTACAACCGGCCGTTCCGAAGGAGAGTACTGAAGAGCCCGGATAGAAGTGATTGAGAGGTTTTTTCTCTATCGGGTCGATACAAAAGCCGGTACTTTTGCCATAAGTGGTCAAATACATCTGTCCTTCCAGGTTCTGGCGAACAAAACAAAAACCCCGATCCCCTTCTTTCAACACACAAGCCCGGGGACAGAGATCGCAAAATATCTTCTCCTGACCATCTTCCTCAATCCTGTGCCAGTAACGACCCGGAACAACAGATGTTTTCGGCTGGCTCTCTTTGACCTTTCTGCGCTCTGGCACTTTGTCGACCCTCTTCTAGACATGGCTCTGATCTCAGTATAAATAATCAAAGCACTGTTGAGGTGTCCAGAAACTCGCCGCCTCGCATATAGATAATCCGACGAGCTTCGATAAAAGAGTTCGCGGCGATTGGCAAAGGAGACCACAGAGTGGTAAGTAAGCTAGGCGAAGCAGCCGAGACTACGACAAAAAAAGAGAGTGTTTCTTCCGAAGAGACAAGGCGCAGCCTGCTCAAAGATACAGCCCCGGAGAAACTGCTCGACGGAATACAAAAGAGCGAGAGCCAAAACGGTCTCAGCCAGAAAGATCTAGAAGATATTTCCGAAAGCATCAACAGCAAGATGGACGATGTGGCCAAACTGGGAAGAATGGCCCGTTCAATGAAACAGCATGACTTCAAATTCAACAAAGAAGAAGTTCAAGACGAAAAGAAAGCCTGGGGTATAGCTTCGGAAGATTTGAGCTGGGCCCTCAGTGATATCGGTAACGCCATACTCGGGCCCACTGTCAAGAAAGACGAGACAAAAACCTGCCTCTCCAAAGGCGAAGCGGACTTTCTCGGCAAAATCGTCTCCGGAAGCAGAATCAATAGCGACATCATCGTCAGAGAGAACCAGGAGGATAAAGTTCTCTACGAGAGCGACCAGTTCACGGCGGATGACTGGAGCCGAATCAGAGAGGCTATGGATCAAACTCGCAGTGGAGACTCTCACCTTCCCACAATCACTCTCGTCGGAAAAGAATCAGAATCAGGATCAGAATTAGACAGAGATGAAGCGTCTATCAAGGTGGAAAGAGACGGAGCAGAGACCAGAACCTATGACCCGGAAACCGGCATCAGAACCACAACCCGGGACGGTAGAACCGTCGCCGAGGTGGCACCGGACACCATAGTATCGAGAGAAGGCGACACCACCACCTATGAATCGCACGGAAGAAGAATCTTCGAACAACACGGCAACCAGAAGATTTTCAGATTGAAAGATGGCACCGAGGTTCATGTCGAAAACGGTGAAGCACGCATGATCGTTGACGGCAAGCCCCGCCTGATTCACAACTTGAACGGCATGGTAAAAGAGATGCGCCATGGAATCATGATCGGTACCCGGGAGGCCAGAACCCCGGAAGAAGCCCTGGAAGCAGCAAGAAAACAGCTCGATCTGGAAGGGCAGGAAAAACCGGTAATGATCGCTCGCGCCGGCGGCTTGAGCCTGGTCCGCAACGGAAAGCTGGTAGCGGACTTTGCTAGTGGAGCCGAAGCAGGCACCCCTCCTGAAGCGACTTTCTATCTCTCCGAAACCAGACAGCTTGTCCGGACCTCGGACGGAAAACTCCTCATCAAAGAAGCCGGCAAAGACGACATCGAACTCTCTCGGGAACAGATAGAGTTTCTGGTCAGCAAACTGGGAGACAACGCCAGGTTCATATCCAGAACGCTTCGCTCACTGGATATGGGTCATTCGGTGATTTACGACGAAAATCTCACCCTCGATGTTACAAGAACCATCCAGGGTATCGTCCGGAACGGACCGGATAGAAGAGACGAAACTCACTTCGCCGTGGATAGAACCGGTCTCACCATGACCGAAGCGGGAGCTACCACTTCCTACGATACGACAACCGGCGTTGTGGACCACAAAACCGCCGACGGAGAGACCATCAGTCTCACCCCCACCGAAAGAAACATCGATGTCAAAACCGCCGAACTGGAGATGAAGGACGGAGTGGTGCGCTTCCAGGGAAGCGACACGGTTATCAATAACGACGGCTCCATCGACCTGGGCAACGGAACCACCATCGATACCAGAGGCAATGTGCAACTCGGCGATGGGCGTGTCATCCAGGCAGCGGGTCAGGGTCAGGGAGAAAGAGCCCTCAATCAGCCTACCGAAAAAAGCCTGGAAATCTACATGGGCTTCGCCAAATCCCTGGCAGCCTCAGTGGCCGGACGGGCCGCGTCGGGCTCGGTCACGTTATCGGACATTGCCATGCTCAAAGCGAACCTCTCCATCATCGGAAACTACATGGGCTTCTTCTCTCAGCTTGGCAACCTTGAGATAGTCAACTCCCTGAGCACCTCCTGGACACTGGTCAAAGATTCTCTTGACAAAGCCGAGCCCAAAATGCGCGAAAAACAAGAGAAGGTCCAGGGCATTCAAAAAAGCATATAATTGCGCCGGTGTTTTAGTTAAGGTCTTCAAAAGTGGTACATACTACCTAAGTAGTTATTGGATCACTGATGTTTAATCGTAATCGTCCCCAACCTTCAGCCAAGCCCAAAGCCGGTGGCACTGTAAAGTTGCCGCAGCTGTGGAACATTCCCGAGCCTGACCAGATCAGCGCCATGCTACAACAAGCCCAGAAGAACCACAACGTCTCGATCGAGCAGATGTGGTCTGTGGAAGGTCTGGACAAGATGTTCGTGCTCAACTGTCTGGTGGACGAAGAGGGAGATCCGCTCTGGATTCTGAAAGAGACGATCATCATGGACACCAAGCTTCTCTGGGAGCACCGCTCCAGAGATATCGAACTAATTCACAGCCTGGTAGAAGGTGAATGCCAGGGCGAAGTGGCGGCGACTAATCCAGGGTCAGGCGGTCTTGGGCAGGGCAGCCTCAATATCAACATCGAGCACGAGGGCGGTACATCGGCCGCAAGAGCTTCCGCCGACGGAAATAGCTCTGTGAAATCCAGCGCCGCATTGCCGATGCTGCACAACGAAGATGCCATTCTCCAGGGCGACCTGACCAAAATCCAGATTACGATGGTGCTTCAATCGGTGCAGATGGGCAAGATGACCGGCCGGCTGGCGATTCGAACCGAATCGAAAGGGGTGGATGTCTATTTCGATGAAGGAGAGCCAACCCATGCCACCGACGGTGTCGACAAAGGCAACGAGGTGATTTTCGATCTGGTCTGCCTGCAATCAGGAAAGTTCCAGTTTATTCCTGATGAGCGTACCATAGAAAGAAGCGTCAACAGTCGCCTGGACGGTCTTTTGATGGAATCAATCTCTCTGGTGGATCAGAGCAACTACCTGGTCAAAGAAGGGCTGAAAGACTCCAGCTATCTGATTTCACGAGCTCTCGCCATGACGGAGCAAGAACTGACCGGTACCCTGAGCCAGGGGCTACCTCTGGATCAGAATGTCCAGTTCGACCTGTTGCGTTATCTAGGTAATTACAAACAGTTCTCCGAAATGCAGACCGCAAAACCCCTGAAGCGCTCCGAATGGGTGCCGATGCTCTTCAACTTCATCACCCTGGGGATTGTCAGTATCGCCGAAACTCCCCCTCAAGATTCCACCCATGCCGCCGTGGTGGAAGAACAAATAGACTACACCGCTCTGGCTGCCAGCTTGAAACCAATTACCAGGGCAGAGACAGGCATTCTTATCTATCCGGTCTTTCAATACTTTCTCGCCCAGGAAATCTATCGCTATCAGCTCTGCGGCATTCCTGTCACCCTTGCCGTATTCAGCATCAAAATGCACGAGGTGGGCAAAGAGCTGACGAACCTCGATGTCTTCGACATCATGGCTCAAATTACCGAGATGAAAAGACCCATAGATATTCTCGGACACTTCCAGACCTTCGAGTACGGCTTGATCCTGCCCAACATGGGCTCCAGAGCCGCTGCCAATGTGGTCCAGAAGATTCAGTCCGCAATTCCATCGGTCGCCTTCAAGTCGGGAATAAACGGGGCGAATATCACTATCGATTTCGGAATAGCAGGTATTCCCGAGCATTGTACGAGTATGGGACAATTAATCCCCGCGGCGGCCGAAGCTCGCAAACGAGCTGAATCCACATCGTCGAATGTCATGGTCTACCAATCCTGAAGAACTTTCTCTAAAATTGACTTTGCAGAATAGATGATTTATCACCAGAAAGAAAAACGATGCCACTTATAAATTTTGCCAAGCGAGAAATCACTTACAAACTTGTATACTATGGCACCGGACTTGGTGGCAAAACCACCAACTTGAAATATATTCATGGTCAGGTAAATCAGGCTTGCCGTGGCGAGATGATTTCGCTGGCGACCGAAACCGAAAGAACCCTCTTCTTCGACTTCATGCCCCTGGAGCTCGACCTGGTCAACGGCTTCAGGGCAAGAATCGCCATCTACACGGTACCAGGGCAAGAAGAATATGACCTGAGCCGTAAACAGATACTACGTGGTTGCGACGGCATTATCTTCGTGGCGGATTCCAGCTCGGTTCGCCAGGACGCCAATATAGAATCGCTAAAAAACATGCGAGAGAACCTGATTTTCAACAAGCTCAAGGTCGAAGAGATCCCCTGGATTCTTCAATACAATAAACGCGATCTGGCCGATGCTGTTCCCCTGGAGACGTTGCAGCAAAACCTCAACCAGGCAGGAGTACCCTATTTCGAAGCCTGCGCCCTCGAGGGGCTGGGTGTCTTCGCCACATTGAAAGCGATCATCAAAGAGATGGTCAACCGGACCAGAGCACCTAAATAAACTTGTATTTGCGAAGCAATCCGTCCCACTGCTCCTGACTTTTAAGAATCAATTCGGCTATTTCGCGAATCGCCCCTTCCCCGCCCGAGGCTGTGGTTATATAGTCCGCTATCCCTTTCAACTCCGGTCTGGCATTACCGACACAGCAACCAAAACCGCTAGCTTTAATAAGTGGCGCGTCGGTAAAATCGTCTCCGACAAAACAAGCCTGATCGGCTGTGAGAGATTCTTCTTTGAGAATGTTTTCGAATATCTCCTCTTTCTCGAGAAAACCCTGGTAGACATGAGACATCTTCAAGATGCGAGCTCTTTCGGTGGTGGCGATGGAATCGCGCCCACTTATCACACCGGTCTTGATTCCGACCGAATGAAGCATATGAATACCGAGCCCATCCTGAGAGTTGAAGGCTTTGAACTCAGCAGGCAGACCATCGGGCCCCGGCACATAAAACAATTGCCCGGAAGTCAGCACTCCATCGACATCCATAAGAAGAAGCTTTACTTTAGAAGCCTTCTCCAAAATCTCTTTGCTTACATCAACCGACTTGCAAACTTCCATCCAGTTCCCTCTCCTATCACCTTCCAGTTCTCGCGACAAATCCTTTTCGGCTTATGCCGAAAGAGCGTGGTCAATAGGATATTCTTTTTGAGGCAATTTTTAAAGAAGCTATCCTATCTACTTCCCACAGTCCTCCTACTCGGCTCGATAATTGCCCCCGAAACCCTGGCCTCTCATCTCGATGGAATCCCCACCAAACCAATGACATCCAAGAAGCTAGATCCCAAAGAACCGGAGCATTATACGGTTATCGACATCCAGGCCCTGGACGAGAAAGACCCGGAAGCAGCCATAAAAACCATAACCTGCCCGGTGCCTGATAGAACCATTAAATGCGATGTCCTGGTGGCAGGAGGCGGCATGGGAGGAGTGGCTGCCGCCCACGGCCTGACCCGAACTCTCAACGGAGAAACCGGAAGACGGCGTCGCCCCCGGGTCTGCCTTCTGGAAGAGACCAACTGGCTCGGGGGTCAGATGACCAGCCAGGCGGTCTCAGCCTTCGACGAGAACGCCCTGGTAGAGACCAGCGGTGCCTCCAGGCACTATCTAAAACTCAGAGAGCTTATCCGCAATTATTATTTGGATAGATACGCTGTCAAAGAAGAATGCAAAGGACCTCGCTTTAATCCAGGCAACTGCTGGGTTTCCAGACTGTCCTTCGAGCCCAAAATAGGACTGCATGCAATAGACTCTATGCTCGAGCAAGCAATCAGAGACGACAAACTCGATATATTTCATCGCACAAAAGTGATAAAGATAGAGAGTCAGCTCCTTAAAAACGGGAAACGCAAGATAAAGTCTTTGCTGGCCGCCAATCTAGAAAGTGGCGAGACCATAGAGTTTCGTCCCCGGATAGTAATCGATGCCACCGAATTAGGTGACCT
>CAZCBH010000033.1:46626-48674 GCA_964496875.1 uncultured Candidatus Obscuribacterales bacterium | reverse complement strand
GCTCCGGCTCAGGCTCCGGCTCCGGCTCAGGCTCTTCTTCGGGTAACGGCTCCACCGCTCTGCTGACTGCAGCTTCTTCTGTCGGCTCTTCATCCGGTAGTATTGCAGCTGGCACCGGTTCTTCTAAAGTCTCTTCGATTTCTGGTACAGGTGTTGAGTTAGCAACGGGTTGAGCAACAGATTGGGCTACCGGTTGAGGCGCCGGCTTGAAGGTCTGGCTCTGGGGCTTGTTTCCGAAAGCCAGAGGTTTGTGTGTCGGTTTGCCGGGAATGGCCCATGCCCCGGATTTTTTGATGTTCTGAGAAGGAATAGCAGATCTGCTCGATGCTTGGGACTTCTGGGCGCCCCATTCTTTGGTGGCAACTCTTCTGATAACGCTCCTTATCTGAGCCGCCCAGCCCCGGTGGTCGAGAAAGTCCATAGCACCGAGTTGCATGGATTTTTTGACAAGGTCAGCGTCTATCTCTTCTTTGCTTACGATGAAGTAAGAGCCCGGGTTAGCCTGAATCAGATCGTTCAACAGGGCTATGCCCTCTGAAGAGTCGCTTTCCAATTCCATCCAGATTATCGTCGAAGATACTCCCTCCAACTCCTGGAGAGCATCTCCTTTCCCGATTGTTTTCAGGAAAGAGAGCTCGGCTTGACTCTTTATCAAGGATTCTATCTTCGATCTGACCTCGTCGCCAGCATCGCATACTAGAATTGTCGGAATTGTAGCCACTGCTCTCCTCGCTTAGCTCCCTAATTGAATTGATTCTAGACTGCCGCTCCTGCCTGAACCACTCCTTTTTCCACCTCATATCCCGATAGCTGTCCGCTGGTTTCTAGAATTTGTTTTCTGACCACATCAGGACTGGTAGCACCAAGTTCGATATCACGATAAATGCCCAGCAATTGCATGGCTGTCATTAAACAGAGATTCTTTTTCTCGGCAAACTTTCTTAGAGAATCTGAAAAATCTGGTTGGGTTCTCTGGGATGGGGACTGAGTTGCCCAGGTGCAAGCAATGAGGACTCCTTTGGGTTCTATTTCATGCTCGTCCCAGAATGAAATGGCCGATTCGGCCAGTTGGGCTACTTCTGTCCTTCCGCACTGGTCATCCGAACGCACCACCCTGGCCAAGCCTTCTGGGTGCTCCACGTTCGACAAAAGAATTTCATTGGCGACCCGATCAGATTTGCGAACTGTCCAGCCAAGTCTCGACAGTACCGTGTTGCAGGCGTCAATCAAAACACCGGGCTCTCCTGCCAGCAGCGCCTGTTTAAGTTGTTCTACGGAGGCGATTCTAGACTCTACGGTGTTGAGTTTCGCTTGCACGCTCTGGAGCTGCTCGCTCAGAGCGGTTTGTTCCATGCGTAGGTCGTCGAGATAAGAGAAACTGAAAGCCTTGCACCAATCCGGAACGGGAAGATCGACATGGTTAGTCTGTCTGACTGGTTGAGGCGCAGGTGCCTGGGATGCAGGCTCCGCTTGTTTGAAGAGGGAGTTCAAAAGTGGCTTGGCTTGCTGTGCTTGATTGTTTCCAGGGCTGTGTTGAACCGGCTGTGGAGTCGGTACAGGAGCAGGAGCTGCGGTAGCTGACGGCGGGGACTGGGGCGGAACGGCGTGACCTGGAGGCGTCGGCTGAGGCGGGGCTGCCGCGGGAGCCGCTGCTGGATGACTCAACTGAAGCTCTTTGAGCGCTTCCATTGCTTTTAACTTTCTTGTCTGCTCGTCTTGAAGATTTTCGTTATTTGTCACGGTCACTTCTCCGTTCGTTTGGGTTGCGTGTTCGTTCTCGTTCTCTATCTCTGCGTGCTCTGGTTGATACTGTTCTTGGCTTTCAACAACCTGGACCGGGGGTTCCTCTTCAGGAACCGGGGCGATAGTTTGCCCGGGAGGCTCTAGCTGTAGAGATTCCTGAATCAGATCAGAAGTTATCTTGCCAGCAATAGATGTGTCTACTGCATCGGTGGCATTGATGAGATCCGGCTGTGCTGGCTGAGGAACAGGTATGGTAACAAGTTCAGGTTCAGGTTCAGGTTCAGGAGCCGGAGCCGGAGCCGGAG
>CAZCBH010000033.1:10903-46526 GCA_964496875.1 uncultured Candidatus Obscuribacterales bacterium | reverse complement strand
GGAGCCGGAGCCGGAGCCGGAGGTACTTCCACCAGGGTGTCTTCGTTTGCTTTCTGAACCAGTTGTCTGGCTGTTTTAGCGAATATAGAGAGATCTATCTCCTGGGTGGCTGGTTTCTCAGGCTCTACCTGTGGTGTCACAGGCGGAATTTCTACCGAAGGTTCAACGGAAGCTGCAACCGAAGCTGCAACCGAAGCTGCAACCGAAGCTGCAAGGTGAGCTTCCACCGGATCAGGTGCGCCATAAATTTGTGGTTCAGGCGTGGGCTCTTGTGCGCTTGAAGTATCCGGCTGGACATTGAATATGGCCTGATCCGGTTCACCCTGGTCCCTGTCGAAGAGTTGCGGTCCCTGGGAAGGGACTGCAACCGGCGCATTTTCCTCGGCCGCCGCCAGTTCCTCCGCTTCTCGTTGCTCTGCTGCCAGCTCTTCGGGGGAGGGATCTTTGCTCGCATACCAGCGATTCAAACATTCTATTAATGTGCGATCGAAATCCGGAGAAAACGGAGCCGGTAAAAATGCCACCCTGCCGTTGCTCTGCATGATGTAAAGCTGACCGGCTATGCATTTGTTCGGACCGGCCGTGGCGAGAAGATGATAACCATCGGTGAGAAAGTCATCCCGGATGATGGTGCTCCACTCCAGACCCGGCTGCCTGAGATATGGTGCCAGATCCGATTGTTCACCCTTTTCTGTCACTTCGACCAATCTACCCTGGGCGACTGCACTCATGTGACGGACGTTCTGCTCCAGCGGCTGGTCCGGTGCAAGGGTCTCGAGCCAGTAATAATTGTCCACAGAGACGCTCGGACTTTTCAAGACGAACGGGCGGGAGAGAAAATAAACCAGAAAACCTCCCTGGGTCAAGAAATCTGAAAGTTCCAGGATTCTACTCTCAGCCTCTGCCGCTATATTTCTTAAAATCAGGTCGTCTTCTAATTTATAAGTCGTATGTCCTTCTGCCAGTGACGAGTCTATTCGACGAACCAACTCCGGATCTTTATCAAAGAGATGGGCGATACTGGTGGGATTGACGATTATTGCGCTGTAGTTATTCAGGGGTTTCGCATTGCCGAGATTGAAATTCGCCTCAACGCCATAACCGGGGCTGTTGACACGCAGTATTCGCTCTTTCGGAATTGTTCGCATACAAATATCCTTTGTTGCATCATGTCGATCTGTCCGATTCGGAATGTATCGAAAACAGACTCTCGCATTCGGAGCATTCTCAACCTTTATACCCAATGAATAATTAAAGGGTACGTATTTATAAGAACTATGCGGATGCCAAGCGGGGCTGGGGACTTTTGTCCTGTATAAATCGCTTTTCAACAGGGGCTGAGGCGCCTGGGCTAACGTTTCATCTGATAAATCGACTTAGGTCCAGTTCGACCATACTCGAAAGTCTGAGGTCGGCACCTTCGTGATTCTGATGCAGCGTAGCGGCGCAAGGAATCGCAATGCAATGCATCCCGGCGCTTTTAGCCGCTTGCACTCCATGTTCGGTATCTTCGATAACCAGGCAATTCGCCGGGGCGACCGTCAACTTCTCTGCCGCCAAAAGGAAGATATCCGGCTCTGGTTTGCCGCGTTCGACATGATCGCCTGAAATGAGATGACCGAAGAAAGAGCGTATATCGAGGGTATCGACAATGAGCTCTATGGTGGTCATCTTCGAAGAGGAGGCGATTGCAGTCTTGAGACCCAGTTGATTTGCCGCTTTTAGGGCATCCAGCACCCCGGGAAGAGCGCAGGCTCTGGTTGTGATCAGCTCATAGAAAATGGAGTCTTTTGCCCGGACGAATTCTTCTGGACCATGAGGCAGAGAGAAGGTCTCAATCACTATTGGTGCGATTTCTATATCTCTTCGGCCGAGGAAACGACTGTTGAATTCTTCGTCATAGTCCCCTCCGAAGCTGCCTATGAGGCTTTTGTACGCCTCGAAGTGCAGCGGCTCCGAGTCTACCAGGACACCGTCCATGTCGAATATTACAGCTTTTAGAGCTTCTATGATCGGGGTCATAAAGATACCGGTTGCCAACAGAAAAGAAAACCCGGCTCATGACCATGGGTCAGGAACCGGGCTTTGCAAGATCACTTTCGCTTATTCGCCTTCCAGATCGGAGTCGAGGCTGAAAGAACCAAGAGAGAACGGGCTTTCATAGCCGGTAACGATACCGTTCTTGCCGCCGTAGTAGACGCCTTCACCGGTGCCTACCAAAAGACCGAAAGGTACCCCCATCAGCATTGCAAATGCGCTGGGTACGATGTTCTCGTGACCGCCAATCTGATCGGCGAAATTCTGGGTGAATTCTACCGAGCGAGAAGACGCTCTTCTGGTGATCGCTATAGGAATGCCGACCACGGTGCCGGTACCGATAGCAAGAGCCTTCACAGGAAACATGGCATATCCTTTAGCCATTTCCTGGGCATCTGCGGCCAGGCATGGTGCAGCGGATGCGGCGATAATACCTGTAGCCACCATTAGTGAAGTGAGTGATTTGAACACAGAAGTTTCCTCCCCTAGAAACTAAATTCAGGACCCAGTTAACTGCTTTTCTTTGATTTGGATGTCAACGAGGGTCCATAGTAAGCGTAAGCCATCGTCATAATAGCACCAAATTGTGGATTTAAACTTTCTGTTTTAGGTAAGATTGGCCTGTTATATGCCTGGTATATGTAAGTTCAGCATTAATGAAAAACAGCCATTATCACCGCAAAGGATTCGGTCTCAAGGACGAAGTAGAGCCGGAGCTTATTCGGGCCTATGAATCAGATCTAATCACCGAGTTAAAAGAGAACGGCAACTGTCTCGAACGTAACGGCATCTTTATAAAGCTGGCCGATTCTTTCGGCTTTTGCTGGGGGGTGGACAGGGCTGTGTCAATGGCCTACGAAACCAGACGGCATTTCCCGGATAAGAAAGTCTGGATCACCAACGAGATTATCCATAATCCCCTGGTCAACAGCCATCTCAAGGAGATGGACGTTCAGTTTGTCGAGGTAGGTGAAGACGGCAGCAAGAATCTCGAAGGCATCACCGACGGCGATGTCGTTATCGTGCCGGCTTTCGGTGCCAGTGTGGAAGAGATGGAGTTGCTGAAGGATAAGGGCTGCGAGATCGTCGATACGACCTGCCCCTGGGTTTCGCGGGTCTGGAACCGGGTGGTCAAGTACGCCCGCAGTGATTTCACCGCCATCATCCACGGCAAGTACAACCATGAAGAGACGATTGCCACCGCTTCGCGGGCCCAGACCTATTTGATAGTAGAGAATCTGGCCGAGTCTCGTTGGGTTTGCGACTATATATTGAAGGGCGGAGACAGAGAAGAGTTCCTGCGTCGTTTCGAGAAGGCAACTTCTAGCGGTTTCGACCCTGATATCCATCTGGTTAGAGTCGGTATAGCCAACCAGACCACCATGCTCAAGGGTGAAACAGAGCTGATTGGCAAGCTTTTCGAAAAGACCATGCTTTCTAAGTACGGACCGAATGTGATAGACGAGCATTTCTTCAGCCCTGGTGATACTATCTGCGATGCTACCCAGGAGCGTCAGGATGCTATGTTGCTTCTTGTGGAAGATCCCCTCGATCTGATGATTGTAATCGGCGGATTCAACTCTTCCAATACCGGACATCTCAAGGAGATTGCCGAGGCTAAAGGTATTCCGGCTTATCATATTGATGGTGCGCGATGTATTGTCTCCGGTGAGGAGATCTTGCATCTAGAGAATAGCGATGCCGACAAGCATAAACAGATTCCTGTGGTGAAGCGGGGGTGGTTACCTCAAGGAACCGATAAGACGATTCGAATCGGTATCACCGCCGGAGCCTCCACCCCTAATCAGGTGGTTGCCGATGTGATCGAACACATTCTTGCATTGAAGGCAAAACCTCAAGGCTGATTCTCGGTTAAATACTCTCGAATGAATTTCACCGCCAGGGAGCCATGACCCATGGCGACTGCAATGCGATCATATCCGGGGCTTATGATATCGCCGCCGGCGAAAACCCCGGCTTTGGAGGTGCGAAGTTTTCGGTCCGTTACTATATGTCCCGAAGCGCTTAACTCCAGCTGATTGTAGAAGAGTTCGGAATTGGGAACATAGCCGAGTTTTGCGTAGACCACATCGGCCTTGCGGCTTTGTATTTCGCCTGAGGCATTGTCTTTCAACAGCACTTCTTCAAGTTTGCTTTCTCCTTGAAGAGAAATGATTTCACGATTGGCCAGAAGCTCTATACGAGAATCCGCTTCCACCAGATTGCGGATATCTCTCCGGACTTTGAAGTTTGATGAGCGATGAAGGATAGTGACCGACTTTGCCACGTTCGCTTTGGCGAGGGCGGCAAAGAAAGCCGAATCTCCTCCACCGACGATGATCACGTCACGACCTTCGAAGTGACGGTTGTCCACATAATGACGATGGTGAATATAGTCTTTAAAACGCGCCTGGTTTTCGAAAGTCGGTTCTCGGTAGCGTGCTCCGGCCGCTATGTATATCGTCCGCCCACGGTAGACGGCGTTCTTGCTTCTCAGAGATAGCTTTTCGAGATCGGCTTCCAGAATATCCACATCCGCCTCAAGACGGCAGCCGAAGGAACGGGCGTGTTCCAGCATCGCAAAGGAGAGATCTTTTCCGGAAGCATGGAAGTTGCCGGCGGGCATATTTGGTATTGGTCCTGGAATCTCGTCAAGCTGACCACCGAACTTTTGTGAACGCTCCAGCAGCAGATGATCGAGACCGGAGTCGGCACATTCAAGAGCGCAGCTGATTCCGGAAGGACCGCCGCCCAGGATAAGAACATCCGCTCGAATTTCTTTTTCTCTTTCTGTAGCGCTCATATTTATCTTTCATCTGGATTGCTTACGGGACAAAGTTCCATTATTTCATGTTAGTATTCAATACGTTTCTGAGCGATTCTCAGCGGTTCTGATATAAGCGGTTTCAAAGGTGACTTCCACATCCAGGCAGGAAAATATTTTTTTGAGGGCTCTTCGACCCGAGTCCACCGCCGATCAAAAGAGTGGTCCTCCGCCTATCTGGTTGATGAGGCAGGCCGGTCGTTACCAGAGAGAGTATCGTGAGATTCGAGAGCGGGTCAGCTTCCTTGAACTCTGCCGCACCCCGGACCTGGCGGCGCAGGTAACTGTTTTTGCCGTCAGGCAACTGGAGGTCGATGCCGCAATAATTTTTGCCGATATCTTGCTGATCCTTGACGAACTCGGTCTTTCGTTGCGCTTCGAAGAGAATCACGGACCGATATTCGAAAAGCCCGTGAGAAGTCTGGCGGATGTGGACGCTCTTCCTGAAGTTCCCATGCATGAGAATCTCGCTTATGTGGGCAAAGCTATTGAAATCGCCGTTGAAGAGCTCGGTTCGACACCGGTTATCGGTTTTGCCGGCGCTCCATTCACGGTGGCATCTTATGCTATCGAAGGAGGTTCGTCGCGAAACTTCACTAAGACGAAGCGCTTTATGTATGAAGAGCCGGTGGCCTTCGAGCGCTTGATGACCAGATTGACCGACGCCACCATCGACTATCTTAAAATGCAGATTGCTTGCGGGGCTTCTTGTGTTCAGTTATTCGACAGTTGGGTCGGTTGTCTCAGTCCATTCGACTTCGATACATTTATCGCGCCTCATATGAAAAGGCTTTTCGACTCTGTAACACTTCTTTCCCCCAGCATCTATTTTGGTACCACAACCGCCGGTCTTCTAAAGCGAATGGCCGCTACAGGACCGGATATCATCGGTGTCGATTGGCGTATGGATCTGGATAGAGCCTGGTCTTCTATAGGTCATGATCGCGGCATCCAGGGCAATCTCGATCCGGTGGTGCTCTTATCCGATCGTGCCACCATAAAGGCCCATGCTTCCAGGGTGCTTGCGCAAGCCGCTGGAAGGCCACGCCATATATTCAATCTGGGTCACGGTATTCTTCCTCAGACCCCTGTAGATAACGCTCGCTATCTTGTCGAGGTCGTTCGCGAACTGGGCTCCAGGTGAAGATGGAAAGTAGCGGTCGTTCCTATAAGGTGGCAGTGGTTGGCGGAGGAGTAAGCGGTCTTTCGGCGGCTTATTATCTGAGCCGGTTTTTGGTGGGCAGCGAATTCAAACTCGAATTGTTCGAGGCAAGACCCAGATTGGGCGGTGTGATAGAGACCGTCACCAGGGATGGTTGCTTGATGGAAGGTGGTCCCGATTCTATCTTCACCGCTAAAGATGACGCTCTTGCTTTGATTCGCGACCTGGGTCTTCATTCCAAAATTGTCGAGACCGATAGTGAGCGACGGCGGTCTCTGATAGCCGCCGACGGTGAATTGCATCCTCTTCCTCCCGGCTTCGTCATGCTGGCACCCTCAGAGATTCTGCCCTTTGCCTCAACGGGGTTGCTCTCCACAAGAGGAAAGTTGCGCACTCTCATGGATCTTTTCATCGGTCCTAGATTCTATGGCGACGAAGAGAGCGTGAGCCGTTTCATAGAACGTCGCTTTGGCAGAGAAATTTTAGAGAAGATAGTCCAGCCCATGGTGGGTGGTATCTATGTAGGTGATGTAGATAAGCTCAGCGCAGAGTGCACCATCCCTCAGTTCATCGAGTTGGAGCGAACCAGTGGTAGTGTCATAGCCGGTTTAATAGGCCGGCGTTCTAAAAATCTTTCCGGCAATGGGGTGAGCGGCGCGCGTTATGGAATGTTCGTCTCTCTTGAAGGCGGAATCGGCGCCCTGGTTGATGCACTGGTGCAGGCGACTAGTTGCCCGCAAATTGATCTTCATACAAGCTCTCCGGTCAAATCTATCAAGCGTACAGAATCAGGCTGGGCTCTGACCGTCAGTGGACAATCCGAAAAAGAGTTCGACAGTGTATTGCTCTGTCTGCCCTCGCACGATCTGGTCGCTTTGGTGGGGGATCTGGATGCGGATCTGACCGAAGCCCTTAGCGAAATTCCCTGTGCCTCTTCAATCGTGGTCAATCTGCTTTATGAGCGCAGTCAGTCAGACTATGATTTCGATGCATTCGGCTTTGTTGTGCCGGCTACCGAAGACACATCAATCATCGCCGGTAGTTTCAGCTCGATTAAATACAAGGGACGCTGTCCGGAGGACAAGCTCATGCTCAGGGCGTTTCTGGGCGGTGTGCTAGACGAAGAGATATTGAGTTGTTCGGACGAAGAGATATTTACTCGATCCCATCGAGATCTTGCCCGATTTTTGAATATCAAAGGAGAGCCTGTTTCGACCTGGCTGAGACGCTGGACCCATTCCATGCCTCAGTATCAGCTCGGTCATAGAGAGCGAGTGCGACGAATCTTCAGCTCCTTAGAGAACTTTCCCGGGCTTTACCTTGCCGGAAATTCTTATAGCGGTGTGGGGATTCCAGACTGTATAGCCAGTGCCAGGACCTCCGCCGCTAAGATGGTCGCCTATATGAAAGCCCGGTGAAAGCTAGGAGATTAGATTAGTTTAGATTGCAAGACTCTCATTAATTCAGGCTCCCATTTTCTATAGACTAGGAAGAAAGTTTTATATCGGTATCTATTTTGATGGCTAAAGCAAGCAAGTCGAAGTCCTCTTCCAGTAAGTCGGGATCCTGGGCCAGGGTATCCGGGGGACCGGTCTTTGCCTGTATCGATATGGGTACCAACTCTTTTCATATGATTGTCTGTCGAGCCGAGTCCTCCAGGGACGGTTTCGAAGTGATCTCGAGGGTAAAGGAAGCGGTGCCTTTCTTCCGGGACTCCCTGGTCAATCATTACATAGATGATGTCGCTCTGGCCGCTGCCGAAGCGATTCTTCAACACATGATCCAGCATGCCCGAGAAAGAGGCGCCACCAATATCATTGCGGTGGCTACTTCTGCGGTGCGCGAATCCAGAAACGGTGCCGAAGCGCTTGAGAAGCTCAGGCAGTCCCTAGCTCTCGATGCCAGGACTATATCAGGCAAGGAAGAGGCCAGGCTGATCTATCTGGGTGTGCTTTTTTCCATGCCTAAGTTAAAAGGCAAGTTTGCCATCGTCGACATCGGTGGTGGCAGCACCGAGTTGATCGCCGCCGACAGGAAAGGTTGTCATTTTACCGAGTCTTATAAGCTGGGTGCGGCCCGTCTCACCAGGCGGTTTTTCAAGAAATCGCGACCCGATCCGGATTCTTTGCGAGAATTGCGAGACGAAGTGGTAGGCAAGCTCAGACCGGGGGCCGCCGCGTTGCATGCCCTGGGCGGTTTCAATAAGCTTATCGGTACATCCGGAACAGTGCAGGCTCTGGCTAAGCTGGATCGCGTACGGGCCGGAAGAGGCAAAGAGTCCCTGAACGGCTGGATTCTGCCGATAGAAAGGCTGGAGGAGCTGGTCGAGTATATCGCCGAGAATTCGATGCGTGGCACCAGAATCAAGGGGGTGAGCCAGGATCGAAGTGAGACGATTTTAGCCGGCTCGATTGTGCTTTTGGAGACCATGCGTTCCCTCGGAGCCGACGACCTTATCGTTTGCACGTCCGCGCTCAGAGAAGGAATGGTAGTGGATCGATTCAGTCAGACCGGATGGTTGAATGCCGGACTGGAAGCGCATAGAGATCCTCGTTCACGCAGCGTCTACGCCCTGCTCGAAAAGTACAGCATCCGGGTGGATCATGCCGAGCATGTAGCTTATCTGGCCAGGCAACTTTTCGAGCAGACCCGGGGCATTCTCCATGACTATCCGGAGGAGGTCGCTCATATTCTGTGGTCTGCTTCCATGTTGCATGATCTCGGTACTTACATAAGTCGTAATGGGCACCATAAACACAGCTATTATCTGATTCGTCATGGTGGATTGCTGGGGCATTCCGAAGAGGAGGTCGGTATGATCGCTTCGGTGGCTCGCTATCATCGCGGGTCGGATCCCAAAGAATCTCATGAAGCCTGGCTCGAAGTCCAGGAGGGATCAAGGCTGATAGTGCGCGATCTGGCGGCATTCCTGCGCCTGGCTGAAGCGCTGGATCGCAGTCATCGTCAGGTGATCGAAGAGATCAAAGTGGTGGTCAGCTTCTTGGATAGACCTAAGAAGGAGAAAGGCAAATCTTCCAAAGGGAAGACGGCGCCTCGCAATATATCTCTTGTGCCCAGGGTGAAAGCAGGCGAGAACTGTCTGGCAGAAGCCTGGGCGCTTGGTCAAAAGAAGCAGCTATTTGAAGAATGTTTCAACGTTAAGCTGGATATCCTCATGGATGCCAGTGCCGTGCTCGCCTCCAGCCTCACCGGACTTGATGCGATTCGCGGCTAGTAAAAGTCGTTCTAATGGTGGCAGATCCAGGTCTCTTTTGGGTAGCCATCGTCCATGGTGTCTCAGCGCCATGACCCACCTTCTAATCTACTGAAACTACTACTACTTCTTCTTCTTTGCTGTGTTTTCTTCTTCTTCCTTATCCGTCATAGCTTTTGTTTTGAGACCGGCTGCGACGCGCACTATGGTGCCCACGGTCTCGTTCGGATTGAAGGTGGCATAGGGGATTTTTATATCGAGTTCCTTTTCGAGAGAATCTTGAATCTTCAAGCGATTCTCCTCGTTGACCCCGAGTTGGGCTAGACTTTGATTAATCACGAGCCGGTCTTTTGAAACATGCAGTTCCTGACTCAGTACTTTCTTGACCTTGTCATAAGTAGAGACCATGGCGTCTCGCTTTTCGTCTTTGAACTCTCCTCGACCGCATCCGCTGGACAGAGACGACAGAGATATAAGAAAGAGACTCGCCGCGGCGAGGCAGAAAAGATTTTTGAGAGGATGGCGGTCTGAATTCATTTATCGACTGAGGCCGCAGGCACCCGGGCTGTCTTAGCGGCCATCTGTTTCTGGGTTTGCTCCGCCACTTTTTTTACGTTCGAGAGCCGCTTGGTCAATTTCTTGGAAGTGACCGACTTCATCAGACCCCCCGGAACAGGAATGCCTAGATCCAGATGGGTGGAGAGCTCCAGCATAGTGGAGCGACCGTCATCTTTAGAGGTCAACACCCAGCTGCCTTCCATAGATTTGAATCGATCCGACTTGATCAACTTATAGTCTATTCTCTGGAGGGGGACCTCCCAGTTGTGCATCTCGCAGACAGCGGTTCCAAAAACCGGTATCAATTTGAACTTCTGCTCGAGTCGACATTTATTTTCGCCGGTCTCCAGGACTTTGCTGTATTCGATGTCCGGGTCTTTCTGCCTTTCTTCATGAACCGCCTCCCAGACGATTCGGGGCGGAGCCTCGATTAAAGTACGGGCGGTAATGAATTCTCGCTTGTTCTCTTTGGTCTCGTACTTGATTGCGACCGGGCTCTCTTTGCTGTTTTTGCTCTTTCCAAAAGGCAGAGACTGAGCCGATTGAAAAAAAATGCCCGAGAAAAGCATCAGACTAGTTGCACATATAGTGGCTCTGGTGAATTCGACTTTCAGGTTTATTCCAGCTGCATGCGGTCTTTTCAAAAATGGCTCCGATCCCGGAAAGGGTGGCGGTTTTAACAGAATTGCCGGTTTTTCAATTGTAGCAATCTTTTGTCAAGAGAAAAAGTGAATCCTTATACACCAATCGGTATGAAGCGAGGCACCAGTCTTCTCCAGCCCATGTTTTCGCCGTATGTTTTATAAGGCTCACCCAGCGCTTCGATAAGAATGGTCTCTTCGTATTTTGCTCTTCTCAGCCAGAGCGGAGCGACGATCATGATCGCAAACAGGGCGCAGAATATCGAGGTGCAGGCTAAGGCAGCGCCGATAAGACACTGGATGATACCTGAATATGCCGGATGCATAACGAAAGAGAGTAGCCCGGTGTCTTTTACCGAGTGATTCTCCATGATCTCGGCATCGGTGGAGAAGAACTCTCCCAGTGAAATCCAGCCACCGATCATGAATACCATACCGCTCAGAAAGACAAGGATTCCGAGCCAGGAGACATAGAGCGCCAATCCCTGGGGCTCGGCACCGGTCTGAAGAACCACAAAAGGCACCAGAGATTGCATGCCGGGGATGTAGCCATTATAAGTGAGGCCCGAGATGGCGATTAGAAAAACGGTAAAACCGGACATCAACTGCGGCGCTCTCTGAATCAAGAAATTGTTCTCGTATTTGACACCTGTGCCGCGACGGGAAAACCCTTTGAATAGTACCGGGGTCGACAGGACACATCCGATCAGAACCAGTACTACCAGTATGGTTGTCGGCAAATTGAGTGGCATCTCGCTATTTCTCCTTCTCTAGCCTCTCGGCGTTCAAGACTTGTTCGTCTTATTGTCTTTGTTTTTGCTGACCGTGTCATTGCTATTTTGCATTTCTAACAGTTGTTTTTTAGCTGATGAGCCATGTTTTATCGTGAACAGTCGGTCGGGGAGGTTGCGGTCGGCGAGGAAATCCTGCCACAGGGCGTGGGAGTGCAGCTTGCCATCCTGGTTGTAGTCCCACCACTGCACAGGGATATAAGAGCGCGGGTCCACCGCTATCCTCTTCCACAGTTGCTTGTTCCCTTTTCCGGTTTTGATATCGAGAAGATAGACCGGCTTTCCGATACCCTTTACAGGCACAGGTTCAGCCGTTGCCATCGTGGTCATGCCTTTTTGCTCATAATCTTTAAGGCATTCAGCCAGGGAGAGAAAATCCGACTGGACCATGGGATGACCGTTGGCGGATTTGAGCAGTCCCGAATCTGGTGACAGGTCTACGACAAATAGTTTCAGACCTCCTCCCAGGTGCGCTTTTACCCGTCCGTCCGTTTCCGGTCCAATCACGGCAACAGCACCTTTTTTATAGGGGCCTTTCTCCTCCAGACGTATATAGTTGGGTCTCTTGAAGTAGAAACTGCCGGATTCCAGAGCGGAAACGGAGCCGCTCTTTTTAAAAACTTTCATCTTGTAGCTAAATGAATAATTTTTCAGGGCGGAGGCTTGTCGGTGCATGCGTTCGATTAACGAAGCACCGTCCACCGCTCCATCTACCAGGGCGGTTTTATCCAGCGGGTCGAGGCTGTCGTTCGAGTCGGTCCTGGCCAATGTCGTGGGCGCGGCCAGTGTCAGGGTGAAGAGAGCAAAGGTCAGGGCGCAAATATATTTTACTGAGGCTTTTAACGTTTTCATGGCAGTCCGGGATCACTTACGAATCAGTGAGCGGTGAGACGTTCCGTTTCCAGGGTTTTGAACTCTTCGGTGCAACGCCAGAAAGCGTAAATCGCCTCGACCAGAGCCTCTACCTGCTCAGGCAGCTTATTAGGAGGATCCAGATCGAGATCATCCACCGCTCGTTTCATCCATATAGCATGTCTTGTCTGGGGCTTTGCATGAAGTCTCAGCCAGGCAAGACCCTCATCGGTGGTTACATCGAGGCTTACTTTATTGACCCCTGGCGGGTTCTTTTCGAAATAGGCCTCGAAAAGTTCCAGGGAATGCCTGGCAAAAACCGTGGCGGCGAGCTCGGCGGTCACAATTGCCAGAATTCCCTCTTCGAAGTTCGGACCTGCGCAATGACCCTTGAGCAATTCACAGAGATTCTCGGTGGCGGGGCCTGGGACGAAACTTTCCAGGCTCTTGTCGTCAATGCCGGCCAGGTAGCATTGTTTGCGGTAGAGACCCTGGTAATAGCCTTCGTCGTCCGAGAGATGATTGAGGAACTTTCCGGCGTACTCCATCGAATCTGGGAGTTTCGCTTTTACCCGTTTGATATTGCCCGGTAGTCGCGAGATAAACGGCCAGAGAGTCAGGCAAAGCTCTTTGCCTGTTTCAATCGTGTCCTTCTCTTTCTGCAAATCCAGGATAAACTGGCTTCGAGCGCATCCTGCGTTGAATAACTCCACAAGCAAAGGGAGCCAATGGTCTTTTCGAGCCATTTTCCTGAAGATTACCTCGCTAACTTCTTAGAGAGTACTATGTTTTCCGGCTCTGACGCTTTCCGGAACTGATTTATTTTCAATAATCGTTAAGCATTTTGTTTATATAGCCCTTGGCAACTTAATGGTTTAGAAGATTAGGTGCTACACTTTTCTAAATTCCAGCGTTGAGAGTCTTCCAGGCAATGCCTTTAGCCCATTGAAAGATTTAGCCCATTGAAAGACCTAGCCTCTATCAAGTTGCCCAATCTAGTCTCTGCTCCGAGGTCCGAAAAGGAGCCGGAGATAGAGTTGATGCGTGCTGAAGACGGAATCCAGTACTCCTGCCGAATCTGGAGAGGAGAAGTGGGTGCTCCGGTGATTCTCTATCTTCACGGCATCGAAGGTCACAGTCAGTGGTTCGAGAACGGCGCCGATTATCTCAATCAGAAGGGCATGACCGTCTACGCCCCGGATAGACGAGGCTCCGGCTTGAATGCTCGGGACCGCGGCCATATGAACACTTTTCGCGACTATGTCGGCGACATCAACGATATGCTCCGGCGCATCAGTCAGGAGCATAGCGGTCATCCGATTGTGGTCTGGGGCCATTGCTGGGGCGCTAAAGGGGCTGTTCTGGTCTGTCAGGACATGGAGAAGACCGGCAAGGAGAAAGAGGCGAAAACCCGGGCGGAAGATATGCTGAGCAAGGGCTATCCCGTCTGCGGCCTGGTGCTCACCTGTCCGGCGATTTATTCTCGGCTGGACTTCGATATGAAGAAGAAGTTGACCATCGCATTCAATCATTTCATGGGTGACCGAAGAGCCATGAGAAAGTGGGAAATCCCCCTGACCGCCTCTATGCTCACCGATAACCCGGTTTATATGAACTATATCGAGGAAGATCCGCTGCGGCTCAAAGAGGTCACCTCGACTTTTTTCTATGAAAGCCATAAACTTACTACTCTGGCGCAGAAAGCTGCACCGAAGTTGAGTCTACCTATCTTGATCCTCCAGGCCGGAGCCGATCAGATAGTCGACGTTCCTAAAGTCGAAGGCTGGCTCGAAAAGACCCGGTCTCAAGACAAATCGATGAGAATCTTTCCTGATGCTTCCCACAGTCTCGACTTCGACGAGACCTGGTTCAAAGAGTACATGCATCTCGTTTCTGGATGGTTGTTAGCGCGTACACCGGTGGTATCGTAATGCGCATTTCAAATTTAGAAGCCGAGGCAATTCTTTTGCCCTTTAAACTTTCCTTTGGTCATGCCCTGGCATCCAGGAACAATTCCGTGAATGTGGTGGTGAAAGCCACGGTTGTCGATGACAACGGTAATTATTTTTGCGGATACGGCGAGAGCGTTCCCCGCGATTATGTAACCGGCGAAACGGTCAATGGCGCATTGAAGACCATAGAGGGCGAATATTTCCCCAGTCTGGAAGGGCTCGAGTTTGTCGCCGCTTTGGATGCGCTCAAACTTCTGCGCGAAAGATTCTCTTCTTTCGGTCTGGAAGACAATGCCCATGGCGCCTCCTGGTGTGCCGTCGAACTGGCTATCATAGACGCGGTCTGCCGGGCAAGCGGTCTCAGCTTTTCTGCTCTTCTATCGATATACGATGTCACCCGAAGCGGCAACGGTGTTGCTGCTTCGACCGCACCGGGGTCCGTGGATGATATCGTTTATGGTGGCGTGATTCCATTTGGAGGAGTAGCCGCCTCCGTACTGATTCTGAGCTACTATCGTTATCTCGGGCTCAAAACAGTAAAAATGAAAGTGGGTCGGGACTGGCACAAAGACAGGCAGGTCCTCCGACTGGCTCGCACTATAATGGGACCGGACGCGATTTTGCGTGTGGACGCCAACTGTGCCTGGACAGTGGATGAGACGCTGTACTTTGCCGAGAAGATGAAGGATTTTCGAATCACTTCGATAGAGCAGCCGGTGGACCCGGAAAATATAGCCGGTATGCAGAAACTCACCAGGGAGTTGAGCGAGACGGTGGTGGCCGATGAGTCTCTATGCACTATTTCCCAGGCTAGAAACCTGATTGAGAATCGAGCCTGTGATGCTTTCAACATTCGGCTCTCCAAGGTCGGCGGACCGCTGATTGCAATGGAGATTGCCGATCTTGCCAGGGCTAACGGAGTAGGGGTGATGCTCGGAGCGCAGGTGGGAGAGTCGGCTATTCTAAGTGCAGCCGGCCGAGGCTATGCCGCTGTCAAAGGACCTTTCGACAATTGCGAGGGATCTTTCAATCGTTATCTCCTTCGTCAGGATTTATCCGCCGATGATGTCACACTTGGCAAAGAGGGCAGGGCTCCGGTTTTCGATAGACCCGGCATCGGTGTCGAAATTGACGAATGGCGAGTTAAACGCTTTACTGTGGCGAGTGAAAGCGAGGTTTCCAGTTCTGATTCAAACCAGAAGTCGGGTGAACTAACCCGTTCGATGGTCTAAAAAGAGGACTTCAGTCTTGCAAAATCTCGATATTAAAATCGGACAGACCTACAGGCGCTACACCCATGTCCGCCGTTTCTACTCAGCTTTGAAATCGCCCATGGCGGTACAGGAGAGGAAGCTTAAAGAGATCATCGCCGCCAATAGTGGCACGGCCTTCGGTATCGATCACAACTTCGCGTCCATAGCCAACTATTCCGACTATGTCAGTCGAGTTCCGGCCAGGGACTATGAGTACTTTCGACCCTACGTAAATCGCCTTGCCGCGGGCGAAAAAAATCAACTGACTAGAGAAGACCCTTTTATGTTCGCCACCACCAGTGGTACGACAGCCAAACCCAAATATGTACCGATAACTCCGGGACATCTGAAAGACTACACCCATGCTTTTCAGATTCACAACTATCATCTGGTTCAATCCTTCGAGAATGCGGCCCGGGGACGTTTCTTAATAATTGTCAGTAACGACGAAGAGGGCCGCACCGAAGCCGGCCTGCCATACGGTGCTGTGTCAGGGCTTTTGAATCGGCGTCAACCGGCGATAATCAAACGCCATTTCGCCTGCCCTTTCGAGCTCTGCAAAATAAAAGACGTCAATCAGAAATATTATTTGATGTTGCGGTCCGCTATCGGCCAGGATGTCACCGCTGTTCTGGGCTGCAACCCATCCAGTTTGTTGCTTTTAGCAGATCAGCTCAACGAGCACAGTCAGGAGCTCATTCGTGATCTCCATGACGGAACTGTGAACAAGAGTTATTCTCCACCTGCCATCTACGCAGAAGCATTCTCTCCATTTTTCAAGAAACAGCCCGAGGTGGCAAAAAGGCTTGCGCTGTTAATAGAGCGAGAAGGCCGTCTGACACCGTCTTTGATCTGGCCAGAACTGCAAGTGCTCTCCTGCTGGAAAGGCGGTCCGATGAGCTTTTATCTGGATCGATTACCGGAGTTCTATGGCGATATTCCGGTGAGAGACTTTGGTTATATGGCTTCAGAAGGGCGGGGCAGCATTCCTATAACTGATGAAGGGGCAGGCGGTATTCTTGCCCTTACCTCCCACTTCTTCGAGTTCGTCGAAGAGAGCGATATGGAGAGCGACAATCCACGCTTCATGACCCTCGATGGCTTGCGTCAGGGTGGACGCTACTACATCTTCTTCACCACCTCCGGCGGGCTTTATCGCTATAACATCAACGATCTTGTCGAAGTGAGCGGTTTTGTCGAAAACACACCGGTTATTCAGTTTGTCCGCAAAGGTCTCGGGGTCAGCTCCATTACCGGAGAGAAAGTGACCGAGGAGCAGGTGCTGGTGGCTTTGCGCCAGGCCGTCAAGCAATTGAGCCTGGAGGAGATCAATCACTTCACCGCCGAAGTGGAACTCGGGTATCCTCCATATTATGTCTGCTACGCCGAACTGAGTTCGGCATTGCCAGACTCTTTGCGTATACAGTTCATTAGAATCTTCGACCAGAGCTTACGTCTCCAGAACCCGGAGTATGAGGACAAGCGCTCTTCTAAACGGCTTGGAGAGCCGGTTTTGAAAGTGCTGCCGCCGGGGACTTACACCCGTTTGCGTCAGCAGCGGGTGATGGAAGGGGCTCCTGAAGCCCAGGTCAAGATACCTCTGCTCAGCTCACCATCGTCTTTCTCTGGTAGATTGAAATTGTTGGAGGTGGTGACCAGTGCCTGATTCCGATAAGGTGCGTATAAACAGTAACAATGCTTCGTATCTGGTGGCGATAACCGGGGCTACCGGTCTGGTCGGCAGTAACCTCGCCTGCTATCTTCTTGCTTGTGGGTACAGAGTAAGAGCGATAGGCCGCTCTCAAGACAAGCTGGAAAGTCTGAAGCGCAGTTTGGAGCCTTTAGCCGACGCGGATTGTTTCGAAATAGCCGTATCTGAGATTACCGATCCGACCGCTCTGGACAGAGCTTTTACCGGATGCGACGTGGTGGTGCATGCGGCCGGTTCGGTGGACCCATATGGTTCGAAAGAGTCTATTTTCAAGACAAATCTTGGTGGTACCAAGAACGCCCTTTCTACTGCTATCGCCTGTAGTGTCAAGCATTTCATTCATGTCAGTTCTCTGTCGGTTATCACCGGTCAGGAGGATATGTACAATGTGGACGAATCGGCGCCGCTCAGACCCTGCGGAGAGTCCTATGCCGACTCTAAAGTCGAGGCGGAGCGATGGGTGATGGAGCATGGTCTGGAAGAAGACATCGAAGTGACATCAGTTCGTCCCGGATTCATCTACGGACCCGGTGAGAAGGCCTGGTTGCCGAGACTCATAGGTTCAATCGAAGGCGGTAAAGCTATGCTTGTCGACGGCGGCTCCAAGGAGACCAATGTCATCTATGTCGAGAATTTGAGCCGGGCTATAGAGAAAGCGATTCTCAATTCGAGCGCTTACGGTCAGGTCTATAATCTCACCGATGGTGCAAAGGTTACAAAGAAACAACTTTTCGATGCCATCGCCGACGGTATGGGGTTACCCAGGGTAGAAAAGAGCATACCCGGAGCGGTAGCCAAGACCGCCTGCGAAGTAGTCTCTAGCTTTGCGCCGTTTTTGCCTGTGGAGAAACAGCGCAGTCTTTCACGATTTTCCAGGGCGGCATTCCGATTGGCCGGTATCAACCAGGGCTTTTCCATAGCCAAGGCGGAAAGAGAGCTGGGTTATGTGAAGAGAATCGGTTTCGATGAGGGAATGCGCACCACGCTCGAATCTTTCAAGGTCGGTAATTCAAGTAAAGAGATGACCGACAGTAACAAAGTCCTCAGTGAAGGTCGAGGGTAGAAGCATGGCTGATAACGGTAACGGTTCTAAATTGATGCTTAGATCCGGATATAAAAGTGACTCAGGGTTTGTCGTCTGCAAAAAGACCAGAGACTTTCTTGTCGATTATGTGAACAGACATGCTCATCCTGTTAACGCGGCACTCCACATAGTGGGTGTGCCGGCCGCCTTCGCCGGATTTTTCTTTCTGTTTTCAGGAAAGAATGTGCAGAGAGGCGGTCTATTGATCTTTCTTGGATATCTGCTTCAGTATCTCGGTCATAAAGCTCAGGGTAACGAGGTAGGAGAGGTGACCCTGGCTAGAAAGATCTACAGAAAAATTCGCAAGCACTGACGATGACAGAGTCCGAAATCCCGAATGAAGGATCTTTGATCGTGGTCGATGGCGCCACCGGTTATCTGGGCAGCCATCTGGTCTCGACTCTGATTCAGCGAGGCTACAGGGTGCGTTGCCTGGTTCGCAGCATGATTTCTATGGACTCGGTAGAGTCCATAGAAATCATAGAAGTAGATTATTCGAAAGAGATAGACCCCGCGCTTCTCTCCGGTGCCAGGGCCCTTGTGCATCTGATCGGCAGTATCGCCCCGAGAAAAGGCGAGTCTTTGAACGGACTGCATCGTGGTATCACGGCAAGGGTCGTGAATGCAGCGGTGGCGGCGGCGGTGCCTCCGCAGAAAATCGTTCAGGTGACAGCTCTTGGATCTTCAGCGGATGCTCCCTCGGAGTATCACCGCACCAAGTGGCTTGCTGAAGAAGTCGTTAGAGCAAGCGCCATACCCTATGTGATTCTTCGCCCTTCTCTGATACTGGGAAGACTGGTCGGCGAAAGAGACAGCAAGCTCGTTCAGCGGCTTCTTACCTTTATTATGCGCAAGCCTTTTGTTCCCCTGGTTCGTGGAGGCGCAAGCCGAATTCAACCGATTTTTGTTCAGGATGTCGTCGATGCCGTAGTGTCCGCAATCGAGCGATCCGGAGACTCCGCCACCATTGAGCTGGGCGGTGGAAAAGTTCTAAAGATGAAGGAGCTGGTCGATGCCCTGGCATCAAGGGCCGGTAAGAGAGCCAGGATTCTGCCGCTCGATCCCGGGCTTGCCCGGGGGATTGCCACTCTGGCTGAGAAATTACAGGAAGTACCGGTTTTGAGTGAAGATCAAGTGGTGCTATCATTGTCAGACAATATCTGTCAGGCTAACGGCTTCGCGAGCCTGGTCGGTCGAGACCCCACCGAGTTGAATGAAGCGATCGACTCTTACAAGGATGATTACATCCGCTCTTTATAACTGTTGGACTCCGGAAACTTTCCTCTATGTCTAAGGAAACTGAAAAGATAAAGAGAGTGCTTGTCACCGGGGCAAGTGGGTTTATCGGCACCAACCTCGTCAAAAGGTTGGTCGAGGACGGCTATGAAGTCACCACCCTGGGAAGGACCGGTACCGTACCCCGGGCTCTGCGTGATCTGCCCGTAAAGCACATCAGCTGCGATGTCACCAATGTGGAACAGCTAGATCAGTCTTTTACCGATGCCGATTTCGACTGCCTTTTTCACCTGGCTGGACTGGTCTCTTACCAGGCTAAGGATGTTCAAAGGCAGTTCGCCGTCAATGTTATCGGTACCAGAAATGTCATGAACGCCGCCCTCAAGCACAATATCAAGAGGGTGGTATATACCAGTTCCATAGCTGCCATGGGGTTGCCCAAAGAAGGCACGATCGGCACCGAGGAGATTGTCTACAATCTGGGTGGAAGAGGGTTGAATTATTGCGACTCCAAATCTACCGCCGAACTGGAAGTGCTTGACGCCTGGAAGCGCGGTCTGCCGGTTTTGATCCTCTCCCCCGGTATTACGCTTGGAGAAGGCGATACCCATTTGCATCATAAAGCGATTGTCAACGCCATGGCGGGCAAAAGTCTCATTTTCGTGCCGCCTGGCGGTGTCACCTTCTCCGATATCAATGATGTGGTCGATGCTCATATCAGCGCCATGACCAGAGGGCGCACCGGTGAGCGCTATTCAATCGTCTCGGACAATCTCAGCTTCGCCGATGCGGCAAGGAAATACTGTCAGGTATTCAAGACGAATCCTCGCATTATTATCGTTCCCGGTTGGCTCCTGATGGGATTGAGTGCGGCGGCGGAATGGCGGGAGAAGTACTTCAAGAAGCCGCCGATTTTGAGCAAACAGCAAGCATGGCTTTCTCAACACAAGATCTTTTTCAGTTCAGCCAAAGCCCAAGAAGAGCTTGACTTCAAACCGACGCCTTTCGAGATCACCATCGAGAGAACAGCTGGTTTTTATCTCGGTGAAGCCAGATCAACATGAAGTTAGATAACCATCCTTTTGAATGGTGTTAAACCTTGATGGCACCGGGTACAATGAAATCGGCCGGCGTCAACACCAACAGTGTTGTGTTTGATTTATACTGGGTTGCCTAGTTAGACTGGGTGAGACGAAACAGGAAGGAAGACGCTTTGGTTAGTAGTGTAGCTGGTGCCAGGATGCCAGAAAGATCGGGAGATGGAGCCGCAACAGCCGCACCTGCCCCGTATCCCTGGATAATTAATCCCGTTTTTGACTTTGTATTCATAACAGGCGGAGGAGTGCTCTGCCTTATGTTAATCAACTATTTCTTCATCGGCTGGACGATTCCGACGGAGTTTCATACTCCGAGTCAGATGTTCCTGATTACGATGATGTTCCTATCCCAGCATATCTTCGCCGATTCGCACAATACGGCAACGTATATGCGGATCTGGGGCAGTCCCGACGATAGAGAGCGATTCAAATTCTATCGCACCTGGTTGGTCTATTCTTGCATTCCTATTTTTGTGCTCGGGCTGTTGAAGCCGGATTTCACCAGTGCTCTGGTCTATCTGTATTTGATCACCGTGTTCTGGCATTATGCCGCTCAGACTTTTGGAATCTCTCTGATTTACTGCTATAAGCGCGGCTATTATCTGAAAAACTGGGAGAAAGAGATCTTTCGCTGGTTCATTCTTTCTATGAGCGGCTATGTGATCATACGTTTCCTCACCTACCAGACTTTCAGTCCCCGGAATTTCTACGGGGTGCCGATCCCCTTCTGGGGACCACTGCCGGAAGTGCTGTTTAACGCAGCACAGTTTATTTTCTATATCCTGACTTTCCTCTTCATCTTCGTGGTGCTCAAGAAGTTCATAATGGAGAAGAAACTGATTCCTCTGCCGTCGGTGCTTCTTGTGTTGACGGTATCCTGTCTTGGTCTGTCCAAAGATACTAGTAATGCCATGTTGTGGTTTTACGTGCCCGGATTCTTCCACGGCAGCCAGTATCTGGCCGTATGTCTGAGCTATTACCTCAAAGAAAGAGGAATGCCGGAGGGTATGTCCACCTGGGATATCGCCAAAGTGGCGGTTAGCGCTCCGGGGTTGAAGTATGTCGGGACTGTGATTCTGACCGGCTGCTTTTTCTATGTAGGCATTCCGCATTTCTTCATGCAGCTCGGCTTCGACTATGCCATGGTCGGCGGTCTGGTCCTGGGAGTGGTCAATTATCATCACTTCATCACCGACGCGGCTATCTGGCGCTTGCGGGACAAACGCTGTCGGGAGTTGCTCCTGGCCTGATTCTAGGTCATCTTTCTGGGGTATACTTATAAAAGTTAGCCCCGTGATCCGCAGTGTGGCCGCACGTGCAAGAGAGGCTATATTCCATTGGTAAGCAGTGCAGTACCTATGCCAGGTGGTTCCGCCGGAGTACCCGGAGTCGGATCTGATCAGGACCAGGCGGTGGCGAAGAACGCTCCCTATCCCTGGATAGTCAATCCCTGGTTTGATTTTCTGTTTGTGTTCGGTGGTGCTCTGTGGATCCTCTTCGGGCTCCACTACTATATATTCGGCTGGTCCCATTCCGAGCCCATAACCGGTGCCATGGGAGCGGTGGCGGTCTCGACCTTCCTGGTCATATTCGGCACCCTTGGTCAGCATCTCTTTGCCGACACCCATACCGTCGCCACCTATATGCGCATCTATGCCACCGAGGACAGCCGCAAGACTTTTCGTCTGTATGCCTATTACCTGCCCTGGCTGTCGCTTTCTCTCTTTGCCATGGCGCTTACCTTCAAAGAGGCGGCAGGCATGGTGGTCTATATCCACTTGATGTGGGTTTTCCAGCATTATGTCGGTCAATGTTTCGGTATCGGCTTGATTTACTGCTACAAGCGCGGCTATATCATGAACAATTTCGAAAGGGAGACCTTTCGCTGGTTCATGCATTCCCTCTCCTATTTCGTGATCATCAGAATTCTCACCCATCGCGAGTTCAGCCCCTATGTCTACTATGGTGTCGAATGTCCTTTCTGGGGGCTTCCGATGTGGATGTATGAGCTGGGTAAGGTCCTCTTCATCGGTATGGGAGTACTATTCATCAGCAATATCATTCGAAAATATCACCGGGAAGGACAGCTCATTCCTGTTCCTACCCTGGGTCTGGTTATAACCGTTATCGGAATCGGGTTGAGTGTCGGCTACGCATCGTCCATGGTCTGGGTCTATGGTCCCAACTTCTTCCATGGCAGCCAGTATCTGGCGGTCTCCCTGGGCTTCTATCTGAAAGAGAAGGGACTGCCTGAGGGGATGATTCCCAAAGAGGTCTTCAAAGAATGGTTCCGCCCCCGGGCGATTAAATATTGGGCTTATGTCATCGTTGCAGGCATGTTCATCTATGTTTTCGTGCCGCATTTCATGATGTATTTCGGCTATTCCTTCGTGGTCGTCGCCACCTGCATCCAGGCCTGTATCAACTTCCATCATTTTGTCTCGGATGCGGCTATCTGGCGTTTACGCGACCGTAAGTGCCGGGAGATTTTAATCGCCTGATCGATCTTATTTTTGATTAGAATCCTGCTAAACTGGGCTTGCTTACTAAGAGTATGGCGAGTATCCAACCAATATGAATAATCCGCGAGAAAGCACTAATCTAGGTGCCGATGACGCTTTTACGCGTTTCAGAGGACCGCTGACAATCCTGGCTATCGTTCTAATCGGACTGTGTATCTGGTATGTATACACAGCCATGAAAGACCGTTATACGGTGAAGCCGGAAAAAATCTTCAACGCTATTTTCGAAGACAATTTTTCGGATGTGAAAGATTTCAAGGGTGGTGGTGAGATCTCCGCCCACGATGACAAATGGCTCTACTTCAAGAAGACCGGCGAAGCCGAGCTGAAAGACAAGCACAGCTTCACCGGCGAGGACCGGGCCGAGGTGGCGCGACGCTGGTTTGTCCAGCTGCCTGAACTGGGTCCGGAGGTAGAAGGGTTGAAGCCGGAGCACAGAAAGTATCTTAAAATCCGTAGCAAGGTTGATTCTCGCACCGACCACATCAGAAGACAGTGGTATCTCTTCAACTGGAGAACCGACGAGCATTTTTATCGAGAGTGGGGTTACTGATAATTTGCCGCCTCTTTAAAATCCCGACTAGGGCAGTCTGTAAACAGGGAAAGATAGTAGAAGATCTCCTCTTTTTATAAGGTTTTTGCCGCAATAGCCAGTTTAGAAGACAAGTCTCTAGTTAGAAGGTTGCGCATAGCAGGATTTCTGTCTGTGGCAGCCCTCGTTGTTCATCAAGTCTATGGCGCCCTGATTCATCCGCTTCGTATCGGTTGGGACCCGGCATTGCATCTGCAGTGTGCCCATCTTATTACCCTGGGCAAGGTGCCCTATGTCGATATGTTCGACGTCAATCCTCCTTTGATCTGGTATCTCGACACCATACCAGCCTTTCTCCATAATCTCTCGGGAATTCCAATAACCCAGGCCTTCTCGTTCTTTCTGACGTTGATCATCGCCTATTCGGCATCCATGTCCCTTTATCTATTCACCAGGGTCAAAACAAGGTCGGAATTGATTTTTGCTATCCCTTTCGTCATCGGTCTTGTGCTCTTCAATTTCTTCTTGCGTTTCGATTTCGGCCAGAGAGAGGATATCTTCGTTCTTCTCTATATGCCTTTCTTCTTACTGCGCTGGTTGCGTTGGCAGAGTAAAGACGGTGCGGGCGAAGAGGTGGTTGCAAGACCGCTTTCGATTATTGTCGGACTGCTCGGCGGTATAGGCATCTGTTTGAAGCCCTATTTCCTGATACCGGCTCTGAGTGTCGAGTTATACTGGCTTGTTCAGAATACCGGCCTTCGCCGGTTCAAATGTTTTATCTCCACCGAGGCTCTTTCTGCGGTGGCGGCGGCGGTGCTCTATGCCCTTCACTTTCTGGTGGTGCCTGCTCAGATGAGAGAGAACTATTTCGGTTATCTCGTCCCGGCTTTTTCCCTGGGGTACAACTTCTGGGATACCGCTCTCTCTAATATGTTCTCGCCGCCGGACAAGCGCAATGTCTTCTATTTGATGGTGGCGGCTTCGGTGGCTGCCCTTGCGCTCAGGCGTAAGTCCAGTCTCTTCATACCCCTGGTGATTTTTACCCTGAGCAGCAATATTTCATACCTGCTGCAATTCAAAGGCTGGGCCTATCATAATCAGCCGGTTTTTGCCGGCGCCTGCATCCTCGGCTATATGGTGGCTGGTTATCTGGTCTTTCTGGCAGGAAGGTACATCAAGGAAATTTATCGTCTGCCGGCGGCGCTTTTGATTTATGCGATTCCGTTCCTAATAGCGGGCGCGGCTATTTTTGACGCGGTCAAAGATACAGAGAAGGTCAAAGCCGATAGGCAGTTCTCTTTAGAGCTCATTGGCGGTCAGGGCCGGACGCCGGTAAGCGATGTGGACTCTCCCTTTCTCTCTTATTTCGAGAAGTATTTTCGCAAGGGCGATACGGCTATTTTCATGTCCAATGGTGTCACGCCGGGCTATCCTCTTCTCACTCAGCTCAGTGTGCCGCCGGGTTCGCGGCATCTTCATTGTGTCATTCTCTCGGTCCTGCATTATATCCGTGAAATTGACCCCCAGACCGAGAAAACCAGGGCACTTCTCGAGCATGCCCAGGAGGTGGTCGATCAATATGGAGAAGACATCAAGGCTCGCAAACCGCGCTTGATCTTTGTTCAGATATCGCCGGTGGAGACTTATCTGTCGCCGTTCAACTTCGAAGGGGAATATCTGTCGGACTACGAAAAAATAGACGAGATAGCCAATTTCAAAGTCTTTTTGAGGAAGCGCAATGACTGAAGTTTCCCTGCTCGAGAAGACCTCTTCGATAAGGGGCACCGTTTCGAAAACCGCCTGCTTGAACACGGTTATTCTGGCATCGGGAATACTCTCGATTATACTGGCTCATTTTGTTATTCATCCACTTTTAATTCCTGCAGATGCGGCTCTCAATCTGGAGTACGGCAAATTAATTGCGTCGGGGCAATCTCCATATCTGGATTTTTTCGACTATACAAGCCCTGTGCCCATGTATCTGTGTTTGATACCGAACTACATCTCCGTCTATTTGAAATTACATCCGATCACCGCATTCAATCTCTGTGTCTGGCTTCTTCTAGCGTTTTCGACGGCGTTATCGGCGCAAATCCTCTTTAGGACTTCCTCAAGAGAGAGCTCGGTGGCACCATATTTATTGATTGGTTATCTGCTTCTCAATCTTCTCTTTATAGATCAGTTCGGCGAAACCCAGCAACTCTTCTTCGTTTTCACAGTGCCGTATTTTCTAGCCAGGGTGCTCAATCTGGCAAATCCGAGTGGTTCTATAGATATAAGAATTCTTGGTCTATCAGGATCGATGGCCGCGATAGGTTTTTTGCTCGACCCTCTCTATCTGCTTCTTATGATCTTCTTCGAGGCTTTTATCTGCATAGAGCGTGGCCGCTTCGACAGTTTATCGAGACCGGAGTTTACCGTCTGTTTCTCTATTCTGGTTATCTGCGGATTCGTATTGATTATCGGCAATGAGCCCATGGGGGTGGCTTTTTCCCATTTTGCCCTGCCGATGATGCTGCTTGATTATGATACCTGGAACAACGAACTGGTTTATCTGGGCATGACTCCCGACCGTCGAGATCTTCTCTATCTCTCAATCGCCGGCTGTGTGGCGGCACTGGCATTTCATCGATTCAGCAAGTTGATACTGCCTATGGTAATAGTCTCCTGTCTCGGATTTGGTTTGTACGTAATTCAGTATAATATGTTCACCGCCCAGGCACTGCCCATGGTTTTTGGTGCCGGATTGGCCGTCAGCCTGGTTGTCGGGATCCTGGTCAACTGGTTAGTCGCGCACTTCAAGCTCAGGCCCAAGCACAAGACAAAATTACCCGGGACCATAGTCTTTGCTGTGCTCAGTCTGTCCGCATTCTCGGCCTGGCTGGCGGTGGATTTAGCCGGGGTCAGTCACGGCAATCGCTATTCTCTTGCGGAGCAGGGTTATATCGGCTCATCTCCACGGGCGGATCTCTCTATATTTGCCGACTATATCGAGGCCAACAGCAAGCCAGGGGATCAGGTTCTAGTAATCAACGATCAGGCAAGACCGGCTTATCCTGCTCTTCTGCAACTGGGTCGAAGACCCGGATCGGGCTTTCTTACCACCCGTCTTCTGAAAGTGGCTAGAAAGCTACGTTACTCAAAACCTCTAGAAGTATGGCAGCCTTATGTAGTGGCGGAAGATCAGCTTTATGACCGCCTCAAGAACGATATCAGATCAAAGCGACCGGTGCTTGTGCTGGTCAACCAGGACAGCATGGGACCGGCTTTAGAAGAGAAGCTGGTATCGAAAGAGTTGCTCGACCATTACGAACCGGTCGGTTTTTTAGATTGGCGGGATGACAGCGTCGATCATCCCCCATACGAGTATGTCGGTTATAGAACCGCTTTTCATGCCTTCAAATTGAAGTGAGGTGACTGAGGATATTGATTATTAAAGCTCTAGCTCTCTCTTTGGTCATCTCTATCTTCTGCCAGGCAGGCGCTTTTGCCGCGGACAAATTCATGAGCACCCTCGACAATGAGCTGAATAGGTCTTTCAAGCTCTTGCAGAAAAAGGGGACTTATCCACTTTATTATCTTGCTTATCGAGTCTTCGAGGATGACTATGTCTCTCTTAAAGGCAAGTTCGGAGCCCTGACCAAAGAGTCGGACCCAAGTAAGTTTCGCAATCTGCAAGTCGAGTTGAGAGTCGGTGACTCTCATATGGACAACTCTCATAAACTCAGGGGCTCGACCAACACAGTCACCCATGTCTGGTCGGATTCTCTTCCTATCGAGGACGATGACAAAGCCATTGCCAATGTGCTCTGGCGCTCGACGGATAAAGCCTTCAAGGCAGCCCAGAAACAACTGACTCTGGTAAAGGCGAGTCGAGCGCTGAAAGTCAAAGAACAGGACCTCTCCGGGGACTTCACCGATGAAAAGCCCTGTCATTATCTGGGCGAGGTCATGGAGTTTTCGCCTACGACTTCCGACTGGAGAAATAGGCTGCGCAGACTTTCGGGCTTATTCAATAAATATGACAGGGTGAGAGACAGCGCCGTCAACTATTCTTCCGAACGCCAGATATCTTATATGGTATCGAGCGATGGTGCGGTCAAAAGAGAGGAGCTTCGCTCAAATCTTGTCAGTGTATATGCCGAGGCCGTGGCCGATGACGGAATGATCCTCTGGTTCTATGACAGATTTGAGTCTACCGATGCTGATGGATTGCCATCGGAGGCGGTGCTCACCGAAAAGATAGAGACCATGGCGAAGAGGCTCACAGACCTGACCAGGGCGCCACTGGCGGAGCCCTTTGTCGGTCCGGCTATATTATCCGGGCGAGCGGCCGGGGTCTTCTTCCATGAGATTCTCGGGCACCGCCTGGAGGGTCACCGTCAGAAAGACGAGGAGGAAGGCAGGACATTCAAAGAGAAAGTCGGCACCAGGATCATGCCGGTTTTCATCTCGGTGGTAGACGATCCGTCCTGCACCAGATTGAACGGCATAGAACTCTCAGGTTCATACAAATACGACGACGAGGGCATCGCCTCGAGGAAGACAGTGCTGGTAGATAAGGGCGTGCTCAAGACATTTTTGATGTCGCGCAGTCCGGTGGAAGGCATCCCTCATTCCAACGGACATGGACGCTGCGACTACGTGAACGCACCCTGTGCCAGGCAGGGCAATCTTATGGTGATCGCAGACGGCGACAAACGGGTCTCTTCCGAAGAACTGAAAGAGATGTTGCGCCGGGAAGCAAGAAGACAGGGCAAACCCTATGGATTGTATTTCGACGAGATGGCGGGCGGCTCCACTTTCACCCAGGCGGATCAGCCGCAGCTCTACAAGCTTTATCCGCTCATGGTTACCAGAGTCTTCGCCGACGGCAGACCGGATGAGCTTATCCGTGGTGTCGACATTGTCGGAACCCCTCTTGCTTCTCTGGAGAATATCCTTGGAGCAGCCGATGATCTGGGCGTTTTTAACGGGGTCTGCGGGGCCGAGTCCGGTTCGGTGCCTGTCTCCGCTTCTTCACCCAGTCTGCTCATCCATACCATAGAGGTCCAGCGCAAGCCCAAGTCGGACGACAAACCGGCGCTGTTGCCGCCGCCACCTTCAAGGAGGCAACCATGAATATAAAGTTGAAATGTCTTCTGACTTTTACTGCTCTTTCAATCAACCTCTCTATTGGTCAGCCCCTTGTCTGCCAGCCGGAAGATGTCACCATGGCGGCCATGGATGATGAACTTTCCCGCACCATGAAAGAGTTGCAGCTTCCCGGTCATAGCCGACCTTATTTCTGTCAGTTCAATATCTATGAAAACGATGATTTTTCGGTAGAGGCGACGCTCGGCGCCGTCACCTCGAGGACCTCGGCGCGGCAGCGGACTTTCGACCCGATTATCAGAGTAGGCAGCTATCGCTTCGACAATTCCAACTTCACCAGACCGGTCAATTACTATTCTGATAACGGCGGCGAAAGCGGTTACGAGCAGCTTTCTTTGATCAGCGAAGCCCCTTTAGATAGGGACTATAACGCGATTCGAAAAACCTTCTGGGTCAACGCCGACTACAACTACAAAAAGGAGGTGGAGAATCTCGAGCAGAAGCGCGCTTATATTCTGGAGCGGGCCAAAGAGGACGACCTGCCCGATTTTTCCAGGGTGAAGCCGGTGAAGCTATTAAAGGCGACCGAGAGTCTCGCGATTGACAAAGAAGCCTGGACCGAAAAGATCAAACGTCTCTCCAGCATCTTTCGCGCTTATTCCGGTATACGCAATTCCTGGGTGCGTTTCGACGAGCGTATCATCAATACCTGGTTGATTACCTCGGAAGGGACCAGAGTAAGAAATGCCGAGCGGGCGGTGCGGATTCTCTCTTATGCCAATGCCCAGGCTGAAGACGGGTCTGTCATAACCGACGGCAGGGTGTTTCTCGCCCATGATCGCGCCGACCTTCCATCAGAAGAGAGCATGAAAAAGGAGTTGACCGGACTGGCCAGGAGCTTGATAGAAAGATCCGGGGCAGCCAAGGCTGATTATTACGAAGGACCGGTGCTATTCGAAGGTCAGGCTGCCGCCCAGCTTTTCGCCCGGGTGCTTGCTCCTTATCTAATCGCTTATCGCAAACCTCTTGGCACCGACTATCAGTCCATTACCTATGACCGGTTGGCGAAGCGTCTGGGGCGGCGGGTGATGCCGCTTTTCCTTTCGGTCAGAGACGACCCCATCTCCCGCCGCTATAAAAACACCCCCTTATTCGGGGGCTTCGAGGTGGATGACGAAGGGGTTTTGCCCGAGAAGCTTCTTCTCATAGATAAAGGCTATCTGAGAACCCTCTGTAGTGGTCGCAACCCCAGCAAGTATTGTAGTGTCTCCAACGGGCACGGATCCTTGCAAGGCGGAGTCTCGGCCAAGCATTCAGTACTTTATGTAGAGGCGGATAAGACACAGTCCAGAGACCAGTTGTTAGAGCGGCTCAAGAAACTCGGCAAAGCTGCCCGGCTCGAGAGTGTTCTGGTAGTCCGCCGCCTTGCTAACAGTGTCCGGGACGGGAGTCTTTTCGAGAGTGTCGACTCTCAAATTTCGGAGCTGACCTCTGAAGAAGGGCAGCTGACCGACCCTCTCGATTTCTATAAAATCGATCTTAAAACCGGTAAACGCACTAGATTAAGAGACGGCAAGTTCGGACCGGTGACCATGCGTATCTTGAAAGATATTGTCGCCGCCGGCGACGATGCCTGTGCCTATCCTGTAGAAGACCTATCCAATAACTACTATCATCTGATATCACCTTCGGTTCTTATCTCGGAAGTGGAGATTGAGAAGCGTGAGAATGTCTCTAAACCGCCGGTGATACCAGGTCCGATGACCTTTTAGCCTTTTGTGCAACTTGTGTTATAACGGTGCTACCGCTTTGCGATCCGATTTTTTGTCGATGGTCATCGCTTTTAATTTGGTCGCCTCCGCTTCTCGTTTGAGACCCATGTCTCTTTGCACTAAATAAAGATTCCAGAGGGTATTGCCTTCGAAGAAGGAGTTCTCTCCTTTTGTTTTGCGCCAGATCTCCAGTGCTTTTTCGAGCTTCTCGGCGGACTGCTTCAATAAGGCGATACGGTCGCTTCTCTTTTCGTGACCGCAGGCTTCCATATAGAGCACCAGACCGAGGTTGTTATAGTCTCTAGCCAGTTTCTCTTCGTATTCGGGATTTTTGGCGGCCATGGCCTGGTCGTAGCCCAGGACGGCTTCGTAGGCTATTTTGGAGGCGTTCCAGTTAGTGATATCGCGATAGATACCGGCCAATCTCAATTGCGATCCCACCCACTTTTCGTCATAGTTCGAGAGATCCAGCTTGTCGTTGCGTTTTTTGACCACGTCCTGAATCAATTTTATGGCGTTGGGGAAATCGCGTTTCTCCCAGTAGAGCAGAGCCAGTTTCTCTTCTTTATCCAGTAGATCCTCTGGGTCTGAATTGGGATTCTCTTTCATGGCCACATAGTTTTGCTCGACTATATAGACCTCTCTGTCTAGGTTCTTGTAATAGTCGTTCATATCCTGCTCTTCGACAATCGCTCGTCTCAGGGGAATGGTGGCAACTATGATCCACACATATAAAATTCCGACTACGGCCAGTATCGCTAATCTAGGACCCATAACTCACCACCTATGCCTCGGAACCGACAGGAGAACAGGCTTCATGCGAGCATTTACCTCCTAACAGCGAATATCTATTAGCGGCTACGGTTTTGTAAACGGCCTCTCCCAGGTGAGATATCCCGGGAATATGCAGCACCGGCCACAGTATCATGATAAGCGGCAGTCTGCCTGCCATCCAGCGAAATGCCTGGAAGCCACCGAGTAGCGCTCCGCCTTTTGTGGTCAACAAAATTTCCTGCTCCAGCCTGTTTCTATCGACACTATCCGGCAGCTCTAAAGCGCTGCGGAAGTCGATTAGATTGAGAATCGAGAAAATATCGAGATGATGAAGCAGACCCACCGCTCGCACACAGACTATGCAATCACCATCGAAATACAAGCTGGCTTGGCTGAAGATATGTTGGTGGACGAAGGCTTTGACCCGGTCCCAGAACCTGGTCAGGTCTTCCGGATAGATGAAGAGCACATAAGTGAACATAAACAGCCACTCGAACATGGGCAGATTCATGGTCCATTCGATGCCCAGATGCAGCGCCAGTCCGGTGAGCAAAACCCAGTACCGAGCCGGTCGCCACCAGATGAGCGTGAAGAGAAGCAGTTCGACCAGCAGTGTTCCCCAGGTGAGGATTTTGCAGGACCAGATATTGTCCAGTAGAAAAGGCACTTGAAAGCGGGTCACATCATCGTATCTGGCGGCAAAATAGACCGCCATGCCGTTGTTCCATTCGGGACCGGCGATTTTGCAAAACCAAGTGTGGCCGTAGGCTATGGCTATTTGAATCTGGATCATACGCATGGCCCATGGTGCCGAAAGCGGTGCCAGAAAACCGACCACTCGCCAGTCTTCACGCATCGCTTTGAGCAATCGGTCGACGGATAGAGCGTCTCCACTATTGGCAAAGGCCATGAAGAAAAGACAGAGCCTCAGATAATTGTCGCCGGAGTTCATATTGAGCAAGAAGTGACTGTGCAGGGAGGTCACTCCGATAAAGGTCAGCACCGCCGTAACCCGGGTGAAGAGCCCTACGGTCATCATCGAGGCACAGACTGTGGTGAAGATGAAGAAGTACCATCTCCAGGCCTCACCCGGAGGCAGTAGCAACATCGCGTCGAAATAAGGATTGAGTCGCCAGTATTTGCCAATCGTATCTTCTATGGGAATAATGGCGGCGTCGCCATAGTAGAGATTCCAGTCCGCCAGCAAATGCACCAGAAGCAACTGAAGGGTGACGACGCCTACAAAAATACGAAACAGGGCGATAGGAACCGGACTGAAGGGGGCGAAGAAGAACTTCTGCCAGGCCGTCGTGAATTTATCCAGGTCATTTTTAAGGCTCATAGCTCTCTATTCTCCCCTCAGACCCTGACCAGAATAGAGCTCTTTGCCCCTGACTTGATAAACGAAGGTGATTTTTTTATCTGTGTGCTGAAGCGGCTTGGAGCGGGGTTGCACTCCATGTTCAATCGGGTCCGGAGTCTCTACCACGTTGAAGACATAGGATATTTGAACCGGTGGGTTCTCTTTCGTGAAGCTGGATCTGGCAAGATGACGGGCAAAGACCGGCAGAAACTGCGAGTAGCCCTCCCAGGGCATGTCATCCCCGAACATCTTTCGAAGCTTCTCGCGCCGGAATCTTTCCACTATGGACATCTGGTCCATACGGGGATATTCATAGATGCGGGTGGTGCCGTCGGCAAAGGTGATGATGGCGGTTTCGTGATAGCTGATATGGCGCACAAAGGGAGAAAAGAGGCTCCAGTTCTGATACCAGCCCAGAGCCGCCATGAAAGGCCAGGTATGTTCGATAATGCCCCTGCGCCAGTCGTTGTCTAGTTCGATTAACTGACATCCGACACAGAACATATAGAAGACCATGAAAAAGTTGAGGAAACCTTTCCATAAAGCCGGCTGCGCCGATCTGACCGCTGCATGATTCAGCGCTTCTTTGACCGATAAATAGGCTGGGCTGGATTCTCTCTCAGACAATTACGTGCCTCTAAGCATAGTGACTCTGGTGCTCACCCGGCAGTCTAATCTTTTTGTTCCACGACCCTATTTAAAGTTTAGCACTGTGGGATATTATCGAAAAGAGAGCTTTTAATGGAAATCTTCTCTGTTATTGCAATCAAGCGGTCGTAAGCGGACCGGGGAGGGCAGAGCTGAATCCCAGACAGATAATTATAAGTCTGATTGTGGTGGGCTACTTCGCCATCGCGTCCATCCAGGTCCTGCCTGATGGGCGCATGAAAGAGCGGATGCTCGGCTATGTCGAGCCGGTAATTTCGGCTTTAGGTCTGCGTCAACGCTGGAATCTCTTCGCGCCCGATCTAATTAGAGTGAACCAGTATTCGACCTGTCTAATCACATTCTCGGATGGCACGCTCATGCTATACGAATGGCCGCGCCTTGAGAAGAAGCCGGTGGCAGAGCGTTTTGCCGATCAGAAGATCCGGCGTTTCGTAACCGAGTTTCTGGCAAGACCACGCTACAAAGACTATTGGCCTGGTATAGCCCAATTTTTCGTGGCGGCCAGAGAGAACCCGGGTCAGCAAGACGGAAAAGTGGCGAAGGTGGAGTTCATATTTAATTTCGCTCCGGTGCCTGGTTTCGAAAACTATACCAGTAGAGAATCACTGACCGACGCCTACCGGAGAGACACGGTCTTTGTCTATGACGTCCGGGATGGTCGATGATATGGATGGAAAGCGGCGAGTCACAGATTACTGGATAAAGTTCTGGTTCGAGCCGGTCTCAGCCTATCCTCTGGCTGTCTTTCGTATCGGCTTCGGGCTTGTGATGATGGCCAATTTGCTGGGGCAGTATCTGCCCCACTATCTCTCTTTCTATGGTGATGGTGCCATGGTCTCGGTCGATGCTATCTATGCCCATCGCTGGCTCAATTTGCCGGTTTTCGACCTGCTTTTCTTTTTACCTTCCGATTCCCACAGTCAACTTGTCTTTCTCTATGCCACCATCTTTTTGAACTTGCTGTTTATTCTCGGTCTCGGCACGCAGCTATCCACGCCACTTCTATTTCTTTTTTTGCTCAGTCTCCACAATCACTGTCCTATCATTCTTCATGCCGGGGACAACTACTCAAGACTGGTCCTTCTCTTTCTTAGCTTCTCCGGCGGATCTTGCGGGCGTGTGCTCTCTATCGATAGAATGCTCTCCAAAAACAAGGAGCAATCTGCCTTGATAGAGCCTGTGGCCATGCGGATGATTCAGCTCCAGTTTTGTTTTATTTATTTGATCAACTGGCTCTATAAAATTTGCGGTCCTATCTGGCTGGAGGGCTCGGCGGTTTATTATGCCACCAGATTGACCCAGTACTGGCGCTTCGACTATCCGGCTTTTTTAGATAACGCACTTTCCTCCAGGCTTTTGACCTGGTCTACTCTTGTGGTGGAGGCGGCTCTGGTATTTCTTCTATGGATACCCAGAACAAGAAGTATGATGATCATCATCGGCATTTCTTTTCATCTCTTTCTAGATCTGACCTTCAATCTAGGAGTCTTCGAATGGTTTTTCATCGTTACCTTTTTGCTTTTTGTGGACGGTCGTTTTTACGAGAAAGTTTTTCGAATTAAAGATAGATAGATGCTAGATCAAAAATACACAGTGGAAGAAGCGCTTGAGTACGGGGTCAATAGAGTCCCTCCGGGTAAAACCAGACGTGTTTTTCTCTCTTTTTTCATAGTCGCTTTTTTTATTCTGGCCAATTTGATATCGCTCTCTCATTATCCTCAATTCAAAGAGGCGCTTTTAAAGCGCCTGGAGCCTCTGGCCGCGGCTTCTAACCTGGGTCAGAACTGGACGATGTTCGCACCGGATACAAGGAAGCTCAATTTCCATTCGACCGCGTTGATAGAATTCGAGGACGGATCCTTGAGGCTGGTCGAGTTTCCGCGCTTCGATTTGATGGATACGGCAAGCAAGTTCAAGCACGCCAAGCTGAGGAAGCTCTTCAACGACTATATGGTCAATCAGATAGGCGAAAAGTATCGTCCTTCCATCGCCCGTTTTTACCTGCAGTCTGTCTATGACCGCAAGAACCTGCCCCGGCAACTGACCATCGACTTTCACTTTCGCAAGACGAAAGATCCCTTCGAAGATGGTGTCATAGATAAAAGAGATTCGGTTCGCCAGCATCTTCAAAAGTCGACCATATTCATATATAGAGTGCGTGACTGAAAAGACCCCCCAAAAAAAGGTCTCCCCGGCATAGCAAGCCGGGGAGCCTCGTTTTGTTTTCGTTTTTTGTTTTGGTTGTCTCTGGTCTCGGGACCTTAGCCTTCCGGCGATGCAGGACCGCCAGGACCGGCAGGACCACCAGGACCGCTGGGACCACCAGGACCGCTGGGACCGAGAGGACCACTGGGACCGAGAGGACCGCTGGGACCGAGAGGACCACCAGGACCGCCGGGGCCGCTGGGACCTCCGGGACCGCTGGGACCGCCAGGACCGGCAGGACCGCCAGGACCGCTGGGACCACCAGGACCGCTGGGACCGC
>CAZCBH010000033.1:0-10803 GCA_964496875.1 uncultured Candidatus Obscuribacterales bacterium | reverse complement strand
CACCAGGACCGGCAGGACCGCCAGGACCGCTGGGACCACCAGGACCGCTGGGACCTCTGGGACCACCGGGACCACCAGGACCGCCAGGACCGGCAGGACCTCTGGGGCCGCTGGGACCACCAGGACCGGCAGGACCTCTAGGACCGCCAGGACCACGGGGACCGCCAGGACCGCTGGGACCGCCAGGACCGGCAGGACCACCAGGACCGCTGGGACCACCAGGACCGGCAGGACCACCAGGACCGGCAGGACCGCCAGGACCGCTGGGACCACCAGGGCCACCAGGACCGCTGGGACCACCAGGACCGGCAGGACCACCAGGACCGCTGGGACCACCAGGACCGGCAGGACCGCCAGGACCGGCAGGACCGCCAGGACCGCTGGGACCGCCAGGACCGCTGGGACCGCCAGGACCACCAGGACCGGCAGGACCACCAGGACCGGCAGGACCGCCGGGACCGCTGGGACCACCAGGACCGGCAGGACCAGCAGGACCGCCAGGACCGGCAGGACCACCGGGACCACCGGGACCGCCAGGACCGGCAGGACCGCCAGGACCGGCAGGACCGCCAGGACCACCGGGACCGCCAGGACCACCGGGACCGCGAGGGCCACCGGGACCGCCGGGACCGCCGGGACCGCCGGGACCACCGGGACCGCCGGGACCACCGGGACCACCGGGACCTTGAGGACCACCGGGACCGAGAGGACCACCGGGACCTTGAGGACCACCGGGACCGTTAGGACCACCGGGACCGAGAGGACCACCGGGACCGAGAGGACCGCCAGCACCGATGGTGCCGACAGGACCGCTGGGACCGGCAGGACTGCCGGGGCTACCTGTGGTTCCGGGACCTGTGGTGCCGGTGCCACCGGTAACGTTTCCGATGATAGGATCACCTGCGACGTTGGCAACGACCACAGGTCCCAGCGTATTCGTTATCGGGAACGTATACAAACTCTGGAACTGCATTTCGTTGCCGTTGTTACCCTGGAAATGAGCACCGAAGAAGAAAATCGGTGCCGGAATCCGGGCTCTCAGCGTGGTCGTGACCATCACGAAGGGACCTGGGGAGCCGCTGCCCAAAGGCGTTGGTAAGGGTACTCCTCCACCTCCATTCGAGCCAGTACTACCGGAAGTGGTCGTCGTAGCGGCGCCCACCATCGGTAGAATCGGGTCATGGTCGATGTAGTCTTCGAAAACAACCAGTTGCGCGGTGAACTGCGTTATCACCCAACCAGGAGCATTGGTCTGGTGGTGCAATAGCGCCGCTTCCATCGCGTTTCTAGCATCTGTGGGGGTCGACATCATACCGGCAGCCCGAGCACAATCTCGAGCAGCCCTGTCGCACATGTCAGCCGCAAATATCAGAATACAAATATTGAAGCTAAGAGCCGTAATGACAATCAATATTGCCACTACAGCTGCCAGTTCGATTGCGGTTATACCCCTCAGCCGCGAAGCAAGCCCATATCTGTGCCTGCGTCGCGTGCTCGGAGATTGTTTTTTCACCGATTCTCCTCCAAAAAAGAGAAATTGCCTACAGTACAACTGTAGGCAATTTACGTGAAGTGTACGTGAAAAATCGTCCAGATTCTGTCCGTTTTTTCGATTATCGCTGGGATTGAGTCAGTCGGCGAGCAATGGCCGAGAAGGCTTGTTTCACAGCGAGCACGTCGTTGCACTCGAAGTATCGTCCACCGTTCTTGGCTCTGCCGGACAATCCGCCGGAACCGTTACCCAGGAAGGTATCCTGGTCGGTAGACAGGGTCGAGTTTCCGAGCATGTTCAGACCGATACAGAACATGGCGATTCCATCCGAGGCACAGGAGTCGGCAACGGTGGCCGATTGTGTGGCCTCGGTACTTCCCACACCGCCCGATGGAATACCGTCGGTGAAGAAGACGATGGCATGTTTCGAACCGGCTCTCGATAGCCCATCATAGGCACCGGCCTGAAACTCGAGTCGGGCGGTCTGAAGCGCCTCGAAGCACATGGTTCCCGATAGAGGCCTGCCGTTGTAGAGACCGTCACCTCTCCAGGGGTTCGACCACGGATATTGACCGGTGGTCCTACCCTTGGTGACAAGGTTAAGAGATTCGGTCTGGTTATAGCTGGTCCTCAACTGGGCCCTCGGTAATCGGAAACCTGATTGGCCCGAACCCTGAGAGAGGTTGTTCTCGTGGGGTCGGTCTTCATTACCGGCGTTCGGCGATTCGTCTCGGAATCGACCGTCGAATACCTTGGTGTTGGTCACTCCGATTACGTTTCTATAGTTGATATCGAGATAAAAACTATTTTTACCGGAGTAGGCCGAAGTTCCCTGGGCTCCGCCCCAGACTCCTGTGTGGGGTGTACCCATGGAGTTCGGGTTGGGAGGACCGGGGAAGGGGTCACTGTCCGAGAAGCCGACAAAGCCAAAGCGGCAGTCTGCTAAGGCGCTCAGCTTCTGGAAGAAGCCCTGATCGGCTCCGTCGAGGGCTGAGGCAATCGGCTGGGAGTACCACATAGCCAGACGCTGATAGGCTTTTTGATAGCCTCTTCTCGTCCCCATCTGGGAGTTCGGCCCGAAATAGGCGTTGACACCGCCGGCTTTCAGGTAATAACCCCGGTGCAGACCGGTACCTCTCCAGGTATCGTTCCAGCTTACATTGCCGTCACGGTACTGGTTCGTCTCACGGTTTCCTCTAGAAGCTTCCACCAGAGCGGCCAGGTTGTTGAAGTTATAGTTTCGTCCTCTTATGGTAGGGTCCGGCTCGCTGCCCGGGAAGGTGAAGCTGACCGCGGAGAACACATCCGGACCGAAGAGGGGCTGAACCGGCGAGTTGGAACCAGAAGGTATGGTCGGAGTGCCGATATTGACCACCAGGTCGGTGTAGATGTTGGCTGCGTCCGGTGTGGTTGTAATTCCCTGGCGGGCGCTGTGGCTGGGATACCGGTCGGCGCTTGTCTGGGCGAATGAATAGGCATCGTTCAAGCCGGTTATCGCCCTCCAGGCTCCACCCTGCTGTTTGAATGCCGGACAGTTGCCCGGCGGAGAACTGTAATCATTGTTGCTGAAGGATGCCCTTAAGAAGGGCTTGAATACAATGATCTGATCTCCGGTGAGCAAGGTGCCCAACTCCGAGTTGGCCAGGTTCTGGGGTGGCAGTGCGTTCAGTGACGTGCCCTGGAGGAAGTTGACCGTGTCCAACTCGACATAATCTAATATCGACTGGTTCGTGGTCGGGTGGGGCACCTCATTGTACTGTACACAACCCCTGTGATTGCCAGCGATCAAGCCAGGAATGGTCTGAAGGAGAGCAGCTTCCAGGGTGGCTTTGTCTACCGACCAGCCGCGGGTGTCCGGATCATTGCCGCTCCAGCCGCCTGAATCGGGGTTAGGATTCCACCAGCGTTTGATCAGGGTCACTTTAGTCAGGTCGTCCATAGAGCCTGAATAATCGAAGACGAGAATGGCGTCGACCTGAGGTAGACCGCCTATCGAACTGGCCAGGATGCCGACATTACCGACTCCGTAGAAGGAGATGAATATCGGGTGATAGCCATAGCCTGCGAAAACGGCGATGGCTCGACCGTTAGCATTGTTCGGAGGGGTCGGATCGACCACCGTGTAGCTTTGCTTGGGGTCTACTAAGCCGATCACCACCTTGGACTGTCCGTCGGTGGTGGTGCTCAGAGATGCCAGGTCGGTCACCAGGGAGCTGTTTCCCTGAATGAATCTCCCCAGCACGTTCCCCATATTGAACATGTTATATGCGTAGGCGGCAGCGTTCTGCTGAGCGTTGGCCAATTTTGTATAGCCCGGGTCATTACTGACGTCGTAGCTGGTCAACATAGCAGTACCGGCCAGGGCTGAAGCGTCACATGTCGCTGTCAATTCCCTTTGAGCCATCTGGACTCTGCTTGCGTCGAAGGCAAATAAACCTGCCATCAAAACGAAAAACATGAGAGCGATGACTAGACCAGTTATTGCCGCACCTTTCTGATCACGAATCTTTTTTGAGTGCAACATAGCCCGTAGTTTCTCCTATTCCTACCACCGGTATGAAAACTTCACCGGTTAAGGTCGTTCTTATTCCTCCAAGTATTAATGCGCAAGTGAAATCGTAACTCTATAAAACTTACTGTCTAATATTTGAGACCGGGTGGGTTCTCGAACTGCGCCTGGGATGAAACCACCAGATCCATCGGTTTGCTCAGTCCGGGAATGTCGAACCAGGGAACCGCTATGAGCGGTGCCGCCGAGCCGTTTATGGTCAGTCTTAGCTGCATAGTGTATATGTCCGGGTCCGGTGCCGGGTCTCCACTAGTGAGGGGGGATGGACCGGTCTTGATGAATGTGGACAGCGCGGAGGCTGGATCAATGGGCTCCATGATGATGTCCACCCGGGGATTGGTGGCAGTTTCGGTCCAGGAAATGCCCGGAAACATCGCTTTGATTTGAGCAGCCCGGGCGCGGGCGGTTAAGTAGGCTCCGGGGTATGGGGTACCCGAGGGAGCAGGAACGTATATAAGCCTGTTGAAGCAGGGCGACTTGGCTCCCATCTGGACTCCGGCATTGGCGGCGAACCATAAGAAGAAAGCGTTTATCGTTACCGTGGCCAGATTGAGAATCGGGAAGAACAAGAACATGAATAGTAAATACATCGTGGCCACGTATTCTGCGGCCATGGCGCCCTTCCTTCGTCTGCTTCTTCTAAAAAATCTGTTTCTTATCATTGTCCTACGTCCCACCGAGGCTGCAGTTACCTACATATTTGACCAAGCCGAAGGGCTATTTCCCGACGGCAGAGGTTGTCAACTTAACTTTTCTATAATCTTATCACGGCATTTTTTTTACTGTCAATTTGGCAAAAGCCTAGAATGCCTTGCCTTTGTGGCTCTTGGCAATTTAGCCTCCCGGATGATTGATGACTTTGCCCTGGGAAGATGTAATCCTTCTTAATATTTCATCTTTGCGCCTTTGTTCTTCAGCCCGGCTCTGGCGTTGAGCCTGCTGCTGAGCCAGAAGCGCCGCTTTGTCCAGGGGCTCATCGGAGGCTGTATCGCTTTCCGGAACGGACATCGGCGCCGCCCCACCCGAGCCGCTGGCCAGCATATGGGAGCGCACTCCGGCGTAGAGCTTCTTGAAGTAGTCATAGGAATCATTGTCTTTGGAACCTTTCATCCCTTCTTCGGCAATACCAAGGGCTTCGTTATAGTTGCCGGATTTGACATTGGCTCTGATCAAGCCGCTTCTGGCGTAGCTACTGGTGGGAGCCACTTTTAAAGCCTGTTCGTAGCAGTTTTGAGCCTGGGATATACCGCCGGCTGCCAGATAGGCCTCTCCGAAGGTGCACCATTCGAAATAGGTGGGCTTTATCTGTTTGACGATTAAATTCATCTGTTTAATAGAATTGAGCGGCTGACCGTCTCTGACCAGAGCGAAAGCGAGATAGCGCCGGGCGGTGATACTGTCGCCATCCAGCTTTACTGCCTCGGTCAGGGTTTTGACCGCACCGGAGTACTTGCCTTCTTTCATCTGGTTATAGCCCTTCTCCAGAAGTGGAGCCAGTTCGGCGCTTATTGCCTTGGGCTCGGCTGCCGCCTTTTGGGGTGCTATCAAACCGGTGATGCCGAGACTCAAGAAAAGAGCTATCGATAGGGACCTGGAAATTTCTCTGGCTGACATCTTCTTCATTCACTCCGCGTTTGCCATAAGATTCTGAATTCAACAGCCGAATCCTATCAAAAAATCCGACCTCATCATATATATAACCCGCGGGGATGGATAACCTAACACAATCCTGGTAAATATGATCTTGGCAGTGTAATTGGGTCGGCCTTCATATGCGGATTTTCTACAATGGATGAAACCAGGTTGAATAAAGAAAAGAGCCAATTCGAAGTCAAGCTTCTGATAATGCGAGGGGTCTTCTCACTCTTTTTAGTTTGGGTTCTGGCCCAGATTTATGTGCTCTCTTCCACTGGTGGTGACACCAGAACCATGTTGGAGCTGCTCAATAAAGAGAGCCTGGCCGCGACCGAGTTGCAAGAGCGGCTCAAGATGCTGGAAGAGGTAGGCGATAGCAAGGACCTGTATCAGGCCAGAGAGCAGTGGATGCTCACACTTCTAAAGAACGGACTGGTAGATTCGGCGGTGGAGCAAGCGGATAAGCAAGTGGAAGCGCTCAAGCAAGATCAATCATCTTTTGAGCCTGATCAAAAATTCGCCCTCTATGAAACGGCCGCTATCGTGTATAGAGGGGCTCAAAGATTCGATCGACTCGATTCCTTATATAAGGATATCGAATCTTCGCTGAAGCCGTCGGATAAAGCCGGTTTGATAAGCCTGATCGAGAACAATCGTGCCGTATCGCGATTCTGCTCCGGATTGAGCGTGGAGGTTCTCTCGCTGGAAGATGTGGATAAGCGTATCAAGGCTTTCGAAGAGGCAAAAGTCATTTTGGATCCGGCTACAAGAGGGACGATGGCACCAGATTTTGCGCCGATTTTACTGGATAACAAAAAAGAGTTCGACGACGAGATCGCTTTTGCTAAGTTGCGCAGGGCTTCTTATAACCGCAGCAAGCTCTGATTCTTTTCAGGGCGCAATCCAGATCGACCGGATAAACAAAGAGCACCATCGATGCTATCATCAGCCATTCGAACTGGGGTATGTTCATGCACCAGTCTATGGTGAGATGCATACAGAGACCCAGGGCGAGAACATAATAACGAAGTTCCCGCAGCCAGATCAAAGAGAAAAGGGCCGCTTCTATAATCAGGGTCATCCAGCTTATAGCCTGGCTTATCAACAGGTGCTCCGGCTCAGGTATGAGCGGAAATTTCATCAAGGCTTCGATTCTCGAGGCTATGTATACCGCGGTTCCATTCACCCAGACCCAACCGGGTAATTTGGTGATGACCGCGTGGAAATAGACGCAACAGAACTGTAGCTGCAGACAGCGCAGTCCCCAGGATGGAGTCAGTTCGCTGAATTCGAATCCGTATTTCTTTACCTTGCGACGATGATCAAGGGACCAGGCGGCTCCGGTGGGGGCGAAAATCAACCAGAAGGACATGACCCGAACCAGGGTATCTCCACTATTCAGGAGGTAGGGGTTGCGATGATAGAGCGACACGAAGATCAGGTAGATAAGTATGGACGCGATGCGGGAGCGATAACCAAGGGTGAGAGCAAGTGCGGCTAAAACATAGACAGAATAGATTACGGCAAGCCACAGATCGTTGCCGGGGAAAAAATTGAAAAGATTGAGACAGACATAGATGTTGTTCAGATCGACCGTCTGAGCCAGAGTAATGGATTTTGCACCGTACCAGTTGTAGAGATCGGGATAGATGAAAAGGCAGTGCTGGAGCAATAAAAGTCCAAATAGTATACGAAAGGCAGCCACCGGATATGGTGAGGTAGGTGCGAACAGAAAGCGGTCCACGGCCTGGCTGATAGTCTTGATGCTCATTCCAGATCTTTCCTGTCTATCTGCTGAACGGTGAGGACCTTCATCTTCCAGCGCGGTGGATTGACCGGATTGTTGAAATCGTTATAAGCGCTCTTCTGGGGTTTTGAATTTCCTTTCTTGGCTTTGTCTTCATTGATGTCCTCCAGATTGTCTACTTGCGCCTGCATCAGCTTGGGATCGACACCATTTTCCATAGGAGGAATTTGGGAAGTATAGGATAGAATAGTCACCACCCTTGGTGGATTGTTTTTGATTGTGTTGTGTTTGCGTGCGACCCAGGTGGCGATATCTTTATAGAGATAAGGATAGAGACCGGAGGTGACATTGTCGCTCAGGAACTTTCTGTATCTTTCTCGAAAGAGTTTTTGAACCAGGGGATAGCGCTCCAGTCTGGGAAGGGTTGCCACTTCGGTGGCGCCGTTCTGGTAGGTGATTGTGGCCATGACATGGTTGTTGTTCTGTCTGGGGCTCGGTGCAAAGACATTGAAGCCCTGCTCTATACCCACGAAAAAGGTGTATCGATAGAAAGGCTCCATCAGTTTTTCGGCCAGTAGACCGGGCCTCATAAAAATCAGAAAAATCAAATAGAAGTGGAAAAAGACGAATACCAGAATCACCGGCTTTCTCACCTTCAGCCACAGATCGCGGGACAGCAAGAAGTCGGTGAATTCGAGTTGGTTGAAAGGTTGCAATACTGGTTACCTGCGCGTAATCACCAGGACTTCATCTCTTTCCTTTTTTACCTTTTTTCGAACCATCTTTCGAGTCCGAGCTATTATCTTTATCTTCTTTTTGCTCAGTGTCTCTGGGAATAGGAATTTTGTAGAGTTCGAACATACGCTCTCTTACTTTCAGCTCAGCGTCTTTCTTGCCCTGGGCTTTGTAGACATCGGCCAGGCTCGAGTATAGAAGTCTCATCCAGGATTCCGAGACTTCGGCTTTGGGAGCGTTGCTAGATACCTGGATGGCTTTTTTGAAGTGCTTTTCGGCTTCTTTATAGTTGAGCTGGCGGTTATAGCTCATGGCCAGGTAAGAGTGGATGTTGACGAACCAGGGAGCCAGGGGGCGTTTCTCCAGGGGCTGTTCATAAAATATCTTCTGGGCTATCTCCCCATATTTTATGGCGTCACGATCGTTGCCCTGGTCGAACAAAACATTGTTGAGACGGACAAGATATTTGCCAAGCTTGGTGGTTCCTGCCGAGGACTTTCTTGCTACTTCGAGTTTACTCAAGAGCAGTTTCTCCGCCGTTCCTGGCTTCTTCTCTTTTCTCAGCTCTTTAGCCTGGGCAAACTCCTCTTCGGGAAATTCGATGGTGAGATCCGGCTCCCCTTCGGTGAAGGACTTTTCGAAGAGAACGGCTTGATCAACTTTGTCGCCGGCGGTTTTTTTACAGCCGAAGCTGGTCATGGAGACCGAGACAGCAAGGACCAGCCCGATTAGGCGCAAGCCATTACAGAAATATCCCTGGATTCTCATTTAGCAAGGGTCCTCTTGATTTCCTGTTTTCTACTAGTAAAGTTAGCTACCTGGTAACATCGGTCATATTAACCTATTAGACCCGGGCTTGTCTTGTCCGGGGCGGCAGATTCGCCATTATTCGTCACTTCCGCTATTCGAGCCGGAGAGCTTGCGATTGAGATTGAAGAGCACTCCTTTAATCAGGGCAGACTCTCTGCGAGTCGGAGTCATGCGTTCAAAAGCGTCCCGAATCTCTGCCAGCACCTTGTCTTTGTTGAAGGACCTCGAAAATTCTATGTTGTCAACAAGAAGATCGAACTGCTCGAAAAGATCCCTGCGCTCGGCGGCACTGGGTAATTGTGGTGCTTTTCTCACTTCGGAGGGTTGCTCCGGATTGAGATTCGCCCTTGCGGCCAGGGCATAGACCACAGCACAGACCGCCTGGGCCACATTCATCGAGGGAAACTCCATGCTCGTCTCGATGCGGACCTTTCTGTTGAGAAGGGCCATCTCGTCGTCTTTGAGCCCGTTGCGTTCATGACCGAATACGATGGCGACTTTGTTCTCTTTTGAAAAGGCGATGATTTCGTCGGTCATTTCGAAGAGATTCTTGAGGGGGCGACTGCGTTTTCTACCCGAGGAGGTAGCGATGGTCAGACCGATGTCTTCCACCGCTTCTTCCAGGCTGTCGAACAGTTTTGCCTGTTTGAGAATATCGAAAGCTCCCACAGCCATCATCCGTGCTTCCGAGTCCTTGTAGTTTTTCGGTGCTTCCACCAGTCTCAGGTCGGAGAAGCCGAAGTTTTTCATCACTCTACAAGTAGAGCCGATATTGCCCAGAAACTCAGGTCTGACAAGTATTATCGAGAGGTTGTCGTTCCAGTTGTTAACTTCTTTCATCTAAACTCGGTTCACCATCGCAGTGGCTTCTTCTTCTTTCGCTTTGTTCTCAGGCGTCTCTATATTCGCAGAATCAAGGATATACGATCTCTTTCTGCCTCCACCGCTAGTGTCTCTTACTCTCACTAGAATGAAGTCCGGCTTAAAATATTGCCTCCATTCTTTTTCCAGTTCGCGGTCTCCACGTTCTATAAACAAAAGCATCTTTTTCGGGGGCTGAAGGACAGTATCTTCGAGGGCTTGTTTCTCGGCAATCTTCACGTTGAGGTGTTCGAGCAAAGTTTTCACCGGCGGTAGATTGAGAAAACCGTCGTCGCTCGAGACCAGAAGCGGGTAGCGCAGATAAAGACTCATCAGAAGCGTACTGAGAAAGCCCAGTTTGGAGAGGATGGTCACCGGACCAGTTTCTATTGCGGCTAAACTTTCGGTGAGACCTTTCTTGCGACCGGATCCTGTGAGGAATATCCTGGCAAGGGTGTTCAAAATCAGAAAGCGAGGTCCGGGATCTATGAACGCGGTCAAGGATAGAATCGCGATAGAGACCATAGCCAGGGGTTTGAACACGAAAGGTGCTGCCATGACCAGGGCGGTTTCAGACAGCACCGAGGCAAGCAGGAAGCTTGCCAACAGAGTAACCGCCAGGCTGGTATTGAGAGCGGTGGCGCTTCTTTTTCTGTTTTTAACCAGTCCTTTGAGGGAGGCTGTGGCGGCCATGCCGCACAGGAAGCCTATCGGAACCAGCGCCACCGTTGTCAGAATCATCCATCTCGAGAGGGCTAGAGTAAGTAGGCATGGTAAAAGCGAAAGAACCAACTGCTCGGGTTTGGGCGTTTTGATTTTGAGGGCGGGAAACGGTAGTGCGGCAAGGGCTTCGACGAAAGCCCCTGAGAACGCCGCACCTTGCAAAACCAGTGCCGCCAGAATCAGATCCCCGTTTATGTCCGAAGATGAAGAGAGAAGCAGGCAAAGGGCAAA
>CAZCBH010000032.1:0-49592 GCA_964496875.1 uncultured Candidatus Obscuribacterales bacterium | reverse complement strand
CACGATAGCCATCAAGGCTTCGTTATTTCCAAGCGCTGCCTTCTCTTTTTCCTTGTCTTTTGTATTCAAAATTTTGTTGGCGTCTTCTTGAACTTTCTTCGGAAAGTCTTTCGAGCCCTGGCGCACGTAGGCTACAGCAAGACCGGCGTTAAAATCGCCGGCTGACTCGAAGCGAGGTTTGATCACGACCTTACCGGTGGTGTCGCAATATCCCCAGTCGTTTTTTATCTTGACCGCTGCCAGACCTTCATGAAAGTCCCTGGCTAGTTTGAAATTAGCACCAATTTTTACGGTGCCTTCCCGGTCGATATACCCCCACTCTTCGCCTATCAATACCGGTGCAAGCCCTTCAGAAAAGGGTCTTGCCAGATGGAAGAGATAGGGAATCGCCCGCTCGCCTTTTTTGTTGATGAATTCATAGGTAGGCGGCGGCTGTACGAGGACCCGATGACTGGACAAGGCCAGTGCCGGCGATAAAAGACAGAAGAAAGATTGAGCGACCAGAAGAGCGGCAAGACTGCCTGTCCCTGCTTTTGTCCAGCCAGATCTGCGGTTGCCTGTAAAGTTCATTACTTTTCCTTCTTGTTGTCTTTATTTTGTTCTTCGCTTTTCAGCGTTCCGGACAAAGCCGTCACAGACTCTTTCGAAATATCGAAATAAGCCTCTATCGCTTTGTTTACCTGGTCTTTTGTCACTCTGGAAATATTGGAAGCGTAGTTGTCGATATAAGAGAGATCGACACCGGCTGCCTCATAAAGAGAGAGACGTTCGGCGATTTTAGAAGGAGAGCGCAGATAGACTTCATAGGTCCCGCTCAGATGCGACTTCTCCGTGGTCAGCTCCTCGTCGGTGATACCATCTTTTACATAATCCGCCACAATCTCCTGGACTATCTTCCGGGCTTTCTCCAGGTTGTTGGGATTTACCGAGTACTTTATATACCAGGGGCTGTACTTCTGGGTGGGGTCATCGATAACCGAGTAGATGCCGTAGGTCAGTCCGTACTTGTCTCTGACCGGAGCAAGCCTGCAGGCGAAGCTGTCGTAGCCGAGGGCGGCGTTCGCCACCACCGCGGCAAAATAATCCGACGAAGAGAAACTGACCGGCAGATGTTTGCCTACCCGCACATCGACATTGGCCTTATCGGGGATGGATCTCGATGCTATCTTGTTGCCCTCCTCTAGCTTTACCAGATCATCTTCTGATGACTGCCAGCCTTTGCCCTCGCCACGGGCCCAGCTACCGAACTGCTTCTTGCAAAGTTCTACTATACTGTCATGCTCCACAGCTCCGACAAAAGCGATAACAGTATTGCCGGCGGTGAAATTGTTTCGATGATAGTCTTTCAAATCGGAAATCTTGATTTTATCCAGTTCTTTGAGCTGTTCTTTGAAGGATTTTTGATAGAAAGGACTGCCTTCCCGGTAAAGCGCCCGGGTCATGAGATTCCATGAAACTTCATTGGTGTCGGCCATGCTCTCTTTGAGCGATGTCTCCCGGAGCTTGGTCTCCAGCTTGAGCTCTTTGCCCGAGAACAAGGGCTCCTGAATAACATTGGCCAGCACCTCCACAAAATGAGACAGGTCCTCTTTGACCACATGAGAGTCGAATTCGGTCCAGAAAGTATCCGGGTCGAAGTCGATGTCAGCGCCCATAAGCTCGAGCTCGTCGGCAAGAGCCTCTTTAGAATAGCGAGAAGACCCTGAAGTCATCAAAGTCGAGACCATGACAGGAACTTGATAAAAGTCAGACGGACCGTTCTTGATCTTGCCAGAGACCGCTACCGTGGTGGCATCAGGTATAGCCAGAGAGAGTACCGTCAGACCGTTATCGAGGGTAGAACGTTTTACTTTGGAAGCGATCTCGACTTTGCCTTTACCTGCTTCTGCTTCGATCTTTTCTTTCTTGACGACGGCAGAGGTACTCGCCTCCTTCTTCTCTTGCTTCTTATCTTTGTCTTTCTTTTCACCGGCAAGATCTATCGGCGGTGGAGCCGCTTTACCGCCGTCCTGACGAGGATAATAGTATCCGACCGTTTTATTGTCATCGAGGAAGTATTTCTTAGCCACAGCCATGACATCGTCGGCGGTGACCTTCTCTATCTTCTCGGGATAATCCAACCACCAGCGCCAGTCAGCCACGGCAATGGCTTCGGTCAGATACATAGAAAAGCCCAGAGGATCAGCAATGCTCAGTCTAATACTCTTTGTGATGGCACTCTTGGCTTTTTTCAATTCTTCTTCGGAAATAGGCTTCTCGGTAAGCCGACGCGCTTGTTTATCCAGAGCCTCTTCCAGACGCTCGAGCTTATTTGCGCCTGCGGTCTGGGCAGAGAGCACGAATAAGCCCGGATCGCGCAAAGAATAATTGGAAGCATCCACAAAAGACGCCAGACCTGTGCCGATTAACTTCTTATAGAGTCGACTGGATTTGCGGCCGCTGTCACCAAGGACATTCTCCAGGACATCGAGGGCATAGGTGTCATCACTGAGACAGCGCGGAATATGATAGCCGATCACAAGACGGGGCACATCGGTGCCGCGACGGACGGTAAATCGTCTTTCTCCTTCCTGGGGCGGCTCTTCTGTATAGACCTGAGGAAAAGGGGCGGGAGACTTGGGTATGGAAGAGAAGCGCTCATCGATCATCTCGATAGCCTCTTTCGAATCGAAGTCCCCGGAGACAATCAAAGTGGCGTTGTCAGGCCAGTAGAAATCATCATAAAACTGCTTCAAACGGGCTAAAGGCACCCCTTCCACATCTGAGCGCCAGCCGATTGTAGGGTGATGATAAGGGTGCTCCCGGAAGGCGGTGGCGAAAAGATTGGTTTCGAGCAGTTCATCGGGATCATCTTCTCCCCTCTCCAACTCGTTGCGCACCACAGTCATCTCGGCTTCTCTATCCTCTGCCCGCAAAAGCAGGTTGCGAAGACGATCGGACTCTATGTCGAGACAGAGGGACAGATATCTCGCCGGCACCACTTCGAAATAATTAGTTCGGTCGAACCAGGTGGTTGCGTTATTGATACCACCGACTCTTTTGAGCAGATCATCTATTCCATTTTTCTGCTTGGGATCGAAACGGCTGGTCCCTTTGAACATCATGTGTTCTAAAAAGTGGGTGGCGCCGGTATAACCGACAGCCTCGTTCCTGGAGCCGACATGGTAGACGATGGTGGTCGCCACCACGGGTGCTGCGTGATTCTCTATCAATAGAACCTTCATGCCGTTGCTTTTCAAGCGATATTCGGAAATTCCTTTTACCGGCTTATCCGTAATTCGCTCCAGACCACTTGTACGCGCTTCCAAATTCGAACCCTCTTGGGCGGTGTTAATCTCATTAGATACCGCAAATGCGGTGGTCGGAAAAACCACCGCATGCAGCATCAATATTGCGGACAATGCGTATAAGATACGCATGGTAATCGATCTGTTCATCAAAGCCCCGGAATTGACCTCGAATATTCTGGCAACTTCAACCTCCGAATTCGCCTTATTCGGCAGCATTACCGCCGGTGACAACCTCTTTGGTCGTGTTGAGAGTACCTTTGCCGGCCTCTTTCACCGAATCGACGGCACCTTTGCCTATCTCTTCGGCACCTTTCAAAGTACCTTTGCCAGAGGCTTCAGTGGTGCCGATGGCGCCTTTGCCGACAGCCTTCACCGAGTCGACGGTGCCTTTACCATAATCCTTGGCAGCCCCCTTGAAATCGCCCTTGGCGGTCTTCTTGGCGCTATTGGCCGTGCCGCGACCGAGGGATTCCACACCCTTTAAGGTACCATGACCGGCAGCCTTGGTAGCTTTGACCGCTCCTTTGCCTATCGCTTCGGCCCCTTTGACCGTGCCTTTGCCGGCAGCCTTGGTGGCTTTGAAAGCGCCTTTGCCAGCGGCCTCGGTGCCCTTGACCGTACCCTTGGCGGCTCCCTTGACGACCGACTCGGTGCCCTTGGCGAATTTCTCGGCTCCTTTCTTGAACACATTACCGGAGCTCCCGCCCTCTTCGGCCATGGCCGCGGTACATGTCGTCGCTGCAACGATTGCAATCAAAGTTGAAACGGCGCGATTTTTCATGATTTCCTCCTCTTCAATCCCATTAAAGTCTAAACGCCATTGTGTCAAATTTGGTCGATTCCCGCCACTTGACATTATTTTTGGCCTCAATCTCTTTCAATAATAATGACGGTACTCTCTTCTTGTATTTTGAAATCTCAATAGATATAGTGGACGCTTTGTTGTGAATGGGAAAGGATACTTCAATGAGCCGACTAGCCAGAGCTTTTACCTTGCTGCTTGTCACCGGCGCGCTGATGTCGCTGTCGCCAGCCGGTGCCGAAGAGAAACTGAAATTCGAAGAGTATCAAGACAGGGCGGTAACGGTGCTATCCGACTATCTGAAAATCGATACCACCGTACCACCGGGCAACGAAGCCCGCGGAGCCGAATATCTAAAAGGTATTCTGGAAAAGAACGGCATTGAAGCGGAGCTATTCGAAACAGCCCCGGACCGTGCCGTTGTCTACGCCAGACTGAAGGGCAACGGTAAAAAGAAAGCGGTGATTCTACTCAATCACATCGATGTGGTTCCCGCCGAAGCCAAAGACTGGAAATATCCCCCCTTTGGCGGAGAAATTCATGACGGAGAGATCTGGGGCAGAGGCGCCCTTGACATGAAGGGTATGGGCGTCATCGAATTGATGGCGATGATCATGCTCAAAAATTCCGGTATAGAACTAGACCGCGACATCATCTATTTGGGCACGCCGGACGAAGAAGTTGGTGGCGAATTCGGTGCCGGTTGGCTGCAAAAGCACAAGCCTGAGATTATTAAATCGGCAGAGTTCCTGTTGAACGAAGGTTTTCCGATTGAATCGGATGAAAAAGGAAAAGCAAAATACTGGGGAGTGGACTATGCCGAGAAGTCTGTTCTCTGGCTGGAGTTGACCACAGAAGGAGCCGCCGGCCATGCCTCTATGCCGATTCCAGGAGCGGCCACCTATCGTCTGGTGAGAGCCCTCAAAAAAATCGATGATGCCGGTCCGAACTTTCGCCTTTTGCCCGAAGTAGAAGAGTATTTCAAGAAGATAGCGCCCACCGAAGATGAGACGATGAAAAAACTCTATGCCAGCATAGACTCTTCGATCAATAAGAAAGAACACAGCCACGCACTGCTTTCGGATCTGCTCAAATCTTCGATGCTCAGAAACACCATCTCTTTGACCGTGATGAAAGCCGGTTATAAAACCAATGTCATCCCGGCGAGCGCCTCGGCTCAGTTAGATTGCCGCCTGCTGCCCGATGTCAAAAAAGATGATTTCGTAACCTGGATAAAAGGCATTGTCGATGACCCGACCGTGAAAATATCTGTGCTGGAATGGAATCAGAGCGATCCTTCCAGTATGGAAACAGAGATGGTAGCGGCGATTAAAAAAGTCGCCGCCGCTGAAGACGCTAAAGTCCCCGTGGTACCGGTGATAGTGCCATGGTTCACAGACTCGCACTGGTTCAGAGAGCTGGGCGTGCAGGCTTACGGCTTCCAGCCCTGCGAAGTCGACAAAGAACACTTCGCCACCATGCACGGCAAAGACGAGCGTATAACGGTAGACGCTTTCAAAAAAGGAGTGGTCAGAATGTACAAGATCCTCAAAGAAGTAGCTGCACCGGACGCGAATTAAGGTAAACGAGAGGTTGATGAAAAGAGATGGTGGATAGAGATGGCTGAGGTAGAGACAAATCAGAATCCCTGGCAAATAATAAGCACCCGGGAAATCTATGATAATGCCTGGATAAACGTGCGGGAAGACGAAGTGATAAGACCCGATGGTGAGCCCGGTATCTACGGGGTGCTCCACTTCAAGAACATGGCCATCGGCGTTCTGCCCATAGATAAGGACGGTGGGATTTATCTTGTCGGTCAGCATCGCTATCCCCTCGATCAATATTCCTGGGAGATTCCGGAGGGCGGTTGCCCGGAGAATGAAGACCCTTTTATCGCCGCCCAGAGGGAGCTATTGGAAGAGACCGGTTTAAGTGCCGGAAACTGGGAATATCTCGGCACCGCGCACCTCTCTAACTCGGTATCGGATGAAGTGGCACACTGGTATATCGCCACCGATCTGGTTCAAGGAGAAGCCGAGCCCGAAGGTTGCGAAGATCTTACCGTAAGAAAAGTCCCCTTCAAAGAGGCGCTGGCTATGGTCATATCCGGAGAGATAACCGATTCGGTTTCGGTGATGGCCATTCAGAGCTACGCTATAAAAGCCCTGACCTCGATGAAAGGCTAGGAGAGAAAGAGCGCCTTGACACCCGGCTTTCTAAGGGTGACCAGGGTGGTCAAGGAGATGGGAATGCCCACCACCGAAAATAGATTGCATACCGATGCGATTACAGCAACCAGGGCGGACTTTCTAGATTTGAGAAAGTAAGCGGTCAGTGGATTGATGACGGTCAACACAGCAAGATAGCCAAGCAGAGAGGTTATATAGACAGGCGGTACAGCCCTGCCGGGTTGACCCAACTGCAACTCGATCATGAAAGCGAAATCGCCGGGTGCAACCAGCGCGTATATCAAAAGAGCGCCGGTGAACATGGCAAAAACCGCATGCATCAAGACAAGTAAAGTCAGCTCCTTTTCTGCTGTGTTCTCCTCTTTCGCCAATTCAATTACTCCTCTCGCTTCAGAACTTCTCGGCGTCCAGGCTCTTGAGCTTAACCTCCGAACCCTTGAGATGCACCACGAATTTGTATTCATCGCTTTTAACAATCGGCGCGTCTTTGAACTGACCAACGGCTTGAACCGCTTCTACCATAGCTTTGACAGCTTGTTTATTCTCTTCGGTGGGCACCTTGGTTTTGTCGGCCAGACTACGGAGCTTGCCTTCACTGTCGATACCAACCACCAACGAAGTCTCTTTCCAGGCTTTATCTTTGCCTTCGGCACTCTTGTACTTCTTGTTAGCTTTATTGACAAGATCCGGTAAGGAGAGATTCTCGTTGATGGCCGCAGCGGCACTCTCTAAAAACTTATCGATATCCTCTGCCGAAGTAAGCTCTTTTTCAGGCTCTTCGGTCTTAACCACCTCTTCTTCTTTCTCGACCTTCTTCTCTTTCTCCTTTATGAGAGTGTCGATGATGAATAGAACATGACGGTGATTAAAAGCGGTGGCAGGGTCATAAGCACGGGCGATCACCAGGATGGATTTGCCCTCGACGGCGGCGGGAAAACCGGCGACCATCTCCCGAAAGACATCCCCGTTCTTTACCGAAAGCGGATATTGAGAAAGGATCCACTTCATCTTATCCCCGGAGCGCAGGGTCTCTTCTCCGTTATCATCCTCGATTCGGTTGATGCCATCGTAGACATTGGTATAGGGCGGTTTACCGGCGAATTGAGGAAGCATCTCGGTGGCGGTGTTATCGTCGAAGACAATAAATAGCGCCTGCAGATTGGAGGTTTTCGAAAAAATACCGAAAGACTTGCTGGGGTCGGTAGTCTTCTTGGTGTCGGCGTACCAGAAGCCCTCGGGGGTCTTCTTGGCAAAACCGGCGTACTCCACAGCTATAGCAGAAGCGATGGGGTCGTCCCTATCCTCCTGAGAATCACTCAATACAGGCTGCTGTATGGCTTCGACTTTTTTGGTATCGGTGGAAGTCCCGCCGCCGCCACAGCCGGAGAGGACAAGCAGAGAGACCAGGGTTGTCCCCAGGGACAACGAAAGGCGTCTGAAAGAATTTGCCGACATCATCTTATTTCTGAGTATCCTTCTAACTAAAGCTGGTTGGTTTTCTATTCGTCTCTTTACAAATCTCTTTACAAGCCGGAGCTCACAAAGCGATCTCTATTATAGCCCTCTTTCCACGATAGCTTTCAAAGCCCCTGGGTCAACTGGGCCAGGGTGCCGCCTCCGGTTATAAGCAGTATGCCGAACAGCCTGATTCGGCTGAAAGCTTCTTTCAAAATCAAAAGCGCGAATATATACATGACCAGAGGATAGCATCCGGTTATGACAACTACATAAGAGGCGGTCGCTTTTGAAAGGGCAAAAAGATAGGTGATACCGCCTACATAAAGACAGAAGGCTGATACCAGAGCCGGTGCCCAGAGTCCTCGTTCTTTCAAAGGGGCGAAAAAACTTTCTCTGTCGAGGTTACCGGAAGTGGCATTAAAAAGGGTGCCGAAATTGCCTATGATAAAAGCCCTTGCGCGCTCGCTTTTCGTACGCACGGTAAAAACCACAAAAGCAATTAAAGCAAGCTCGAAAAAGTTGTCCCAGACGACTTTGCAGAAAAACACTTCGATTGCTCCGCTCAGCTCTATCGCCTTTTTATCGAAGACGCCCCAGATCCCCCAGAGCACCGTAGCGGCGATGATGGCAAGCCAAACAGGCAGACTCAAATCATTGCCGGCACCGGCTTTTTCCAACCTTCTGGAAGAAAGCCCCATGACCACGATTCCCAGAGCGACAAGGATAGAGCCAGCGATACGCATAGGCACCAGCGGTTCGCCCAGAAAGAGATGGGAGAAGAACTGGAGCACAATCGGATAGCTCGAAGTCAGACCGAGTATCAAACTCGCCTCAGTCTTGTTCAATACCCATAGATAGAGCAGCATCGAGACGAAATAAGAGAGTCCTGCTAAAAATGTCCAACCGAAGACTTCTGCGCTCAGGCTGGCGATGGCATCGAGCCTGTAGATAAAGAAGAGCAGAAACAAAGGCATTAATGGAGCGAGGCTGTTGATAGCGATTAAGACCAGAACCGGCGGTCCGTGCTTGAGGGCGAGTTTATCGAAGACCCCCCAGATCCCCCAGAAGACAAGGGTCGAGAAGACGGCGGCATTGAGAATAAAAACTTCGCTCAAAAAATTCGTTCAGCTCTACATAGAAATAGAAGGGGAGACCGAATCTACTTTTCGGTCTCCCCTATTCTAGCTTCAAATCATCTATTTAGAAGCTTTCTCGCAGGCATCGGCACAGGTGTTGCACTGCTCCACGCAATTGTCGAGCTTCTTGTCATTCAGACTCTTGCAAGACTCGGCACACTTCCTGCACGCCTCGGCGCAGATAGCGTGTACCTTCGCAGCCAGGGCACTATTGCGACCGGCAAGATCGGAGCTGGCGCGGCAGAGGGCGATGCAATCTTTCAGAGTATCGAGATGCTCTTTCTTGGCATGTGCACCGCCTTTCTTCTTGCAGTAGGCAAGGGCGTCTTCGCAGACCTTCAGACATTTGGAGCAGGTCGTCGAGCAACAGCTTGTCTCGCAAGCGGTCTTCTCGGCGGCTTTACCACCGTCTGCTGCAAAAGCAGGGACAAAAGCCATGAGCGTGAGCAGGCTCACTATCGATATAAGTGTACGTAACATGGGCGTATCTCCTTTATAAGGTAGTTGAAAATAGATTGAAATAAAATTCCGGATTGATCTTTCAATCTTTCAACAGAGATAAGCCTCCTTGAAAATAAATAGTTTTACCGGCGGTGGCGCAGCTTTTGCCAGACCCGAAGTCCGACCGACCATGTCGAAGACCAGAAGCCGAACAAGACTGGGACGAATAGAGGCAATCCGGGGACAATAAAAATCCTGCACCGGAGCGTTGAACGAGAAATTCAGTCCGGCAGGATCTTCGACGGGGGGTTGCTGCGGTTTCTCCACACAACAACAACCTTCATTCGCCAGATCAGCCTGATCGGTGCAACAGGCGCTTTCGATACATTGCTCTGAAGCGGCGTAGACCGGCAGATCATAAGCAGTGAAAGCGAAGGAAGACAACAGCATCAAAAATGCCGCCATCGAATTCAATACTCTTGCTATCACTTTCATAATCGACCTGCGACGACCCTCAGACTAAAATGTTCCCGGTCAAGGCGATTTTTTCCTGCTCAGCAGTTGGCGCAAGATGTGGCACAACAGGATCCGCATCCCCCTTTTGATTTTGAACGAGAGGAGCCACCTGGGCTCGTGCCCTGGCCAAGATCCGGGGTCACTCCGGAGGCACGTATGAACATATTCCATATGCGAGAGACATCCTCGCTACCGCAGTGCTCACAGCTAGACTCCGCGCTGTCGTTCATAGAACGCTCTACCGTGAAGACTTCCCGACATTTCTGACAACGATAGTCATATTGGGGCATAGCTTTTCTCTATTTGACCTCTTGGCTCTCATCGGCAGGAGCCTTACGCTCGAGAATCTTTTTGAGACTCTCCTCCCGGGCTTTCTCGCCTTTCTTGCGAGCCTCGGCCTCTATCTTCTTGATATCGAGCTTACCCTGCACCAGGGCGGTAATATCGTTGACCATGATCACGGCCATCAATACAAGTAAGCTGACAAATCCCCATTTCACTATTTCGCCCTGGGCTCTTTCGCCCATCGGACGACCTCTAATAGCCTCGAACAGCATAAAGGCGAGATGACCGCCATCCAGAGCAGGCCAGGGCAAAAGGTTGATGATGGCAAGATCTATACTGATCATGATAGTGAAGAAAAAGAGCTTGCTCCAATCCTGGCGGGCGATATCCGAGCCGATTTTAATAACCGCCAGAACGCCATGCACGTCTCCGGGTCCCACACTGACCTCACCGGGAACCTTCTTGACCTGGCCGGTAACATTCATGTAGATGCCACGAACCATCTGGCCAAGACCATTAATCATGCCTTCGGTGACATCATAGAGCCTGGTCCCGGCTACAGATAGAGTCTCGACGAAACTTCTGTCGACCTTCTCATATTTTGTCGGTCCGGCCTCGGACTCCAGCACCATGCCGACGGTGCCCTGGGCGCTGGTGGTGAGCTTGATATCCACCGGCTTCTCTTCCCGGAGCATATGCAGAGTCACCTCGGTCTTCTTACGAGCAGTCAGATACTTGACCGCCGACTCCGGGCTTGTGATCTTCGTTTCGTCGATGGAGACAAGGATATCTTTAGAGAGCACCCCGGCCTCTTTGGCTATTGGATTGGAAGGAACCACCGCTCGCACTGTGGTCCGGCTGGTAGGATCGCCCATGGCAAGCAGCATCACCACCATGATGATATAGGCGAAAATGACGTTGAAAGTCACCCCGGCTACCGCCACCAGGGCTCTTTGCCAGATAGGGAACTTTCGAAAAGGCTTCAGAGGAACGCCAAATGCGTTGGCGCCTTCCATAGGATCTTCAACCTTTGCGGCGTCCTCTCCCTCTTCCTCACCCTTACCTTCAGTATCTTTCTCAGAAGAGACCGAAGCGCCATAAGCAGCCTCCATCTGGGTCTCATCCCCCAGTTCGGGAATGGCGACGAAGCCGCCCAAAAGAAAGGCATAGATTCGAAACTCGGTATCCCAGCGCTTACCAAGGGTAATGTGGGGACCGAAGGGCAGACCGATACCGAAGACCGGCGTCTGGAAGCCGAAAAAGCGGGCGACCAGAAAGTGGCCGCATTCGTGCACGACAATGAGAATGCTCAGGATTCCGAGCATTACGAAGACGGCAAAAACTTGAATAATGAAGTCCATAGGTTAAAAAGTATAGTCAAAGTCGGCTGACAGGGGACGTTTATAGTTGGGTCCGCTCGAAAATTTGACCAAAGGTTACGTCTCTATAGTAGTACTTTAAAATCTGATCCGCATTATATCCATGTTCAGCTAGGGTGCGCGCCCCCCACTGAGACATACCGAGTCCGTGCCCGAAGCCCTGACCCTCCAAGACATAGGAGGATCCTTCATAGCAGATATTAAAATTCGTGCCGGGCAGATTCAGCAGGCTCCGCACCGAATTTCCCTTGAGAATGGTCGAGCCCCGCTCGCCCACCACAAGCAGACTCTTTACCCGGTTGGAAGGGCTTCTTTCTATGACCATCAGAGCCTGGAGCGGGCCTACATCGGCTTTGAGCCGGCTCTCCAGATCCGATGGGCTGAACTTTCTCTGCCAGCTCAGATGCGGAGAGCGATTGTCGAAATCTTTCACCGACTTCAGATAAGGCAGGGGTTTGCTCCAGACATGCTCGGAAACCTCCGTATAGCCGCCGCCGGAGCTATGGAAGAAGGCCGGAACAATCTTGTCATCGTGCTTGAGAACCACACCCCGGGTCTGAGCGACAGCCAGGTTGGAGCTCTCCTTCTCCTGTTCGATACCCCGATAAGCCTGGTCGGCCACGGTCGCTCTGACATCGTAGCCCGAAGATGAATTCTTGCCCAGATTAGCCATCACATAGGATCTGGCAGCGATGGCCTGGGCTTTAAGCGCTTCCAGAGGCCAACCCGAAGGCATTTCGGAAGGCAAAACCGAAAGCAGATAATCTTCCACGTCGACCACATTGATGGCGTTAAGAACCGTCCTCGATGCGCCGCGCTCACCCGAAACAGTCCGGGGAGAGATCAGAAGAGCACCTCTATAAGCCCTGCCATTCAGGCAGAACGCCGCCTGGGAATTGCCTTTCAAATAATCCCGCGGGGTAATCAAAACCCCTCCCATTGTAGAGAGATCCGGACTGGATCTGCCGCCAAGAAACTCCGCCGGCAGGGCGCCGACCTTTACAGGCACGGATAAAGCCGGAGGTTCTTTCGAGTTTGTGGCAGCTTTCACCGCATTCGACACCAGAGGCAACCTGGCAACCGCTGGTGCAAAAGCGGCTGGTTTAATGGCGTTCAAGTCAGAGCCGGTGGCGATGAGACTTCTGTCTATGACGGTAGCAGGAGTGAAGGCGATCTTGTTCTCGCCCCGGTCCCTGACCGCACTTACGATAAACTTGCCTTCCGGCTTCACTTCAGCCACCAGAGCGCCGGTGGCGAGATCAAAAACCTGGGCACCGTCGAAAGTGTCGAAAGATAGCTTGCTTACTCCCAGCGCCAGACCGACCCTTATGTGAACAGCACCGGCATTTTCCTGGGCCTGGGCTCCTGCCTGGTTGAAAAAAAGAAGCAGCGCCGCACTCAAGACGGTTCGCCAGAGTGAGCCCCTGGATACAGATCTGGAATATGTTCCTGTTCCTTCTAAAAGGGCAGTCCGACCCCAGGCGCTCGAATATTTATCGGATATATTTTTACCCGCATCCTTGCCGCCTTGCATATATGCAAACACGGCAGCGATTGCGCAAGCCTTGACCAGCTCGTCGTCTTCGCGAGCCGCCTCCGTATTGAGCGGTTTTAGAGTGCAATCGGCCATGATGGCAATTATAGCCCGGCAAAAATCGTTGACAATACTACTGTCAGATATACCAGATTACTTGTTCAAAGCCTCGGCACCGCCGACAATTTCCAGAAGTTCCTGGGTAATACTTGCCTGACGGGCTTTGTTATATTCCAGGGTAAGCGCCTGAATTAACTCTTTTGCATTATTAGAAGCATTGGACATGGCGTTCATTCTGGCAGCCAGCTCAGAAGCGGAAGCTTCCAGCAGAGCCTGATAGAGAACGTTCTCGACATACTTCGGCAGAAGCTCCTCTTCCATGAGCTCCATCAAAGTGGGCTCGAAGATGGTCTCGGAGCTGAGCGGATAATGGTCGACCCCTTCGGGAAGATCCACAGGCAGATATTTGGTATGGACCACGTCCTGACGAATCATGTTGACGAAGTCGGTACCGATAATCTCGACAGCATCTACCTCTTTCTTCTCGTAGAGTTCGCTGGCATGCTCGGCGATGAGCTTGGCTTCCTGAATGGAGGGCACTGCCGGTAGTAGCGTGAAGGTTTTGAACTTATCTACCTTGATACGCTTGAAAAATGAAGCGGCTTTGAGACCGACGGTAATCAGACCGACCTCTTTGCCTTCATCTCTCAGTGCCTGGATTCTGCGAGCCGCAGCCTTGAGGACGTTGGTGTTGTACGAACCACAAAGACCGCGATCGGAGGTGAGGACTATGAGCGCCACTTTCTTGACTTCCCGTCGCTCTAATAGCGGCAGCCCCTGTAAGTCGATGGAGGCGACCTCCTCGCAGACCTGCTGAAGCAGTCTTACGATTCGACCGGTAAAGGGTCTTGCCGCCAGAGTACGCATCTGGGCACGACGCACTTTGGCTGCCGCCACCAGACGCATGGCACGGGTTATCTTCTGGGTGTTCTGTACGCTGCGGATTCTCTGACGAATCGCCTTCAGGTTTGCCATAGCCCTTGGTTCCTATGCTTTGAAGAAGTTGTTCTTGAACTTTTCGAGATGCTCTCTGAGATCTTTCTCCACATCTCCTTCCACCTTGCCGCCTTCCATCAGCGTTGCTTTCAAGTCTTTGGCCTGGGCGGAGAGATATTTGAACCACTCTTCTTTGAACTTGGAGATGCTGTTGTTGTCGATATCATCAAGCAATCCGTTGTTGGCGGCGAAGATGATAGAGACCTGCTCAGCAACGAGAAGTGGCTGATACTGAGGCTGCTTCAAAACTTCCATCAGTTTCTGACCACGGCGGATCTGATCCTGGGTGGCTTTATCCAGGTCGGAGGCGAACTGGGCGAAAGCTTCGAGTTCACGGAACTGGGCAAGGTCGAGACGCAGCTTACCTGCTACTTGTTTCATACCTTTAGTCTGAGCGGCACCACCGACCCGGCTCACCGAGATACCGGCGTTGATAGCAGGTCTGATACCGGCATAGAAAAGATCTGTCTCGAGGAAGATCTGTCCGTCGGTAATAGAGATGACGTTGGTGGGGATGTAAGCGGAGACGTCACCGGCCTGGGTTTCGATAATAGGCAGGGCGGTAAGGGAGCCGGCGCCGAGTTCATCGTTGAGCTTGGCGGCTCTCTCCAGCAGTCTGGAGTGCAGATAGAATACATCACCAGGATAAGCTTCACGACCCGGCGGTCTTCTGAGCAGCAAACTCATGGCACGGTAGGCTTGAGCATGCTTGGAAAGGTCATCATAGATACAGAGAGCGTGCTCTCCTTTCCACATGAAATACTCGCCCATGGCGCAACCGGCGTACGGAGCGAGGAACTGCAGCGCCGGAGCGGCGGTGGCAGGAGCGCTCACGATGATGGTGTATTCAAGGGCACCGTTCTCTTCGAGGATGTCTCTGATACGACCGACGTTACTGGCTTTCTGACCAATCGCTACATAGATGCAGACCGGACGGTTAGGCTGGTTCTTCTGGTTGATGATGGCGTCGATACCGATGGCGGTCTTTCCGGTCTGACGGTCACCGATGATAAGTTCCCTCTGACCACGACCGATAGGAATCATGGCGTCGATGGCGGTAAGACCGGTCATCAGAGGTTCATGCACCGACTTGCGGGTGACGATACCGGGGGCGACAATCTCAATCGGTTTGAATTCGTCCGACTGAATCGGACCTTTACCGTCGAGGGGCTGACCGAGCGGGTTGACGATACGACCGAGCAAGCCGGTGCCGACGGGCACCGAAGCGATACGGCCGGTGGTCTTGACCTGCATGCCTTCCGAAATCTTTCTTCCTTCACCCAGAACAACAACACCGACGTTGTCTTCTTCCAGGTTGAGGACCATTCCCATGGTCTTCTCTTCGTCGTCGAACTCGACGAGCTCCATCGACATGGCTTTCTCCATGCCGTACACACGAGCAATACCGTCTCCGACCTGAAGGACACTACCTACGTTAGTGACGTTCAGTTCAGACTTGTACTGTTCTAATTGTGCTTTCAAAACCGATGTGATTTCGTCGGGTCTGATTGCCATGGTGTTTTCCTCTATGTTTTTCTTTTGGGGTAACTGACTATCTATCTAATTAACTAAACGGACATCAAACTTTTTTCGACGACTTGCAATTTGCCTTTTAGACTGCCGTCTATAACCTGGTCTCCCAGGCGCAGGATCATCCCGCCGATTAAGGAAGGGTCGACTTCGACATCCAGCTCCAGCTTCTTGCCGAGGTGCTCGGTGAGCCGGGCTTTGATGTCTTGTATCTGGCTGTCGCTCAATTTCTGAGCGCAGGTGAGAACGGCGCCGACCACGTTCAATCTCTCTCTGAGGATGGTCTTGAACGGTCCTTCCAGATAAGGCAGCACCTCGAGACGGCGGCGCTCAGCCAGGAGCTTGAGCAGTCTCAGGGTAACCGGGTCGACTCTGCCTTCGAAGGTTTTGAGAAGCAGGTTCTTCTTGTCTTCCGGGGAGAGATTGGGGTGATTGAGCACCAGAGAGAAATCTTCGTTGCTATCGAAAATCTCGGCTATTACCTTTAGATCACCGTGCACTCTCTCCAGGGCTTTGATTGCATCAGGACCCTTATGAGATTCCTCGATGATTTCAATAACCGCTTCGGCGTATTGAGAGGCTACTTGGGTTAGGTCACCGGACATCTAAAAAACTCCTCCTGGCGGCTCTAGCGGGTCGAACCGGTGCTGACTCTGCCCTGGCCGGGCACCATGGACTTATCACCGTCGCCGAGTTGATCAAGTTGCTCGATAAATTGATTCATGAGCACTTTCTTCTCGCCATCCGAGATATTGCTTCTCAGATAGCTCTCGGAAAGTTGCATGGCAGCCCTGACAGCGGCCTTACGGGTCTCGGTGATCACCACCTGTCTTTCGTTGGCTATGGCCGCATCGAACTTCTGTTTGAGATTTTCGATGTCTTTTTCCGTCTGGCTCTGCATCTCTTTCTTCATCTGCTCAGCCACCACTTTGGCTTCGTCGATGATTTTTTCAGCTTCGGCTTCGGCATTCTCTACCCGGGCTTTCTGGGTGGCGAGAAACTCTTCGGCTTCGGCTCTCGCTTTTTCAGCAGCGTCGATCGCTTCGTTGATGCGCTTGGCGCGCTTCTCGACCACGGCAGGAATGACCTTGTTCCAGCCCCAGACAATAAGTCCGGCGAGCACCAGCCAGTTCACCAGGTTGCTCTGAAAGTTGGTCACAGCATCCATGATGTTGCCAGAGTGATGCACTTCAGCAAAGAAAAACATTAGCAGGCTTCCTCCAGGGCTCGATGAACCGTAGCCGAATCGATTTCGACTGCGGCACTCGTTCCCAGAAGCTTGGAGACTATTTCAGAGACCAGTACGGTCTCTTCTTGGACCAGGTCTTTGACCAGGCTCTCTTTCTCTTTCAGGAAACTGGCTTTAGCTTCATCGAATTTTTTACGACCTTCATTTTCTATGGCAGCAAGCTTTTCGGAACGGACTTTTTGAGCCTCACCAGTCGATTGGTTGATGATACTTTGAGCCTCTTCCCGAATCTCGGCAAGCTTCTTCTCGTACTTCTCGACCACGGCGCTGGCATCATCACGCAGCTCCTGAGCCTTCTTGCTATCCCCGGTGATTTTCTTGTCTCGACTTTCTATCGCCTCACCGACAGGGGTAAGGAACAGATTGTCGAGCATCACCATAAATAGGAGAAAGCTCAAAATAAAGATGACGATGGTGGCGTTTAGCTCAAACATTGATTCTCAAACTTCCGTCTTTGATATAACTTGCTGCCCGTTGCAGACTGAGCGTCTCTTCGCGATTGATTAACCGCCAAGACCCAGCGGGAACATGTAGAGAAGGATAGCTACAACGAAAGCGAAGAGACCGAGCGCTTCCATAAGAGCGGCGAAGATGATGCCGTTGTTACGGAGGCTGGCTTCCATTTCGGGTTGACGAGCCATTCCTTCAAGAGCTTTGGAAGCGGCGACGCCGATACCGATACCAGGGCCGAATACACCCACGGCGGCGATACCTGCACCGATTCTGGACATTGCTTTGATGAAGGTGTCAGGGTCCATGCCGGCGGCTCCTGCTGCTCCAGCTTGTGCTCCGGCTTCGGCGATTAGTTGGTGATCCACTTTCTTTATCTCCTGTTTTTATTTGATAACGGCTGTTAATGATGATCGGCTACAGCCATGCCGATATAAATCCCAGTAAGTAGGGCAAAAACAAATGCCTGAATTAAGGCGATAAAAATTTCGAAGGACATCACCGCCACCGGGGCGAAGATGAACGGTACCAGCTTCAATGCCACCATCCGGGTGATCTCGTCGGCGGTTATAACCAGAAGAAGTCGAAGAGCCAGGGTGGAAGGACGAATGATCAAGTCGAGCCATTCGACCGGGTTGAAGGCGAGCTCTTTAGCGTAGGCGGCACCGTGCTTGAAGAAGCCGGCTCCTAAATAAACCACCAGAGATATCATCGCCAGACCGAAAGTGACGTTGAAGTCGGTGGTAGGCGAGGCAATCTCCCAGGGTTCCACATGGGCGCCATGACCGAGATGGGGCCAGCCCGGGAAGATGTACTCGCAAGCAGCCCAGGGGCCGATGCCTATGAGGTTGCCGGCCAGTACGAAAAGGAAGATACCTGCGATGAGCGGGAAGAAGGGTCGATAGTCTTTGCCTATTTGACCCTGGGCGAGATCCTTGACGAAAGAGTAGACCCCTTCGGCTATGGCCTGACCGGCACCGCCGGGACCATCTTTGACCAGGGCGGGCTTAACGGAAGCAGCTAATAAAAGAATGCCCCCCATGCAGATCCAGGAGAGGGCAAGCGTGTCGACATGGATGGCGCCTACAGTACCGAGGCCGGGTATCTGTTGAGTGGCGGCATCGCCAATATAGCTTTCAAAGACCGGATTTTCGAGGGTTAGATGTTTTCCAAGCATTGAATTTTAATTTCCAGACTGAACCCAGAACCGACAGACTCGAAACGGGTCGGTTCTCACTAACGCATGCAAATCATAGCAGATGCCTGATCTACTCTGATTCTTAGCGATTTCTGAGAAATGGCCGACAAAGCGGTTCAAGCGGGGTTGTCAAACCGCTTTATGAAATCGATTTAGCACACAGTTTCTTAAGCTGATTTGTCACTTTTCGTCAGATTTGCCCGCAGGAGCGCTCTGCTTGAATTTTTCAGCGGCTTTGACCATTCGCCAGACTCCGGCGCCGAATCCGAGCATTATCCCTAATAAGGTCAGAAAGAATGACAGAGCTTTGTTTTGCAGCCGTTCGCCTATCCAGAAGCCAAGATAGCCGAAAAAACATGTCAGGACCACCAGATTCATGCCCCACTGACTGGCAAGAACCCAGCCGGGAGGTGAGCTAGATTTCAGTTCTTCGTCGCTATTCGCCATGGATCGATTTAAGTGTTTGTTAAGACCTAGTGTAAAGCTCGTTTACCATAATACCTCTTAAATACCTATTCGATACCTATTCAATAACCCGTCCTTATCCGAAAAAATCCACTGACGGCGCGGGATTCAGGGCCTCACGCCGCCGGGCAACCGTCTCATAAAGAGCCTTGCCAAGCGAGACCGGCTAAAATTCTTCAACCGACAGTTCATATATTTATTGATTTCTCTCCCGTCCCGGCGGCAAGGAAAGAGCCCCATCTAAATATTGGCATGAGAAAGACGGGACAACTGGGAATAAAACCAGTGGGTTTTGCTAGACTAAATAACCTGACATAAAGATAAAGGAGTTGTCGAGTAATGTTCCAGCGCATCGCTACGCTGTTCAAGGCCATGGTCAATAACATTCTGGGCAAGATGGAAGATCCCCAGATGCTGCTCGAACAGACTTATCAAGATCTGCAGCAAAACTTGATTCAAGTAAGACAGGCAGTGGCCCAGGCAATCGCCACCGAAAAGCAGATCGAGCAACAGCTCCAGAAAAATAAAGACCAGGCAGCCACCTGGCAGAATCGAGCCGCCATGGCGGTTCAGCAGGGCAACGACGATCTGGCGAGACAAGCCCTCCAGAGAAAACAACAGTATTCCCAGGCTGCCACCGACTTCGAAACCCAGCTCAAAGCTCAGAAAGAAGTCACCACCAGCCTGCGTCAGAGATTGACCGAATTAGAGAACGAAGTACAAAAATACAACACCAAGAAACAAGTGCTGATCGCCCGGGACAAAGCCGCCCAGGCTACTTCTAAAGCCAACGAGATCCTCTCCAAGACATCCACATCCGGTGCCCTTTCCATTATGGACCGCATGGAAGAGAAGGTCGGCGAGAAAGAGGCAAGGGCGGCAGCTCTTGCCGAACTCGGCACGGACACCCTGGAAGACAAATTCAAAGATTTCGAAGGTGACGCCAGCATCGAGATGGAGCTTCTCGCTCTCAAAGGCGGCGGGGTTCCACCAGGTGGCGACCACAATCTGCTCACCCAGGACAAACCTGGCGTGCCGGAAGGCGAGCTGCTTCTCGAAATCAAAGAAGATGCCGAAGAAGCGCAGGAAGTCAAAGATTAAGTTCCCAGCTCTTTGCCCATGTTGGCAGCGAATTCGAGGAAATACTCTTTGAAACGTCCTTCTATAATCGCCTCACGGCAGAGCTGAGCCTGGCGGATCAAAAACCGTACATTATGTATAGAGATAAGAGTCGCCCCGGACATTTCTTTGGCTCGAATCAAGTGACATAGATAAGCCCGGCTGTACTTGGCACAGGTAAAGCAGTCACAGTCAGAATCGAGGGGGCGGAAGTCTTCTCTATAGTCGGCATTTTTGATGGCGATCCGGCCAAAAGAGGTGAAGGCGGCACCATGGCGCGCCAACCTCGTGGGTGAGACACAATCGAACATATCTATTCCGCAGCGAACCGAAAAAACCGTATCCCAGGGTGTGCCAACCCCCATCAGATAACGGGGCTTTTCCCGGGGCAATAAAGGACAGGCGAATAGAACGATTCTTTCTATAGTATCGCGGTCCTCACCAACGGCAACACCACCGATGGCATAGCCGGGCAAGTCGAAAGAGGTTACCTGCTTGACCGACTCGGCTCTCAAATCTTCATAGATGCTGCCCTGGACAATACCAAAGAGAGCCTGGTCACTTGCTCTCGCGTGCGATTCTACGCAACGCGCCAGCCATCGATGGGTGCGATCCATGGCCGCCCTGGCTTCATCGATGGTGGCAGGATTTTTGACACAGTCGTCGAAAGCCATGATGATGTCGGCGCCCAGGGCATTCTGGATCTCCATGGATTTCTCCGGCCCGATAAAGTGCCTGGCGCCGCCTTTGTGATCCTGAAAGTGGACGCCATCATCGGTAATGCGCCTCAGACTATCCAGACTGAAAACTTGAAATCCTCCGGAGTCAGTCAAGATAGGCTTTTGCCACTTCATAAAGCCATGCAGACCGCCCGCTTTTTTAACCAGTTCATGACCCGGTCTCAGATACAAGTGATAGGCATTGGAGAGAACGATCTCTGCCCCGCAGCGCTCGACATCGTCGAAGGTCATGGCCCGCATTGCGGCATTGGTGCCCACGGGCATGAAAACAGGTGTCTCTATACGACCATGAGGAGTGGTGAGTACCGCGGCCCTCGCCCCGGACCAGGGACATTCGGCAACGAGTTCGTATTTAATAGAACTGACTGAATTCAAATTGGATTACTGAAACTCCGGACACAATAGATAGAAGAGTGTAGCAAAAGATATGGAGTAAGTAGAGAAAATGATTTTCCCGACCGGTCCTTATATAATTGATTAGAAAATGACTGGTAAGAGAATCAAAATTCTAACTGTTTTTTTCATGGCTGTCGCCCCGTCGATGGCACTATTAGCTGCCTTCGCGGCAGCGCCGGAAGAGGGTCCTGAAAAGAAATTAGTCGGCAGCATCGCCTCGATTCGACAGCGGCTGGAAAAAGACCACCGCGTCAGACTGGTGGAGGATAAACACAAAGGTCAATCGAGAATCCACTGCTATCTGGTCACCGCCAATCAGACTCTGCCTTATGTAATAAGCCTTGGCTGGCTGCGCACCACCGACTCTGTCCTCAAGAGTAGTGAGCCTAAGAAGAAGAAACACCACCTCATTCCCCGGGTGAAGCTGCACCTGCCCGGCCGCGCGAAAGAGAACGAACCGGATGATATCAATCTCAAAAGCAAGAAGCTGCTGGACAGCGCAAGACAGAGTGCTCCGCCTCTTAATGTGGTGGACGAAAACAATTTCATCATCCCTTCTTTTACCGAAGCACCGCTCGACTCTTCAAGAAAAGTGGATATTCTCTACCTCACCGCTTTTGATGCCCTGATCGAAAAGAAGATGGATAAAGCGGAGAAGCTGCTCACGTCGATTCTGGATCAATGTCCGGAGGACGCCAAGTTTCAAAACAGCTACGCAGTGGTGCTGGCGCTCAGAGGAGAATACAAAGAAGCCGGCGAGCATATCGACAGAGCCATCGCTTTGAACGGTAGCTACAGCTTTGCCATCACCAATAGGGCACTTTTGGAATTAGCAAGGGGCAGATCCAAAGAAGCGTTGAAGGCTGCAGATCAAGCTCTTGCCCTGAAGCCGGATTTTCTTCCGGCGAAACTGGCAAAAGCAAGAGCCCTTTTAGACACCGGTAAGAAAGAAGAAGCCCTGACCATGGCCAGAGAGCTGAAGCAACTATATAGTGCCGATTGGCAGACCATGCTGCTTCTGGCTGACGCCGAACTGGCATCCAAAAACTTCAAAGAGGCGCGCGAGATCCTTTCGCGCCTTACTGTATTGAGCCCCAATAATTCCGACCTGCTCCTGAAATTGGCCCATGCCGAGAATGAATTGGGCGATCTCGATGCGGCCATGAAAAACGCCCGCAAATCCACCCAGGCTGGCGCCCAGGATCCAAGAACTCACATAGCCCTGGGCGACTATCTGAAAGACAACCGGGACGAAAAAGCGGCATTGCTTCAGTATGAAAGGGCTCTTGATTTGAGACCTCAAAGAGCCTTCAAAAAACGAGCAATGTTATCGATCCTTTCTATATATGTAGGTCAGAACAAACTGGAAGAAGCCTATGAATTATCAGGACAATGGGTGGACAAGAACCAGGATGAAGCCTTCTGTCACTTCAACCATGCATGGATTGCGTCGCAGCTGGAGGGCACCGAATATAGGGACACGGCTATAGAGGAATATAAAACAGCCATCAAACTGGACAAGAGTTTGGCTTCAGCCAGATATAACCTCGCCCTTTTGCTTTTGAAAGGGGGGCAGAACAAAGAGGCGCTCTCACAACTCCAGGCTTTCGTGAAGGACTCGCCGGAAGACAAAGATGCAGCCCACGCAAGGGAGTTGCTCGGCAAGCTGACGGCGGCGCCGAAAGCAGGGGAGAGCAATCCCTAGCGCTGAAGCCAGCCTATTTCACGAAGCACATCTTCGAGCTCGCCACCGGACCAGAGCCACATATGTACCGCGAATATAGATTGTTCGAGGGTGAGCACCCCACCTTCAAGCAGTACCCGGCACTTCTTCGCCGCCTCCAGCCGAGAAGTAGAAACAAGCTTGTGCTCTACTAAATACTGCTCGGCGTTCATACCGGAACCTTTCAACTCGCTGACTATCTTTCTAAAATCGCTATCCGACAAAAAAGAAAGACCATGCACCAGCTCTAACAAGCGGGCATCTTCTCGGGGCAGCTCGTTATCGGCAGGGATCTCGGCGACGAAACTCTCCAGCTCTTCAACCACCGAATTGCCGGTCTCATTACAGCGCCGCAAGACATCGACAGCCTTATTCGGAGAGATTTTGTTGGCTCTTATTAGATCCTGCAAATCTAAAGCGGCCTCCACCACATTCTCTCCCACAAGACCGCTCTCCACAAGAATCTGCCCTATCGGCTTGGCTTCCGCCAGGCCGGTCTCGACGGCAGAAAGCAGATCCAGCTCACTGACCAGCTCGGCTAGAACAAAGAACTCTCCCAGACGCAAAATATGATCCGGTCTTATCTTTCGAAGACCACCGAACTCCAGATAATCTTCCAGAGAATCACCATGCATCTTGGTGAGCCTTAGAGCCCCCACCGCTTGATCCCGGGCGATTTTCTCGTCCCTCAATAAAGTCTGGGCGGTGAGGGCGGCATAGGCGACAAACTCGGAGAGCGCGCCTTGCAGAACCAGCACCCGCGCCAGTGGCAACCCGGAGCGCTGACTGGCGCTCAAGCCCATCTCGAGCTTTTCGGCATCTAGGGTGCCCGAATCTATCAAGAGGTCGCCGAGACTGCGGGTGAACTTGTAATACTCCGACTTCCAGCCAAGCTCATCGAGAGCCTGATCCAGGCTGTATTTTTTGGTGCGCACATAAGAGAGCGCTTGAATTCCCTTATCTTCCGGGAGAAGGCGCTCCCGAATCAGCGCCTGCACTCTCAAACCGGCATTGAGCTCCTCTTCGGTGACAAAGCCGTTTATAGACAGAACCTGACCGATAGGCGACTCACTCTGGGAAGCAATATTGAGACAATTGGTCAGACCGCGACGGGTGATCAAATCGGCCCGCACCAGCAGATCTCCTATTAAGGCCTGCTTTTTATCTTTGTTTTGTTTCACTATTTTTAAATTCCAGAAAGAGAAAGAGCCGGAAATATATCGAATGAGATTATCACGGAGCTCATTTATATTACAAGCGGCTAATAAGTTTACATATAAAGCACTCGAATTCGCGAAAACGCTGATCGGATCTAAAAAAAGGAGAAGCTGTATAATTCTAGCGATCTCTGGAATTCCTGATTATACGTTGCTTTAGAGGGGGTTCCGAGGATCACTTTCCGATATAAACGTAGAGCAGCAAGTACCATAAACGGTGACAGTATTTCTCTGGGAAAAAGCGGCGAGTATTAGCAAAGAGTTAGCAAAGTGGGTGCTGATGAACGTTTTCGACATTGATCGCATATACACTTTATTGTAATCAGGCAAGACATCGCACCGGTTTTAGAACCACAACACTTGACACTAAATGGAGTGTGTAGTCTAATGCGGCAGAGGCAGTGGGGAAAAATACAGATTTGCGAATCAAAGAAATAGAGCTGGACAATTTCAAATCCTTCGGCAAGGCCACTACAATTCCTCTTCTAGACGGCTTTACGACTATCTCAGGACCGAACGGCTCCGGTAAGTCAAACATCATCGATAGTCTGCTTTTCGCTCTGGGTCTGTCTTCGACTCGCTCGATGCGAGCCGAACGTCTGCCTGATCTCTTGAACAATTTGAGCGGCAAAAAAGAAGCGAAAGTACGTGTACGCTTCGTCAGCAAAGATGATGAAGAGCTGGAAGTTACCCGCAGAATAAGGGTAAAAGAGAATAGCTACACCAGCACATATTTCCTCGACGGCAAGATCTCCACCCTTTCAGAGATACATGATCGCCTCATGCAATATAACGTCAGCCCCACCGGCTTCAACGTGATAATGCAGGGAGACGTCACCGGGATCGTCACCATGAGCGCTTCCGAAAGGCGCAAGATCATCGACGAGTTGGCCGGTGTGGCGGATTTTGATCGCAAAATCGATCTGGCCACCAACGAACTGAATTCGGTCGACGAAAAAATCGAGCACCAGAAAATAGTGCTGACCGAGATCATCGCACGGCTCGAAATTTTGCGGACGGACCGCGATCAAGCCCTAAAATACCTGGAACTCAAAAACAAGAAAGAAGAGATAGAGCGCGATCTAGTATTCGTTCGCGCTCAGGAGCTGGAAGAAAAAGCTCGCAAAGAACTGGAGATTATCAAATCCCTCGACAAAAAAGAAGAAGAAATAGGCGACAAGCTTCGCAAAACCGAAGTCAACCTTCTCTCTTTGAGATCCGAGATGGGACGCATAGAAGAAGAAATTCGAGAAAAGGGCGGCAACGAGCAACTCTTGCTCCGTCAGGAACTGGAGAACAAACGCGGTGAATTGACCCGGGAAGAGAACAAACTCTCCAACCTGGACGGTGTGATCGGCGAAAAATTAAACTCCTTAACCCAGCTCGACAAACAAATAGACGCGATAGAAAAGCATATAAGAAAGATCGGCAGGGACAAAAAGCAGCACCTCGAAGATCAAAGCGCTGTAGAAGTGGTGCTCAAAGAGAAGCAGTCCGCTTACAACGAAGTCATGCAAAAAATCCATGCGCTTCGCCAGGAAAAAGACAAGTCTTCCGAAAAGATGGCCAGTCTTCACGAAGACCTGCAAAAACTGAGAGATGAAAGACATTCTCTAGAGGTTAGAAAAACCGAGCTTCAAACAAGACGCCAGTCCCTCGACAAAGAGCTGGAGGATTTGAGAAATCAAGCCACCCAGAAAATAAGCAAATCGGCCGAACTGAAAGCCGAAGCCGGTAGACTGAAGAATAAGTTCGAAGATCAAAAAGCGCTGGTTCTAGGCATAGACCGCACCATCCAGCAATACGAAGACGAACTCGCCTCTACCCAGGACGAGATAGAAGCTAAAAATGAAGCCCTGGAGCGAGTCAAAACCAGAATCATCGAATTGGAGACCGCCAAAGAGGTATCCGGAGAATCCGGCTATGGCCGTGCGGTAGAGGCGATTACCCAGGCAGGCATCGACGGTGTCCACGGCACCATCGGTCAACTGGGCTCGGTTCAGGATGAATATGCAACGGCCCTCGAGACCTGTATCGGACCTAGGTTAGGTCATATCGTCGTAGACAACGAGCAGATTGCCCAGGCTTGTATCGAATACCTGAAAGCCAATAAGGCCGGCCGTGCCACTTTCGTGCCTCTCAATAAAATTCAGGCCAATCCGCCGGGATTGCTGCCCAATCGCCCCGGTGTGGTCGACTTTGCCTATAACCTGGTCGATTTCGATCCGGCTTTCACAAAAGCATTTCAATATGCCTGCGGTCAGACCGTGGTCATGGACAGCATGGACAATGCCAGAAAGCTCATTAACCAGGCCCGTATGGTTACCCTGGAAGGGGAGCTTTTCGATAAGTCCGGTAGTATCACCGGTGGTAACAACCAGAATTCTCGCCTGCACTTCTCTAAAAAAGGCGAGACCGATCTGGCTGTACTCAAGCAGACTTCGAAGAGCGTAAGCGAGCAGATCAAGTGGCTCAAAGATTCTGTCAAAGAGCTCAATTCAAGCTTGCAGGAAGAAAGAGAAAAGGCTAACAAAGCCAAAGCCGAACTGGCTCAACGTGAAGCCGAATTGAATAGTTACCAGAAACAATCTGAAGAGCTCGATAACGCCATCGAATCTATTAAGCCTAAACTGCGCGAAAAAGGCGACGAAATAGACAGCATCGACAAAGAGATCTCGGAAATAGTCAATCTGGTTGAGGACCTGGCCAAGCGTATAGACAAACTGGCTCAGACCCTGGATGGCGCCAGGGACAAAGGCAAACAGTCTGAGTTGGAAAAACTGATTCTAGAATCGGAAGAGGTCCGGGTCGATGTCGAAGCGGTGGAGAGCGAATACAAAGAGATTCAGAGATTGCTCGACAAACTCGACACCGAAGCGAAAGTCGAAGAGAACAACAGAAATATTCTTGTAGAACAAAAAACCACTCTATCGAGCGAAGTGGAGAATCTCCAGAATCAGCAGCCTGTATTGAAAGATCTGATCAAACAATACAAAGACAGCATCATCGAGATGGAGAAAAAGGTCGCCGATATCTCCAAAGAGCTGGATTCTCTGCGGGAGAAGAAAGACAAGATTCACGATCAGGTCACCGAGGACGAGATAGAAAGAACCAAGCTCGATCAAGAAGTGAAACGCATAAACGAGCAGCGTAAAGAACACAAGCTGCTTCACTTCGAACTGGAGCGTGATCTGAATCATGTACGGGAACAGATCAAAGAGGTCCTTGAAACCAATCCGGATTACGAGCCGCCCAGCCAGAGCACCGTCGACGACCTCAAGAAACAGGTCGAGCGCCTGGAGCGCCGTATGCGCTCTATGGAGCCGGTCAATATGAAAGCGCTCGATGAATTCAATCATACTGAACAGCGAAAAGTGGAACTCGACGAAAACCTCGAGACCCTCGCGGTGGAGAAAGAAGAGATCATCCAGCGTATAAGCGGATACGATCAACTCAAGAAAGAGACTTTTCTTGAAGCCTTCAACGCCGTCAACGAAAACTTCCAGGCAATCTTCCAGGAGCTCAGCCACGGTCACGGCAAGCTCGAGCTGGAGAATCCGGAGAGTCCCTTCGAAGGCGGCTTGATCATCCGGGCTCAGCCACGGGACAAGAAGATGCAGAGGATAGAAGCGCTCTCCGGAGGAGAGAAATCCCTCACCGCTCTATCTTTCGTGTTCGCCTTCCAGAGATATGCGCCTGCTCCGTTCTATGCCTTCGATGAGGTCGATATGATGCTGGACGGCTCCAACGCCGAGCGTCTTGCCCGCATGGTCAAGCGTCAATCCCAAGAAGCTCAGTTCGTGGTCGTCAGCCTGCGTCGACCGATGATCGAGAACGCCAGCCACGCCATCGGTGTGTCGCTCAGAGCGGACGGATTCTCGAGAGTGGTCGGACTGAAAGAGCTGAAGCTCTCGGAAGGACACGAGAAACACGAGCCGGCAGCGATAGGAGCTTAATCTCTTGGAACTGGAAGGTATCGACCTAACAAGCACTATCGGTAATGGCGCCATTACCGGTGCTGGTGCCGATAAAGAAATCGATGCCAAACCATCCAGCCCCGACGCCATCGAGATCCTGGTGCAAATGGCTAAAAACGGCGAGATAGACGCCAAAGCCGTAGATATCATCGATGTCACCGACAAGTTCTTGAAAGCGATAGCAGCAGCCCCGAAAGAGAACCTGCGCCAGAGCGGCAAGGTCCTCTTCCACGCCTGCGTGCTTCTGCGTATGAAAGCCGACGCCCTCCTGGCACCGCCCATGGAAGAAGAAGTCTTCGGCGACGATTATATGGAATTCGACGAGAACGGTCTTCCGATTGAATACAATCCCCAGATCAAAGAGCCGCGCCAGATTACGATTCAGGATCTGGAGAAAGCCATCGTCCGTACTTCCAATCGCAAGAAAGTGCGCAAACGCCAGGTTACCCTCGATGAGCTCATCGCCGCCCTGAGAGAAGCAGAAAAGATAGAGAAGATAAGAGCGGAGAGAATACCGAAAGCTCGCATCGATCTGGCCGGTCATCTGGAAGTAAATGATGTAGATGACATATTGGATCTTGCTCATGATGAAGATATCGAAATGACCATAGGCAAGGTAGAAATCTTGCTATCGAAGATATTGAAAATCGGAGAAAACATAGAGCTTTTCGCCCTGGTTACCTTGCTGGATGACAAAAGTGACTGGGTCGATGCCTTCCTCGCCTCTTTATTTTTGTCGAATGCAGGTAAAATAGACCTTGAACAAGAAGAGTTTTACGGTCCTCTATACCTTGCCCTCTGTGGTGGAGAGGCAATTTCGAATTCGGTGGTATCGTGACTATGGAAAACAAACTGAAAGCAAAAGTTGAAGCCGCCCTGTTTCTGACGGAAAAGCCGGTGAAGGCATCCGCGGTGGCAAAAATCGTCGGTGAAGACCTCGATAAAGTTCGGCAGACGATTCTCGAGCTTATAAGAGACTACGAAGAACGAGATCTCGGTCTCGAAATCGCGGACGACAACGGCTATATCATTCAAGTAAAGGATGAATATGCCACCCTCATAGACGAGTTCGTTCCACTCGAAATTCCCACCTCTTTGATAAGAACCCTCTCGGCCATCGCCATCAAGCAACCGGTGATGCAGTCCGAAATCATTAAAATCAGAGGGGCTGGAGCCTACGAGCATATCAAAGAGTTGATGGAACGAGATCTGGTGAACAAGAAAGAGGAAGGCAGATCTCCTACTCTAACGACCACAAAACGCTTTCAAGAATACTTCCGCCTGTCCAAAGACGGAAAGTCGCTGAGACAGATTCTCATCCGCCAGGATAAAGAGGCGGAAGCAGAGTTGGAAGGCGATGGCGAAGATAACGAAAACAATAGTTTCGACGCCAGTCCCGACCAGACCGTTCAACAAACCCTCAAATTCGGTCTAGAAGCAGGAAACGAAGACAATGACACTTCAAAAGAACAATCGGCGATTGCAGGTCCTGCTTCAGGGTCTGAAGCAGAGTCGCAATCTGAGCCCGCTCAAGAACAGGAAGAAGGAAGCAGGGATATTACGTCTTTTGACCCGCCTGTGGCAAGTGAAAACCAGCCAGAATCACTGATGGTGGCACAACCACCTGCAACTGAAGGCGTTATCTAGCTCAGACGATGAAAGACATCGCTCTCATTCTGGCGGCAGCCGGCGAAGGCAGCCGATTCTCCAGCACGGCCGCAGCGCCTAAACAGTGCCTGGACCTGCTGGGCATGCCTGTTTATTTGTGGTCGGTGGTGGCTTTCGGCATAAATCCGCAAATCAATCGGCTGGTGGTGGTGACCCGTGGCGATTTGCTCGCCCAATTCGATGCCACTATCCGGAATTTCGCTTTTGAAAATGGTCTTACCGAGATCTATGAACGGGTCAGGCTGGTCGAAGGTGGAGCGACCAGGCAAGAATCCGTCTACCTGGGACTCAAAAGTCTGGAATCGCAACCGCCGGATTACGTTCTGGTGCATGATGCCGCGAGACCGTATATCTCTCAGGAGCTGATAGACAGAGTAATCTCTGCTGCCATTGAATATGGAGCCGCACTACCGGCGGCACCGGTAACCGATACCATAAAAGAAGTAGAGAATGGATTTATAAAAAACACCCTTAAATTAGATCGCTCCAGGCTCTTCCGGGCCCAGACCCCCCAGGCCGCAGCCTATGCGATGCTTCTCAGAGGGCACCAGGAAGCCCGCAGAGGCAAGATAGAAGTCACCGATGACGCCGCCATCATCGAGATGCTGAACGAGCCGGTGCGACTTGTGGAAGCCGGGGTCTCGAATGTCAAAATCACAGTCCCGGAAGACCTGCTTAATTCGCGCGTTCTCGCTGAAGAGACCCTCGGTCAGATAAATGCTCTAATCGCTTCAAAAAAATAATCTAACTAATTCAATTTGTCCCAAGTTGACAAGCGCCGCAAAACAGGGCACCGTTTGTCTCTGACACCAAACCTAATATCATGGACATAGATCAGGCTACTTGCTTATTGCGCCGAATTGAATAGAATGAATAACTGACTAGCACCGCCTGAGATGCCCAAATCCATAAAATACGACATATGCTTGTATTGGTGCCTGCTGAATATCCTAAATATAAATAAGATGGGTGAGGAATACCATGAGTGACAATATCCCGGATAGTGCCACCAGCAATTCGAGAGTCGCAAACACTTCTTCGAATGGCAGACAAATAGTAGATCTTTTTCCTGCCCTCAGTGACAAGAGAATGCTAACCATGTCTTCAATGAGACCGTCTCCGACGCCTTCGATAAATACACAGATTTCGATTTTCAGCCCTGTCTCTTTCGACGAGGCCATAGAGATTGTAGAATGCCTGCGCTGCAGAGCTGCCACCACAATCTCCCTGGAAAATATGAAAAAGCTCGACGCCAAGCGATTGGTTGACTTCGTAGCTGGTGCCTCCGCCGCGCTGGACGGAGATTTTCACAAGCTGAGCGAGCAAGTCTATATATTCTGTCCGAGCAATATAAAAATCACCGCAGATCTGGAAAAAGACGTAGCTCATGAAAGCGAAATCCCTGATGATATCGGGGCTCTAGACTTTCTCTATCCGACAGCCGGCAAAGCGGAAAGTGGCGCAGGGACTTCACCCTGGCTCCAGTAGTAGTGCCCTGACCTCGGCTATTAAGGATTTTTTAGAATCCACTGATTGGTCATTCTATGTGATTGACACTTCAAACTTTTTTACAGCCGGTAGATGTCAGCACTGTTATTATTGAGAGAACATGGCGCGAGAGACAAGTGCTTTTGTCCGTGTTTCCTCCGTACCTGATCAATACCTGATTCCTAATCCACCACAGGCAAAGACACAGGTGAAACAGCTCCCCGAATTATCGGGGGGCTGTTTTTTCGTCCCGTTTTATCGAAGCGAAAAGGCCCGATCGGGCGCTATCCAGGCACCACTCTTTTATTGCAGCAGCCGCGGCAAAAGGATCATCCGAGCAAACGGTCAGATCATAGTCTGCCCTGCGCCGAATATGCCTTGAATAGAGCGGATCGTAATAGTCGCGGAGCATAGACTCGATGAAATCATCACCACGATCTTCTTTGAGTGCGTCCGATAATCCTTTGAGCTTTTCATGACCGAGCCGCTCTTTGAAAATCCGCACCCTACCGAGCAGATCTAAGAGCGCTTCCTTGTGATCGAGAATATGATAGTCACGAGAGATTCTCTCTACCCGGCAAGATAAATTCGACTCCAGCAATATTTTGGTACCGTATTTAATTCTCTCCATCAAAAACTCGGGCAATCTGACCGAGCCGATTTTTCGACTCTCCGCCTCAAGAAAGACACAGTCGCCGGAAAAAGTCCTCAGTCTCTCCCAGAGAAAGCCGTCGAAATTTTTCTGGGTCGGTTGTTCTCCAAGACCGATTCCACCGAAAATAGAGCCCCTATGATTTGCTATCGCTTCCAGATCCAGAACATCCAGACCTATATCCGCAAGAGTTTTGAGGACCTCGGTCTTCCCTACCCCGGTAAGGCCATCGAGCACCACTACCTTAAAAGGATAAGTATCCGCTTCGAAATCATCCATGACACAACGGCGCCAGGCCTTGTATCCACCGGTCAAGCGCCAACAATCGATACCCATCAAGCTCAAAAAACTGACTACGGCCTCGGACCGCATGCCGCCCCGCCAGCAGTGCACCACCAGGGTATGATTCTCTTTTTTAGAGGCGCTTATTCTATCGACTATCTCGGGAATACGAGGAGCGACTAAGCCGAGTGCCAGTCTTCGAGCCCTGAACTCGCCTTTTTCTTTATAGACCTTACCGACCTCTGCCCTCTCTTCATCGGAGAGCAAAGGAATATTTATCGCCCCAGGGATAGACTCATTGACAAACTCACAAGGAGAACGAACATCGACTATGACCTTAGACTTGATGGAATTGAATTTCTCTGCCGACAATTCTCTCCAGGTCATTTTATCAGGCCTCGTCGCCTTTCAATGAAGATCGCTTGCTCGAAGCTGTCTTTTTAGAACTCTGGTTCTGGCTTTTATCTATACTGAGTCGATGTAGTTTAACCAGTACCAGCGGTCTGGTTCTCATCTCTTTCTCGAAATAGGCAATCAGATAACTTTGAAGCAGACTGCTTTCCAAAGACTCTTTTTTGCCCTTGAGTCGCCTGAAATAATCACGGATTTGACTTTCTACCTGGATAACAAACTCTTCTGCAGGAAGATCCTGAGGCAGGATGATACCGCGAATGGAGACATCCGGTCCTGCTGCCACCAGTCCGTCAGAATCCAGAGCCACCACAACAGAAACCAGACCGTCCTCAGAAAGTTGGTGCCTCTCTTCGACTATATCTTCATCGATCATCCATTCTCGGTTGGAATCTACCAAACGAATACCAGACTCGACTTTGCCGACTATGGCTCCGGTCTCGGAAACACCATCAATCTCCAGCACATCGCCATTGTCGAGCACAAAGACTTTGTCTCTGGCAACCCCGCATTCCACCGCAAGCTCCGCATGGCCGACCAGCATTCTGTACTCACCATGAATCGGCATGAACATCTTAGGACTGCAGATATTGAGCATCAGCTTCTGTTCTTCGCGACAGGCATGACCAGAGACATGCACCCCTTCGTTACGTCCATAGATAACCTCGGCACCGGATAGAAAGAGTTTGTTTATCGTATTGGAGACCAGGCGCTCATTACCCGGAATAGGCGTCGCGGAGAGAATGACGGTATCACCGGGTTCTATCTTGATTAGCTTGTGCTCGTCATTGGCGATTCTCGTAAGCGCACTGAGAGGCTCTCCCTGGCTACCGGTGGTCAGGATCACGACTTGATCCGGCGGATAGTCGCGCACTTGTTCGACTGGAATGAGCAGGTCGTCAGGATAGCTTGCATAGCCCAGCTCCCGAGCCAGCTCCGCAAACTTGTGCATCGACCTTCCCAATATGGCAACCTTGCGACCATAGGCCATGGCCGCATTCAAAACCTGTTTGACCCGATGCACATTGCTGGCGAAGGTGGTGACGATAATTCGTTGATTGGCATTGGCAAAGACTTCGTTGAGCTTCTTCCAGACTGTCTTCTCCGAAGGAGTGAAACCCTCTCTTTCGGTATTGGTGCTGTCGCTTAGAAGAAGAACCACCCCCTCCTCGCCGGCCCTGGCCAGGCTGGCAAAGTCATAGAGCTCGCCGTCAACAGGGGTGAAATCGAACTTGAAATCGCCGGTATGGACCACGACACCTACTGGTGTGCGAATAATCAGGCTGAAAGAGTCGGCAATAGAATGGGTGCAGCGTATGAACTCAACCTCGAAGCAGCCTAGCTTTACTCTTTGCCTGGGTTTGACCAGCTGCAAATCGGTGGTCTCCGCAAGACCCGCCTCTTTCAATTTGGATTCTATTAAACCGAGCGCTAAAGCCGGTCCGTAAACTTTGGGAATCGGCATCTCCTTCAGCAAATACGGAATACCGCCGATATGATCCTCGTGACCATGGGTTATGGCAAGTCCTTTGAGCTTCTTTCTGTGCTTGACCAGAAATTCTATATTAGGCAAAACCAGATCGACTCCGATCATCTCGTCGGTAGGAAAAGCAAGTCCCGCGTCGACCAGCATCATATCCTCACCATAGACGATAGCCATGGTGTTCTTGCCGATCTCACCCAATCCCCCTATAGGGACGATCTTGAGAGTATCGGGGCGGGCTTTATCCAGATTATAGTAGCTGACGCTCAATAAAAGTGCCTCAAATAGACGAACCGGACAATAGACCACTCGCTTCCATCAAAGAATCCATCTCTTTCCTTCTCTCCGGACTCAGTGGAACGAGTGGCAGCCTCAAACTGGCCGAGCAGATGCCCATGGCAGACAGAATATACTTTAGACAGGTCGGATTGGGTTCGACGAATAGCCCTTTGAAGAGCGGCAGATACCGGTAATGCAGTTCACGAGCCCGATCAAGATCACCGTCCATGGCGGCATCGATCAACTCTTTCAGCTGTCTGCCAACCAGATGAGAGGCTACACTGACCACGCCACAGGCGCCGACAGAAAGCATCTGCAGAGTAAGATAGTCATCACCGCAATAGATACGAAAATCCGGGTCGAAATTTGAACCAGAAAAAAGACCGGCCAGCTGAGCGGTCTGATCTACATTACCGGCAGAATCTTTTATGGCCCTTACACCGGGACATTCCCTGGCAAGCCTGACCATAGTCATAGGCTCTATGTTGATACCGCACCGCCCCGGAATGTTATAGACCAGAATCGGCAGATCGACAGCGTCGGCCACCGCCTTTACATGGGCGAATACGCCTTCTTGATTCGGTTTGTTGTAATAGGGAGCGACGATAAGAAGACCTTCGGCACCGGCTTCCCGGGCCGCTTTAGCGCTCTCGACCGAAGATCTGGTGTTGTTCGAGCCTGCGCCGAATATCACCTTGGCTCGACCGGCAGAAATCTCGATGACCCTCTTCAACAGGGACAGCTTCTCGTCAGCAGTCAGTGTGGGACTTTCACCTGTGGTCCCGGCTACAAGAATGGTCTCGGTCGCGTTCGCGATCAGGTGTTCGACCAATTTCTCCAGGCTGCCATAGTCTATAGACTCTCCTTTCTCCTCGAAGGGTGTGACCATGGCGGTTACGACCCTGCCGAATAAAGTGTCGTCGTTATTGATGATCTCGGGCAAAACAACCAACCTCAGAAATTAAGTGCTCAACGGGATTCCATCTTTCTTGCTTTTGCTCTTAGACTCGATCAGATCATGATCCAGCAGGTACTCGGCAATTCGCACCGCATTCAGTGCCGCACCGATACGAAGATTGTCCGCCACCACCCACATATTGATACCATTTTCAGAAGAGCTGTCTTTGCGAATCCGCCCTACATAGACAGGATCTAATCCTGCACAATCAATGGGAGTAGGATAACGACCTTCTTCCGGTTGATCCCAGATCTCGATAATCGGACTATCAGAAAGGCTCTCTCTAACTTGAGCGGGGCTCACCGGCCGCTCGAGGTCACAAGTGACAGCCTCGCTGTGACCGATTAAAACCGGCACTCTCACCGCCGTACAAGTAACCTTCAAATCCGGCAACTCCAGAATTTTTCTGGTCTCTTCTATGACTTTGGCTTCTTCTTTCGTATAGCCATCTTCCAAAAACACATCGATTTGAGGAATCAGATTAAAAGCGATCTGACGAGGCATGACCTCGGTTTTTACTTCCGAGCCGTTTAACAACGCCTTGGACTGCTGCTCCAGCTCTTCCATAGCCTCTTTGCCCGCACCGCTGACAGATTGATAGGTAGAGACGATTACCCGCTTCAATCCGGCCAGCTCATGAAGAATTTTGAGCACGACCACCAGCTGCGAGGTGGAACAATTGGGATTGGCGATAATACCCTTATGACCTTTCAGGGCATGACCGTTCACCTCGGGCACCACCAATGGTACCGCTGGGTCCATTCTGAATGCGCTGGAGTTATCGATGATTACCGCACCACACTCGACAATCTTATCTACCCAGTGCTTGCTCACCGATGCACCGGCCGAAGCGAGAACCACGTCCACATCCTTGAAGATCTCTTCGCTCGGCTCGGTAACCGGATAATCTTTATCAAGAAAACGAACGGTCTGGTTGGCAGAACGGGCGGACGCCAGGGGATAGAACTTGCCCACTGGGAACTTTCTAGCTTCGAGAACAGCGATCAACTCCTGACCGACTCGTCCGGTGGCTCCTAAAATGGCGACATTTAACTGATCTTGCGGGTTTTGCATGGCTGAGATTCCCTCCAGTGTGCAAATTTAGCACGAACAGCGCTCCAACTGAAGCACTATCACCAGTTGTTTACAAGAGATTTTCCAGGCCTAACGTGAACTGATCCCGCTCCATCAGCGATCTCACGCTCAAAACTATGCCTTTGACGAAGCAATCGGTATTGAAGCTGTTGTGGCGCAGGGTCAGCATCTCGCCGGGCGCGCCGAAGATAACATCCTGATGCGAGATAAGACCGGGCAGCCTCAGAGAGTGAATTCGGACCCCGGCTTCCGTTCTACCGCCCCGGGCTCCTTTCAACAGTTCCCGCTCTTCGGTATCGGGCGGCAACTCGGAAGGGTTGTACTTTCCTTGCACTTCAGCCAGCTTGGCGGCAGTATAGGTAGCGGTTCCCGAAGGAGCATCCAGCTTTTTCACACCGTGCATCTCGACGATCTCGACATTGTGGAAATGCTTGCCTGCCATCCTGGCAAACTCCATCATCAAGACAGCCCCCACCGAAAAGTTGGGAATAACCATCGCCCCGACCCCGGCCGCTGCCGAAAGAGAAGCGAGCTCGTCAAAATCAGCCTGACTCAAGCCGGAAGTGCCGATAAGCGGTCGTATTCCATTTGCCAGAGCCTGCCTGGCGTGGGCCATGCAGGACTCCGCCCGGGTGAACTCAAGCAGAATATCCGGGCTGACGCCGGCCAGACAGGAGGAAAGATCCTCTGAAACCTTCACCCCTGTATCGGCAGACCCGCCGTCCAGGGACGAAAGGTCCTTGCCTACATAATCTGCACCGGCGCGACCGAACGCCCCGACCACTTCTATATCATCGAGTCCGGCCAATGCTCCAAGCGAAGCCCGGCCCATCTTGCCATTGATTCCGGCGATGGCTACCTTTATCTTGCCGCCCACCGAAACTATTTTGCCTCGCCGGCCACAAGCCTGGATTTACCGGTGGAGCCGAAACCGCCTTCACCGCGCTCGGTCTCATCCACCGACTCCACTTCGACAACCTCCACTTCCGGAACCGGAGTGATGAGCATTTGGGCGATACGCTCGCCGGGCTGAAAAGTGTAGGCTTCTTTGCCATGGTTGATTACAAGAACTTTGACTTCGCCGCGATAGTCCGAGTCGACTGTGCCGACGCAGTTGGTCAAAGAGATTCCGGCTTTGTCAGCCAGGCCTGAACGCGGTCTAATCTGACCTTCGTAGCCTGAAGGAATCTCCACTTTGATTCCGGTGGGGAGCTTGGTCCTCTCGCCGGGACCCAATAGAAGCGGCTCTTCGGCGGCGAAACAGAGATCCATACCGGCAGCTCCACCGGTGGCATACTCGGGCAGCGCTTTGCAATGCGCCAGTCTTTCTACTCTCAATTTGACTTTGCTCATCAGACAACTCCAGCTCCGGGACATACAAATGGATAGACACAGACTAAAGAGTTTTGCTCTGGATTTCAATTTAAATGAAAATACAAAAACACCATCCGACTTGCGCCGCGATGGTGTCTTTGCTACTACCTGGCTGCCTGCTGCGAACAGGCTCAGTATCTCAGTATGCTTCAGCCAGTCCTTCACATACTGCGGGCTTCATGCTGCTGTATCCGGTTTGGTACCAACCTGGTGTTTCCGCACAGCCCCTCGGCTCGAAGTGGTCTCATTCAGACCGCTCACCGTCTTTACTCTCTTATAATACCAACCGGGATCGAGGATGGGAAGTACCCCGAATTACATTTAAGAAAACTTTTTTTGATTCTTCCAAAACAGCTTATCATAAGCTTTTCGGCAGCCTCACAAAAGATCCGAACTCTCGGCCCACACGCCTGGTGTTACTTCCCGACGACACCACGCAGTTTCAACCAAAACCCGCAAACCCGCACCAATAAACGACTTCGGGTGCCGCCTCCACAAAAGAAGGGCACCATCCGAGCCACCATTTTCAACCCATGAAAACCGGCTACTTGCATATATTCAATTGACAGGTGAACGGCCCGCCTTACGGCAAGCTTGTTTTCACCAAGGTCGAGCCCTAGACCGGAGCATCAAATGCGCCACCACCTTCATACGGATCGAAAACCCGGGCGATCAACTCTTTGTCACCTTCTCCATTTTCAAGATGATGGTGAGGAAGAGATTACGGTGAGAAATACTGATTTCGTCTCAGCGATCGTTCACCATTTTGAGCCCGACTCTCACCGAATAGCAGGTAAGTCGTGGGTTTCTCTTATGTTTCACAAAGGCTTGGGTGTTTTCGATCGAAACCTCGACAGGCTACACCGACCTTTGATTTACTTATCAATATTATACCCCCAACAACTCAGAAATTGCATGGTCTCAAATCAAGTTCCTCGACCAGAAACATAACCATTGAATATACAGAAGGCGGAAAAAGTCGTAAAAACTGGTAATGCCAAGAAGACAGAGAAGCAAACCGGAGCCTATAATAAAAACCAGTGCCGACGTAGCTCAGCCGGTAGAGCAACGGTTTCGTAAACCGTAGGTCGGGGGTTCGAATCCCCCTGTCGGCTCCATTTTTTCATGGCCGGGACTCGAATCGAGCCTTCCTGCAACCGGACAGTATTGATCTTGCTTCTCAGTGGGTAAGACCTCATTAGAGATGATCTCTTTTGGCGGAGTGACAGATGACCAGTGAAGGTCACAGGAAAGAATCAGTGAGCGCTAACGAGAGCGCTGCTCCAGACGCACAAATTCTTGCCAGCCCTCCGTCTAGAACGCAGCTGGCAGCTATCATGTCCGAAGCAGAGGACTCTGCTCCTATCGCCCAGGTGATAAAATTCGCCCTGGCCGACGGTCAAAAGTATCTTTTAAGCATCAACTACCTGTCGAAAGAAGCAAACGAACCGACCTGGGTGCTGAGCACCCTTGATGAAGTGCCCCCTACCGTATTCTGGAACATCTCCACAGAAAACCCCGAACAAATCTACAACTTGATTTTGAAACGGGTGCGCAACACCAAAACCACCCCGCAAAATCCAGCCAAGTCTGAGCCTCAGGTAAAGAACAAGTCCCAGAGCCCGTCCTCTCAAGAAGACACCGGTCCCATAGGAGAGTCGGAAGCCACTTATCGCAATATCCCGGACGCTCAGCCTACTGGCTCGTTCTTCAATGACCGCTATGAAGTCTTGAACGAGATTGGCTCCGGCGGCATGAGCCGCGTCTACAAAGCCCGGGACAAACGCAACGGCAAGATAGTGGCGGTCAAGGTTCTGCATCCCCACCTGCTAAAACAGGGCATGGCCACCAATAATGACCCGAGAAAGCGCTTCGAGCAAGAATTCAAAGCGACCATGGCCCTCGGTCATGACAACATCGTCAGCGTGACGGACCATGGCTTCACCGATGAGGGCTTGCCTTTCATGGTGATGGAATACATCAACGGACACAGCTTAGAGCAGCTCCTCAGAGCCCAGAATCGCCTCAAACTGAGTCAATTCTTCACCACTTTCTACCAGACCCTCTCGGCGCTCATACACGCCCACGAACGCGGCGTGGTTCACCGGGACGTCAAGCCCAGCAATATCATGATGATCAAAACAGAGCAGAACGTCAACATCGTCAAACTGCTCGATTTTGGCATCGCCAAGGTATTCAGAGAGAACTCAGGCAGCAAGAACGACCAGAATATTACCCAGACCGGCGACATATTCGGCAGCCCTTTTTACATGAGCCCCGAGCAATGCAAAGGCGAGAACCTCGACGCCCGCTCGGACATCTATTCTCTGGGTTGTGTCATGTACCAGGCTCTCACCGGCAAACGTCCCTTCGAAGGCGAAAACGCTTATAAAACAATCTATCTCCATGTCAATATCATGCCGCCTTCCTTCGGAATGGTCAGACCGGACCTGAGCCTGCCCAAAAAACTGGAGGCGATAGTGATGAAATGCCTCGAAAAAAAGCCCCAGAATCGTTATCAGGAAGCCCGGGAGCTTCGCCTGGAGCTAGAGAGGCTCGCCCAGGAAAATAACGAAGAGAGCGAAGGCTGGGTAACCAAACAGACCAAATCGGGCACTTTCTACGCCGTCCACCCGACCTCCGGCAAAGAAGAGTCGGCAGTGGTGATCTCTGTTTTGAAACTCTTGCTCCATGCAGGAATCATCGACAACGACGCCTATGCCAGAGCCTCTCACCTGGATGACACAAGTACGGCCAGCACAAGCAAATGGCTGGTGCAATCAGGATTTCTAGACAACAAGACTCTGCATGCCGCAATCGAATGCCAGGCTTTAATAGAACGCAAGGATCTGAAGCTCGAAAAAGCGGTGATTGCCCTGAATTACTGTCAGCGTATGCGAGTCGGGCTAGATGAAGCCCTCGAAGAGCTGGGCTGGAAGATCTAGATTCTGGAATCCTCGGGGATATCTTCGGGGTTCTCGGGACTTTCTTCGAAGCGCTTGGTCAGGGCAGACCTCGCCCCCGGATGAACCGGCTCGAGAAATTCTGCCAGGTCGAGAAAGCCGCCTTTCAGTCGAGGTCTGCGGGCAGGGTCGAGAGAATCGATGTTCTTATCGCAGAAAGATATTATCTTTGCGGCAAATTTAGCATCCAGCTCGTATCGTGCAGTGAAGTCCTCTACCTCTTTCAAAAGTTGCTTCATGTATCGCGTCGAAGGCACATCGGTGGTCAGAATCCTCGCCAGTTTTTCCATAATCAGATCCTGTTCCACAAGCTGGATCTGAATCGACAACTCTATGCCGGCCGCTTCATATATGGCTATGACCTCGTCGCAATCCGGTCCGCGAACATGCCTTCGGGCAAGCTTGCGCAATAGATGACGACTATCCTCGGACTGTCCCCCCAATTCCTTCAACTTTCTTGCTGCCTGGTCGTGCTGGCGAACAGCATCGAGACAATCTATCACCGCAAGGGCTCTATCGTTATTGGCGGCGCCGAATATGACCAGCGCCGCCTCATATATAGAAGAGGCATGGGCGCCATGCTGCAGCGACTCATGCTCTTCCGCTTCCATATATAAATGATCCGCCAACCTCAAAGCCAGATCCGATTCCAACTCGATGGTCTCGTTTATCAATGCCGCTCCTACCCTGTAGATATCCTTTCTCTGAGCGGAAGGATCTATCAATGTCCGGATCTTCCCTTTGCTCAGGTCCTTGCCTAAAGCGAATTGAGCCAGACATACGGAAGCACGATAATAACTTTCGACTCTGCCCTGGTTGGAAGTAAGAGATGAACGAGACTCCGCCACCGCTTTGCTGAAACAGGACTTCGCCATCCTTGCATTAGACAGCAAGTACTGGCAATAACCGAGCGCTATTTCGGCATCCACGAGGAATCGTCTTCCTCTATCCATGTTCTCGAACTCGGTAAGTGCCTTTACCGCCTCTCCATAGCGCTCTCTGTCGACCAGAAAGAGCGCTCTATGAAGCGCCTTCCAGAGCTTCTCTTCCTGGGTGGAGCGAAACCTCATATTGACCACAGCAGGGAGTGGAGCCGCCTGGAAACCGCCATCCACCCCAATCAATATTTCGCCACCATTATCGGTGCCTTCATCCGCTTCCAACGAATCCTGGACGTCAGCCCAGGGACGCTTTAGACCTGCCTTCCGCCTGGTCGAGGGCACACACTTGCCGAGACTGATCCGGACCTCTTCGAACTCATCGGGCATGTCTTCGAAGATTTCAGAGAGAATGCTCAGATGATTCTCCATCCCCTCCGGGCTGGAGCGACCGATCAACTCTACCACTCGCATGGCGAAGTCAGGACTCAATCCGTCGCGCTCTTTGAGAGTAGAAATTATCTCGATGGCGCAACCGAGAGCATAACCATCCACCAGGGCGAGCCCGGTTCGATCGCGGTTTTCCAGAGCGATAGTGAAATAGCGCATGGACCACAGCTCATAGGCCTGGACCACGTTGACACCGGCCTTGCCCTCATGTTTCTCGAAGATGTTTATAGCCCTTCCGAATTTACCCTGATCGACCAGATTATGCGCCAGGGTGATCTCACGCCGATTTCTCCATGTCTCCACTTTCTCTTCCATCAGAGTGAGGCGTATATCATCCTCCTCCGCGCACCATGACAGAAGAGAGAGGGTCATTTTGAGCTCATCCTCGCTGACATGCTCATAGGATCTGGCCATCTGCAGATCCAGAACCTTGACCAGAATCTGAAAGATGAGGTCAAGCTCAAAATGATTGGCGCGCATGGTGGCACCGACGATGGCTCTAACAGTATGCTCCAGATCCGGTGAATCCACCAGTAAACCGGCGGCGGTATCGAGGTCGTCATTGACCAGTAGACACTCGATCACCCGGTGGGCATCGGCATCCACCAGGCCGGCTCTCTGAAAAATCCTGAAGCTGGTGGCATATATCTCCTGAGCATCGCGTCCACGCCCGACAGAAGTAAGATCTCTGGCACAATCAGCCAGTAGAACCGCCAGATTTTTGGAGCGATTCAAGCGACACTTGTCCAGATAGGCGAGAGATAGAGCCAGACTCTCACCGGTAGGAGCAATCTCGCTCAGATAATTGAGACAGCGATTGCGTCTTTTGTAGCCGCCTGTGTCGGTAATCACCACGGCAAAGAAGACCGCGAAATGAAATTCGTAAATAGACTCCAGTTTATTCAAAAGATCGACAGATAGAACCTGCCCTTCCTCGAAGGAATCCATCATGATGGCGGCGGCTTCCGGTGTCTTACCGATAGCGAGCAGGCAGTCCGCGATATAGACATTAAACTCGCCGGAGCCGCCGGGGAGTTTCCGAAACAGCTCAAGAGCCTTTTGATAGGCTATCTTAGAATACTTATACTGCCTCTCCTGATAATACCGCTCCGCCACCTCCCGCAAGAAGAGAGCATAACGACTGGTTGTAAGCAGCCTGGAATGAGCGTTCTCGGCCTCCAGTAGAGTGCTCAGCCCGACCGGGTTTCGAATATTATCCCGGAACAACTCAATCACTCTATCTCCGTCATTCTCGAATCGAGCCACGGATATAGCAGTAATAGCCCGCAGCACAAGGAGCTTGACCTCGGTGGCGGAGCGTTCGTCGGTACTTTCAATACGCTGGCAAAACTCTATCAACGCTTCAAAAGAGGCGATGGCACTCTCCAGCTCGTCTCTGGACAAATAGAGATGACCTACATCCAGCAACAGATTGGGAATCGTCAACTTATTACCGAAAGCGCCATCTTTCTCCTGCCTGATCACAGAAAGAAATGCCCTCGACTTCTTCAAAGATTTGATCACCAGATCATAAGAACGATCCAGCTGATCCGATTCATAATAGGTCGCCGCCAGAAGCAGGGTGGCTTGCATAGACGACTGGCTGGAGCCGAGCACCGAGGCATAGCGCTGGGCCTCGCGAAAATAATGAGAGGCGGTGCCGATCTGGTTGGTCTTGATATAACAATAGCCCAGGCGAACATTGGCTTCATAAGACCAGTGATAATAGTCACTGCGGTCCGCAATCAGCTCAGGCACCGGCTTCAGCCTCTGGATCGCCTCGGAATAATTACCCTCGTCATAGGCACTGATGCCTTTGCTAATGCAGTTCTCCGCCCATATATCAGTAGCCAGCGAGGATGCCACCCGCATATGCATATTCTCTTTGAGTTTAGCTACTCTACCGAGCAAAGAACGCGGAATTTTCAGCCGGGGATGGCGCCTTGCCCGCCGGGGACGTTTCGCCAAATCATCGAGGTCATCCGGACCTATGCCGAGGTCGGAAATCAAACTGATTTCGGATCTGTCACAGATCAAATTCTCTTCGTCGGCAAAAATCTCCTCCAGCTCCTCAGAAGAAGCCGAAAGATCTGGTATCGCCTCCGGTTTCACTTTGAGTAATCGCGTCAGTTGAGCGCCATGTCTCCTCACCTCCTCGCTTTCATGGCTGGAAAGTTCGGCAAAGAGCGCCGACTTCTCCGGACTTCTCAAATCGCGATGGCGGAAAAGAAGACAATCGTCACCACATTCGAAGCGGCTCCAGAGATCCGGGTCCTCTTTCAAAATGGAAAGAGAGGTATCTATCAAATGCGCTGAAAAGTTATCGAGGCCACCACTGAATAGAGAGCTGTTCCTTCTAGGATGCTGAAAGTTGCGATGACCGAGTTCGACACTCTCGGAACCGGACAACCGGGGCACGAACATGCCGTCATAGTCCACCAGGACCATGCGCTCGCCTTCAATCAAGATATTGCCGTGCTGAAGATCACCATGGGCAATGCGCCGTTCATACAAACGCTTCATTAAAAGCCGAAATTGGCTCTGGATGGAATCGAGCCTGGAATAATCGCCCACAACCTTGTTGAGATACTGATCTAGAGGAAGCCCCTCACACCAGTCCATCTTCAAAATCGGGTACCAGCGTCCCGACACCTTTATGCCTCTGCCCATAAAACGAAATCTGACAAAATCCTCGAAGTCGACCGCCGCAAGGGACTCTTCGATGATTGCATAGCGGGTTAAAAGACCCGCCCTGTCTTCCAGAAAGCAGCGAACCGCATGAACAGCGTTGCCACTGCGCAATTTGTATACGCTGGCAAAAGAACCGGTTATGGATCTCGGCAGACCGAGCGGATTGAGAGAAACTGTGGCCAGCTTGAGCTCCGGATCTTCAAAACAGAGATCCGGTCTTTGAATGGCTTCGTTAAATTCCTGGGGAGTGGGCCACATGAAACCGAGGTTCCCCTTAGAAGAAATCGTGACTACCTATATTAGATTCTACCCGGGAATCTCAAGAAAGCTTGAGAGACTTGCTGAATTCAGAAAGGGTCATGCCCTGACGTATGCGCTCCAGCCTCTCTCCGGCATCGGACTCTCTAAGATAACGAGGCACTATAGCCGGCTTCTTCAAAACCCGGCGCCAGAGCAGCTCTTTAACAAGAGGAAGCTGAATCTGGGGCATCTTCCCGACAAAAAGAGAATCTAAATCGCCGTCATTCTTCAGATACTCCAGAAGCCAGATAAGCCCTCTTAAATAAACCGCGTCCTTGGTAAAACCGCCGGAGCGAAAGACCCTGGTTACCAGATTAAAAGCGAGCTTATTATCAAAGCGATAGGTGCCGGTCAGCTCCCGAAATACCTCCAGATAGCTCGCACCGTTCAGCATCATCCGCACTGCCACCACCCTTGCCGCCAGCATTCGCATGCGCTTTCTAGTCAGCCCGCCGGAGAGATACTCGGCAAGCACGGCCAGCCCCTCTTGCACTTCGTCATAACCCACCAGCCCGGATGCCATCTGCCGAAATGGCTGCAGACGCCCATTATAAAAAGTGACCACATGGGTGCCTATCTCATGTTGAAGAATAGCTCGTACTCTGGTTTCTGGAATGCGACTGCTTGGATTAATCAAAAGATTGCCGCTCGAGACCATCACCCCCGAGACATCCTCCCTGAGCTCCACATCGAACATAAAATCGGGATATTTCTGTTGATAGAAGCGAAGCTCCTTTCTTGCCTCCCTGGCAAATTCTTTAGCCGACAGAGACTCTTTCAGGCTCTCGTCCCGAGAATTCACCGGCACGATATCGAGCACCTGGCGAGCAAGCTTTACATGAACTTCACTGGGCACCCCAAAAAGCTGCATGCTGCCATAGAGAAAGTTGGCGGTGCCTCTATCTGAGAGCATGGATATCTGCCGATCGATGCCTTTCTGCTGCTCTCTGAATAACTGCGCCAGGGCAGGGTCCTCTACCCGGTCGATGCGGATTTCATACAAGCGCCGCTTCAAATCGGCAGGCTCCACCGCCACCGGTCGGTAGGTAAAATGAGGCTCCTTTTGAAAGCCGTCCTTTTTAAATTCTTCAAAAGCAGAGTTATAGTTGGTCGGCGTCGCCGCCAATACCAGGTCGAATTGCCCGGAAATGGTCGCAAGCTGGTGGTCGATGTCGAACACTGTCTTTACTATGCTGCGCGGACCGAGCTGCTGAAAGTTGCGGGGTCTGTAGGTAGTATGTTTCTGGGTAAACTCGAAGAAACTGTGCCGCATCGCCCGGGTCAGCTCGCGGTTTATGACTTGTAGAATCAACGGGAAATCGTTCTTTGTGTTGGAGTCTCGATAGACATCCAGCACCTCCACCCCCAGGGTAAAGGCATTGAGCTGCCTGGCTTTTTTCATAGAGATCAAAGAGAGCATACCCGGCGGGCTGGTGCGGCTGCCCGGCACCACATCGACTATGGCAGGCTGCTTATGCACCCTGATGCGCTTCAGGCTGCGCTCTAATCTGTTTACGGTCTCTCTTGGAATTCTCTCGGGTGGAAGATGAATCTTAAAATGAGGCGGTCGCGCCGGCATATCTCCAGTGGCTTCCACCGCGGAGACCCAGACTTCTAGTATTAAAAAAGCTCCGAACTTTTCAGATAGCGTCGACACCACCTCCGATACCAGCTTCGTTAATGCAGAATGATGCCGCCGGGCGCCGGAAGCGGTGAGATAAGACGCCTCGCCCATGACCAGACGCTCGTCGCCAAAACTGGTGATGCCTTCCGGCTTGCGATAGACGGTTAAAAACGGCAGCTGTCGGTCGATACTGATTTTGCCCCAGGGAGAGAGCTGCCGCCGGATGCGCTTGCTCTCCTCCAGCCGAGTCTTTATATACGGCAGAAGATCCTTAGCCCGTCCGTTTTTTTTGGCAGCGCCTTTACTAATTATAGATGCGCTCTTGTCGCGACCTCGGCCGCCAGTCTCAACCACAACTTGATCCCGACTAAGTAATAGAGATTCCGATTACAAAGTGGCAAGCTCTACATTGTCGAATTTGCGCCGGTAGTACTTCATATAATCCACTTTGTTCTCAAGGGACAATATTACCGCATGGGAAAAATTAACGCCCTCGAATTTCTGGGCGGTGATAAGACCCCCCGGAGAGAACACATTTATCTCCATAAGCTTGTTGCCGACTATATCGAGACCGACAAGAAACATCCCGTCTTTGCACAGCTTGGGCCGGACCATTTTACAGAGCATAAGCGCCTCGGCGGTAATCTCTGCAGGCTCCACCGAGCCACCGGCATGAACGTTGTTGCGAATATCGCCTTCCATGCTCACCCTTCGAAAGGCAGCATACTTACCTTTATAACGCATCGGTCGGCCGTTCATCATAAACAGCCTGACATCCCCTTTGCGCGCTTCGGGCAGATACTCCTGGGCGATGATATAGCCATCCTTGGAAAGCGCATCGACAATCTGATTGAGGTTGGTCATATCCTCGGGCTTGACCAGAAAGACCCCCTTGCCGCCAGAGCCTTGCAGGGGCTTCAAGACCACCCAGTTGCCTTCCTCTTTGGCGAAGCGTCGGATCTTCTCGCGACTGCGGGTAATTATCGTCCGCGGTCTGACCTCCTCCGGAAAGGTCTGGAAATACATCTTGTTCATGGCGTCAGCCAGTGCATAAGGATCGTTGAGCACGATCACACCATGACTGATGGCGACCCTGCCGAAATCGAGACCGACACCCTGGGCCCAGTGCCTGGCTCCAGTGTCTTTTGCCGGGTCGCTACGCAGAAAGAGCACATCGAGGTCATGCACCGTGATCTCTTCTATCCTCGCTTTTGGCCCCTTGAGATCAGCCAGATAAGTGGCACCGCTCTTGTAGCTAGCCCTCGGAGCATGCCTGGCTCTAGCCTTAATCGTATTGTCTTTCTCTAAGATAAAATCGTCGGCTCCAATAACCCAGGCTTCGTGACCCCGGGCGATGGCGGCCATGGCCAACTGGTTGGTGGTATACCCCTCCCCTTCGGTCATGACATCGTTAACGTAAAAGGCCAGCCTCATGGTTACAAAACTCCGGAGCACCTGGTAATAGGGCTCGATTCTAACGCAGATAAGGAGGCTAATGTAAATGTCATGGCAGTGATGTGATCACACTTCTCAAAGATCTCTTCCATGACAACCGCGCCACAAAATTCTTATTTATCTATCATCATCGCTATCCACCATGACCCGAGGCAGAGAGCAATTTGCACTCGACCATGACAATGCTCATTCCAGGCTGAAGTTGCTCGCCTTTGAAATTCAACTATGTACAATGGAGCAGCGTAAATCTAATCTCCATGCGGTTATTCTCTTTTGATCAAAATCACCAATCTCTCCAAAAGCTTTGACGGAGGCAAAACTTACTCTGTCAAAGCGCTCGATCTCGAAGTCAAAAAGGGCGAATTGCTGGTGCTGCTGGGCTCTTCCGGCTGCGGCAAAAGCACGACCATGAAGATGATCAATCGTTTAATCGAACCTACAGAAGGCACCATCGAGATAGACGGAACGGTCAATACCGAGCTGGACAAAGTCGAACTTAGAAGAAACATCGGCTATGTTTTTCAAAAGATAGGTCTATTCCCCCATATGACCATCGAAGAAAATGTCTGTATCGTGCCGAAAATGTTGAAATGGTCTAAAGAGAGGATGCAAGAACGGGCAAAAGAGCTGCTCTCTTTAGTGGAGCTTCCTCTGGAACAATACGGAAACAGACTTCCTCAAGAGCTCTCCGGAGGGCAGCAACAGCGCGTGGGCGTAGCCAGAGCCCTTGCGGTCGATCCGGATTATCTATTAATGGACGAACCCTTTGGCGCACTAGATGCGGTGACCAGAGACTCGCTGCAAAAAGAAGTTCTACAATTAAAAGAAGAGCTGGGCAAAACTATAATCTTTGTAACCCATGACCTTTTCGAAGCGCTACTCTTAGGTGACAGGATAGCTGTAATGGACGGCGGCATCCTGCAACAATGCGGCGCTCCGGAAGAGCTTCTGAACACCCCAAAAACGAACTTCGTCAAAGAGCTATTCTTGAGACCGGCACGGCAACTGTCTCAGTTCAAAGAAGTATTTTAGACAAAAAAAATTTAAAAGAGGATACAGATGAACGGGCAAAGCTGGCTGCAATTCGTAATCGAAAGACAGGATGCACTGTGGTTGAGAACCGGAGAGCATTTGATGCTGGCTGGACTCTCTACGGTAATCGCCACCATAATAGGCATCACCCTTGGAATAATCGGCTTCAAAATCCCACGATTCAAGGGCATTCTGCTGGGCATAGTCGGCATACTGCAAACTGTTCCCTCGCTTGCCCTTTTAGTATTCTTGATGGCGCTCTACCATAGAATAGGAGTCCTTCCCGCACTTACAGCGTTGATACTCTATGCCCTCCTGCCTATAGTCCGCAATACCATAACCGGGCTGGAAGGCGT
>CAZCBH010000031.1:0-50653 GCA_964496875.1 uncultured Candidatus Obscuribacterales bacterium | reverse complement strand
TCCCCGAATAGTGATCCCGGGGTCAACCGAGCTTCTTCTTCCTCTTGCGGTTCTTCCTGTGGCGGCAATTCCTCTACCGGTTCAAGCAGAGCCTGGCTTGCTTCGCTCTCGAAGGAGTCGAATATCGAATCAACTTCTTCTGCCATAGAGGCGCCATCTATGACTGCTGACTCCTCTCTTTCGAAGTCATCGTCGTCATCTTCATCGTCTCCGAAAAGCGATCCGGCAGCAATCGCTACAGGAGCAGGCTCTTCTATCGATTGTTCGTGAGCCTGAATCTGTTCGGCTGTTTCTTCATCCTTGCCCTCGAAGGAGTCGAAAATCGAATCTACTTCCTCAGCCATCGAGGCTCCGTCAAGTCTGGATTCGGCTTCGGCAGAATCTAAACCGGCGCCGAAATCATCATCATCGTCCTCTTCGTCTCCGAACAAGGAGCCGGTCGTCATGGCTAGTTCAGCAGCTTCAGTTGTGGACGATGCTTGCGCTCCGAAGGCATCCTCTTTATCCTCATCTTCATCTTCATCCTCTGCAAACAGTGATAAACTGCCACTCTGCTGCGGTTGAGCTTCCTGCGCCACTTTCTCTGCAGAAGCCGCTTCTCTTTCTAGCGAAGAGATGATGCTGTCCACCTCACTGGCAATAGCAGAGGTATCGATCTTTCCAGAGACCGAAACAACAGTATTGCCCTCGTCTGATTCGAAGTCATCATCTTCGTCATCGTCTCCGAACAATGATGTCGAGACCTGGGGAGCTTCACTCTCCGACTCGGCGACCTGAACACTTTCCGAAGCGAAGTCAAGGTCGTCCTCGTCGTCGGCATCAAAAAGAGAGGTTATCTTTTTCGATGGTCGTTCCGTGATCGCCTCGACGGCAGGTTCGGGATCGAATCCGTTCTCTTCCACTTCGCCGGTATCTTCCGTCGCGTCGGACTCGGTAACAGGATTCTCGTATGTCTGGTAAAGCAGAAAGTCGAAGTCATCCGCCGTACAGACCAGTTTTTTAAAGTGTTCGCTTCCCAGATTCTCTTTCACCGCATCGGCCGCAATCAGGTCGTCCGGGTCGACCATGGCGACGGAATATTGGTCCCCGGTCACTGCTACCGGGACGAAACGATACTTTCTGGCTACTTCTTCCGGGATGAGCTTGATTGTATCCGTTTCCGGTCTGTTGAGAGAGAGGTTTATGTAGTTGACGCCGAATTGCAGTTCCAGGGCATCCTTGAGTTGTCGTTCCGAGACCAGGCCGAGGCGGGAGAGAACGAGGGTGATTCGATCTCCGGATTGCTCTTGTTCGATGAGGGCTTCTGATAGCTGCTCGGACGTTATATAGCCGAGGTCTATGAGCAATTCACCGATTTCGTTTCCCACTGCGGACATTCTTGCTCCATTACAGAGGACTGGGTCGCTGCCTAAAGAAGAGAATAACCGGTTCTTTAAGCAGGGGACTGGAATTTTTGTGCCCTTGCTGCTCTCTACCTAAACATAGCGTGAACCCTCACTGTGGCGAGATTCCGCCCGGTTTTGTTCCGATAAATCTCGGGCAAAACCCTCTTGGCAGCAGGCTGTCTGGACCGTAACCTGGACTTGCCGGAGATTTTGAGGTACATAGAGCTTCTGGAAAAACATTTTACACAACTGAACTATAAAAGCTTTTGACTCTAAGAATTTATATGTGATTTGGAGTGAAATCTGGCGTTTACTGTCTTTTACAGGATTATAGGACGCTCTGTTCTTGATACAAAAGTCGTTAATTCAATTCGGTGAATTGAACTTGCTGAATAGGAACCGGATATAGTGGCATTCGCTTGCCGATTTTTTCAGGTTTTCGTAATTTAGTTCTGGAGGAAGTGAGATTGAGAATCAATGCGGTGATATTCGATTATGGCAACGTCTTAAGCCGGGTGCCCGAGCAAGATGATATCGAGGCCATGGCTGCCATAATGAGAGTCGATACAGAACGGTTTTTAGAGGGTTATTGGCGGCACCGGCTAGAGTATGATTGTGGCATGCCCAGTTCTGCCTACTGGCAGACAGTGGCGGATTTTCTTCGAATAGAGCTCAACCAAGGTGAAGCTGACCAACTCACTAAGATTGATGCTATCAGCTGGAGCAGACCGAATTCTAATATGGCACAGCTTGCCTACCGATTACATCGAGCTGGTATCGAGCTTGCCATACTTTCAAACATGCCGACGGATATCAAAATTTATCTCGAAAACAATTGCGACTGGCTTCCGGAGTTTGTTCACCGAACATACTCTTGCGATCTTAAGTTTGCCAAGCCGGATCCTAGAATCTATGAACATTCCGTAAACAAAATGGCTCGGCACGAAGAGAGGATTGTTTTTATAGACGACCGCCAGGAAAATATCGATGCCGCCAGAAAGATTGGTATCAATTCTCTTTTATTCTCCGGGTTCGAGAGACTGGTTGAGGATCTGGGCGAAACCAGCTTGAAAGAGCATCTAGAATAAAATACCGGCTTCATTTTCGAAGCCGGTATCACTGCGATTTTCAGGAAAGTCTAGTTCCGGAATTGCTGTCTCTTAGTTGAGACCAAGCAGTTCCACTTCGAAAATCAAGGTGGCGTTCGGAGGAATTACTCCACCGGCACCTCTGGCGCCGTAGCCCAGTTCGGGCGGAATTGTCAACTTTCTTTTACCGCCGATTTTCATGGTCATGACACCTTCGTCCCATCCACGAATAACCTGACCCTGACCGATACAGAATTCGAAAGGCTGACCACGGTCGACCGAGCTATCGAATTTGGTACCATCGGTTAGCCAACCAGTGTAGTGCACGCTGACCATCTGTCCGGGCTGAGGCGAAGCGCCGTTGCCTTCGAGGAGTTCTTCGTACTGCAAACCACTCTGTGTTGTTGTCGTCATAAATCTGTCCTCTTTTTTCTGTGTACTTGCTTGAAAAAACTAGCAGCCGGAGGCTGTTGGAAATTCGCTCTGACAAGCATTCGGGCAAGGATAACACTTATACCCGAAATGATCCAGGCATCATGACTACTTGACGTCGATAAGTTCTACATCGAACACCAGGGTAGAACCAGGCGGAATCCGGCCTCCAGGGGCCCCTGCGTCACCGTAAGCCAGATTCGGCGGAATGGTGAGTTTGCGTTTGCCGCCAACTTTCATGGTCATGACGCCTTCGTCCCAGCCACGAATAACCTGACCCTGGCCAATAGAGAATTGGAAAGGTTGACCACGGTCGACCGAGCTATCGAATTTGGTACCATCGGTGAGCCATCCTGTGTAGTGCACGGTGACGGTATCACCAGGCTTGGGGCTCTTTCCGGTGCCTGCGACAATCTCTTCGTACTGCAGTCCGGTTTCGGTGGTGACCTTTTTACCATCGCTTGCCTGGGGGGTGGAGACCGGAGCAACCTGCTCACTTTGTGGTGCGGACTGTTCACCTTGCGCTGTGGCGCTGCCTGCATCGGGGGCAGCAGCTTTGTCGCCCTGGCTGCAACCTGTAACAAGGACAAAAGCACTAGCCAGACTCAATGTTGTGGCTGTGGTGAACAAAATCTTCTGAATGTCTTTCATAGATACTCCATTCGGTCAATGAGCTATCTTGTGCCGGAGCACAAGCTGCTAGTTTACCATCCGAGTTCATAATGACAAGTTCTTCTTGATGGGATCTCGAAAAGAAGGTAAAAGAAAGCAATGATAAAGCGAAAGAAGACTTGCAGTAATCGCTTTGTAAATCGAGGTAGACGAACATAGAAGATAAAACTATTAGACAAATCTCTTCCCGCATTTTGGGCGAAGCTAGAGGTATTATCGACAGGAGATATCTTGTCGGAATCGCAGGACCTCCCGGAGCGGGAAAGTCTACGGTGGCCGCAAAGCTCTGTCAAAGAATAAACCTCGACGCATGCGAACCGGTAGCAAAAGTGGTGCCAATGGATGGCTTTCACCTCGACAATGCCAGGCTGGAACAGATTGGACTACTGGAGCTTAAAGGCGTACCCGATTCTTTCGACAAAGAGGGATTCGAGGCTCTTGTGATTAGACTGAAAACCTCGCCTTTAGAGACGATATTTTTTCCTGTCTTCGATCGCAGCATAGAAGCCAGTATCGAAGACGCCGACAGTGTTGGACCGGAGCAACCTGTCGTAATTCTAGAAGGCAATTATCTATTTTACTGGCATCAAATACGAAACCAGTTGGATCTGTCTGTCTATATTGATGCGCCGGAGAACATACTCTACGACAGACTGATGGCAAGGCACTTGGAAGGCGGCAGGGATGTTGTGGCAGCCAGAGAAAAAGTTCTATCCACCGATATGCCTAATCGCAAACTGATTGAGAGCTGTCGGGATTGTGCCGATATCTATCTCGACTCAGCCCAGGGCGTCTTTTAGAGAGACTTTAGCGGCAAGATGTTTTCTGGCCGCATCGAGAATGGCAAATTCTTCGTCCAGTCTGTCTACCGTATCGACAAGTTCCAGAAGATCTTGTTGATCTCTGGGGGAGCCATAGAAATTAGCCGCTATCCAGAAAGAGAGCTCTACCGGCGTACCCGGTATTTCTCCCGCCAACTTCACCTCTTTGTCGACCAGTTTCGAGGACAGGTGCAGAATGTCTTTTACCGCTTTACGAATATCGTCCACTAGTGGCTCGGCGGACTCTTCGATGGCGTGGTCGTCGAAATATTCTACTTCAGCGCGGATATAAGGAACCTCTTCGATTATTCGCCTGACCTCGAAACGGCGCTCTCCCAGAGTGAGGATATTCAGCCTGCCCTGGGGTAATCTTTTTACTTTGGTGATGGTGGTACTACAGCCGGTGCTAAGCATCTTCTCGTTGAGGTCGTCGAAAAATATTATGCCGAAAGGCTCATCATTCTCAAGAGCATGATTGATCATGCTCTTATAGCGCTCTTCGAATATATGAAGCGGCAGGTAGGCTTTCGGAAATAGGACAACCGGAAGCGGAAAGATTGACAGGACTGCGGTGCTTTTCTTGGTAGTCTCAGGCATAGAATCCAGTCTCGGCGCGTCGAATCGGAACCAGAACCAGGGAGTAGAACCCACTATTACTATTCTAAGCACATTTTTAAGAAGAAAGGCAGAAAGCTGAGATTCTGCCTTTGCAATCATCTAATTTTAGATTCAGGAGGTCCTGAGTTTTATGCTTCTTTCTTGAGGAGTTCCATTACTTCGCCGTCTTCCGGGAATCTTCCCAGGGATGCTTTCGAAAAGATAAGCTTCCCGTTGAATTCGACTTCGAAGACTCCTCCAGAAGATTTAACCAGTTCGGTCTCGTAAGAGAACTCATTTTTCAGTTCAGCTGCCAAACTGACAGCTCGGGCTTTGTATCCTCAAGCACCGCAATAGGTGATTTTCATCTTCGTGGATGTAGATGTGCTCATCTCGGTATCCTCCTTATGTGTTTCCGGTTATCTAGCGTGCATGAACGGGTTGGGGTTGATAGTCCCTCAAATACATTTCGAGGTTTTCGTAATGAGAAACCTCTTCAAGGATAATCTGTTCATACATCAACTTCAAAATCAAATCTTTCTCAAATTCTTTCAGATGACGCTCATACATCTCGATGTGGTTTTTCTCCATTTCGAGATCTTCTTTGAGCATCTCTTCCAGAGTTTGGTCTCCGGGCTCGTCAATCTCTTCCATTTTTACCGAAGGATGACCGCCAAGAGCGGTTATCTTCTCGCCGAGCTGAATCGAATGGGTCATCGAATCGGTGGCCAGGCTTCTAAAGAGCTGCACAAGCGGACCGCGACCGGGTCCTATTACGATGAAGGAATGATGAAGATAGCGCACCATGGCGGCTAGCTCCTTCTCCAGGGCTCTATTCAGGGCTTCGATGACTTTCTCTTTATTTACTTTTGGCTCCATGACTCTTCCTGTTCAAATTAACTGTAACTGGGGCGAATCGCCTCGAAGCGCCTATTGTACCCTATCTATTGTGATTATAGCCCTGCCGTCCCTGGATCAGCCGATTTAGCCAGGTCTCTTCGGTTCGGGCTTGTCAAAAGGAATCGCTTCTCCGAACATCTCCAGGTGCTGAATCCGGGCATCCTGCCAGGCGCAATAGTCTTCTCGATATTGATGGCGCGCCTGACCAAGGGTGGTTCCCAGGGAACGCTGTTCTTGTTCACTGAGCCAGGCCGCCTCTTTTTTAAGATCCATCAGCTTGACCGACCAGTCCCGGGGTTTTACCGGAAAAACCGCATCTATCGAGCGCTTATCCGGCGGAACCTCGTCATAGGGCTCTGCGATACCTTCAGTTCGATTCTGGAAAATCATCGCCTGGTAAAGGTCCTGGGGGTCGATGCCATTGAGGCGGCTATCGGCGAGCAGTCCCCAGTGGCTCTGGCAGAAGAAAAGCTCACTGTTTTTGTCATAGAGGGCGGTGATCATATGAAGGTCATGACCGTTGCCCGGGTGTTCAGGGTTGAGAAGACGATTGATATAGACAGGTATCTGGGCCGGGCGACGGGTGGTCTCCCGGTAGATCAGGGCTCTTTCCACCAACTCCGCAGGGGATTGAATCGGTCTGAGTTCGGGCGATTGACTGACTGAAACGTCCACGATCAGCCCATCGGCATTGCCTTCGGTGATTTTGCACACTAAATAGGCGTCATAGATAGTAAGCGATGCTCCTTCTGCCACAGTGTCTTCGCGACCGGCAAGTTCTCTGAAGCCTTTTACCACAACCTCTCCTGTGGTCTGAACACCAGCGGAAGGGCGCTGACGGTAGGCGAGGGTATGGGCTTCACCTTCGGTCTTCTTATTCAATAGAGCCTGCATGACGATAAGGTCATAGAGCTGCCCGGCTGCATCTCGAAAACCTTTTCGCATAATGCTTTGTTCGTCGCACAGCCTCGATTCCAGATCCAGAGCGAGACTCTCGAAGTCGCACTCCACTCTGATGGAACTCGAGCCATCCAGCGCTTCAAGGGTACAGGAGCCGGTCACAGCCAGCTCCGCTATGGGCTCGACAACCGGCACAGGATCGGTCTCTAAAAGCTGGCGCATCCTCGATTGAACTACGCTTGTGGTATGGAAGCCCTGACAGGTAAAACGTTCCGGATCGCCTGCCCGGCGGGCCATGGCTTCGCCTATGCGCAATAGATCTTCCGGAAGGTAGATGGTTCTGCCCCGAACTCTGCCGTCAGACGAAAAGACTCTATCGACCGCCCGGGCGACCAGATCCACGGTGGTGACTCGATCAAGCATTTTAGGAACGGACTCCTTTCAATTCATCCGCACAGCAGGCTGGGAATCGGAGCTGTTAGCCGACATTGCTGAAACGCTGACTGAGATTTGCCAGGTGACCTCGGGCTGGTTCAGAGACCCTTCCTACCCTTTCCAGGCTGCCGGCTAGCTCTCTGCGGCTGGACTGCGGATATTCCCGGGCTTTAAAATCGGAATTTGCTTCGGCTTCGACTTCGACTTTGTCATTGGCTGTAAGGGCGGTCTGTTCGACGTCGGCTTCTATCCCGGCTTCGGCCAGGTCTGAGGCTATTTCGCCGGAAGAATTGATCTGGTCGGCCTCATCGATTTGAGGCTCTTCGTTAAGGAAGCTGATTTCCGGCAGAGTGCCTTCGGCCACGGTATCTGCCCGGCCGGTAAGAGCGGTGTAACTCGAGGTGCTTTCGACCGGGCTGGCTTCGGCAGTTCGGTAGGAACTGAGAGAATCAATGACGGTGGAGTCCTTGGCTGCGTCTCCGACCTTCAAGTTAGAGGTGTCGAAGTGGGCGTTGGGCCCGAAAAGATCGGCAAACAGGTCAGAGCTTCCCTGACCGCCAGTGTCTTTGGACGGAGTTCCGCCCAGATCGCCATCAGATCCTTTGTCGCCAGCCATCTATCTATCCCAATCCTTCGATTATCCACAATCCCTCTTACACTCTTATACTTTTCCACGTTCTCGAGAATATGAGTCACTGAATTAGCTAATTTTAGTCTTTTTTAGATCTCCTGTTGTAGAAAAGAACAAGAAGACCGACCAGGGACATAATCAAGGCGACGGGCCAGTATTGCTCGAGAGAGCTCTCCAGCTTCAATCTGGTAATGATTATGGCTGTCAGGTTGTTGATGCCGTGGATGACCATGGCTGGAAAAATCGAGCCGGTGTAGATTGTCATCGCGGTCAGAAGTATGCCCAGAATCGCTGTCGGTACTATCCGGAAGATGCTCAGATGAAAGAGTCCGAAAAGTATACCGACAAAGAAAATTGAGCCCCAGGTACCGAAGCGTTTTTTGATCAGACCCAGAATACATCCCCGGAACATCAGCTCTTCGCATATAGCCGGGGAGATAGCCAGAGCGGTAATCACCACTAGAAGCGGTTTGTCAGCCTGGATGATCAGGTCTCTGAACATCGAAGTAAAAAACTCAGGGGCTGGAAAGATGAGGCTCTGCAGAGCGTTGGCTAGATAAGCGATACAGATGCATCCCGGGGCTATCAGAACGGCGCCCAGCATATGCTTTGCTTTGGGTTTGACCAGACTGAGAGTGGACGGGGTGAGCCGTCCGACATATCGCAGCAATACCAGAGATGGTGCCAAGATGACAATCGCCTGGGTCAGTATGGAACCATAGGACATGTCCCACTGTTGCAGGGATTGCCCTAGATAGAACATAAGAAGGAAGGTGACGGTGATTAAAACCCCTACCTCCACCGCAAAATCGTCTTCTTTCCATCTTGCCTGTTTGGGCTTGTCCAGATCGAACATCAGATCTTCGCGATCAAGTATGAAAGAAGCTCTCCAGGTGACAAGGGCGGCAAATACAAAGGAGACTATGAGAGTGACGCACTGCCATAGCCAGTTTGGTGAACCGGAGAGAAACTCTTTGATGCCCAGGGCTGTGTTGAGAATAGGGATAAAAGCTATGCCGGAAGAAAGCTCCAGATCAGGCAGGGAGCAGACACCGGTGCCGGCGATTACAAAAAACAGGAAGGGTACGAAATAACCCTGACCCTGTTGAAAGGTTTTGCACCAGGAAGCCAGATAAATGGAGAGAGCGGAAAGGGAGAGCACCAGTGGTACCGAGGTGATGAAGCAATAGAGCGCCGCCAGGGGCGAGAAGGTAAAGTCGAATTCGCTCTGGCAGGCGGAAAACAGAGCGAAGGTGCTGAGGATGCTTACCAGACCGAGGGCGACGGTGGACAGTCCACAGACCGATACCACCAGTAGTTTGCCCAAAAGGATATTCTTGCGGTTGACCGGGCTTAGTAACAGCACTTGCAGGCTCTTTCGTTCTCTTTCTCCGGTGATGATATCTATGGCTGGATACGAGATCGCCACCAGCACCATGGTAAAGAGAAGAAATGGCACCACAGTTCTTACCGGGTCCGAAACCAGGAGATGTCTTTGATCGACCTCTATCTCTTTGGCTTCGAGATTGTACTGTGAAGGAAGCTTTAGAGAATAGCTACGAGTTCTGAGGCGCAGGATGTTCTCTTTGATATCGGAGAGCAGACCGGAGACATTCTGTGCTGAAACAAGAGACAGCTCTTTGCGCTGGTTGAAAATCAGTTTGATCTCCGGTACTTTGCCAACATCCTGATAATGCGTGCTGAAATCATCCGGAAACTGAACGACCAGATCCAGTTTGCCTGCTCTCAAAAGCTTCATACAGGTGGTCGGGTCGTGTTCCGGATAGAGGGTGAGACTGCTGGATTTCTTCATCTCCTCCAGCATCGGAGCGTAGTCGCCTACCAAGGCGATTCGAGAATGGCGATGCATGATATCGGCTTTTATTTTGCTGGCTACTATGGCAGGCAGGAGGAGAAAGAGTGGATAGAGCAGGATAGGCATCACCACCATGATCAGAAGCGAGCGATAGTCCCTGAAGAGTTCGAGAATATCTTTGCGGAAAACAATCGCGATTTCGCCCAGATCATCTCTCTGCACTGGCTTTACCCTGCACTACATCAAGGAAAATATCTTCAAGATTCTTGTGACCGGTAAGTCCCTGCAATTCCTCCAGAGGACCTATGGCGTGCAGTATGCCATCGTAAATGATACCGATGCGATCACACAGCTTTTCGGCCTCGTTCATGATATGAGTCGAGAAGACTATGCACTTGCCCTGATTTCTCAGGTCCTGAACAATTTCATGAACGGTCTGACTGGTGATCACATCAAGACCGGAGGTCGGTTCATCAAGGATGAGAATGGGAGGATCATGCACCATAGCCCGGGCGAGCGAGACCTTCTGTTTCATTCCGGTGGAGAGCTTGTGGCTGCGAGTGTCTATGAAATCGGTCATATTGAGCTTCTCTGCCAGATCGTCAATGCGTCCGACTAGTTGGCTTTCGGGAAATTTATGCAAACGGGCGAAATATGTGAGAATCTCTCTTGCGGTCAGTCTTTCGTAAAGCCCGGTATCGGAAGAGGTAAAACCTATCTGTTTTCTGACTGCAAGCGGTTCTTTTACCGAATCATAGCCGTTTACTTTGATGGTGCCTGAGGTCGGCTTGACCAGAGTAGAGATCATCTGCAAGGTGGTAGTTTTGCCCGCTCCGTTTGGCCCGAGCAATCCAAAGACTTCTCCGGAATTACAACTGAAGCTGACATTGTTGACGGCAAAAAACTCGCCGCGTTTGGCATCGTGAAAGATTCTCGATAATCCGTTTACTTCAATTCCCATTTAGATTCCTTATTGCGCGTTTGCCCGGCAAAAGAGAGGAGAGTTCACCATAGAAAGCCAGTCGGGCGAGATAGAGAAGAACCAGAGCAAGGACAAGATTGAGGAGCACGGCGACAAAGGTCAATGCCAGAGACACCTCGTCGGTGACTATGCCTTTGGCGGCGAGAACCAGATTAGACAGTGGTATCAAGACGGTGAAGCTGTTTAAACCGACCCCGGGTATCATCGCCACCGCCGGCAATAGCATGGTTCCGATCAGAATCAATGACGAGATATTTTGGGCTTCCTTAAAACTCTTAGCCAGACAGGCGATAAAACAATAGGTGGAGGAGAGCAGCACTATCGCTAAGACAAATACCCAGAGCACCGCAGCCACGTCAGTGAGAGTAGTATTTTCTACCGTCCTTTTCAAAAATTCATGGGACCAGGGCATCTTCAGCAAGAAATAGAGAGCTACGAAGAGCAGACTGGAGAGATTGATAAGAGCGGTGGTAATACTGACGCAAAGCACCGAAAAGAATTTGCCGAGGATTAGACTCCAGGGATGAACCGGGATAAGCTGGGTGGTCAATATGGTTTTTTTCTCGATCTCCAGAGTGAAGGCGGTCAATGCAGGATAGACCGTTCCGGACTGGATGATAACCAGGGTGTAGATACAGAAGACACCGATGGCGATAGACTTGATCATGGCATATTTATTCTGGTTTCGCGCCGGTGTCTTGATCTCTTTCACTTCGGCCAGGCTCTTGAAGCTGACTGAATAGACCTTGAGTAAATCCTTAGGCAGACCGGAGTTTTTGATTAGTCTATTTGTCGCTTCCGACTTCGCCGCCGATGCTATGGTCGTGACGAAGACCCGAGCCTCCAGATGACGGTCGGCGGATGGATTGAAATAGGTAGTCATACCGGATAGATCCGGCTTCGCCTCCACAAAGCAGTCTAACTTCTTGTCTTTGAGCGCCTGAATTGCGCTGTCACGATCCGGATATCGGACCGCTTTGACTTTCTTCGAGCCTTCGATTTTTCTAGCGAGGGCGGGCAACTGTTCGATACTGTCCCGGGCGATGCAGATGAGAATCGGGCTTCTTTCGGTGAGTCCTTCTCTCCAGAGCGCGAATTCGGAGGCACCGATGATAATCAGGGGATAGAACACCAGGGGTAGGATAAGCGAATATATGATGACGTGGCTGTCTCTCAGGCAATGAACCAGCTCTTTGAAAGTTATGGTGCTGATCTCGTTCAGCGTTTCCCTGATTCCGTCTCTGGATCTCTCGACCACAAGAAGAAGTCCTTTGAAGCCCTGCCTAACCTAGTTAATTTCACCCTGACTATATATTTTTGAAACCAGATCATTAAGATCAGCTAGAATTACTCTTTCAGTAATAAAATGCCCGGTTAGATTATCCGACACAAGATTGCTAGCTCTTCATATGCACCCAAGAAATTTCAGCGCTTCTCTACTTGCCTCGACGGTTTTCCTGATATCGCTTTTGTTGCCTTCTGAGGTAGGAGCGCTTACCGAACCGGCTGACAAGGCGAAGCTCAAAGAGTCAAATGAAATCCGCCCTTTGCCCGGCGCTCTGGACAATGTCCCTGTCTTCAACAGCAATTGCCCGGAGGTCGTCCTCGGGGAAGGGGTGCTGCTATCTACTTTTAGATCCGGCAACGACCAATCGGGTACTTTACCTTACGAATTCATGGGCGATTTCGATGTTTTTTTTCACCATATCGCCGATGGGAAGAAAAGCGGTCACATGGAAGATCTCTATCTCGGTCTGGTGGCACGAAACGACGGCAAGCAAACTGCCAGACTCGCGATTAAATCCGGGGCAAGTTATTTGAGCCAGCCCGATGCTCCTTTCATCAAGTTGAAAGAGAGAGTGGATAACACCGATGGTGATATCTACGCAGGTCCGGGAGATAGAGTTAGCACCGAGCTGCTTTTGGATAAAGCCAGAGGAGACCTTAAAGGGAGCATTGATGTTCCTTCCGGCAAGACGGTTTTGGTCAAGAGTTTTGCCATCCCTGTAAAAGAGCTGGAGCCGCCATTAAACGGGCGCAACGGACTGTTGCATCTAAATAGCGATCGGCCGGTTTCGCTGGCTCTGGTATCACTTTTCGCCAGAAAGAACGAAGCCGGTAAATTTCTGGAACCTGAGGTCGCCGATTTTATCGCCGTCGCCGAAAAGGGCGATTTGACCCAGCCCCGGGGGTTGAAAGCCTCGGTTCCCGGAGAGCCCGGACCGATTCGATATGGGCGTGTGGCTGGTGTCGCCACCGGTTCCAGTTGGAAATCTACGGAAAAACGTGCCATAGATATAGCGGCGGTGCCACGCACTGTCTGCTACCCGATCTCCACCGTGATCGGTGGCACATTCGGCACCGGACAGATTCAGAGTGCGCCGCTTGTGGCCAGGCTTGCGGACACGGCCTGGGCTGCTCACGGAAACTATGGCATTCTCTATGATCTGACCATTCCAGTCAAAAACAACACTAAGCGGCTCGTCTCCTGTCATCTCAGGCTGGATTCTCCCATCAAATCGGATATAAAGGGACGAGAGCCTCAGTTTCTCTCTCCTCCTTCCACCATGGTCTTCTTCCGGGGAACGTTACAACATCGAGTTTTTGTCGATGGCAATAAAGACTCGATCTCGGGTGTCTCTCATCTGGTGCTTCACCATGGCGAGAAGGGACCGGACCTTAGTGTTTTCGACCTTGGCCCGGGCAGAGTCGCAAAAGTGAATGTTCGACTGATCTATCCGGCAGACTCGACACCTCCTCAGGTTGTAAGCCTGGAGTTCAATTAGAAGGTGCTATCGCTTTGATGAAGTCGGGGAACAAACTGGTGATTTTCGATCTGGATGAGACCCTCATCCACGCTCGTATGGCTCAATTAAATCGACCAGCCGAACTGAATATCGAGAATCTGCATATCTATGTCAGACCCTATGCCGCCGATTTGATTGATTTGGCTGCTCAGAGATTTTCCGTGGCTATCTGGTCGGCAGGTTCGCCCAGATATGTCGAGGTGATAAGCGAGTTTCTTCTGGAGACGAGGGTCGAACCCCTGTTTGTCTGGGATCGGGAGCGCTGTTCTAAAAAGAGCTCCTTCTTCTCGTTCGGAGAGATATTCACCAAAGATCTATCCCTGGTGGAAGAGTTCGGCTTCGATCTGGCATCGGTTTTGATCATCGAAGACGACCCGGTGAAAATAGCCGATTTCAAGGATAACGCAATTATAGTGCGGCAATATCTGGGCGAAGCCGAAGATGATGAACTGGAGCGGCTCTCCTGCTATTTCGACGCAATAGATACCGTGAGCGATATCAGAGCGTTGGATAAGAATCGCTGGTGCTTTGAAAAAGGTAAGTGAAACAAGAGATCCGCATCGTGGTAATTAGATAGTATGTGGACCGAGAGAAATATAAAACTGACTTTTTTTATCCCGTTTTTGCTGGGTGGTGCGCTCTATTCTTATTTTGCGCTGCGCTATCTCTATGGTCTGCCCCCGGCTCTTCATCAGCCACTGGACGTGGTCTATGCCGTCTATGTCTCCTATCTGGATATGGGTATTACTGTCGGAATATCCGCTGTTACGGCCCTCAGCCTCTTCGTCAAGCTACGTGCCCTGTTTTCGTCCGGTAAAGGCTCTCCCTGATGGGCGAAGAGGAGAGCAGGGTCCAGATTGTAAAACCTAGAGAACAAAATCATGTTCTTGTTCGATTCCTCTTCATCCGACTGCTTTCTCTCATCTATTTCATAGCCTTTCTTTCATTCTTGCTGGAGGCAAGAGGGCTCTATGGCGTGGACGGGATCCTGCCTATCGCCGACTTCATCGAGAGCCGCTTCCCTACCCCTTATTCCGTAAGCCTGCTTCAGTATCCGTCTCTGTTTCTTTACCTTAATGATGACAGCAGTCTGGTTTTGCTTCCGGCTCTGGGGATGGTCGCCTCGACTCTTGCCTTTGCCGGTGTTTTTACCGGTCCCTGCCTGATTCTGATGTGGCTTCTATATTTATCTATAGTCAATGCCGGTCAGGACTTTATGTCCTTCCAGTGGGACATTCTGCTTCTCGAGACAGGTTTTCTCTCGATTTTTCTCGCTTCCTTCAAACCGCTCGATCTCTGGTTCGCTAATATTCGAAAAGGTCAAAGTACCTGGCTGGTGGAGACAGGCAACCCTTCGAAGGTGGTGATCTGGCTATATCGCTGGTTACTGTTCAGGTTGCTTTTCGCATCCGGTCTGGTAAAACTCGGAGATCCTACCTGGGATAGTTTTACCGCCCTCGTCTATCACTATCAAACTCAGCCCCTGCCGACGGTGCTCGGCTGGCTCGCCTATCAATTGCCCCACTGGTTCCAGGTATTCTCCACCGCTCTTACGTTATTCATTGAGATTCTAATTCCGCCCATGATATTCATGGGTAGTAAACCGAGAACCATCGCCTGTGCAATTCAGATCCTTTTACAGGTACTCATCCTTCTAACCGGCAATTTCTGCTTTTTCAACTGGCTTACCATCGCCCTTTGCTTGTTTCTGCTTGATGACAATCAGATTCTCTTCTGTCTTTCCGGATTCAACACCGGATTGAAAGAGAAGCTCGGTGAATTTGTTCGGATAACCCCTTCAGTCTCTAAGCTGCGACTGCTCTTGCTTGGACCGCTATCCTGCCTGATTCTATTTTTGAGCTGCTATAACTTCATCCCCCTCACTCCGCTTGGAGAAAGCTTTCCACCGGTTGCCTACAATCTGGTTCAAATGGCTTATCCATTTCATATTGTGAGCGGATACGGACTCTTTGCCAGGATGACCACCGAAAGACGCGAAATCGTGGTGGAAGCCTCTTATGACGGCAAAGAATGGCGACCTTACAACTTCAAATTCAAACCCGGTGCCCTGGACGGACCTCCCTGTCTGGTGGCGCCGTTGCAGCCTCGGTTAGATTGGCAGATGTGGTTTGCCGCCCTGGGCGATGTTGAACAGAACCCCTGGTTCGTCAGTTTTCTAGAGCGACTATTGACCGGTTCGAAGTCCGTAAACGGGCTGCTTGCCGCCGCTCCCTATCCTGATAAGAGCGAGCCGCCTCTCTTTGTGCGGGCAAGATTCTACCGGTACCAGATGACCGATATCGAGGAGTTAATCTCCACCGGGCACTGGTGGAAGAGGACCTATATAGGTCTATATGTGCCGCCTATCAGTCTTAAAAATTAGCTGCCGATAGCCGATTAGTCTTTTTATCGGCGGGGAATGAAATATTCGAACCGATATTAAGTAGTGCTGAGAACGTGAACACGTTCGTGAAGTTTCGACTGGATGTTGCAAAAACAGTTGTCATTAAAAATCTAAATCGATTACGGCAGGGTCTATGGGAGTGGATCTTGCTATTTGGTGTTTTGAATTGAGATCAATCACTTCGTTAGTGTATTTCTTATCATGCAGGGGGTGTCGCTCGCCTTAGCGAACGGACTTCCTCTCATTTTGATGTGACAGAGATTGGACGGAAGAAGGAGTCCAAACGTATGACCTATCCAATTCAAATAGTATTCCGAAACATGGAACGCTCCCAGAAGCTGGAGCAGTTGATTAACGAAAAGGCCGAAAAGCTGGAGCGAGTTTTCGACCGCATCAGCCGCATGAGGGTGACGGTGGAGATACCGCACACCAGACATAAACACGGCAACAAGTACCAGGTCTCTATAGATCTTTCCGTACCGGAGAAAGATATTGTCGTCTGTCAGGATACCAACGGCGACCACACCACAGCAGAGAGCGTGTACAAAGTAACTAAAGAAGCTTTTGAAGCATGCAAGAGACAGCTGGAAGATTACGCCAGGAAAAGAAGAGGTGAGATTAAAACCCCTGCAGCGTCTATGCCCTCTGCCAAAGTATCCCAGATGTTCGAAGACTACGGATTTCTCGAAACCTTCGATGGAAGAGAAGTCTACTTCCATTCGAATTCGGTGGTAAATGACCGATTCGAGAAACTATGCGTGGGCACGGAAGTGTCCTATGTAGAGAGAATGGGAGATGAAGGTCCACAAGCCAGCACGGTAAAGGTAAAAGCCAAAGTCGTCTGACATAGAGATTTGATGACGCACATCAAATGACACCCGCCGGAGAGTTTGCTTTGTTCGGCGGGTGTCTTCTTATCTTTACCAGGCATCAAATACGATATCAGCCCGAAACTCTGACACCGGCCGCCAGCTTCTTTATATGATCGAGCATCTCTTCTTGATCCGATTCTCCGCTGGCTTCCATAAGATTGAGAAACAGAACAAAAATAATCAGGGTGACCAGGGGACCACCGACGGCATACAGCGCGATCATTCCAAGAGAGGCAGGGGGGATATACTTTATACTTGTAACAAAGGCCAGGGCGCTGAAAATCGCTATGCAGATAATTGCCACCAGACCTGATGTCTGGAAGAAATTGGTCATCGGTCGGTTCTCCAGGCGATAACGAATGATAGAGCCTGAGCGCCTGTCCTCCACATAACCCACCAGATCTTTACAACAAGGATTGGCAAAGGCACCGGTTCTGCTCAATTTGAATCTGTTGCCTGTTACAGTTCCTGCGTAGATTTTTTTGCCGGGGATCTCACCAGGCTGAATCACTGCCCCCGGTGCTTCTAATGTACGCGCCAGATTCTCTAGAAAATCCTGCGAATTGACAATCGCTTCAATAGAACCGTTGAAGCCATCTACGGAAGGAACAAGATTGTCTTTGATCAGGTCCATGGGATGCTCTCAGCTTGAGGACGAAAATGAAACCGAAACTCGCCTAATTATAACCGACGCCCATACCGGCTACTTTGGAAAGAAATCTCTCCAGGGTCTCCTCTTCCACTCGACCTTTCGAAATTCCCAAATTAATTACCAACAGTCCACCGGCTAGAAGCGCAAGCGGTCCGGCGATGAGCTCCATTCGTATCTCCTCGCCAAAGATACTGGCCAGTCCGGCCAGAAACGGAATCATCACCACCACGCACCAGCAGGTGAACATCGTCCGAACCAGAGCGTTCAATTCGAATCGATAGATGATCTGGCAGCCGCTTCCTGTATCTACGACCGTGCCATGAAGGTCCCTGGCAAAACCGTTTTTGAATCCTGCCAGTCTTGTAAGCATAAAGCGGTCCTCGCGAATGCGACCGGCTATGTTGTGCACGGCTCCGGCAGAGGAGCTCTTTCGGCTTTTAATAATGGACGAATCTAACAGGGCAAGAAACTCTTCTTTGCTCAGTGTCGAATCCATAACCATGGTTTGCGAGATGGCTCCATGACCAGGTTCCTTCTCCTGAAGTGGATCTGGACTGTAATAGTTGCTCATGGCATCGCCTCGACGAAACTATAAAGAGTATAGTCGATTTTTAAACGGTATAATCTACCGAAACTTATCCGGCGGTGGAGTCTATGGCAGACATAAGAGTAGATGACTACGAGATTCTCGGACAGTTCTATCTGGGCAAACGCCTGTCCGAAAGTGAGTCGAGCGTATATCTGTATGACTCCCGGGACCTTACCACCCATGCCGTCTGCATAGGCATGACCGGCTCGGGTAAAACAGGGCTCTGCATCGGTCTGCTGGAAGAAGCCGCCATGGACGGCATCCCTGTAATCGCCATCGATCCAAAAGGCGACCTGGGCAATCTGCTTTTGACCTTTCCGAATTTGAGCCCGGAAGAATTCGCCCCCTGGGTAAGCGATGAGGAGGCTAAAAGAAAAAATCTATCTGCTTCGGACTTTGCCCGGGATCAAGCGCAACTCTGGCAAAAGGGACTGGCCAGTTGGGGTCAGGATGCTGCCAGAATAAAAGAGCTGCGTAAAAAATCCGATTTTTCTATCTATACTCCCGGCTCCAGCGCCGGCCGACAGGTGTCTATACTCTCTTCTTTCAAGGCTCCACCTGAGGCTATCCTCGATGATAGAGAGTTGTTGTCAGATCAAGTCAGCGCCGTAGTTACCGCTTTGCTGAACTTAATTGGCATGGATAGTGATCCGCTCACCGGCCGTGAACATATTCTGCTCGCCAAAATCCTGGAGAATTCATGGAAGCAGGGCAAAGATTTGGGCCTTGCCGACCTGGTTGCTCTTGCACAGGAACCCCAAAATGCCGGAATCTCAAAAATCGGCGCCTTCGATATAGAGCAGTTTTTCCCGGGTAAAGAGAGATTTGAACTCGCCATAAAAATCAACAACCTTATTGCTTCTTCTGGGTTCGAGATGTGGCTCGAAGGAGAACCCCTCGATATAGACAGCTTGCTCTATACCCAAGAAGGAAAACCCCGGGTCACAATCTTTTCTATAGCCCATCTCTCAGACAGTGAGAGGATGTTTTTCGTATCCCTGCTGCTCAATCAATTGCTTACTTGGATGCGTACTCAAAAGGGCTCTTCCTCTTTACGTGCTCTCTTCTATATGGATGAGATCTTCGGTTATTTCCCCCCGGTAGCTAACCCTCCGTCCAAGAAACCTCTTCTTACCCTATTGAAACAGGCAAGAGCTTTCGGGCTTGGCCTGGTCCTCGCCAGCCAGAATCCGGGAGATCTAGACTACAAAGGTCTGTCCAATACAGGCACCTGGTTTATCGGGCGTCTTCAAACCGAACGGGATAAAGAGAAGGTATTAGAAGGCTTAGTCGGTATCGCCGGTGGTGATAAACTCAGTCGTCAGGATCTCGATGGTCTATTGTCTAGATTGGGAAATCGAGTGTTTCTTGTCAACAATGTCCATGAAGAGAGACCGACATTGATAGAGACCCGTTGGGTGATGTCCTATCTGCGGGGGCCTTTCTCGCGTGACGAGATAAAACGATTGAGCACCGGAAACGGCAAGCAAAAAAAGCCATCGGTAGAATTGGAGGCTCCCACCCCAAAGGAGTCGGCACCGGATACGATAGCTATTCCCGAGTCCATAGGACAGTTGTGGGTCCCCACAAGCAGCCAGGGCGCCCATCGATACCGACCGGTTTTGCTTGTGTCCGGACAAATTCACTATTCCAAATCGCGACCGGCTCTGGATGTAACTCGAAACTTCTGTTATGTGATTCCTTTCCAGGCAGATGCTCTGAGCATCGAGCGCAAAGTACCGTTAAGGGTAAAACTGAGCAACCTTTTGCAGGCACCGCAATCTGACCAATTCTCTTCTTTGAAACCGCCGGCGTCGGCAATGTCTCCGGTTAGCTATGGGCGCTGGAGCAAAGAGTTCTCAGATTGGCTCTGTCGAAACGAAAAGCTTGTGATCTATAGAAACCAGGATCTCAAAGAGACCTCCACAGGCTACGAGAGTGAGCGTGAGTTTCAGATTCGATTGCAGCAAATTGCCCGGGAAAAAAGAGACAGCTTGCTAGACAAGCTAAGGGATAAGTATAAATCTAAATTCGACCGGGTCAAAAAGAGGAAAGTGACTGCCGAACAAGCTCTAGATAGAGAGAAGCGCCAGGCTGATGACGCGGCATTGCGTTCGACTTTCAATATCGGCGCCAGTCTTCTGGGTGCATTTGTAGGACGGCGCAAATCTATATCTGGCTCCATTGCCAGGGCCTCTACCGCTGCTAGAAGCGCTTCGAATGCTGCCAAGCAATCCGGCGATGTCGGACGAGCCAGGGCAAAATTAGAGGATCTGGACGCAGAGATGATAGCGCTCGAAGACGAGTTTCGGAAAGAGAAAGAGGGTCTCGAAAGGGAGGTCCTCGGCTGGCTCAATACTAAACTGGAGGAGGTCGAGGTTCAGGCTAAAAAAGCCGACATAACCATAGATCTGTGCACGCTCGCCTGGTATCCGGTCAAGCTGGAGCCCTGATTGAAAGATTCGAACCATCCCTATGGTCGATGGCCTTATCTCGACCTTGCAGTAGTTTGAAGAGTAACAATAATTAGATTTCCAGTGGAGATGACTCTATGAAAATCCTCTTTGCGGTAGATGGCTCCCGGTGTTCAGAAGAAGCTATCGCTTCGGTTGTCAAAATGAAATGCCCCATGGGAACGGAGTTCATGGTCGTGACCGCGGTCGATTTCTATGCCGCATTCTCTGCCGAGGTGGACGCTCGGGGTAAAGAGATTCACGCAGCCAATCTATTTATTGAAGAGACTCTTCAGAAACTGAAAGCGGCCCACCCGAGCGTCTCGGTGGAAGGTCGTGTATTAGACGGACATATCGTCCAGGAGATTCTGAGAGTCGCCGAAGAATGGCCCGCCGATTTGATTATGCTCGGTTCGCATGGTCGCTCCGGTCTGACGGAGTTCTTCCTGGGTAGTGTCTCTCGCAGCGTATTGTCCAATGCCGATTGTGCTGTCAGGATAGTCCGTCCGGGCGATGGTGAAAAATCCGGGTTCAAAGAAGGCATGAACGTCCTTATCGGTCTTGATCAGTCCGAGCACTGCAAGCACCTAATAGATCATGTCCTAAGGCTGCCCTGGTCTGTGGGCACCAAATTCAGGCTGGTGAATGTGATACCGGAAGTGAATAAGAACGTTCTATTCGATCCCGATGTTGAGTTCTCGAAAAACGCCGCCACCGAATACGATAGCTTGATAGATACTCATTCCCACTGGATGAAAGAGACAGCGAAGAGGCTGAATGACACCTTCGAACAGAAAGACATCGCCGAATTCGAAGTATTGTTAGGTGACCCTCGTAAAGTCCTTCTAGATATTGCCAAAAGCTGGCCGGCTGATATCATCATGCTTGGCTCTCACGGCAAAAGAGGCATGGAGAGGCTTTTCCTCGGAAGTGTCTCCGAGGCGGTCGCCACCCATGCTCCTTGCACGGTAGAAGTCACCCGAGTGCCTGCTTTCCGCAAAGCAAAGGTAACCGCTTGATTCGATTCCTCTGATAGCTCTTATTTACGAGCTATGAAGAAGCAGTTGAGCGGGTCATGCTCTAGCTTATGCAGATCCAGCTTGTCGAAGCCGGCCTCACCCAGCATACGCTGGGCTGTTTCGGTACCCCAGGCCGCACCCAGCCCGGCACCACCTTGAGCCAGCGATACGGTCATACAGTGCATGCATGATATTGTGTACACCATAGGCGCTACCGGATGCTCCATATTGTTCTCCACATCCTTGGAGGTATCGATATCTTGCATCAGGAAGACACCATCTTTTTTAAGTGCTCTATGGATATTCTTGAGCACCACATCCGGTTTGGCCTGATCATGAATAGAGTCGAAAGCCGTTATAAAATCAAACTCTTCGCTAAGTTCAAGAGCCGCCACATCTTGCTTTCTAAATTCTATATTGGTCAGACCTTCTGCTTCTGTCATCTCTTTGGCATGGGCGATGGCATCATCGCAAAGGTCGAAGCCGACAAACTTGCTCTTGGGATAGGAGCTTGCCATGCGGCGCAGAGCCCGTCCGCGCCCGCAGCCGATATCTACAGCGGTTATGCCTGATTCAAGCCTTTCATGCAGACCAGGAGCCAGTGGCAGTACTTTCTCGACCAATACCGGAACAACAGTCTGACCGCTCTCTTCTGCCATGATTTCGTGGAATCTGGCATAGGCTTCGTAGCCCACACCGCCACCATTCTTGAAACAGTCTACGATACCGTCTTCGACCGAGCCCAGCATTCCTATGAACTGGGCTAATACTGCAAGGTTGCCTGTGGCGTTTTTTCTGGTCAGATGCACTGCATGTTCGGCAGGGAGATCAAATTTTTTTGTGGTGGCATCATAGATACAGATGCCGCCTACGGTCATGGCGTCCAGCCATTCTCTTACATAGCGCCTGTTCAGACCAGATTTGTCGGCAATCTCTTCGGCGGTTGCAGCCTCCATGTCGCCCATACAATCAAACAGACCGACCCTGTGACCAATAGAGATCATCAGACAGATGGCTCCTCCGTTGAGCTTATTCAATAGACTCTCGGCAAAGTCCATCGCTTTTTTGACATCTTTCACTTCTGTAGATTGCATTCTCTGAATCCTCTCCTGGGCGGCTGTGGGCAAGGCTACCTAGTCTAACCCAGATTGCAGCTAAATTAGGCTTGACTTCCAGAGGCAGGCTATAATTCTAGCTGACTATGACTAATTACAATTATTCCAATAGTAATTTGATTTTGCCTGAAGGAACCCAGGTGGTGACTCTTGTCGCGTCAAAAGATCAGGGTGGAAAGAGGGAACGTGCTGCTGGCGCTGTCGGGGTCGTAGTAAAATCGCCCACCGACAACCTCCATGCCTATGTTATTCAATATCCCGATGGCGGCAGAGCAAGCCTGCTTCGCAAGCAGATAGCGATTAGAAAACAGGTCCAGAGTGTCTCTTTCGAGAATCCCAATGCTGCTTTATTAGATAGGGAGATGAAAGACCACATCATCTATTCTTGCATCGTCGGCTCAAGAGCCTATGGTCTTGATCATGAAGAATCGGATCTGGACAGGCGGGGCATATATCTTCCGCCTGCGGAGATGCACTGGTCTTTGTATGGAGTTCCTGAACAGATAGAAGAGACAGGTGGCACCACGGACGAGGTCTATTTCGAGTTGCAGAAGTTTCTGGTGCTTTCTCTCAAAGCCAATCCCAGTGTTCTAGAATGTCTATATACTCCCCTGGTCGAGATAAAATCAGAACTTGCCCGGGAGCTTCTGGAATCTCGCAACAAGCTGCTCTCGCGTCTGGTCTATCAGACTTTCAATGGTTATGTTTTGTCGCAATTCAAGAAGCTGGAGTCTGATATCAGTCAGTATGGCGAGCCGAAGTGGAAGCATGTCATGCACCTTATTCGGTTGCTACTCAGTGGTATCACAATCTTGCAAGAAGGGGTGATGCCGGTGGAAGTAATTGACTTCAAGCAGGAACTCATTCAGATCAGGCGCGGCGAAATGCCCTTCGACCAGGTAAATCAGTGGCGTCTTGATTTACACAAGCAGTTTGACAGCGCCTTTGAAGGCACTAAATTGCCGGAGAGACCAGATTATGATTTTGCCGATACCTTCTTGAGAAAAGCCCGGCGGTCCATGGTTTGAGATTAAAGCCGGGAGGTGAGCATCCGATGAAACTGATGCACGCCCTGTTCCCATTGAGGGGCATAACGACCGCGCTTGTATAACCTGGAGCGAACTCCTTTTTGCACCGCTTCCACCACCGCTTCGTCTTCTAGCTCGGTGATATTAATTGACTCTGGAGAATAGCTTCCCATGCGGCTGCGGTCATAGACATAGGTAAGGAATCTTACCCTGGTTCTATCCACAGCAAGCGGCTCTATCACGTTGACCGAGATACCCCAGGGATAGAAGTTGAACATGGTATTGGGGAAGAGCCAGTAATAATACGCGGCTATCAATCGTCCACTATCCGGATGGGAATCCGGAATATCGAAGGCGTCATCGCCATCGGTGGCAATACCTATCTGGACGTTGCCACCGGCAAACAGCTCTGTGTGGTAGTCCTTGGTGTCGAGCATGGAAGCCAGGGCAGGATGGACGAAGGGAATGTGCAGACCCTCTAGATAATTGTCTACATATAAAGCCCAGTTTGCACCGACAAGATAATCGCGACTGTTGTCACTATCCAGCTCAGCATCTGCTAGAGGTAGAAAGTTGGTCCTATCTACCATAGGTTTTATGAACTCTTCGAAGGGCAGCTCTGGAAAAATGCCCGTGAATAGAAACTGATCGAATCTCTCAAGAGCCAATTTCGGCAAGTCGTCTTTATCCGATGGAAAGTCGTGGGCGCCTTCGAAGCCCGGCGCGCTCACATATTTGCCGCAGGTGGAGAAACACCGGCCATGATACCGGCAGCTTATTTTTGAAGAATGTTTTTTCTCTTCGAGCAAGATGCTGCCGCGATGGGTGCAGACGTTAGAGAGAAGATGAAGATCCCCATTCTCTTCTCTGCTCAAGATCACCGGTTCGCTCAAGCTATCAGGCAAAATCGTCATCGGGATCTGTACCGCGCCTTCGCCGACCGATTTTAGATCGGTCAGATACTGCCAGCTCTTTGCAAAGATCTTCTCTTTTTGCTGTTCGAAAATCGCGGGATCTCTATAAAACGCCGCCGGCAATGTGCCGCTACTGGCTATATCTGTGCCTATTTCTATCTCGGAGCGCTCTTTGATTTTTTGAGGAGGCATCGGCAATAGTTCTCTATGTTTCGACAAAGTCGGTAGAATAAACCGTCTAATAATATACTGTCTTCGTAGATGTTAGTCGAGGTTAGTTGAGATACGCTGATGATCGTGAGAATGCACCATGCCCAGATTACCGTCCCCGTGGGCGCCGAGGACGAAGCCAGGGCTTTTTACTGTCGGGCTCTTGGCTTGCAGGAGATAGAAAGACCTCAAGCTATTGCAGGGCGAGGCGGCTACTGGATGGGTCTGAATGATCTACAGATTCATATAGGCACTGAAGACGGAGTCGATAGATATAAGAGCAAAGCCCATATAGCTTATGAAGTGGAAGATCTGGAGGAGGCAAGAATTTATTTGAACGGTCTTGGAATCGAGGTGATTCCAGGGGCTTCTATTCCAGGCTATGATCGTTTTGAGTTCAGAGATCCCTTTGGCAACCGGGTGGAGTTTCTGGGCAAGACTCAAGAACAAGAAGTAGATAAAGTAGGTTAGAGAAATATTTGATTTGATAGAATCAAAAGAGTCTTTTGTGATGTCAGTGTCGTTGTTGTTGAAGTCCCGGAACTGGAGTCGGTGTCCAATGCGTAAGTCGCTTATTGTCTTCTCTGCCCTTTTAGTGACGGGGATAGTGCCTTCTGCCCAGGCAGCCGGAACGAAGACCGCGGTGGTCGCACAGTACGATATTCCTTCTGGCACCAAATTTTCTGCCAAATATCTGACCACCGTTAAACGCCAGTATGTCCCGGTGGACTATGTCAATTCGATTCCTTTGATCTCTGGTCAGTATTGTAGATTCAATATTAAACGGGGAGAGCTTCTATCTCAGCATCATGTCTCCCATGCTCCGCCTCGAATGTATCCGCCGATGCCGGAATTGCAATCCATACTCGCATTTCGCCAAAAGCAGTTGGACTCCGCCAATCAAGAACAGCCGGTGACGGTGCTTTATTTGAGCAAGAGCATCCCAGCCGGTAAGGCGATATCATCCTCGGATCTGGTCAAGCGGAACATGAAGGTAGGGGAGGTTCCCAGGGATGCGGTCAGTTCTGTCAAGCAAGCCCGGGGCAAAAGAGCGCGCAGCGCTTTGATGATGGGTCAGGTGCTATCCTATCGCGACCTTACCACGGTAGATGCGATCAACAAAAAAGGCAAATAAAAAGGCTTATATAGAATTAGCCTTCTATCTTCCCGCCGCTTCCAGGATATAGTCGTCCACAGACTTGTCAGCCGAGGCTTTGATTGGGCTCTCGATATCGCCGGTAGTGTCAAAGAATTTAGCCCACCACCACTGGAACATCAGAAGTGTCCAGAGCTCTTTTCTGCGATCCACCCGGTTCTGATTGTGCTCGTTCAAGAGAGCCTCTACGGAAGACCAGTTGAAGAGCGCCTGTTTTTCTATAAAGTCTTCACAGAGCAGATGGTCTACATAATGCTTGAAATCGGACTTGAGCCATTTTGCCACCGGTATTCCGAAGCCTTTCTTGGGGCGGCGGACTATGTCGGCGGGCAGATAATCTTCTGCCAGGGAGCGCAGCACAAGTTTGGTGCCTTTGCCTTTGACCTTGTGTTGAACCGGAAGCTCCTGGGCGAATTCTACTAGAGGAAATGCCAGGAAAGGCAGCCGGGCTTCCAGCGATGCCGCCATCGTCGACCTGTCCGACTTAACAAGCAGGTCATCGGCTAGATAAGTTTGCTGGTCGAGGCGCATGATTCTGTCGGCGATATCACGCACGGTGCCGTTGGCGAATCGGTCTATTTCGTTCTGGTCTATATGAGGAATGAGGTCCAGCTCCGAATGTACCGGCTGCGAGTTCTCTAAAATATCCTCTCTCAAAAGAGAGCTCTGGTAGGAGAGGGGCAAGGCTCCCATCCAGCGCAACTGTCGTGCCAGGTCCGGCAGGGCACTGCCCGCGATGAAGCGCTTCGCTTTATAATCGAAGCTGAGGTTGTTATGGGATACAGGCAGGCTTTCTATCAGTCTTTCGAAGACGCCTTTGCGAAGCGGTGAAGGGATCATATTCCAATAAGAGGCAAGCCGATGGGCGTAATAGGTCGGGTATCCGCCAAAGAGCTCATCGCCACCCTCTCCGGATAGTGCGACCGTGACCGACTTCTTGGTCATGCGCGAGAGCAGGAAGGTAGGTACTATAGAGGCATCGGCGATGGGCTCGTCTAAATATTGCCAGAGCTCCTGCATGGTGGCGCAGGCTATCTGAGGATCGAAGCGGAGCACACTATGGTCGGTGCCTATAGCTTCGGCTACTGTGCGGGCATGGTCCGACTCGTCGAAAGAGCGGTCGGCAAAGCCTATAGAGAAGGTTTTGAGAGTGTGGCTGACATGGCGAGAAGCCAGCGCCGTAATCAGAGAAGAATCTATGCCCCCGCTCAGAAATACGCCAAGCGGCACATCCGAGATCATCCTCAATCGAATCGATTCATCGAGAAGCGCATGCAGCTTCTCTTTGGCTTCGCCTTCGGTATATTTGCCTGCTTTGTCGCTCGGTCGCCAGTAGGGCGCTGTTTTGATACTGCCCGCTTCCACCAGCATATAGTGAGCCGGCAGCAGTTTATGGATTCCTTTAAATAAGGTATTTGGTGCCGGGACATATTCAAGGCTCAGATACTGACGCATGGAGTCGGTATTCAGCTCTTTGGAAGAGGCCGGATGGGCGAATATTCCTTTTAATTCGGAGCCGAAGATTAGTTTGTTATTAAAAACACCCCAGTGCAGGGGCTTCTCTCCCATGCGGTCCCGGGCGATAAAAAGACGGTCCTTGTTCTTGTCCCATATAGCAAAGGCGAACATGCCTTCCATATGCTTCAGGCAGTCTATACCATATTCTTCGTATAGATGAACTATAGCTTCTGTATCTGAATGGGTGCCGAAGCGATGACCGGCTTCGATCATTTTGTCCCGCAGCTCCTGGAAGTTATAGATCTCGCCGTTGAAGACGATACAGATACTTTTGTCTTCGTTGAAAATAGGCTGCTGCCCGGTTTTTAAATCGATTATCGAAAGCCGGGTCATGCCCAGGGCGGCCGGACCGACAAAAATTCGACCGGTTTCATCCGGTCCCCTGTGATGGATGCTTTTGATCATCTCATCTAAGTAGGGCTCCCGGGGCTCGACCGCACTATTGTCGAGGTTCAGATAACCGACGATTCCGCACATTTTTCTCTCAACGCCTGAGGGCTTCCAGCTAATTATCGAGTCTGTCCCGACAAAAAAGAATGAACAAATCTCAAGGAGTTGATGAAAAGATTTCAAGAACCGAAAAAAATCTCGGCTTTTGGGGTCATAATTGCCCTATGAACACGAATAAAAATACCACCCCACCCATAGACGTGAACGCCCGTATCAACTGGGAGAAAGAAGAGCGGACCTACAAGGAAATGACCCGGCAAATGGCTAAGCCGGAGTTGTCGGTGGTCATCCCTGTGTATAACGAAGAAGACAACATCGAACTTCTTTACGAAAAGCTGCTACTTGCTCTTACCGCCTGCGGCAGGACCTGGGAGGTCATCTTTATAGATGATGGCTCCACCGATGCCTCTTTCGAAGAGTTGCAGAAACTGGTCAATCTCGACCATCGCGCCAAAGTGGTGAAATTCGTCAAAAACTTCGGTCAGACCGCTGCCCTGGCTGCCGGTATCGACCATGCTCGCGGCCAGGTGATCATCCCCATGGACGCCGATTTACAGAACGACCCCGAAGATATCCAGCGCTTATTAGATAAGATGGACGAGGGTTACGATGTGGTCAGCGGCTGGCGTAAAGACCGCAAGGATGCCTTTGCGTCGCGATTGCTCCCTTCCTGGATCGCTAATAAAATCATCTCGATTATTTCGCAAGTGCCTTTGCATGACTACGGCTGTTCTTTAAAAGCCTACCGGCGTGAAGTCATAAAAGATGTTCGTCTCTATGGCGAGATGCATCGCTTTGTTCCTATTTATGCCACGTGGCTGGGCGCCAAGGTGGCTGAGATCCCGGTCAATCATTATGCCCGGCAGTATGGACAGTCTAAATACGGAATTTCCCGGACTTTCAAGGTCGTGCTCGATCTGATGACGGTGAAATTCATGTCTACCTATTTCACCAAGCCTATATATGTTTTCGGCTCTTTCGGCATGGGCTCCCTCGCTATCGCCTGCATGGCATTCGTCTGGATGGTGGTGCTCAAGTTCGGCTACCATACATCCTTCATCGAGACACCGCTGCCGGTTCTGGTGGCTATGTTCCTCTCTCTGGGCTTCCAGTTCATTCTCATGGGGCTGCTTGCCGAGATTTTGATGCGGACCTATCACGAGTCCCAGGGCAAGAGAATTTACGCCGTCTCGAAGCGACTCAACACCCTGGCACCGGACGAAGAGATTTAGAAAAGTTTTTCTGTGTTCTGCTTTCTGAACGCTTCTTAATCTCCGTCGCATTTTTGCTCGGATATGTGAATTTACTGCTTCATTAACTGTGAAACCTTGATATTGCCTGCTGGTAATAAGACAATTCAGGCGTTTTCATGAGGATCTGTCGTGGTCGCAATTAAAGGTGAGATCGAAAAGGCTGTCGTCCCAACCACAAAAAAGGCTGACAGCGGATTTTTCAAACCGAAGCCTCTGGATAGAACCAGCCTGGTTCTTTTCACGATCTCATTTATAGCTGCCTGCACCATGTTCTTCTCCCATCTGGGCGATATGCCTATCTTCAGCCCGGACGAGGCCCTTTATGCCGAACCGGCCAGGGAGATGCTCGAGACCGGCGAGTATGTGACCACCTATCTCAATTATGAGGTTCGCTATACCAAACCGCCGCTCTTCATCTGGGCGATTGCCGCTTATATGAAAGCTTTTGGTGTGTCCGAATTTGCCGCCCGGGCATTCAGCGCCGCCTGCGGAGCGGTTCTTGTTGGTATCACTTATCTGTTCACCGAGAAGTTCTTCAATCGGCGCTCGGCCATACTGGCCGCTTTCATTCTCACCCTCTCTCCCATGTATCTGGCTATATCGCGGCTCGCCATCACCGACATACCGCTTGCCCTCTTCGTATCCGGTGCCATGATGGCGCTGTTCTATGGATTTGCCACCGGAGAGTCAAGGTGGAAGTGGGGCGCCTATGTCCTGCTCGGATGCGGCGTCATGACCAAAGGACCGGTGGCCATCGTTCTGCCTGCCCTGGTTTTGATCCCTTATCACCTGGTCATGGGCGAGGTCAAAAAAGCCTGGTCCTATTACAAACCGATTCTGGGACTGCTTTTGATCGCACTGATCGCTGTGCCCTGGTTCGCTCTTGAAACCTGGGTCACAAAGGGAGAATATTTCCAGTCCTTTATTATGCGGGAGAATCTCCAGCGCTTTACCGGAGTAGTCGATCACAAATATCCCTGGTGGTATCACCTTGCCGTCATGGGGGGCGGCTTCTTTCCCTTTACACTGGTCTTGCCCTTTGCCTGGGTCGCCAGTTTGAAAGCGCCTTTCTCGAACAATGACGAAGGTGGACCGCTTGCCAGATTGCGTTCTATCGATCACGGTCAAAGAGCGGCCCTTTTTGCCACGGTGGCTGCGCTCTCCATTTTGATCTTCTTCAGCGCCAGTGTCTCCAAGCTCTTGCCTTATACGTTACCGGCGTTTCCGTTTCTGGCCATCGTAACGGCTGTTTATCTAGTGCGGCTCTGTGACAGCAAGCGCTGGCTGCCTGCTGCTCTTGGATTCGCCGGTTTTACCCTGGTGTCCTGCGGTAGTTTCGCTTTGCTTCCTATTCTCGAAGCGCGCCTCAGGGACTGCCCTCCGGAGCTTATCTCTTATCTGCCCGGCTATATCACTTTTATGGTGGCAACCGGCTTGATACCGCTTTTGATGGCAGCCTATAAGAGAGTATTTGCATCCATCATCGTATTCGTAGTCATGTTGGCTTCCGGAGCGCTCTATTTCGGACCGGGCCTGCAGAGTATTTTCGCCGACTCCTGGGAGCGACCGCTGCAAGCTTTCGTTCAGTATTCCGCCCTTTCGGACCGGGATATCTATATTTGTAATCTCAGAAAGCCCTCGGCTACGTTTTACGCTCTTCGAAGAGTCGAGATGGAAGAGACGCTGGAAGGGCTTTTCGAGCGATTTAAAAAGGTTGAAACCGCCTATGTAATTGGCCGACATCGCCATAAAGACATTTATCTGGCCAGCAAAGATTTTAAAACAGTGGCCGAAAGCGGCCGTTTTATCCTCTTGGATTATGTAAGGGACAGGAAGTAAAGCGTGAAGAACAAGCGAATACTGGTGACAGGTGGAGCAGGCTTCATAGGAAGCCATCTAGTCGAGCGGCTCTTGTCGCGAGACAACGAAGTGGTGGTTATCGATAATTTCAACGATTTCTATGATCCTGCCATCAAAAGAGCCAATATCGAGAGCCTGAAAGAACTCGGCAACTCCGACAGATTGCAGGTGGTGGAAGGCGATATACGCTCTAAAGAGAACGTCGAAGAGACCTTCGCTCGGGGACCGTATGATGCGGTGGTGCATCTGGCCGCCATGGCCGGAGTGAGGCCTTCTCTGGAAAATCCCTCTTTATACGTGGACGTCAATCTGCGCGGCACTCAGAACTTGCTCGATGCTGCCTGCGCCAAAGAAGAGCGGATGCCCCTTTTCGTATTCGCCTCTTCCAGTTCGGTTTACGGCTCAAGAGAGCCGGGTTCGGACAGTTTTAGAGAGAGCGATCGAACCGACCGTCCCATCTCGCCCTATGCCGCCACCAAAATGTCCGGCGAGATGATCTGCCACAGTCAGCATGTCGCCACCGGGCTCGATATAGTTTGCTTGCGCTTCTTTACTGTTTTCGGCCCTCGCCAGAGACCGGATCTGGCTATTCATAAGTTTTGCCGTTTGATAGACGAAGACAAGCCGATAGATATGTATGGCGACGGCAAGAGTCAACGTGATTATACATATGTAGGTGATATCGTGGATGGTATCACAGGCGTTCTCGAACTAAAGAAACCCGGATTCGAGATTCTCAATCTGGGGCGCAGCGAGCCAGTTTTGCTATGTGAGATGATCGAGTGTATAGAAAAAAGTCTGGGCAAGAAAGCCGTTATCAATCGCAAACCGATGCCCAAAGGCGATGTTCCCAACACCTTCGCCAACATCGAAAAAGCGCGCCGGTTAATCGGCTATGAGCCGGGCACCAGCCTGGATAAGGGCGTGGCTGAGTTTGTCGAATGGTACATCGCCAACAAGCGGTCTAGTATAGAATACAGCAAAGTCCAGACCGCTCCGGTGAAATAGGCAAAGCATGTCTCTTGCCGGTTCAATCGGGTAGAATAGAGGCAGCCTGAGCGGCTCTTTCCAAGTAGGGATGATTTTCGTGATCGAGATACAAATCAGCGCCAGAGAGCTGGTAGACCTGTTGAAATCGGGTCTTTTCGAGGAGTTCCGCAGTAAGTATCAGCACCTGGTCAAAGAGGGTGTCCACACCCCCTTCGAACTGGCTGACGCTATCAATAGCCTCATTCAAGAAGCCGACCCCGGCTCCGATTCGAAGATCATAGTCTCGCAGAAGACCAACAGCGACAAGCATATCGTTATGATTATGGATGCCTCGCGCTTCTTCGGAGAAGCTTTTACCGTCACCAGGCAGATGTTCGTGGTCTGAGTCAGGTATTGCATATTCGATGCATATGCTTCATCCTGAGCAATGAGAAGCGTATTTTAATATTGCGCTTCGGAGCCCAAAGGAGCCTGCTATTGGGGCTCGAGTTCTTGTTGAAAACCTAAAAGCTCCTTTATATCGATAATTATTAAAGGCCCGGAGCACGAGGCCCCGTAAAATAGTCAAGAGTATTTTGAAGTTCGAGGACATCTTTCAGTCGTGCCGACTATTCAAGAAGAGCCCATCCGGCAAAAGAGCGCAGTTCCGGTCAAAGAGACTGTGGCTCCTGCAGGCAAATCAGATGGTAAAAAGCGTATCGCTTCGACCGTGATCGCCTTCGGTCTCTTTGTCATGACCAATCTGGTTCTCTTCGCCATCTTCGGTCCGGTGAAAACCTATGGGGATGACCTCTGGAACGGAACCGGCTCTATCGATCTGGCTTACAACGACTATAAGAACCTGAAAGAGAAGCCCGATGTGGTCTTACTGGGCTCCTCTTTAATAATGTATCCCTTCTGGTCCATGGACTTTAAAGAGGATCAGAGTATCGGCGATCTTTTTCATCATCATCGCTCAAAAGCCCTGGAAAACAGGCTGACCAGGGACCGAGGCGAGAAAGCCACGGTTTTCAGCTGGGCGATTTTCGGTCAGATGGCATCCGACTCTTATATCTACGCCAATGAATTTCTGAAGGGCGAAAAGAAGCCCGGACTCGTCCTCTGGGGGATAGCGCCCCGGGATTTCTGCGACGCTGAGCTATCCAGCCCGATGAATACCATCTCTTTTCAGCGTCTGGTCACCCTCAATAACTTCAACGACTATTCCGATATCTATCTTCCGACGTTTCAAGACAAGGCTGATTTCATTTTCTCCAAGAGTGTCTTTCTCTATGGCAGACGCTGGCATATTCAGAAAGAGGTCAACAAAGGGGCGGACAAGCTCGCTCTTTTGATCAATCCCACCGAGGCTCCTGTTAAGAAGCCCGGTTTCGAGAAAGATGGAGGTGGGTTCAAATTCACCGGTGGTCGCAAAGAGATCTGGGAGCACAGCACCCAGGAATATAAGAACCGCTACAAAAATATCTCGATGGATAAACTACGCATTCAGATGGGCTTCATGGAGAGATTGCTGAAACTGGCCAGGGATCGTGAGATGAAAGTGTTGATTGTGAACATGCCTCTCACCAAAGACAATCGTGATCTTATGCCTGCCGGGTTCTACAAAGAGTTTTCCGACGAGGTCTCCCGACTGACCAGAGAAAATGGAGCGATCTTCGCTGATCATGGCGCGGACGAAGATTTCGACAACAATGACTTCTGGGACACCGCCCATATGAGCTACCAGGGCGGATTCAAACTGCTGGATAAAATCAGCCCGGTTATCGAAAAAAATCTAAAAACCAGATAGATGCCGAATAAAAGCTCTAGCGCGGCATCAACATGAAGCCCAGAGCAATCAATAGAAGCAGGAGAATGATGACACCCAGGGTGACGCCGCTTTGAGATGTGGCACCAGGAGCCAGCTCTCCGGTTTTGCGTCGAATGCTCTGCAGTCCAGGGTTGGTGGTTCTGGGATTGCGTCGGGCTTCGGCAGCCAGCATCTCTTTGATCTGCTCGTCTTTTTCCAGCGCTTTGCGGACCTCTTCCTCTTTCAATCGCACCCGAGATGTCACATCGGCCAACTGATTGGACCAGGTGCCGGCGTCGAGAAAGTCCATAGCACCGAGTTGCATGGACCTTTTAACCAGATCGGCTTCCAGGGTCTCGTTGCTTACCAGAAAATGTTTGTCGCCGTAGCGTTCTTTCAAAGAGCCGAGCAGAGCAAGAGCCTGCTCAGGCTCCGGAGATAGAGCGATCCAGATCACTCTTGGATTGGCGTTCTCAATATTCTCCTGGGCAGAGCCCCGGGGACAGGTCGCGGTCAGATCCAGATCGGCGTTGTCGCCGATAAGGCTCTCCAGCTGTGCCGTCATCGCCGGTACTTCTGAGATTACAAGGGTTGATAGGCTCACAAAGAAATGCTTCCCTCAATTGAAATGAATCGGAGTCCAGATCATACTTTATTGAAAACCGTTTGTCAGAGCGACTCTTCCCTGGACGAAGAGCTAGCTCTCGGGTCATCGACGAAGCGCATCAACAGTGCCGCCAAAAGAAGCGAGGCGCCTCCCATCATCACCACATATAGAGGCTGGTTACCGAACAGATTCTTTACCAGGGGCTGAAGAAAGACCGAAGCGACCACTTCCGGCAGAACAATAAATAGATTGAAGACACCCATATAGACCCCTGTGCGCTCTACTGGAATGGCACTGGCCAGAATGGCATAGGGCATAGAAAGGATAGATGCCCAGGCGATGCCGACACCGATCATCGTGAATTGAAGCGTGTTGGGATCGTGGATGAAATATATAGACAGGAGAGAAAGTCCGCCGAAGACCAGACAGATGGCGTGGAGCAACTTTCTGCCTATGGCATCGGCTACTTTCGGAAGCAGGAAAGCGATGATAAAACAGACAAAAGAATAGATGGCAAAGCACCAACCACCCCATTCGGTGCCTTTGTCGAAACTGGCGGAGTGGGGGTCTGTGGCGCCAAAGATATGATACGCGGTCGTGAGACCGAAGTAGAGCCACATGCAAAACAGTCCGAACCAGGTCGCTATCTGAACCAGGGCAAGCTGTTTCATGGTCGTGGGCATCTCTTTCAAAGCTTCGCCAATCTCCAGAAGCATCGCCTTTACAAGACCGATTGCACCGATATTGCTTTTCTCTTTGAAGGCATCCATATCCTCCGGCGGATATTCCCGGGAGGTAAAAACTGTCCAGAGAACACATAGCAGAAAAACCAGGGCGCCGATCTTGAAAGAGTATTGGACAGTAAGTGGAATGCCGTTGGGGGCCACTCCTGTAACTCCCAGCTCTCGAAAGATTATAGGCAGGGCATTGGCCAGGGTGGCTCCGATACCGATGAAAAAGCTCTGCATGATAAAACCGGTGGTTCTCTGCTCTTCGTTGAGCTTGTCGGCTACGAAAGCGCGAAATGGCTCCATGCTAATGTTAATACTGGCATCGAGGACCCAGAGAAGGCTTGCAGCTGCCCAGAGATAGGGAGAATCCGGCATTACAAAGAGGGCGATGCTTGCCAATATCGCACCGACCAGGAAATATGGACGTCTTCTGCCCAGCTTCGTCCAGGTCCGGTCGCTCATGGCGCCTATCACAGGCTGTACCAACAGACCGGTGATAGGACCGGCCAGCCAGAGTATCGGGATCTTATCGGGTTCGGCTCCGAGCTTGGAATAGATGGCGCTCATGTTGGCCAGCTGCAAACCCCAGCCGAACTGAATCCCGAGAAAACCGAAATTCATGTTCCAGATCTGCCAGAATGATAGCCTAGGTTTCAAAATTACCCGCTTAAATAGGAAAGGCATATAGTTTACCAAGCAGTGCTATGATTTGCTGCGGCAGCTTTGAACTAAGAAGGAGTTCCCATGCAAGAATTTATCAAGACCGCTCTCTTTGCCCTCGGAGCCACGGTTGTCTTAGCCTCATCGACAAGCGCCGAGCCGATAAAAATCGCCAGTAACGAAACCAAACGATTCGAGTTTAAAGAGGGTTTCGAAAGACGTCCCAAAGACGTTATCAACACCTTGCAAGACAACGAAGTGACACGTTTCCAGACCATGCTAGAAGGTCTGGACCAAGCTTATGATCTGGATGATACCCTGAAGGGCAAAGGTCCCTGGACATTGTTCGCTCCTTCGGACAAGGCGTTCAAGAAAATCCCCCAGGATGATCTGCAAAAACTTTTCGCCAATAAGAAGAAGCTCAAACAGGTTCTCTCTTATCATATGGTTCAGGGTAAATACAGCCTGGCTGACTTGAGAAAGAAAACCTCACTCAAGACCTTTGAGGGACATTCGGTAAAAATCTCCGACAGAAAAGGCAGTATCTACCTCGACGATGCCTTGATGTCCACCGCCGATGTTCCGTGTTCCAACGGTGTGGTGCATGTCATCGACAATGTGATCATGCCTCCTCTATCGAAGTAGACGCAGTAAGGATTTCTATTTGATGGGTGCTTCGAAGAATGTGGTGATCACCGGTGTCGGCAGGGACCGGGTCGGAATCGTAGCCGAATTGTCTCGGATCTTGTATGTCATGGGCTGTAACCTGCTCGATTCATCCATGACGCTTCTCAGGGGCGAGTTCGCCGTTATTTTGATGGCACAGCTGCCCGAAGGAGAGTCACTTGAGAGTTTGCACGGCAAGCTCGATGGTATCAGAGAGAAACTGGACATGAATGTCTATGTCCGGGAGCTGACCGAAGAAGAGCTTCGCGAGTCTGAAGCCGAAGAAGACATCCAGGGCGAAGCTTGTATAATCTCTGTCTATGGTGCCGACAAACCTGGTATCGTATACGGTATAACCGAACTGCTCGCTTCTTTAAAAGTCAATCTCACCGATGTGGAGACCAAGAAAACCGGCGGCGCCAAGCCGATTTTCATGATGGTGCTGGAAGTGACTCTGCCTGCTTCCATGACCGAAGCAGAATTGAAGAAGGTTCTCGGCGACAAGGCCTCGGATCTGGGAGTGGATTTGAGTGTGCAGCCGGTGGAATACATGGAAATCTGATCTCTGATGGCTGTCCTCGAAGTATTGACCTATCCCGATCCCCGTTTGAAGCAGATATCTGTCGATGCGCAGCCTGGCTCTGAGGATGTCCGCAATATCGTCGACGATCTTGTAGAGACCATGAACTCTTCGGCGGGTTGCATAGGCATAGCCGCTCCCCAGGCTAATATTCATCAGCGCATCATCGTGGTCGATGTCTCGCGCAACCCCAGGCTCGAGTCTAAGTTGGGCTTGGTCATATTGATCAATCCGGTGGTCGTAAGTCAATCCGGCAAATCAGTGGCGAAAGAAGGCTGCTTGAGCCTGCCTGAACTAATCGCCACGGTGCGTCGGGCCAAAAAAGTGGTTATTGAAGGCTATGACGCATCCGGAGAGAGCATCACGGTGGAAGCTTCCGGATTCGATGCCCGGGCTCTGCTGCATGAAATAGACCATCTTGATGGCATTCTTTTTTTAGACCGGGTCTCCTCTTTGAAGACCGATGTTTTCCGGCGCCGACGACCTGACACTGCTACTTAGGCTTGGACTTGCTGTTAAAATAGAAAAATGATCAGATTCTTCTATTTTTCGCTCTCGATATCGGCTGTGACGCTTATTGCGGTCTTGGCTCCGGCTGCCCGAAGCGAGAGCCTAGAGTCCGTAAAAGACCCTGCCGAGAGTATGTTCCAGGTCAGAGAAGAGATAAAGCTCGCCCCCGGCGCTCTCGAAGCCGAAAGGGGGGCCCTGCTCAAGAAAATCCTGGCGGCAGAAGATGCCGGTGTCGGAGTCAAAAACTATCTGACCGCTTTCAAATATCTGGAGTCTCTGGCTGAAAAAGGGGCAGACCCCTCGGTTATCGCTCCGAGATTGAGCTCTATCAATGCCAGTCTCGATGAACAGCTCAAACGCGGTCGAGTATTGAAAACCCAGAAATTGCCTCCGCCTATTGCCGCCAGCTCTCCACCGCCTTCTCAGATGGGGGGAAGACCACCGGGGAAATCCGCTTCCGGTAAGCAAGATTTGCTCAATCAGCTGCGTGGTCGAGGTCAAGGAGAGGTAATCGACAAGCTCAAAGACAAATGGTTCGGAGGGGATCTACCCGATTCGGTCAAAAATAAGATACCGGCCGGATTCGACCCGAGCAAATTGAGCAAAGAGGATATGGATAGACTGATGCAAAGGCTCAAATAAAGCTATGACCCGTTTGCATTTTGCTTATCTGGTCTTCTTTGTTCTAGTGGCTATATTTTTTTCGAGCCCGAGCGCGAAGGCAGAGAAGCGCTATGTGTTTCGGGAAGGCAGCCGTCAGGCTGTCGAGGTCGACGTCGATGCAGATCATAGCAGGCAGCAGGGCTCATCTCGGGTCTATTACCGGCGTCCGGCTGCTCGAGTGGTGCCGACCGCTGCCACCTCTAACAGTACCAATATCAAAACCGGTGCCGCATCTGCAAAGCGCTCTTATCACTATACGGATACGGTGGCTGTGGATGGTCTCAATCGAAAGTTCTATGTTTTCGTGCCCGATACCTATTCGCCTGCCAGTGCCACCGCGGTGATGCTGGTCTTTCACGGGCTTCGAATGAGCGCCGAATCCATGCCTGCCATAACCGGCTTCAACGGCATTGCAAGAAGAAACAATTTTGTGGTGGTCTATTGTCAGTCTTTGGGAAGCAAATGGAACGATGGCATGAACAACAGCCAGGGTGTCGACGATGTTAAGTATGTCGAGACTGTTCTTAAGAAGCTCGGCCAGCGCATCAACATAGACAATCGCCACATATTTGCTGTGGGACTGAGCAATGGCGGCTATTTCGTGCAACTGCTCGCTTCCCGTCTCGATAATCGCATTGCCGGCATCGCTGTGGTGGCGTCAACGGCTATGAGTCAGGCTTTGTCAGATCCGGCAAACGCAAGGGCCGTACCGGCGGTGTTCTTTCTGGGCACCGAAGACCCGCTAGTCAACTGGAGCGACGGTAAAAATCGCAACCTGGGACGCTATGCGGATAAGCTCGGTCTAGACGGGATCGATCCCAATTTCTATAAGCTGGCCCGGTACGGAGGCTGGATGAGCGCCGACGATATGATTGCTTACTGGACAAAGAGAAATCGTAGCTCAGGCTCCGGACAGGAGAGCCTGATGCCCGATACGAACCGTGAAGACGGTATGCGGGTGCGTCGTTTCGAATATGGCAGTCGGGGCAATGCCGTAACAGTCTATAAAATCGAGGGCGGAGTGCATAGCTGGCCAGGCGCTCTCAGCCTTCCTGGCGCCAAGGTCAAAAGCTGTCAGGATATTAATGCCGGAGAGCTTATCTGGAAGTTCTTTCGGCTCTATGCCTGGTGAATCTATAAAGGATCTATAACGGAATTAAGTTTACAGGCGGGTAGAATCCCGTCGAGATAGAGTACTCTTATGTTTTCGGAATCGATATCCTTAAAAGGCTATGCTTCGTCTTACCCGAGTAACCAAAATATACCAGCACGCAGAAGTGCTGAAAGACGCGACTTGGGAAGTCTCCCCCGGTGAAAGAGTCGGTCTTGTCGGGGTGAACGGTAGCGGCAAAACCACCCAGTTCAAGATCATCCTGGGAGAAGTGGAGCCCTCTTCCGGGGAAGTCACCAAGCCTGCCGGTCATAAGATAGGCTACTTGAGCCAGGAGTTCGACATCAATCCGGAGAACTCCATACGCGAAGAGCTTCTAGCCGCTTTCAGCGAAGCGCATAAAATAAAACAGGAACTCGCGGCAGTGGAGAAGAGACTGGAAAACAGCTCAGGAGAGGACCTCGACCGGGCTGTTCGTGCTCTAGACAGACTGCATCGCGAATTCGAGGCGATTGACGGCTATGGTCTGGAGCGAAAAGTGGACAAGATTCTGCCCGAGATAGGCTTTGCCACCGAAGATGGTGATCGCCCGGTTTCCTCTTTGAGTGGCGGCTGGCAGATGCGAATCGGCTTCGGCAAGATAATGCTGCGCGAGCCTGAGCTGCTCTTGTTAGATGAGCCTACCAACCACATCGATCTGGAGACCATAGAATGGCTGGAAGCCTTTCTAAAAGAGAAGACTATTCCTATGGTGATTGTCTCTCACGACAGACGTTTTTTAGATCAGCTCACCACCAAGATTGTCGAGATAGAGCGGGGCAAGACCAGGACTTTCAAAGGAAACTACAGTCTCTATAGAGAACAGAAAGAAGAAGAGCGCATCAGTCAGCAAGCCGCCTTCGAAAGACAGCAGAACGAGCTTGCCCGCCAGCAGGTTTTTATCGATAGATTTCGCGCCAGTGCCACCCGCTCTACCCAGGCTAAGAGCAGGGAGAAACAGCTTGATAAAATAGAAAAGCTGGAAGCGCCCGAATCCGAATTGAGAGCGGTGAAATTCCAATTTCCCGAGTCTGTTCGCTCGGGCAAAGAGGTGCTTGAAATAAAGAACCTGACTCATTCTTATGATGACAATATTCTCTTTCTCGATGCCAGTCTCGAAGTCAGTCGCGGTGATAAAATCGCTATCTTAGGACCGAACGGTGTGGGCAAATCGACTTTGCTTCGTTTAATCGCCGGTATGGAGACGCCCCTAGACGGCAAAATCAAGCTGGGTGAGCACAATATCCATATGGCTTATTTCGAGCAGAATCAGGCCGAGGCCCTGGGCAAAGACAAGACCGTTCTCGACACCATCGGCGACGAAGTAGCCCACTGGACCGATACCCAGATAAGGTCATTGTTGGGTCAGTTTCTCTTTTCTGGCGATTCGGTCTTCAAAACCGTAGGCACCCTCAGCGGTGGCGAGAAGGCCAGGCTGGCGCTTGCCAAATTGCTTACATCGAAAGCCAACTTCATTTTATTGGATGAGCCCACCAATCATCTAGATATCCCAGCCAAAGAGACCATCGAAAAAGCTATTCAGGCCTACGAAGGCGCCATGCTTCTGGTCTCTCACGATAGATATTTCATTTCTAAGACCGCCAATAAGATTGCGGTCATAGAAGATTCCGCCATTCGCATTTATGAAGGCAACTATGACTATTATCTTGAAAGGGAGCGCAAAGAAAAAGCGGCGGCTCAAAAAGCGGTAGAAGATCGCGAGTATGCCCTCAAGCAGGAAGCTAAGCGAAAGAAAAGGATAGAGAAAGAAAAAGAACGCAAACAAGGCAAAGAGAACAAGAAAGTGAAGCGAGCCGGAGACGGCGACTGATGTCGAAACTGGCGCTTCTCATTTTTGTCCTGGTGCTGCTTCAATCTTGCGGCTATTCCGGCGATTCCGCCGGCTCCTCTCAGAGTGAGCAACCGAAGAGCAAAGAGAGCTGGCAGGAAGATTATGCCAACGCTAAACTCCTGGCGTTCTCCGGTGATGCAGCCCAGGCAGAGCAGAAATTTACCGGTGCACTGGCGGTCATCGAAAACAAGAAAGGGAAAGAGCTCACCGCCGCCGATATCAAGGCGAGATTGGCCAGGATCTATCTCGGACAGGGACATGTCGAAGCCGCCATTCCATTGCTAAAGTCTTCCCTTGCTGTTCTCAAAGTGAGCGAGGTCGATTCTCGGGAGTATTCCGAGCTTCTGGTGCTGTTGGATGACAATGCCGAACTATTGCTTGATCAAACCGACTCCAAAGACAAGGATTATGCCGACAGGTTGAAGCTGATTCTCGATCTGCAAGAATCTTCCCATACCGGTGTCCACAACAAGACATTTATTGTACTGATTAAGTTGATCAATCATTATCTGGGTGAAAGAGATTTTGTCGAAGCTAACAAGTATATCGACGAAGCTTTGAAGCTTGCCTCCAAAATTGATGCCAAAGGGCTGACCGGTAAGATGAATATGCTTCTGAACATACATTTTGCTCTCAGCGATCTGGGTCAGAAGAATGATGCCGACCGAGTCTATAAAAGAACACTCGAGATCTGGCGTAAAAGTGAACCAGATAGAGCCGATGCCCTGCTTTATTATTCACTTTCCAATATCTACCGCGAAAGACATCAATATGCCGATGCCGACCGGTTTAAACGCAAATCTTTGCAAGAGGCAAGAAGACTCAATGACACCAACCTCGTGGTCAGCATACTGGCTGCCGATGCGGCGACGATGGAGAGAAAAGGCAAGGTCAAGGAAGCAGATCGACTGTATGGAGAAGCACTGGCGGCGCAGCGGAAAAGACCCGGCAATCTCTCCCAGGATCTGGTCAAACGGCTGGAACAGTACGCGCGCTTTCTCAAGAAGAATGGTCAAGCCAAAAGAGCGGCTGCTCTCGATGCGGAAGCCCGGGGCTATCGAGCCAAGTATATAAAATTCTGAGATCACGAAGCCGATTTACTTTTTACTCAACTCTTCGACGAAGCGACTGAGCAGCTGATGCAATCTTCTGAAGGTAGAACGAAAGGTGTTCATATCGCCGTGATAGGGATCTTCCAGGTCTGATAAGGATCTCGAGTTGTTCTTTTCGAATTCGGCGACTTTCACAACTTTTGCTCTGGCGTCTTCCGGACGCAACTTTTTAATCGCCTGTTCATTGCCCCGGTCCATTACCACAATCAGATCGAAATTGTAAAAATCAGATCTTTCTATCTGTCTAGCTCTGTGGCTGCCGAGGTCGAGTCCGTTCTCCCGGCATACAATACGGGCTCTCTCGTCGGCCGGTCTGCCGACATTCCAATCGGTCACGGCGCAAGAGTCGATGGTACCATCCACGCCACTGTCGGCATAGAGCCTCTCCAGAATCACCCTGGCCATGGGGGAGCGACATATATTTCCCAGACAGACGAATAATACCTTCAAAAGCCGACTCTCACCTGAAACTTGCAATGCTTTCAATCATTGTTATTATAGACTGAAAGAATCATGAATAAAGACTGCTTCAATTGTTATACGTATATAGTCCGATGTCGAGACGGCTCATTCTACACGGGCTGGACAAAGGATCTAGAAGCACGGCTCGCGACCCACAACCAGGGACGTGGTGCCAAATATACCCGGGCGCGGGGACCGGTGCAACTAGTTTATTTCAAGGCTTTTGAAACCAAACCGGAAGCGATGAGCTATGAATACGCCTTGAAGAAACTCTCTCGCAAAGAGAAAGAGCTTCTGATTTCGAATTTCTCCGACTACCAGCTCCAGGGCAGATCGTTTTCGTAATGTCGTCGCATTCGCTCCAGTAAAATAAGCTCGGGGCGAGGCTGCTTGATATAGTCGTTGAAAGCACCTTCGGCTTGCATCTTATTGACTTCGGCGATGTATTCAGTCAGCCTTGCCATTCCAACAGGCGTTTTAGGCATCTGGATAGAGGTCGGCATTATCAGCTGCCTGCCGCCATAGATGTAATAAGGATTGAGGATGAGATTCAATTTCTGCACAGGTTTTTCCTGTTTATAGCCGCTATCCAGAAGTGATTTCAGATACAGTACCGGATTCTCCCTGGCGACCACCAGGGTCAGATCCGTGAAATTATCCAGGCTCAGATAATACCGGGCAAAGTCGGTCAGATGTTTATTCTCTGCCGATACCGCCTCTTCGAGAACCGCTGCCATGCCTGCTCTGAAACCTTCGAAAGAGCCCATTTTGAAATGGGCGAAAGCTTTCAATCCGTTCAAAGACGGATGATACGGATTTATCTGAGCCGCGTCGTTCAGGACATTCATGGTCCAGGTGTACCTGCCTTCGTCGTAGAAGGCAAAAGCTTCCATTAGAAGAGGCTTCAGCGCCAGGTTTGCCGCATGTGCAAAGTGAGATAGAGCCTGAATCAGACAGTGCGGCATCTTCTCTTTGAGCTCCTCTGCCGCCCGCCGGGAAACCCGGGGGAAGTTGAAGGTCAGGCTGCGCAGGCTCTTTGAGGATGCGAATTCCATGAACTCATCATCATCTATCGCTTCAGAGGTAATCCGAACAGAGTTTAAAGCCGGTTGACCGGCGATGGTGGCAACGGTAGAGCCGCCGAGATGGTAGCTTACCGCCTCGAGATAGCTCAGTTCGGGATAATGCTTTATTACTTCGAGCCCCTCCTCAGAGACCATGGTGTTGACGAGCTGCAGCGATTTCAATCCGGCCAGACTGGATAATTTTTTGATACCGCTATCGGTTACGAACCCCTCTTCCACCACCAGCCAATCAAGACTGGTCAGCTCAGAAACACAGTCGAGCCCTTTGTTGGTTACGTTGGTGCCGATAAGATGCAATTCTCTAATCTTGCGACAATCCTTCAAGAGATTGAGACCCTGATCGGTTATCTTAGATCCGTTCAGAACCATGCTTCTAAAATAAGGCAACTGCTCGCGTCTCTTGAGCAGATCATCGTCGCTCCAGCCATTGAAGCCTGGAAGGTACATATCCATATGCGCTAGCCACCGCTCTATCTCTTATGAACTGAGTTCTATGTACCCCAGCACGGCAATTATCGGCGCCAACAAGAACCAATCCATACAGAAATTCACAATCTGATGCACTAGCGGAAGCGGTTGATCAACTCTTCAAAAGATGCTGGGTCGCTGTTCACAAAGCCGCTGTAGATCATCTTGTCGTTTCGGGATAGAAAGACCACTTTCGGATAGCCGTCGATGCCATACTTTCGCATCAGTCCCTGATTTGAGGGATTATGACCGTCAATCTTCTTGAAGTTTATGTCTCGGAACTTTCGGCTTGTTGCTTCAAACACGGGAGCAAATGTTTTGCAGGGTCTTCACGTATCTGTATAGAACTCGAGAATGGTGCTCACTTTCTCTCTGGTGTTCGCACCGGATGCCGATGCCGAAGAAGCAGGGCTTGCAGTCGAGGAACCACTGACAGACTGGGTCTTAAGCCTGGATAACTGGTCATAACCCTGCTTGGCCCGGGCTCGGAAAGCCATATCGCCATTATTGGCTACCCACTGATACTCTTCTCTGGCGGTGTTCAAGTCACCCATTTGCTGGGCACTGAGGGCAAGAAAATAACGAACCAGGGTATTATTGGGCCAGGACTTTTTGCAATCTTGAAATTCCACAACCGCTTCCCGATATTTCTTCTGGGCGTATAAGGTCTTGGCTTTTGCATAGTTAGCTGCCTGGCAGGGCGGACAATATAGAAACTGACTGGCGGCAACAAGCAGAACGAGGCTCAGCTTTCTAGAAAACATCGGCACGCTTCTCCGGCTCAAATCTGGTCGAATAAATGTGGAATCTATCCTGTTATACCCTGTTCTTGATCAAGCACGCTTTTCCTATGCAAAACCACATCCAGGTTTTTCTGGGCTTCGTGATTGCCGGGCTCGGCAAGGATAGCTTCTCTGTAGGCTGCCACCGCTTCTTCGAGACGGCCCAGGCGGTAGAGCGTCGTACCTTTCTGGGTGAGAGCGTCGGCATGGGCCGGGTCTATCTCGGCGGCCTTGCAATAGGCTTCGAGAGCCTCTTCGTGGTTCTCGAGGCGGCTCAGAGTCATACCCAGGTTATAGTGGCAGTCGGCGTAGCCGTCATTTAGAGCGATCGCTTTTCTATAGGCTTTTAACGCCTCCTCCGGACGATCTAAAGAAGCTTCCACATTGCCCAGGTTGTACTGGGCGGGAAAACATGCCGGGTCTACGGTAAGCACTCTCTGGTATATCTCTCGGGCTTGTTGCAGGTCATCGCATACTTTGAGAAAGTTGCCAAGATTATTCAAAACCGGCACGCTATCAGGAACCATCTCGAGTACATGGTTGCAATGCTCTATGGCCTTCTCCATATTGCCGCGCATATACTCGATCATGGACATCAGATGAATGGCATCCACGTTGTCGGGGTTTTTGGCAATCAGCTTTTCCAGAATCTGGGAGGCATATTCGACATTGCCTGCCTGAAGCTGCTGCTGCGCTATTTGAATGGTCTGGTTAAGGCCTGGTGTGAGATTTGAATTCATTGACTAGCTATCCGGATCCTGTCTGTGGACAGCTGGAAATCATATTCTAAATGAGACTCTCATGTATTAAGAGCTTATTAGACCTTGTTACGGGTTTTGTTCTTCTCTTGTTTGAGCTCATGTTTCTGCTCGACCGAGCAGCTTCGGGACATTCATGTGGGGATGCCCAGCTTGGGTAGAATCCAGAGCTGTAGCGCAAAATAGAGGGCGATTATGCCTGCGAATAAGAACAGGTCTTCCATTGATTTCATCCTTTCTACAGAACCTCTTGTATTATGTTGCATCTTCACGCTCTTCCTTTCAGCATGCCTTCCCAGTAAAGCACGGGGATGACATACTTCTTGAAGAGGTACATGCTGTATCGCTCTTTGCTTTGATCAAAGGGAAAGCTCTCTTGCGGATTGAGCGCGTAATCGAACTCGGCAAGGATAAGGTTTTTATAGCCGGTGACCAGCGGACAGGAAGTGTAGCCGTCATAGGAAGCCTGCGGCGTTTCACCGCCCATATAAGCGAGAATATTCGCTACCGCCACCGGTGCCTGCTTTCGAATCGCTGCGGCAGTCTTGGAGGTCGGCAGACCGGCCGAATCTCCCAGGGAGAATATGTTTTTGTATTGATTGTGCTGTAGGGTATGATTGTCCACATCGACCCATCCGGCTTGATCACCAAGACCACTCTCTTTGATGAAATCCGGTGGTCCCATCGGTGGCGTCACATGCAGCATGTCATACTGCATCCTCACCTCTTCTCCATTGTCCAGGCGCTGAAACACCGCTTCTTTCTTGTCGGCGATTATCTCGACCAGGTTGTGCTGAAATAGAGCATCAATTTTTTTTCTTTCGATCACTTGCTCTAGAGAGCGAGCATACTTCGCAACACTGAATATGGAGCCCTGGGCAGAAGCAAATACAACCCTGGATTTCTCTCTGACACCATTTATGGTGAAGTAGTCTTCCGCCAGGTAAGCGATCTTCTGGGGAGCACCACCACACTTAATAGGTGTGTTGGGATGGGTAAAAATAGCGGTCCCGCCTTTGAAATCCCTGATGCAGTCCCAGGTATAAGCGACATAGTCGATGCTATAGTTGCTGCAGACCCCGTTTCTGCCAATGGTTTCGGCAAGACCTTTTACTCCGTCCCAGAGAATCTTGAGACCGGTCGATATCACCAGAACCGTATAAGAGAGGGTTTTTCCTCCCCGGGTGATAATCTCCATCTTATCGGGGTCTATCTTTTCGACAGAATCTTCCAGCCACTCAACGCCATCAGGAATCAAGCCTTTCTCCGCGCGGGCGCTTTCGGTTTTATCAAAAACTCCCGCTCCGACAAGAGTCCAGAGCGGCTGGTAGTAGTGGGTAGCTGCCGGTTCTACCACCACAATCTCTGTCCCTCTCAATGCCTTTCTCAGGCGAGCGGCAACCGATATGCCGGCTGTGCCACCACCAAGGATGACCACCCGCTCTATCTTATTTTCGGCTGCCGCATTTCCTGAAGGCATGATTCTTCTCCTGATATTCAAATCACTTGACGCTGTTTCGACAGGTTCCACTTGCTTCGGCGATAACTACATTATAATCCGAACTCTGCCAGGCTTTGAAACCACCCAGAACGTTCATTAGTTCGTCCTTTCCCTGGCGTTCCAGAATACTCTTTGCTATTGAAGAACGATATCCGGATGCACAGATAATCGCAATCGGTTTGTCCGACGGCAGTTCTTTGACCCGTTCTTCTAATTCTGACAGGGGGATATTGACAGCACCTTCAATGTGACCGGCCTTGTATTCGGGCACTCTTCTTACATCCAGCAAGAAAAGCTCCTGTCCTTCCTCCAGTTCTTTATTGAGCTCGGTGACGGTAATCACCGGGGTGGCAGTTACTTCAAAGCCGGCATCAGCCCAGGCTATAAGTCCACCGTCTAAAAAGCCTATCACTTGCTCATGGCCGACTCTCGCCAGGCGAATCACCGCTTCTTCTATGGATTCTTGGTCCGGAGCCAGAAGCACTATCGGCTGTCCCAGATGAATAAGCGTACCTGCCCAGGAGGCGAACTGACCTGAAAGAGCTATATTGAGGGAGCCTTTTATATGACCGCTGGCAAATAATGTACCGTTGCGCACATCCACAGCCACAGCCCCCCGTTGCATCTCTTTGTTGACTTCCATCGCCGTCAGGGCTTTCGGTCTCGGTATTGTATCCAGAGCCACAGCTCCCTGTCTGTTTAGCTCGGCGTCCTTGGGAAAGTAGTCAGGCACTTCGGGTTGATCGGCGGTAAGCATCTCTACGAAATCTTCTCTGGACATAGGTTGCAGAGCATAGTTCAAGAGTCTTTGTTGTCCAATAGTCGAGGATCTTTCTGTAGAGAGATTCTTGCCGCATAAAGAGCCGGCACCATGGGCAGGATAGACCTCTACCGAATCATCCAGTTTCAGGAGTTTGTCGTGAAGGCTGTCATACATCATCGAAGCCATCTGTTGGGCGCTAAAACCCTTTACTCCGACCAAATCCGGGCGACCGACATCGCCTATAAAGAGAGTGTCGCCGGTGAAAAGCACCGGAGGGCGACCACTGTCGGCTTTGTCTCTGGCGAGTATGCTGATGCTCTCAGGAGTGTGACCCGGGGTTTCGAACATTTTCAATTCGATACTGCCTACATTAAGAAGGTCACCGTCTTTTGCCGCAATGTGCGGGAAAGCCGCCCGGGCGCTATGACCGAAAACGATTTGGGCGCCGGTCTTCTCGGCCAGCTCTTTGTGCCCCGATACGAAGTCGGCATGCAGATGGGTCTCGATCACATACTTTATTTTAAGCCCTTCAACCTCGGCATCTTTCAAGTATTGATCGATATCTCTCTGGGGATCGATAACCGCGGCTTCGCCTTCGGAGCCGATTAGATAAGAGGCATGGGCCAGGCAGCCCAGATAATATTGTTTGAAGTACATGGTCGATCTCCTTATCGAAAAGATTATTAGATTCCTGATGTTTGTTTAGCCAGCATCCAGAGGGAAAGCACTAGCAAAAAGCCGGCAAAGGCTTTTTTCAGTTTGTCTGCTTCCAGGTAATAGGCAAGATATCCAGCCACCGGTGCCGATACTATGGTAGCGGTGGCATAGGGAAGAATTCCTCCTGCCAGTTTCATGTGCGTATCATAGGCGGTGGCATAAGCCAGTGCTCCAGCCAGGCTGTTGATTCCGATTATCACAAGGGAGGTGCCGATAGCTTTTTTCACCGGCAGGCCGACTACTAGAATAAGGGCGGGAACTATCATAAAACCGCCGCCTACGCCCAGTAATCCGGTTAGAAAACCAGCGCCGGCGCCGGAAGTGACGAGGGCACGAAGGCGATTTGATCTTTGTTTCGATGATGATGACGCATTGAAATAAGAGCCGGATCTCTGACGAAACATCAATATGCCCATGAGTAGCATCAAAAGAGCAAATAGACTTAGCTGAACGGTATCGCTAAGGAAGCCTGCCACCCAGGCACCGGCAAAACTGCCGGGGATTCCTGCCAGTCCGAAAAGCAAAGCCGCCCTAAAAATCATCTGTCCTCTTATCAGATGGCTGAAGGCAGCCAGGATACTGGCCAGCCCGACAATAATGAGGCTGATTCCTATAGCCGACTTTGCTTGCATGCCCAGGAAATAGACAAGAATAGGCACCGCGATGATACTGCCCCCGCCACCGAGGAGACCCAACAATGTACCTGTCAATAGTCCCAGGAATGATTCCAGTATCATCACGTCCAACCTGCATACTCTAATAGACTAAGAACAACAGCTCTTTGGAGCTTCTTGTTCTTTGCCTGATCCGCTATCTATTCGGTTCCAGGGCGCTTTTGCAAGAACCATTGCCAGACCGCAATTACCGGTTAACCCCGCAAAGGTCAATCCGCAGCCTATAAAGCCAGGCAGAAGAAAAAACAACTGATTTACTGTAAATCCAAGCGTCACTCCGCTGAGGATCATAAGACCGATTGTGAGCTGGACTTGTCTTTCTAGAGAGAGGCGTTTCTTGCCTTCGACCACCGGAAGACCGGACTTTTTCCACTCTAGAATCCCGCCTTGCAACACTTCGCAGTCGAAGCCGGAAGCATTTAGCTGAGCGGCAGCGCGGCCGGCGCGGTTGCCTGTGCGGCAAATTACAAAAACGGGCTCCTTCTGATTGAGACCCGGGTCTTTCTGACCGAGTTCGCTGAGAGGCAGGTTCTTAGATCCTTTTATGTGTTCACTGTCGAATTCGAGGGCGGTACGCACGTCTATAAGCTGTGGGCATTTATCCGGAGCGGCAAGTATCCCTTGCAGTTCTCTGGCGCTCAACTCCTTCATAGAGCTTGTTGTAGGCATCTTGTTTCTCCTTTTGAACTTGTCATTATCTGACCGCTTACTAGATAACTATATCGCCAATTAGTTGAATAGTCAAATATCCAAGTAACTAATTGACGTTGGATTATAACGCTGTTATCCTTGTCTCAGGGAGACATTGCCATGGCAAGAAAGAAAACACTACCTAAATCCATCCATAAAAAAGATAAGAAGCAGCCCCTGACTAGAGACGCTTTAGAGATTGTCGCCACTCATTTTCGCGCTATGGGCGATGCCACCAGGCTAGAGCTGATCCAGGCTCTGATGGAAGGAGAGAAGTCCGTTCAGGACCTCAGCAATCTCACCGGCATGAGCCAGGCCAATATCAGTAAACATCTTTCGGTGCTTGCCGAGCACGGCATAGTCGCCAAAAGAAAAGAAGGTCTCTATTCCTTATATAGAGTCGTGGATTATTCGGTCTATGACCTGTGTAATGTAGTCTGCAAGTCCATCTCCGATCGTTATCAAAGAGTGCATGACGAATTTC
>CAZCBH010000030.1:0-50769 GCA_964496875.1 uncultured Candidatus Obscuribacterales bacterium | reverse complement strand
CGTCTAATGTGCTGGATATAAGCAAAGCCAGAAAACATCTGGGCTGGTCTCCGGAGATGCAGCTGGAGACAGGCATATCCCGGGCATGGCAGTGGACTAAATCGCTCAGCCTGGTTTAATAACGGCTGAATAGCGATTTTTTAATCCGAAATAACAATCCAGTTTAAACCAATCTAAGAGTAACTCTCTTTACAAGCCCGGACAAGGACTCGACTGGGGCAGACACTGGGCTAGAGCTTGTACATCTTTGTTTTTAGATCTTTCTTCTAATAAACATTAGGAATTGCCAAGTTGACCTGAACCACGCGCTAGGGGAAAATCTGGGGGTTGTTGAGAGTCGAATCAGATAATCGAATATCATTTGAAGTGAAAAACCAGGTAAACCCAGAGCTATCCATAATCGTAGCCGTTTATAACGAAGACCCGCGAAACTTGCTCAAGTTGATAGATCGACTCGAGCTGGTGCTCAGACCGGAAAAGGTCAACTATGAGCTTATCTTCGTAAACGACGGCAGCCGCGAACCGACCACCAACGCCCTGCGACACATCGCAGTGGAGTCGAGATACATTAAGCTGGTCGAGCTCTCCAGAAATTTCGGACAGCAAGCAGCGATTACCGCCGGTCTCGACCACGCCGAGGGACTGGCCGTTGTAAACATGGATTCGGACCTGCAGGACCCCCCCGAACTGATCCCTGCCATGCTGGAGAAGTGGAAAGACGGCTATGACGTTGTCTATGCCACCCGTTCGAAGCGTCGTGATCGATTTTCAAAAAGATTGACCGCTTTTCTTTTCTACCGCTTCCTGGGCGCAATTTCTTCGGTTCAGATTCCCTGGGACACCGGTGATTTCAGACTCATGGACCGGGTGGTGGTGGATGCTCTCAAGAGCATGCCTGAGAAAACCCGATTTATTCGCGGCATGATTCCCTGGCTGGGTTTCAAGCAATGCGGAGTCCCCCTGGACCGCGATGCCCGAGAGATAGGGGAGAGCGCCTATACAGTCAAAAAGCTGCTCTGCCTTGCCTTGGATGGCATACTCTCTTTTAGCGCCGCTCCTCTCTTTTTCATCTCCGGATTCGGACTTACGGTCACGCTTGCTTCGTTTGCCGCATTGATTCTAAGCCTGACAATGAACGGCTTCAACCTCAACAACTTTGCCCTTCTATCCGGTATGGGCATCTTCACTGGAATGCAAATCATGATTATGGGAATAGTCTCTGTCTATCTATCCAAGATCCTGGACGAAACCAGAGCAAGACCCTCCTATGTGGTAGCCCGCAGGGTAGGCGGCGGATTCGCCCAGTCGGAATATGATATTGAAAGTGGTGCCGACGAAGCAACTCTGATACAGAACCGCAGCAACTCAGTCAGAAGCGTACTCTAAAAAAACTCCCTTCTACTGCATAGAGAGAAGGGAGTTTTCAATTCTAAAATTCAGAAATCAACCTAACCTAATTGGTGCTGGTTTTCTCTTTTTCTGCGTCCGGGGCAGCAGCAGGAGCCTCAGCCTTGGCTGATTCCTTGAGCTTGCTGATGTCGTAGACATTAACCATCTGAACTTTTGAGCCTGCTTTGTCGACATAAACAATCTCAGTATAGAAATCATCACCATAGAAAATCACTTCGCGGGGATTGTCTACTTTACCTGCAGTAACTTCACTATCGTCTACCTTAGACTGCTCCGGAGTTCGCTCCGGAAGCATTCGCTTAGCGGTCTCCAGCGCTTGTTCCTTGGTTACAGGAGCATCTTTATAGAGCGCCTGCAACTGGAAGCAATAGCCATCCTTACACTGAGCGATATAAGTACCGCCCTGCTTATCCTTGTTAATACTCAAATACTGATTCTTACCGCCGACCCTCGAGATCGGGTTTTCATCCAGCTGAAATGAAAGAACGGCACCTTCGATGATGTTCTCCGGCACGCCCACCTTCAAGTTTTCGAGATCGATGGTTCCCTGGGGAGTTACGGCACCACTATCACCGGTGGTACCACTGCCACAGCCTACCAGACAGAAGGAGATGAGCAGAATAGCCATAAGGCCCTGTATTAAATTGTGTTTTGCGTTACACCAGATCATTGGATTTTCTCCCGGATTCGCCTGCGAATCACTTTCTAAAAACGTGAGTTTATCGTGCTTTCGGGCTAAATAGCTAAGAATGTTAGCAAGGCCGGGATGAATTTCTACTTATTACCACCGCAAAATTCCCGTAACCAGGCGACCGTCAGTTGTCTACGCTTTCGCCACTGTGTAATTCGGCACTTACTTTACTTATAACTTCCCTGGCTCTTTCCAAAAGCCTCTCTTTGTTTTCGGGGGCCACCTCATCCAGATAAGTATCGAGAGCGGCGATGGGAGACAATACCGAACTCTCGGTCAATTGCGGCATCCGAGCCCGGCTGCGCGACGGAATCACCTCGGCCTGCAGGCGAACCGAAAGACATTGACTGGCTTCCAAGAGTACATCCTTCTCGTCCACAGACTGAATATTTTCCTGTTCTATTTTGTAGCGCACCCGGAGGACACAACCGGGAATCACTTTTTTGGAAACGGCCTCTCGCAATAATCTGGTGGGCTCGGTCTTTTCCCGAAGGTCGACATCCACCATGACAAAAGGCCTGGGAGCGACACTGTGGAATTCGAAAGAGGTGGAACCTCGCTCCAGCTTTACATGCACAAAACCTTTGTCTTCCTTGGCCTCGCCGAAATCCACTCGGTCGAGGGAACCGGCATACACGATGGCTGGCTTCTCTTCACGAATCACCTGGTACTTGTGAATGTGCCCCAGTGCCACATAATCTACAGAAGGATGAACGAAAATATCGGTGGGAAACGTAAGGGTGTAGCCCACTAAAAGCTCTTCTTCAATACCGGCGACAGCTCTATCGACACTCATATGGGCGGTTACCACAGTTGGAATACCGGGATCCAGATCCTGGTAGAAGCCCTGCAACAACTGATCGACATGGGAAACCAGCACCGAATCAATCTGACCGGCGGAAAGTTCGCGATACTTCTCAAGGGTCATCAAGTTGTTGCGGGTAATATGCGGCAATCCAATAAGCTGGACCGGCCCTCTGGCAGTATTGATTCTAGAAGAGGAAGGCTGATCGATAATGGTCAGTCCAGGTACTTCCAGGCTCTGAAAAACCGACAGAGAATGACTCTGAGTCGATTTCAAAATCTGATCATGATTGCCCACTACAAGTACGGTGGCGATACCGGCCCGGCTCAGACGATTGAGCTCCCGGGCGAACATTTTCTGGTAAATCGGCTGAGGATTGGCCGTTTTATAGGCATCGCCGGAGAATAGAAAAATATCCGCCTTGTTTTCAAGAGCATAATCCACAACCTTTTCCAGGGAATGGACGAAATCCTCGAAGCGGATATTCAGCCCGGTTTTTGCATTGATGCGACCGTGCCCCTCGCCGGAGCCGAAGTGGATATCGGAGACATGAATAAGATCAATTGTCATTGCCGGGTCTTTTCAAAGAACGAATCACTTTGTAGTACGAACCATTCTAATCTAGCGATTTTATCGATTCAGCCCATTAAGAAGGTAAAATAAATTCACTATAAAACCATGCGAAATACTCTCAGCTATCTAGCCTTTGCGGCCACAGGTCTTATGGTGTCGGTTTCGACACCGGGTTTTGTCTTTGCTGCAAGCCGTTACCAAGCGCCTGTTCAAAATAAGAATCAGCACCTGTCGGAAAGAGTGTCAGAGGAACTTTCGAAATCAAACATTTTTGCTCCGTCCATCAAATACAAGATTCATAGCCGTCAAAACGAACTTCTGGTCTCGACCTACAGAGATCCCCGCGCTAACCTGACCGACATGAAGATAGATGCGCTTCTTGTAACCCATGCCGGCATGAAAGTGACCGACAATTCACGATCCTTTCCTAAGCTGAATCGAGTCTCGGTCTATTTCTTCGACCGAGACGACAACAGCAAATTCTGGCTTGCAGAAGTGAAACCTCCATTAATTGAGTTGCTCCGCTCTAATCACACAACAAAAGATGAAGCTCTCGACAAAGTCTCGCTCTCTCGTCTTACCCTGATCAATTCGCTCGACCACTACACAAACTCCTCTTATCAGGAGATGACCGAAAGCTTCCCCCTCAGCCCGGGCTTTCTAGAACCGGAACGGCGTGTACTTTTAGCCAGAATTATCCGCCTCAAAGAAAATGGCCGTGATGTCTCTAGCCTGGAGCGTTTATTTCTGCAGCTGGATGATTCGATAAGGTCGAACGGAGCCGATAGTGGTATAAAACCACTCTATGTCTATACTCTCCAGATGCTGGAAGCAAAAGAGAAAAGCAAGCTATCCGCCCTTAACAATGAGCAGATCCAGAAGTAAGGATAGAAAAAGAAGCGCTCCGGTGGCACGAGACGATCATCTCGTGCTCACCATAGAATCGCTTGCTCCCGGGGGCCAGGGGGTAGCCAAAATCGATGGTTTTCCGGTTTTCCTCGACAGAGCCGCTCCAAAAGACAAAGTAAGCGCGCACATCTATGACGTGCGCAAGTCTTTCGCTCTGGCAAAAATCGAAGAAATTCTAGAAGCCTCACCGGACAGAATCACAGCCCCCTGTCCGGTATATGATCGTTGCGGCGGCTGTCAATGGCAGCATCTCAACTATGATGCCCAGCTCGCGGCAAAAAAAGAGATTGTAATCCAGGCCCTGACTAGAATCGGCGGTCTGAATGCCGACCTTATACAGGCACCCGTCGGTGCTGCACACCAGATGCGATACCGTAACAAAGCCCAGTTTCCAGTGCGCTCGGAAGCATCCGGTATGGTTGCAGGATATTTCGAGAAAAACTCTCACAGTCTTGTGGACATAGATTCCTGCCCTGTTCAACCGGAAGATCTGGATGAAATCTTCCGCCTCCTGAAAGAAAGCTGCATTCGCCATGCAATCCAGCCCTACGAAGAAGAGACCCATACGGGGGTGCTTCGGCACATGCTGATTCGCAAAAGTGATTCGAGCGGAGAAGCCCTGGTTACACTCGTGGTCAATCTAAAAGGTCCGGAGGAGCTGGATAAAAGACTGCTCGAAAAATTCAAAGCAATCGCCGCCGATCTGATGAATGCACTGCCCGCAGTTGCCGGATTCTGCATCAATTTCAATTCAAAAAGAGGGAACCGCATTCTGAGCGACGATACAGTCTGTCTCGTCGGCAGCGCCGTCATAGAAGAAGTACTCGAGTCGAAAGACCGTCGCATGCGCTTCAGATTGTCGAGCAACAGCTTCTTTCAAATCCATTCTGAACAGAACATAGTCATGCTGGATAAAATCCTGGAAGAAGTCGAGCAAACCTGCCATGAATCAAAACCTGTGATAGTAGACGCTTACGCCGGGGTCGGCACCATTGCTCTCTGGCTGGCACCACTAGCGACGAGGGTATATGCCATAGAGGAGAATCCTTTTGCAGCTGCAGACGGCAGGACGAACGCCCTTCTCAATAATGCCGGCAATATAGACTTTCGCGAAGGCAAAGCAGAAGTTGTGCTGGAAAAGTTTCTGGATGATGGTATCAATATCGATATCTTGATTCTCGACCCTCCAAGAAAAGGTCTGAGTGAATCGGTGCTCGACTCGGTGCTCAAGCTGGCTCCGGAGCACCTGATATATGTAAGCTGCAACCCGACTACCCTTGCCCGAGATCTGAAATTGCTCGAAGCCGGACTGACAAGTGAAGAGTGCAGCGACGGAGAACAAAAGGAAGAGGAAAAAATCAGCCGATCTGGGTATAAAACTCTTCGAGTGACGCCCATCGACATGTTTCCCCAAACATATCACGTAGAGTCGGTAGCCAGTTTGAAGAGGTCGAATTCCAATGGTACTATCGGGAATTTTCAGAAAGTCTGAAGGGCCAGCAAGAGATCCCTTTCTGAAAGCGTTGAGAATCAGCCACGAAAAACAGCTTTCGCCCGATGATGTGCAGGACATTTGTGCGTCGGTCGGCTGGAGCCGAAGGGAGCCAGAGCTTATCTCAAAGGCTCTGGATAATAGCCTTGCGGTGGTCTCAATCTGGGACAAAGAGATAATCGTCGGTTTCGCTCGCGCCACCGGAGACATGGTTTTCAATGCCACCATCTGGGATATGGTGGTCCGTCCGGATTACCAAAATCGCGGCATCGGCAGACTGGTCATGATTGAACTGCTCAAAGACCTTGATGACTTCGGTATCCCCTTGATAACCCTCTATGCCGATCCGGGCACCGACGGCTTCTATAAAAAATTCGGTTTTCTGGCAGACCCTTCCGGCGTCCGCGGTATGTTCCGAGAAAGTGGCTAGACTGACACCAGCCCTTTGAAACCACGATCTGCTTAATGAACTTAACTGCCGGACGAATTTGGTTTGTTCGATTGACACTTCCGTGGTAAATTCAACACTCTATATATGATGTAAATCGAGCGCCGTAAGTGCGCGGGGGATGTCATGAAGATCATTTTGCAGGATAACGTGCCTAAGCTGGGCAATGCAGGCGACATAGTCGAAGCCAAGCGCGGCTATTACCGTAACTTCCTCGAGCCCAGAGGTCTGGCCGTTGTTGCCACCAAAGGCACCCTGAAGAAACGGGAAGAAGACAGAGAAGCGCTGGAGAGAAAAGCCCAGAAAGCTCACGATGCAGCTGTCGCTCTCGGAGAGAGAATTACCCAGTTACCGCCCATCGAGATTCCTATCAAAGCTGGTGAGTCCGGCAAACTCTACGGTAAAGTCACCAACAAAGAAATTTCCCAGAAGCTGGAAGAATTGATTGGTGAGCCGATTGACAAGCGCGGCATCAAAATCAAAGAAGAAGTGACCGCTCTGGGCGATTACGAAGCTCAGGTCAAGCTCACTCCTAAAGTACAAGTCGAATGCTCTATCAAAGTCGTTGTGGAAGGCAATTTCGTCAAAGACAAGCCTCCTGCCGACAAAGACAAGGATAAAGAGAAAGAGACCGAAGGTGGCGAAGCCCCCAAAAAAGAAGGGAAAGCCAGAAAAGGCAAAAAGGCCGCTGCCACCGAAGAAGAGTAGAAGCTTACATAAGCTCGAAGAAGGAGGATCGATTTGCTTTCGATCCTCCTTTTTGCTTGCGCATCAATGAACTTCGGGCTCAAATCACCTGCGGATCGAGGCATCAATCGTTTCAAGCAAAGAGATTGAGGGTATGACACTTTAGTCGAATCATGTGATTCGGTTCAGTAAGGCGAGGAATTTACTATGGGCGATCAGCCGGAACAAGCGGATAAGTCATTGGCTCCCAAAGAAGTCACCAAACCGCTCATTCACAGTGTCAACGACATAGAACCCAGCAATTTCTGGGAAAAGGCCGGTGCTGAAACCTTCAAGTCATTCAGCGCGAACCTGGTCGACCAGGGTATCTTGCCACCACTCGACAAGTCGGATGTAATGGACACTATGGCCAAAGCCGCCGAAGCCCAGGTCGGCAAGTCCGCCTCCATTCCCGGTGATCATGGTGCCTCATCAGGCTCACTGGCCTCGATGGTGGCCAAATTCGCCGACAATAATATACAGCTGAACGCAAATATCGGAGATCTGGTAAACGACCTGACCGGTAAACACAAATGGCAGTTATCCGAATACAAACCAGGCGACACTGTCGCGCCCGGAAGCATGCTGGTTTCAGACTTCAGCAAGCCGGTCGGCAAACGCAACATCGGTATCGTAGATAGTACCGGCACCAATGCCATTTACGACACAATACGCGGTGATGTGGTCAAAGCCGACATAAGCAGGTCAAACCCTCCATTTCAGTATGTGCTCACACCACCAAAAGATTCTTAGTTAGAACGCCATGACTCTTCGGCACGCTGAATCCGCCTTTGTAGATAGCGGCTGTTCGGCTTGATTTTACCATCCAGATCCCGAACATAAAGGGAGCGTCCGTACCTGTCCGTATAATATTTTTTGTCGATGGACTCTTGATCGAAATGTTTGGCGACCTTGTAGAGCTCGGGAGACTTTCGCGCTAATCCGGCCCGATCGAAGCCTTCTTTATCCGAACCGGGAGCCAGACGAAAAGCAGCCAGAGCTTCGGCATGTTGTTCATAGGGATAGGGAAAATACTTGGTTATCGGCTTGACCAGAGCCCTCTCAGCCATTTCAAGGTTCTTCAAAGAGCGCTTGCCGTCGGCGGGATGTTTGCCACCAGCGTGATACCAGCGCTCTTTATCGTCATTGTATTTCCATAGTCCTCCGTCTTTATCCCTCAAAAGACTCTCGCCATGCTTCTGGCTCCAGGTCCAACCAAGATCTCTGGCGATGGCGCGGGTAGATTTTGTACTTTCCTTGCCTCCTCCCCAGGAGGCATTGTCTCCATATCGATCCCCCTGTTCATGATGACCGAGTTCGTGATAAAAAACTCCTTCCAGGGCGTTGAATCCTCTCAACTGCTGCCGGGACTTGGGCAGCATGACGATATCAAGTTTTTTTCTAGGTTCCGTATGGCTACAGTCTCCGCCGCAGCGATGCGGCTTGTCGCTGGTATCTCCTTCGTTGCCGTAATGACCCCAGTAGTCAGCCTTGTTCTCATCCGGCCGAATGAACCAGATTTTCAAGCCTCTATAGTCTTCGTGATCTGTATTCTTCAGCACGTCTTGAAGAACCTTCAGTTCATCGGCAGTAGGCATCCCTGCTATATAGGTATGCTTCTTGCCGTCCTCGACCTCCACTCGCTTTTCGCCGGGCTTTCCAAATTTGACACCATATTTATCCGATATCTGCTTCTGCAATTCCAGAGACTGTTTGAGCTGAGGGGTGACCGCCAACCTCTCACGATCATCGACATCGCCTCTGTCAGACTGAAATTTGAATTCGCCATAATCCGTAAGGCTGACGCTACCGGTAAATGTCTCTCCTGTTTTGACATTCTGCCAGTTCTTGCCGTCGCCCCTGTATGTCCCCTGTGGTGTGGAGAACTCTACCGGGACTCCTTTTGAGTCTCTGGTCACACTGAACTCTCCGCCATCTTCACTGGTCATCTCACGAACGGAGTAACCATCTTTGCGATAGATCGACTTGACACCATAGTCGGTGTTATCAAATTTATAGTTCCCTTCCCCATCGATGGACGACTCACCGCGTCTGACCCGAAACTGGGGCTTCCCTGTTTTCCATGTCTTACCGCCATCATCGCTTTTCCAGTTGCCGTACTGATCCTTCAGTTTAACCGGCCGACCCTGGTCGTCTCTTTCTATCCGCACCACAGCCGACTGTCCGGAACCGGTGGCCTTGATTTCGGTTTGTTCGATATCAGGCTTCGAACGGCTGCTGCGATCTAGCTGGAATCTACCGAATTCCGACGGCATAGCTCCTGCCAGCGAAAAGCGCTCTCTGGTATCACGAATGAATTCCAGGGTGGCTCTAGGTCCGTGCCCCATCAAGGAAAACTCATTGCTATCAGTACGCGAGACCTCGGCAGGCTTAGGCCGGTCGGTCTGAATTCCCGATTCCTGTTTCAACCAGGCAATTCCTCAAAAAAAAGAAACTCAGTAGGCTATAAGCCGTTATAAAAACGGCTGAACGCATTAGTATTCATCATAAGAAATACTATATGTTCGTGACAGCAACGTTACATCCGAATGCCAGGGTCTTAAATACCCAGGCTCAATTGAGTGGATCCTGACTGATCATCGTCATCATCATCTTCTTCTTCAGAGTCGTCATCATCGCCGTCCTCCTCTTCATCTTCTTCACCAAAAGGCTCGCCGACAATCGAGCCATCGATAGAACGTTTCAAAATCTCTACCTTCTCCTCGGCACCCTTCAAAAAAGTCTGACAATCTTTTGAGAGCTTCATGCCTTTCTCGAACAGATCGAGAGCCTTCTCCAGCTTGACGTCACCGTCTAATTCGGCTACTACCGCTTCCAGCTCGGTGAGAGTGGTTTCGAAGTCTTTGGCTTTGGGTCGGGTCATTTTATTTTCGCTCCGCTTATTTTTACTATGCTTTTAGCAACTCGGTTGAAGATCTCTACTGTTACCACCAGTCTTTATCGCTCTCTTTGACTTCGACCAGCAATTTGCCCCTATCCAGAAGCACTTCCAGCCGATCCCCGGGTTTGACATTTTTGTAGTCTCTGACAAGGTCACCATCAGCGGTTCTAAGAATAGAGAAACCTCGCGACATTACATTGCGGGGACCGAGGTCCATAAGACGCTTGTCGGCTTCGGACCAGCGATGGCTGGAAGATTTTAGAACAGCTGTTATAGATTGAATCAAACGCTCTTTCTTATGGCCGACATCCATCATCAAACTGCGAAGTCTCTCTTCATAACGCATCAAGGAGCGCTCGGGACTCAATCGATCAAGTTTGATGCGCGCGTCATAGAGGCGGCTTTCCACAATGTCTATCAAACGGTCATTCAAAATGCCCCAGCGATCGAGAAGTTCCTGGTGCCCGCGAGCCACCAGCTCGGCAGCGGCCGTCGGCGTAGGGGCTCTTAAATCCGCGACCAGGTCGCAAATAGTCACATCGGTTTCATGGCCGACACCGCTGATCACAGGCACTCTGGCACCTGCCACCGCCCTTGCCACCGCTTCGGTATTGAAAGACCAGAGATCCTCTATAGAACCGCCTCCCCGCGCCACAATCATCACATCGAGATCGTCGATCTCGTTCAAGAGTTCGATAGCTTCCACAATGGTCTCGACACTACCTTCACCCTGGACTTTTGCGGGCGAAATCAGGATTTTGACCGAACTATTTCGTCTGGTTAGAGTATTGATGATATCTTGAACAGCAGCACCAGCAGGACTTGTGACAACACCGACTTTTCGCGGCAACATCGGAATCGGACGCTTGCGCTCGGGTGCCAGCAACCCCTCGGCTTCGAGCTGCTTCTTCAACTGCTCGAAAGCCAGCTGCCATTCACCGATACCCACGGGCTCCAGCCTGGTGGCAACCAGTTGATAGGCTCCCCGGGGAGGATAGACACTGAGCTTACCCCGGGCGATAACTTGCAGTCCGTCCTCCAGCTTGAATTTTATATACTGATTGGCGCCTTTAAAACAGACACAGGGCAAAGTGGAATTCTGATCTTTCAAAGAGAAATACCAGTGCCCTGAAGGATAGACCTTGGCATTGGATATCTCGCCGGCGACATAGACCTGAGAGAAGGTCCCTTCCAGAATATCCTTGATCTGGCCGGTCAGCTCCGAGACCGTCAACACTGGCCTGAGCTGATTATCATAATCTTTCGGACTATACACGGAAAGCTCTATTTCCTCTGTCTCCTGTTGATGAAGCAAAAACAAAAGCGGCAAGCGACTCTACAGCAGAGAAGCATAGTAGATAGGAGAGAATACTTATTGTATATCCCTGGATTTTTAATGTGCCTTTTCGAAAAATCCTCAATAGAAATATTTTCGAGCACCAGGCGAGATATCTTCGATATATATTTTCGTATTGTCGTACATACTTCGCATACGCAACAGCCTCAAACGCTTGAATATTTCAGGGTTTTACAAATTTCCACCGGGGAATAGATGAAACTGAGCGGCGATGAAGATTTCATTTGACTTCGCCCCGGTCGTACCATATATTGGTATGGCATACGAAAGTTTGGCAATTTTTCGAGAGGACCCCAAAATGGACTGGACACTTTTTTCTCCATTCATGCTTGATACATTTAAAGCCTGCAAAAGAGCATATTCTCTGGCGCGGGAGAGGTTCAGCGACCGGTCCAGACCCCAGAGCCTTGCTTCTCTCTGCAAACAATTCGTACTGCGCGGAGTGAGCGAGATCAACAAAGGCAAAATTCAAAACAACAACCAGCTTCAAATCTTCATCGGCCAGCACTGGCCTGTCGACAAGCTGGAGAAAGCCGGATTCGGCCAGGATCAAATAGCTCGCTCGTTCCTTTATGTCTACAAGACTCTTCTACACTATGTACGGTGCCCATACATACCAGATGGAGCCGAAGTAGTAGCCTCCGCTCAGCGCGTTAGAGCCAGAGTCCCTCAAGTAAAGGTCTATCTAGAAGATACTTTCGATCTTATCCTCTGGTATCCGGAAAAAAGACATCTCGAGATAGTCGATTTCAGATTGAAGCTGCCTCAAGAGATCCTGAAATGCGATCCTCTACCTTCCAACCTGGCAAGACAGTTTCTAGCCAGCAAACTGAGAAGCCGGTGGCCATACCAGACTCTTTCCAGCACCACCTGCAAAATCACCCCCAAAGGTATCTATGTGAGCGAAAAGGATCTTCCTGAAGAACAGTTCAACAACAACTGGGACAATATAGTTCGTGATCTTCAGGAAATGAAGACACCGTCCCAGCCTGCGGCGCACAAAAGCGGAGAGGATTGTTTTTTCTGTGAGGTCCTCGACTCCCAGTCAGTCGCTTCCACGGGAGATTCCGACGACCATCTCTCCCTGAGCGCCTGACATCATTGTCGGTGCCATCAGACCCCCGGCAAAGGTTGCAAGGGGCTATCAACCGGAGAACTGTTAGACAGAGAGACATCCTTTGGATATAATCGCCAGCACTCACCGTCCCACTTCATGCAATCCTTATTTTGATTATGAAGATCGGCGTCGGTAGTGCTGTGCCTGTTTCCAGCGTAAACCGCTTTAGAGGACCATAGAGAATGACTGACAAGGAAAACGTGGAAGCCCTCAACTTAGACCTGGAACACGAGATGTCTTCTATCATTAGATATCTGCATCACTCCTTCCTGGTACGCGGCCCTATTCGGGGACCACTCAATGCCATGTTCAAAGCGAAAGCCAAAAGCTCGATGCAACATGCTATCGCCCTGGGCGAGAAGATAAGCGCCCTGGGCGGTCATCCTTCGGTCAAGATTCAGACCGTCTACAAGTGCGAAGGCATGCCGGACACAAAAGAGATGCTGAAAAAAAATCTCAACGCCGAATCAGCCCAGCTCGAACTCTATCTGAAACAACACAAACAGTTCGAGAATTCCACCCCGATGAGACAGCTCCTGGAACAGTTGATCATGAACGAAGTCGCCCATATCGAAGAGCTAGAGATGTATTTACGAGAGGAAGCACCGGTGGCTCGCACCGCAGGATCATCAAAAAGATAGTTACCGGAGAAGCTGATGACAGAGACAAAAACCAGAGTGAAAGCGGATCTGATTATTAGCCCGATCAAAGAGCTGGTTACTGCATGTTCACCAGAACCTCTCAGAAAAACCGACCTGGGCAATATCGGTAGAACCGAAGACGCCGCCCTTGCTGTTAAGGATGGCAAAGTGGTGGCAGCCGGTCCGAGGGAGACGGTGCTTGCATCGGTAGAAAAAACTGGAGACTGCATCTCCATCGACGCCTCCTCCAGGCTGGTCACTCCCGGCTTTGTAGATCCTCACACTCACCTGGTCTTCGGTGGAAATCGAGCCAACGAGTTCATGATGCGCTGCCAGGGCAAGAGCTATAGCGAGATAGCCGAAGCCGGCGGAGGAATCGTAGCAAGCATGCGAGGAACCAGAAAAGCCAGCAAAGAAGAGCTGGTGGAACTGGGTCTGGTCAGACTGGAGCGCATGCTTGCTGCCGGAACCACCACCTGTGAAGTAAAAACCGGATACGGACTCGATCAAGAAAGCGAAATCAGAATGCTCGAAGCGATCTTCGAGTTAGACGAAAGACAGCCTATTGATCTGGTTCCCACCTTTCTTCCCGCCCACGCTGTTCCAACGGGCACCACCAGAGAAGAGTATGTAAATGAGGTGGTGGAGAAGATATTGCCGGCCGCTCTGACAAGCATAAAAAAATTCGACCGGGCTCCCGACTCCGTATATGTCGATGTATTCTGCGACCAGGGCTACTTTAGCCTGGATGACACCAAGCGCATATTTGATAAAGCGCTCAAACTTGGACTAAAACTGAAAGTACACTCCGACGAGTTCAAAAGTCTCGGAGCAACAGCTCTGGCAGCGGAAATGGGAGCCGCGAGCGCAGATCACCTTCTCACCATATGTGATGAAGATATGGAAGCGCTGGCTAGATCGAATACCATCGGAGTACTATTGCCCGGAACCTCATTTTTCCTCAACCTGAGCGACCATGCCCCAGCCCGCACCATGATCGACAGAGGTGTGGCGATTGCAGTAGGTAGCGACTTCAATCCGGGCTCCTGTCATATATTCTCCATGCCCCTGATCATGGGTCTCGCCTGCCTACATCTAGGCCTCACCGCTGAAGAGGCACTATCAGCCACCACCATTAATAGTGCACATGCAGTCGGTCGCGGCGACACTATCGGTCAGTTAGCTCATGGTTATCAGGCGGATATAGCAATCTGGGATCTGGCACATCTCGAAGAGATCCCTTATAACATGGGATGGAACGCGGTTTGCGCTACCATAAAAAATGGCGTAGTGGCACATCAACGATAGGTGATAATAATCTGATCGACTGCCCCTTGAAATATCGATCCCTTTAGTTATAATTCTATGGACGCCACCACTTCCGGGGGCCATGAAGAGACATACTAGGGAGCGAGAGCACTACTTCCGGTGCGGTTCAATTGCCCCCAAAATTATACCGAGGTGCCTGTTTAATGGCTGATGTTGAGCGAATTCCAGAATTTACGCCAGACGATTCACTAGAGATGGAAGGATTTGATCAATTCTTCAACACAGACCAGACTTCCGGCGACGCCGAGTACACCGCATCCGGTGAGCAGGCCAACATCCAACAAATGAATCAGTTGATAAGCAAACTCTCCGAACTGATTACTCTCAGCGTCGATCAAAGAATGGAGACCAGCAAGCTCAATCAACAACTCTCAGACAATCAAAGACAGTTGATTGCCACCCAGCAGATCCTGATCAAACTGATGGAGAGATCCATCGAGTTGACCAGACATGTCACGGCTCTGGAAGATCGACTCTCCGGCGTCTATGAATTGCCTCGCATTGTCGACAGTCTCAGAGAAAGAGTAGCCCAACTCGAAGGCATCGAACTGAGATAGCAATTAGCTGAAAAACTTGTAAAGAGGATGAGCAGAAATAAATGTCACATCCTCTTCTTATACGTATATCTACCATTTACACTTTAAGGCGTAGATATACCATGAGATCGGGACTTAATCTCAAGGTCCTGATACGAGGTTTACGATGAGCGAATTCTCTCACGGCGCGGCTGATGGAAGCGGCATAGACGGAAGCATGATGGACGGCTCCGGTGCCGACGCGGGCGCCCTCGGAGGACCGTCCAACACCGCAGCCTGGAACCCTGGCATCAAAGGTGTCAAATTCTCCGATATGCTCCAGGGTATCAACATCACGCCTAATTTCATGCTGGCTATGCTTTTCCTGGCATTCACCGGATGGCTCTTCGTAATCTACTGGATCAGACACAACGAACCCCTGGCCAATCAAGTGTTGGGAACCCCTGCAGGAGGCTCTCCGCTCGCCCTCGAAGATAGGGCTCTGGTGGACAGAGCCAAGCACGCCCTGCCGATTCGCACCAGCAGTAAAATGGGTAACTTCTACACCCCCGACAGAGACGCTCGACTCAAGCACGAACATGAGATGGCCGCCAAACGCCAGCAAGAATCAGCCTACAGAGCCAGTCTCGCCATGCCAAATATTGTCCAGCACGGCACCAACGAATTACATTTTTCCGCTCCGGGAGCCAGTCACGCCCGCATGCTCTGGAACAACAGAGAGAGCGTGGTTGTGCCCCATCCCGAACCGATGGTCATGGCGCCTTCTGTTCACAACAACGACCTGCGCGGCTTCTCCTCGGCTACCCCGATGGCCCACCCGGCAGCCCAGCCCACCACCACAGGCATCCCATACGGCAGTGGATTCTACAGTGCCGGTGCCGGTAGCCACTATCACATGCCGGTTCAATCAGTGGATGGCACCAGACTGAAAACCGTGGTCAATCGCTAGTTCGAGCTCAATAGATCAAAGTCCGAAATTTTTCTCTTTCAGCTCTTCAATCCGTCTCAATTCCTGGGGGCGCAGAAAAGCCCTGTCCGGAGCAGAAAAGTTCTCTCTGACATGATCTCGGGTCTTGCATCCGACAATGACAACAGCTATCTCTTCAAACTGCAAAACCCACTGCAAAGCAGCCTGAGCCAGAGATCGGTCAGCCGACTCGCCCAGGAAAGCGAGTTGTCGCGCGGCTTCGGCCCTGGCGCTCACATAGTCTCTTTGCCAACTGTGACGAATGTCACCGGAGGCGAAGGTGCTATCCGGTCGGTATTTGCCTGTGAGAAAGCCATTGGCGAGAGGCTCTCGAGCAATCAGAGCACAGCCCCTCTGGTAGCTCTGCGGCAAAACATCTTTGGTCAGCTTCTCATCCTTGCTGAATAGATTGAGCGGAATCTGGATACAGTCAGGCTTTGAAGATGACAGCGCCGCCGCCGCCTCCTCCGCTGTGGTCACCGATAAACCCCAGGCCCTTATTTTTCCTTCCTTCTTGAGAGTCTCGAGGGTGGAAAAGGTCTCTTCTTTGACAATCAGCTCCAGAGGTGGATTGTGGAGCTGATAGATATCCAGATAGTCGGTTTTGAGTCGGCCGAGACTCTTATGAAAAGCGAAGCGAATGTACTCTTCGCTGAAAGTCTGAAACCCATACCCCTGGTAGAAATCGCTGCCCACCTTGCTTGCGATGATCACCCGATCCCGCTGCGCCTTCAACACCGATCCCAGGATCTCCTCACTGTGACCCCAACCGTAGACATCGGCTGTATCAAAATAGTTACATCCCATCTCTATGGCATTCTCTATGGCAAGCGCGGATTCCCTGTCGTCGACCGGTCCGTAACTGATTCCGTGCTTATTACCTCCGATAGCCCAGGAACCGAAACCGACCTCAGAGACATTGATTCCGCTCTTTCCGAATTCTCTGTAATTCACCCCGAAACCATCACCTCTTCCCGCCCACTTGCCAAGACCGTAAACGAACCTGTTTCGAGACCTTCAAGAAAGATGAATGCCGGACCAAATAACGGATATAGTGTATTACAATAACCGACAAGCTGATGTAACTGCTGGAGACTCTTAGGAATTATGGATGTATACGACATTACTATAGTTGGGGGCGGTCCTACCGGTCTGTTTGGCTCCTTTTACGCTGGTCTGCGCGGACTGAAGACCAAAATCATCGATGTATTGCCCGAGTTGGGCGGTCAGTTGACTGCACTATACCCGGAAAAGTACGTCTACGATGTAGCCGGACATCCCAAAATTCTAGCCAAGGATCTGGCAAAGAACCTGGCGGTGCAGGCTCAGCTATTCAAGCCGGCCGTGGTCCTGGGCGAGAAGGTCCTCCATGTCGAGACCGTCGAGCACGATGGCGAAAAAATCTGGCAGGTCAAGACCGACAGGAACACCGATCACTTCTCCAAAACCATATTGCTCGCTCTTGGAGCCGGAGCCTGCGTTCCAAAAAAACTGGACCTCGATATTCCCAATGAATGGGAAGAGAGCTGTGTTTTCTACGCAGTGAAGAACAAAGAGAAGTTCAAAGACAAAAACGTTCTCATCGTCGGTGGTGGAGACTCTGCCGTCGACTGGGCCAATGAGTTCTCGGCTCTCGCCAGTAAAGTAACTCTGATTCACAGGCGTGATCAGTTCAGAGCGGTGCAGAGCTCTGTCGAAGAGATGAAACGCAACAAGGTTGATATCAAGACCTTTTACGAGTTAAAAGATGTCAAAGGCAACGGACAGCTTCAGGAAGCGGTGATCTTCGACAACCGCACCGGCAAAGAAGAGACCCTCAAAATCGACCGTCTGCTCATGAACGTCGGCTTCGTGATCAACCTCGATTTCCTGCGACAGTGGGGCATCGACATGGACAAAAATGCCATCACCGTAAACGAGAAGATGGAGACCAACGTAGACGGCATCTATGCAGCCGGTGATATAGCGGCCCATACCGCCAAACTCAAACTGATCGCCACCGGAGCCGCCGAGGCTGCCACCGCGGTGAACTTTGCCGTGGTGCATATCAATCCGCAAGCCAAGCTCTATCCAGGCCACAGCTCCAACTTGAACATCAGCCTCTAGAAGTCGGCGTCGCTTCGACCTCATCGGCGATATGGCGCTCTTTGTCTTTGAGATTGAGCATTCGCATGGCGTTGACCGAAAATACCTGCACCAGCTCTTTATCGGTGAGGGCGGATTTCAGCTGTTTTACCGCTATAGACTGCTTGAAGAGAGGAAAGTCCGAGCCGAAGAGAACCCTGGATGAACCAAGGCGATCCACGGCTCTTCTTATGACTCGTGCCGGTTGCCAGGATGTCTCGACAAAGGTGTTTTCATAGCGTTCGCAAAGACTGAGCACTTTGCGCCATGACTCCCAGCCGATATGGGCCAGGATAAATCGCACCCGGGGGAACTCTTTGATCAATGGCTCAAGGGCCTCCACTTCGGTACAGCCGTCGAGACCGGAGAGCGCTTCAGTTGGGATATGACCGGTATGGATCAAAACAGGCAGATCCGCATCAGAAGCCAGAGCCGCCACGGAACGCATGCGGTAGGGAAGCTCGCCGCAAGCATAACGTCCGACTATAGGATGTATCTTGATACCAGATACAGTGCCAGCATCGATAAACTGTTTCAAATACCCGACCGGATCGGGGTTCTCCTTATCCACCGAGGCGAAGACCGACAGCCGTTCTTTGTAAGGCTGAATCATCTCGATTATGTTGGCGGTCGATGTAAGGGGTTCGATGGAGTGAATGACGGCATGATCGACACCGTTTTTATTCATGCGCCGCACCAGCTCTTCTACGTTATAGGTGTTGAACAGGCGCAGCACTTCCATCAAACCAAGCTTGCCCAGTCTACTGTAGAGATAGCGACTGAGTCGGTCACGATGATTGAGAGCGACAAAACTGACCACCTGATCGTGCAGAGGCTCGCTTCTCGCGGCTACTTGATCGAAGAATGGCTGTATGGTTTTGAAGAGTTTGTGCGACCGGTCCTCCGCACAGCACTTCAACTGCGTGTCCCCATCTTGCAAATGGGTATGGAAGTCTACCGTGTAGATGCCGCTTTTCATTGTATAGGTTCGTGTGGATTCCATGCAGATACCGCCGCTTCTATGACGGTCCAATTAACTATTGTAAATCGAATCGGAGCAATCGCCTAGTGCAACCCTGTGGGGACTCTAGAAGATCAGAACCATCCTGGCCGGGGACTGGAAAGCCTGGAGGACTTGAAAACCCCGCCAGCACTATATATTGTGTGCCGATATTATTTGTCCGCTATATATAATGCCATACAAATGTAGTATAATATTTAAACCGACTGATGGTTTTCATAATTCCTACATATATAAGGATTCTCGAGAGGTCAGAAAAGTGTTTTCGAAAAACGCCATAAGAGTACTCGAAAAAAGATACCTGCTTCGCAACGACCAGGGCGAAGTCATTGAAACACCAGAGGATATGGTACGGCGCGTCGCCCGCTGCGTCGCCGCGGCAGACGAAAAGTGGGGTCTCGACGAAAAGGCGATTGACCAACTCGCAAACACATATCACGCTTTGATGACCGAGGGCCAATTCCTGCCCAACTCACCGACCCTGATGAACGCCGGCAAAGCCGACGGTCAGCTATCAGCCTGCTTTGTCCTTCCTGTGCCCGACGATCTCGAAGGCATCTTCGAAACCTGCAAACATGCCGCCCTCATTCACAAAACCGGAGGCGGCACAGGTTTTTCTTTCAGTCGATTAAGACCCTATCAAGATCCGGTCGCCTCCTCCATCGGAGTAGCTTCCGGTCCGGTCAGCTTCATGGGTGTCTACGATGCCGCCACCGAAGCAATTCGCCAGGGCGGGACTAGAAGAGGCGCTAACATGGGCATTCTTCGCATCGATCATCCCGACATAGAGTCCTTTATCACTTGCAAGCGAGACACGAAGAAGCTCAATAATTTCAACATCTCGGTAGCCATAACCGACACGTTTATGGAAGCCCTGGAAGCCGATAAACCTTTCGATCTGATTCATCCGGTCAGTGGCAAAACCATTAGAACAGTCCAGGCAAGAGCGCTTTTCGATCAGATCGTCGAAAACGCCCACGATACAGGCGAGCCTGGCATAGTTTTCATAGACAGAATAAACAACCTCGATCCTATGATCGAGACCCTGGACGAAACCGGCTTGCCGATAGCGGGCACCGAAGACATAGAAGCGACCAATCCATGTGGCGAACAACCGCTCGGTCCCGGAGACGCCTGTAACCTGGGCTCGATAAACATCTCCAAATTCGTTAGCGAATCCGGCGAGAATAGATACATCGACTATGATGCATTGAGAACCGCCATCTACACAGCGGTAAGATTTCTCGACGGGGTAATTGAAGTCAATCGTTATCCCCTACAATTTGTCGCCCGGGCTACCCTAAATAACCGCCGCATCGGGCTTGGCTTAATGGGCTGGGCTGACACACTGATATTGCTTGGTATCGCATATGATTCCGAAGAAGCACTAGAAAAAGCCGACGAGTTAATGAGCTTCTTCCAGAAAGAAGCCCATAAAGCCTCTATCAAGCTGGCAGAAGAGAGGGGCGTGTTTCCCAACTGGCCGCACAGCACCTGGAAAGAGAAAGGCATTCGTCTGCGCAACGCCACCGTTACGACCATCGCACCAACCGGCACCATTTCGATTCTGGCCGACGCAAGCTCCGGTATAGAGCCCCTCTTCGCCCTCTCTTATCTCAGAAGAGTGCTTGGCGGTGAAGAGTTGATCGAAATCAATCCTCTCTTCCAGAAAATCGCCAGAGAAAAGGGCTTCTACTCAGAAGCGCTCATGGATAAAATCGCAGAGTCCGGCACCCTGGAGGGCATTGAGGAAGTTCCGGATGAGATCAAACGGCTCTTCGTCTGCTCCCATCAGATCTCTTTTGACTGGCACGTAAAGATGCAAGCGGCTTTCCAGAAGCACACAGATAACGCCGTTTCGAAAACGATCAACTTCCCCAACCATGCCACCCTAGAAGAGGTAGAAAGAGCCTATCTCATGGCCTGGGATCTGGGTCTGAAAGGCATCACCGTATACCGGGACGGCACGAGAGACACCCAGGTGCTCAATATCTCCGCCAGCGATCCGCTCAAGAAAGAGGACAAGACCGCAAAAAAGTCTTTGAGCCCCGTATCTGCCGGGACTGCTGAATGCATCCCGGTCTCTATAGACGAAGGACATACCAAAACTGAATCAAAATTAGTCAGTGCCGGAGCCGGCCAGTCTACTAACCGCAGCGGCAGGGCCAGGGGCTTCAGACAAGAGCCCTCTTACCATAAGGGCGTACCCTGTCCCGAATGCGGCTCCAGTTTCGGCTCCATGATGAAATTCGAAGCCTGTTTGCTTTGCCCGACCTGCGGTTATACTAAATGCTAGTCATGCTGACTGACGAAAGCCAGATCTTTATGGAGATACAGCCCCGATGTCAATCTTAGTCGACCATGAGATAAGGAAAGAGATAAAAGAAGGCAGGCTTACCATCGAGCCCTACGATGACAAGCTGATTCAGCCCAACTCTTATGATGTTCGGCTTGCTGACCGCTTCTCCTGGCACGACCCCAGTGAGCAAATAATCGACCCCTACAAGTCCGAGACAGTTCTCCAGGGTCTGGTGCATGTGGTCAACGACAGTATCGTCATTCACCCTAAACAATTCGTCCTCGGCGCCACCCTCGAAAAACTGACTCTGCCGGACGATATCGTCGGACAGCTCACCGGCAAATCCAGCCTGGCTAGACTGGGCGTGATGGTACACGTGACCGCCGGCTTCATCGACGCCGGCTTCAGCACACCGCCGGCTCAGATAACCCTGGAAATCTACAACGTCGGCAACAGGCCGGTTCGCCTCCACGCAGGCATGGCTATAGGACAGATGGTCTTCACCCGCACCACTCCCTGCGAGCTACCGTACAATAAAAAGCCCTCGGCCAAATACAACGGTCAAAAGGCTGCAGCCCACAGCAAGTATTATTTGAACAAAGTCTAGGCTCAGAGCCTCGATATCATAGATATAAAGACGATCCCTTCCTTCCTGAGCAAGGGATCGTCTTCGCTTCTGGGTTAAAAACAGCGGGTTCATTCCAGATTTAATCTCTCGGATGGGAAAACCACCACGGACAACGGGTTCCTTCCCATTTACCATTCTGGTTAGATTCAACTAATATTGAATCGACTTGCAAAACTGCCTGACTCCACTTAGCTGCAAGTAGTTTATAGAAGAGGATAGTAAAATGCCCCAAGGCTCACCATTCGAATTCGAACCGCCTCAAGAGAGAAACAGCCCCTCGTTGGGCAGAGCAAGATACGGCGATGACGTTCTGCAAACAGTACCGTTTGCCCGGGACGAACCGGGCAAGAAGCCGACCAGCGATCCTTATAGACCAAATCCCGATAACGGTCAGGCGAACGGGACGGATGGAGGCCGCGCTACCAATCAAGACACGGCAACTCCCGGTCTTTTTCCAACTCAGACTTTTACCGAGCAGCACAGAGACAAGCTCGGTCCCGGCGGCATAATAGATCAACACAACAATACCGTACTGGACCAACAACTCAAATCCATTACCCAGACAATAGACGGACGCAATCGAGTCAAAGGCAATGACGGCTACATACAGACCACCCTGGCGACAGCAGGCTGGACCGGCGGTGTGGCCCTGACCCAACTCAAGATTGTCGACCCGGCATTGGAAAAAATGGCGGCTTCCGAAAGCAGTCCATTCAAATCGGCCATAGAAGGCTATAACCGTTCATACAACCACCGCACCGCTATCACTCCGGGTCAGTGGTTCGACCGGGCCTACGGCAAGACCGATGCTCTCACCGCCATCGACGAAGGTCTAGATGCAGCCGCCCTCAGAACCGAGCGTATCCTTGTCGAGCAACAGGAGATCGCCGCCAATCTGGAAAGAGAAGCAGGAATGAAAGCTTCCGGCAAGGAGATCAAAAACCCTGAGACCCGAACCCTTATGAGTGAAGCGGATCAAATGAGGCTGGCTAGAGTACAACAGAAACTCGCCGAAGCCCGCGGTCTCAACTCGTCCGAAAAAGTCGCCCAATTAGGTGACGATGTTCTCTCTCATAGCGGACTCAATCTGAGAGGCAAAACCTGGTCGACCACATCCGGATTGGCCAAACTAGATGGGGATGAAGTGATCAAGCTCCTCGATGACAAAGCCGGTGAGCTCGGCTCCCTCTCGAAGCAATCGCAAAAATTCACTGTAGCCGACGATGTGGCTGGAGGCATGAAGACCGCCAAATCGAGAATCGCCATGGCCGCCCTTGCCGCCGGTACTCTCACCATCGGCGATGACCTCTTCAGAAAAAGTATCAACACAATCGCCGGCACTGAAATTCCTGTAACCAACGTGCAAGACAAAACCGGCATAGCCGGACTCGCCATCCCGGCAACTTTGATGACCCACCAGCCCGGATCGAAATGGGGCACAGGCTTGAAACTTGCCAGCGCCCTAGCCGCCAGCGCCGCGATCGACACAGCTATGAAAGACTCGGCAATTACAAAAGCGATTCCTGAACCTTTCAAACGAACCACCTGGGAAGATGGTCTAGCTATGGGTACTGCACTCTATGCGATTCCTAGAATGAAAGGCGATTGGAAAGTCAAAACCGCGGCCTTTGCTGGCGCTTATTTGATAGGCAACGGTGCTGACGCCCTCTGGGGCGACAGCGCCCGTTCGGACATAGACGTGCCTACCACCGCAGCGCTTAAGGTAATGGATCAGGTCGGTCAGACCCGTAGTTTCGACAACTTGAAGCTGGCTGTCCATTCCTGGAACAAAGTGGGCGAAAGAAGCATCGGCGCCGAAGGCGTTGTCTGGGCGAAGTTCCAGGAACGCAATGCCTACACCCCTTCAGCATCCGGTCAAACAGAAAGAGACACACGCTGGAACTCTCTGAGCGGTCCGGAAAAATTCCAGAATCGCATGGAGATGGCTGTGCTGGCCAGATCCCTGGGTGAACTCCGCTATCAAGGCGGCAAACGTATCGGTCAGGAGAACGGAGAAGGCTTCTATGTCCTTAAAGACAACAAAATAGACCTGGGTGGCTATGCCCTGGAGAAATTATTGATCTCTTCGGTAGAGGCAGGCGAAGCCGCCAAGCTGGCCCTCGACAGCCGCATCGACGGTCAGCAGCTCCCCAACGGCACCAGGGTCAACGCCGCCTTAGATGCGCCGGCGATGCGCCAGTTCCAACAGGACACCAATATCAAAATTCGTCAGATCACCGACACTCCCCACGATATGGAGACCCTTCTCAAAGATCTGCAGCACATGCATCTCAGAGAGCTTGGTTACGATGTCTATCGCAAGGAAGTTCTGAACGATACCGTAAATAGAATCGGTCAGTTCCAGGGCATGGCCGGTCAGACCAACGAAGGCAGACTGCTCGTTGCTAAGCTCTTGAGAGATGAAGCAATCATCCGCATGGCCATGGCCAAGAACTCTCTTGAAAATGGCAACGGACTGGAAGCAGGCACATCTCTTTACGGCACTGATCAGGGAGAAAGAGAGCCTTTCCCGAATGCCATGAAAGATTCTAGCGGTCGGGTCATGCAAAAAGGCTACGACGGTGTCTATGGTGCCCTCGATATCGCAAGAGCGCTCGATCCGGATAATGCCGATCTGAAAAAGCTCTACGAGATGGCTGCCAAAATGGCCAACGAAGTCCCTGATGCCGTCAAGACACAGATGGGTCACAGAGTCAAGAATATGAACAACGTGGACAACGGCCTCTATCGCAGATAAAGCTCGATGCCGTGGTCAATGAAGTTTAAAGATTAACTTCTGGCGTAGGCTGGACTTCAATTGAACTTGTGCTGCAAGAATTTCGTTTTTCCGTTCTAGAGAAAAGAGACGGATAGAGAAATTCGCGCCAGTGAAAGCAACAGACTCAACTCGAATGGACACCCCCGGGGTGTTCACGACCCTGGTCCTGATCTGGGTATCGGCGGCGGCACTGGCTTGTGCCGGTCTGAAGGACGTCTGCTTCGAAGCGCCTGCAGGAGATATGAAAGATATTCTCTTTCCTCCATATCCTGCCTGGCAGCTTACATGTGTCGCCCTGGCCTCTTTGCTATATCTAGCCCGCCGCGGGAGGCCGCAATTTGCTGTGGTGGCACTGGCGATACCATTTATCTCTTACCATCACAGCCTCCTGCACCTGCCGCTGCCTTCAAAAAACGACATATTCTTTCATAGACACCATCCCTACCTGACTCTAAAAGGCACTGTACTTGAGTGCGACAAAAAGCGAAGAGTTGTTCTAATCGAAGAAGAGCTCTTTCCTGAACGAGTAAAACTTTGCGGAAAGGCGTTAATAATTTCCGACATCGACTGGACAACTCTACACCCGGGACAGTGCCTGCGCCTGGAAGGCAGAGTGAAAGCGGCGTTTGGTCAGGGGCAGAGTCGCCGCCGTCGACAAGAGCCCTGGGATTTCGACAATGCCACCGCCCTGCGAAGAGAGGGCATTTTCTCCAGAATCGAAATAGCCAGACTTTCGAACGACCGCTCATGCTCAGATATTCGATTTCAAAAGCTGCCACTGATAGAGGATTTGAGAAAGGCGATAATCTCTCGACATCGAACCAATCTCGATAGAACAGAAGGAGACCTGCTCTCCTCGATAGTCCTGGGAGATCGTTCCACAGAGCTGCCCAGCGAAGTTCTTGCCGATTTCAGAAAGACCGGGCTTTCTCACCTGCTTGCCGCATCCGGATTCAATCTGTCCATACTGGTCGGTGCCATCTTTTATCTTTTCTCCTTCAAGGGAGGACGTCGAACGGCAGTTGCCACAATCGCTCTAACTGGCATAGCTATTTTTGTGCTTCTGGCAGGACTCTCGGCCTCGGTTGCCCGGGCCGCTTCGATGTGGTCGCTGATAATATTGCTCAGACTTCTCTACCGGCGGCCCAATCCTTGCTCTCTACTCAGTCTCAGTCTCTTCATCTTCGTATTCACAGATCCGGTCTGCCTTCTGGATGTCGGGCTGCAGTTATCCTATGCGGCCACCTACGGCATCATTTGCGGTATCAAGCCGATTCACCAGAGACTAGAGGACTCGACTGCCAACCGGCTGTTAAAATGGCTCCTGGAGTTGGTTTCTGTAATATTACTGGCCCAGACGGCTGTTCTACCGATTCAGCTCTACTATTTCTGGGAGACCGGTCTGATGTTCATCGCAGCCAATCTACTGCTCGATCCGGTGGTGGCTCCGGTTACCATATGCGGATTTCTCTCTTCTTTGACCATCATCTTCGCAACAATTATAAAACCGCTCACCGAGCCGCTTCTCTATCTATCCTTCGCTTTCGATCGGCTTGCCAATCTGCCACTGTCCTATATGCTGAATATCGCCCACAGTCTTGCCGCAATCGAAAACAGCAGCCTCGTAACCGGTCCACCGCCTCTCTGGAGCATCACTCTCTATGGACTCTCATACTATCTGGTGGTGAAAAACCTGAGAGCCGGCAAAAATCCGATTCTTTCACTAACTTTCTACAGCCTTTCACTAATTCTATTGATAGCAAGACCGCCCCTTAGCGAATCCGTCTTCATCACAGATTGCCATCGGTCGATTTATGTAAGCTGTGATCGCAAAGCCAGCATCATAAGACCTCAATCAGAAGACCTTTTGAAAGAGGCCAAACCGAACAGATCTCTGGAACGCTATCTCAAATATCATGGAATCAGCCCCGGTAACCAGATAAGCAAGGAATCCCTGCCGGATATTCTAGTCGGATTACCACTGAGCGGCAGGAATTTGGTTTTAATCAAGCGCCGACGCCGAACTTACAACGCCTCTATATATGGTATCATCTGCGATTACTTATCTCGACTCTATCCAGCTTCTTCTCTGGCTTCGGACAGCCGCTATAGATTCAGAGGCGAATATAGCTATCAATATCTCCACAACAGAATGAAAAAAGACCCTTTCCAAAGAAAGGGCCTCTATCGCTAACCTGACGATGCTCTGCCTCTTCTTATTTGCCCATGGCGGCGAAGTAAACAGCACAAGCGTGATCGAGATATTCTCTCGAGAGCCTGGGCTCGGTCTGCAAGAAAGAGCAGAGGTTGATGACCTGGTCGACGACATCGCGCGGATGGCAACAACGCATAGCTCGCTTACCGGATCGATACTGAGAATCGATCAGATAATTGACCGCTTCTTCGTTGTAAGGAACGCCGGTTCTCTGGCAATACTGCAGGAAGATCCACTTGAACTCGTCTTCGGTGGGACTGGTGATGTTGATCTTGTAAGGGATCCTTCTCAAGAAAGCTTCATCAACAAGGTCCGAAGGGTTGAGGTTGGTGGAGAAAACCAGGAGCTGTTCGAAGGGGACTTCCAGTTTCTTACCGGTGTGCAGGGTAAGATAGTCGACCCGTTTTTCCAGAGGGACGATCCAGCGGTTGAGGAGTGACTTGTGGTCGATTCTCTGACGACCAAAGTCATCGATTAGTAGCAGACCGCAGTTCGACTTGAGCTGAATCGGCGCTTCATAGAGCTTGGTACCATAGTCGAATTGCAACTCCAGCATGTCGATCGTCAATTCACCACCGACGACCACACAGGGTCTCTGGATACGCACCCAGCGGTGGTCATAATCCCGGGGATAGTTGGCGGCGGAGACAGGCTCGTGGTTATGGTCATCGTAGACCCGGACGATCTGACCATCGATCTCGACGGCGTAAGGAATAAAGATATGCCCCTTGAAGCTTCTGACAATACGCTCGGCGATGGAGGTCTTACCGTTACCAGGCTCTCCGAACAAGAACATACCTCTTCCGGAGTTGATAGCCGGACCTACCGAGTTGATTGTTCTACGGTTCACCATGATATCGGAGAAGGCGACTTCGAGATCCCTTGGTGTCACCGATTCTCTACGAATGGTCTGGTACTTGAGAGAGTCGACATATCTGGACCACGGCACAGGACAGGGTCCTACATAAGCGTTGTGGTCGAAATAAGCCCTGGCGCGATCACGTCCCTTCTCTGTGGGGGTGTATTCGTAATCGGCCAGACCGCCGGAGCTTCTCACTTCGATAAGAAGCTGTTTCTTCAGAATCTCGAGAATCTCTTCGATGATTTTGAAGGGTAGCTGGGTACGGGAGGCAATTTCGCGACCGAGCGCGAAGTTGACCATATAAATGTCTTTGAGAATGAGTTCTTCGAGGAAACCTTCCTTCAGACCCGTCTCCGCAATGGTATTGGGATAAGGAGGAACGAATTCCTGCTGTTGCTGCATTCCGGTGGTAGTTCTAACTTGTTGAACCATGGTTCTCTCTCTATGTGATCTTTGATCTGTGATCTTTGATAAGTGCCTACAGCCTCTAACAATACTATTCTACGTGGAAATAGATGTATCGTCGTTGTCAATATGCCCGTTTTTCAAACAATCTAGCCAAATTCTTATAGATATTAGCTTTCCGAAGCCGGTTATCAGGAGATCTTGACCTTGCTGCTCCGAACCAGATCCCGGATCTTGCCGCTCATCGCTTCCAGCTCTTCAACCTTCTCCTCTCTGCCGAAGCGCTGCTTGTTATAGACCTCCAGAAACTCTTCCAACATGGGCTCCAGATTGGCAGGGACTTCCTGACCCTCACTGCGGACACTCTCGAAGGCCGATTGAATTCGCTCTTTGAGGTCGCCAGGAGAATCGGAAGGCAATCGCACAATACGATAACGTTTCAGATCGCCCAGCAACTCCAGATAAATGAGGGTGGAACGTCGGGCGTTCTCAGGCACGACCTCGAGTTCGCCTTTCTTCCTGGTCGAATAATAGAACACGACCACAGCACCGGTGGCGATCAAAATGAATATATATGCCACGGTGTCCCAGCGAAAGTCCGCCAGTCCGCCGAGAAACTCTAAGCCATTCTTCTTCTCGTTCTCTTCGTTTTCAAACTTCTCAAGATGCTTCGCTTTATCCAGCTCGGAGCCGGCAATGCCTTTGCCCAGACCAGCGCCAAGACTGGGAGAAGGATTGGATAGCACCCCGCCGAACGGATTCGAAAAGCCTAAATCAGCCAGGCGCGAAAGCACATTCTCATCTTTTTCGACTTCCGGATAACTTCCCACCGGAGTAGCATCGAAGGGGATCCAGCTCCAGTTAGGCACATAGATTTCACCCCAAGCATGGCCGTGCTTGACCCTTACCTCGAAAAAACCGGTTTTCTTGTTCTGGTCTCCAGGCAGATATCCCCCGACACAACGGGCCGGAATGCCAGCCGCCCTGCACATGACCACGAAGGCCGAGGCGAACTCTATACAATTGCCTTTTCTGGTCCGGTAGAGAAAGTTATATACGAAGTCCCCTTTATCGCTCCGGTCCTTCATCTCTGCCTGGTATTTGCAGTTTTTTCGCAAATAGCTGGAGATATTTTCAGCCCTGGTGAACCAGTTGCCTTTTTGACCGGCGACTTTCTGGGCGAGCTTAATCAATTTGGGAGACATATCGGCAGGCAACTGCAAATACTTCTCCACCAGAGCATCCTCGACCTCCGCCATCTCTTTCACCGAAGGACCGAGAATGGACTCTTTGAAAGCCGATCGAGTTCGAAGAGGCAGCTGTCTCATCTCGTTAATTTTGTATACCGGTAAAAGCGATACCACTTCGTAGGTTTTGCCCTCTGTTATCGCTTCATCGGTCTTCAAGGAACCATCCGCCTGCACCGTCAGCTTATCGAAGCCACCACCCACCGCCTGCGGTATCCAGAAGCAAGGCAGAAATAAACCGAGGGATTTGGCGTCTACGGTTATCTGCTGTCGCACTTCCACAGTAGGACAGTCCACCGGCACCAATAAAGCGTTGGCGTTGCCTACCCCAAAAACATTTCCTCTATCCTTTTTGAAAGCGATACCGGAGATGGGACCGGAGCGAGACCAGGTCTTACCGTCATAGAAATCATAAGTAGTCCGCTTCGAATACCCGGCTCTTGGTGAATGAACCCGAAACACTATCTGCTCCAGGGATTGTCCAGAATCAAGAAGATCGACCTTTTCAGGCTCCTCTTCTACCGTCTCTTCATACTCTTCTTGCTCACCGGCTTCACCGGCTTCGCCCTTGCCGCCGGCTATGCCGCTGGCGTCACCGGGATCACCTTCTTTTCTTCCCAGTGGACTGATGCCCTTCTTAGGATCGCCTTTGCCACCATCGCGACCGCTTCCCTTTCCGCCGACACCCTCACCATCAGGATCCTGCATCCCTTTACCCATGCCCAGCGGATTGGAGCCGGGTTTATCGACATTGGGGTTATAGCCTTTTCCCTTGGCAGAATTGGAAATCGCAAAATGTGGTCCGACAATATCACGCACCAGCCATTCTATTATCGAATCGCTTCTCGGAATCACAAAAAAGACCATGACACTGGCCAGCGGGACACAGACTATCGGAATAAGAATCGCCGCGGTGGCCGCCCGGGCGCTGCGGCTGGCTATTGGATTGGGCAGGGATGCCGGTCTTCCCTCACCCACCGGCCTCGATGGACCGACGCCCTGGCTGCGGGATACCGAATCGAAATAGAGCAGAAAAGAGAGCGATACCATGAAGCACAAGGCCAGAAGAACGAACAGATAATCATTCGCCACCAGGGCTGTGAAAGTGAAAACACCAAGGGCGATGAGAATGGAAATGCTGAAATCGTCTCTGGTTCTAAGGTCGAAGCAGTGCAATGCCTGGAGACCGGCCAGAACTTGCAAAAATGGAATCGCGAAATTGATGTTGTGGCTCAGGATCTGGTTAGCGGTGATCGTCACGAATGCGCCTATCACTATTAGAGCGCCGACGAATGGAATCGCGGTCACATAGACGGGTCTTTCCACTCGATAACGATAAGACAGAAATATCCCCATTCCGGCCATCCACAGATAAAGACAGGTCATTGCAGGAATTGTATTTGCGTACATACAAGCCCCGGTGATAACCGTGATAATCATCGCAAAAGCCGCCACCCGCATAAAATACGAATGCTCGACGACATCGGGCTTCTTATCCTTGCCAACACCTGCACCATGGGTGGAGCCCACTGCACTTTGTCGTGACTCCTCCTCGGTAGATTCAACTGTCCTGGTTTGCAACTCTTCTGTCACAGGCGGGCGATCTCCTCGAAACTGCTCACACTGGTGAGAACCCGTCCAAGCGGACCGGAGGCACTACGCCTATCCGAGAAACCGGCATGGGCAGGAATAACGCCACGCTGGCTCATGGCCCAATCTTCTGCCTTTTCAGCAGACGAAGCGGCCTGGCGATAATCCCGGGACATAACCCAGATATCGACCCTCTTATCTATATCGTAATCCCTCGGAGCCCCTTCCACAGCCTGAGCCGGGCGCACCGACAACAAAGCCAGCTTCCCGTCGGAGCCGAAATCGGGAACCATCGGCTCATATTCCTCGGATTTCGGATAGACCGCTTCTACGCGAGCTAGAAGTTGAGCCCATCGCGCGATTCCCGGAGGCAGCGAAGGCAGGTCCAGAAGACAGAGCGGCATATGTTCCGGATCTTGATAGAGGTCAGGGATGACGTAAAGCTCTGGTGCGCCGCCCATGCGGAATCCGAAATTGAGAAGGGAATTCGAGATTGAGACAGCCAGTTCGAACTGGTCTATATTCTTCCAGCCGGCGGTCAGATCGATAAGCATGTCGTATCCAGGCAGACCCTCCGAATCGAACTCGCGCACCACCAGCTTGCCGGCCTTGGCCGAAGAGGCCCAGTGAATGAAGCGGGGACTGTCTCCGGTGACAAAATCTCGAAGACTGCGCACCGATGCCGATGTCATCGTCGAACTCGCTCGGGTCGCAGACGAGATCAGAGCCGTACTACCCGCCGCTCTCAAACGGTAAAGGAAGTTACCCTCCACCCCTGACACCCTCGGATAGACAGTAACAATCGGATTGTCCACGATCTTTTCACCGACACCCACAGGAAAGTTACGCGACCACCAGGCCAGACCAAAAGGGAAACAAGAATAGGTTTCGACTCGCTCGATCCGGTAAACACCGCGAGGCAGAGGCGGGCTCTGGGCGACCACCCAGGCTTCGTTGGCAATGGTATCAACGGTTATAGGCTTGAGTACGCTGAAACTATGGCGATCCCCTACAAGTTTGATGCGAACCACCATCCATTTGATAGGAAAGAGCCTTGCCAGGCTCGACTTCTGGGCACTGCGCCTCAATCTCACCCGAATTCGCAACCTGTCGCCGGCCACTCCATCGGGAGGGAGAGCGCAGGTCGCAAGAACATCACGCACCTGCAGGTAAGGGTATAGTGCACCGAGTAGAAGAATAGAAATTCCTCCGGCCGAGACCAGATAGAACCATTCTATTTTCGATTCGATGGCGATGAAGTAGATAAGCGCCACCACGGAAAGAGAGATCCAGAAGCGTGCTTCGAGCACGACCTTGTAGCTCGTTCCAGGCACGTCGAACTCGAATCCGGACAGCTCGAACTCCGAACCGGGCTCGGGCAGCTTGAATCTAGACAGGTACGGGGACTTCTTCGAGTACTCTTTCAATAAGTTCAGCATGACTCACCTTGCTTTCCCGCACCTTGGGTATGACCCGATGACCGAGCACATAGGGCGCAAGAAGCTTCACATCATCAGGTTTGACGAAATCACGACCATCAATGAAGGCAGCTGCCTGGGCGGCTCTCATCAGAAGCTGACTGCCCCGGGGGCTGACGCCCAGTATAATAGCCGGATGTTTTCTAGTCGCGTTTACTATGGAGACGATATAATTCTTGATGGATGGATCCACGAAAACCGCCTTGACAGCCTGACGAGCTTCGAGCAACTCTTCTTCGGTCAATACCGCATCCACTTCAAATGCTTTTTCCTCCAATGTTTTATCGAGGATCTCGACCTCTTGATGGGGTTTGGGATAACCTAACGAGAGCGAGATCATAAATCGGTCAAGCTGTGCTTCCGGCAGAGGGAATGTACCGTGATATTCAATCGGGTTTTCAGTGGCGATTACGAAAAACAGCTGAGGCAGCTTTCTGGTAGCACCATCTGTGGTTACCTGGTGCTCTTCCATGGCTTCCAGAAGTGCTGACTGTGTCCTCGGTGTGGCCCGGTTTATCTCGTCGGCGAGCAGAATGTTAGTAAAAATCGGTCCGGGTACGAATTTGAAAGTGTTCTCTTTAGAATCGAAAATACTGACTCCACAAACGTCGGAAGGGAGCAAGTCCGGTGTACACTGAATACGCTTGAATTTAGAATGCACTGATAGAGCAAGAGACTTGGCGAGCAGAGTCTTGCCGACCCCGGGAACGTCCTCGATCAAGGCATGACCGCCGGAAAGCAGACATATAACCGTCAACCGTGCCGCTTCCGGCTGGCCTACTAAAGCACCGTTGATATTTTCGAGCAGCCTCTGGGCCTTAGGAGACAGCTCTTCTATCTTGGTCAAAAAATCTTCTGAAGGCCCGTGGATATCCTGTTCGACTATCTTGGTGTGATCGTCATCGTCGAGGGCTCCATTATCCGCGGCAACCGCATTCTTATCTTCTGTTTCCATCAGGGCGAAATTAATCCCTCACTCGATACCGGATCCAAATTGAAACAAGGCTCGTAAATTTAGCTCACAGCCATGATTTACCCATTATGTACCATGTTAAACTTATCACTTTTATAGGAACCGTTTATGAGTCTCACATTCCAACAAGCCCTACAAGCGCTGAACAAGTTCTGGGATGAGCAGGGCTGCCTGGTCCTGCAAGCCTATGATATCGAAAAAGGCGCTTCCACAATGAGCCCCGGCACTTTTCTTCGAGTGCTCGGCCCGGAGCCCTGGCGCATGGCATGTGCGGATCCCTGTCGCAGACCCACCGACGGACGCTACGGCGAAAACCCCAACCGTCTCCAGCATTACTTCCAGTACCAGGTCATTCTCAAACCTTCCCCGGATGATGTTCAGGATGTCTATCTGGAGAGCCTGAAAGCACTTGGCATCAAACCAGAAAATCATGACATCCGCTTTGTCGAAGACAACTGGGAGTCGCCCACCCTGGGAGCCTGGGGAGTGGGCTGGGAAGTCTGGCTCGACGGTCTGGAAATAACTCAATTCACTTACTTCCAGCAAGCCGGCGGCCTCGATGTCAAACCGGTGGCAGCAGAAATAACCTATGGACTGGAGCGCATCTGTATGTATCTGCAAGATGTAGACAGCGTCTACGACTTGAAATGGAACAATCAGATCACTTACGGCGAGCTCTATCACCGAAACGAAATCGAACAGTCCACCTACAACTTCGAAGAGAGCGATCCCAAAACCCTCTTCCAACTTTTCGACCTGCATGAACAAGCAGCACTAGCTTTGCTGGACAAGAAGCTGGTTATGCCGGCTTACGAAAGTATTCTAAAATGCAGCCACACTTTCAATTTGATGGATGCCCGCGGAATAATCGGTAAAGACGAGCGCATGGCAAACATTCTTCGAATCAGGAAGCTTGCCGAAAGAGTGGCGAGAGCCTTCTTAGAACAACGTATCGAAATGGGCTTCCCACTTCTTCCGGAAGGCGAAAGAGAAACTCTGGTAAAAGAGTACGCCGATAAATACCTGGCGGCTCCTCAAAAAGCCTGAGCTCTGCCACCAGATACGGCACCAATATCAGGCGCTCAGTCACCTGACGGTCCTGCGATCACCTTCCTGCCCCCAGGAAGACGATATCCCCTTGGTGCCGCTTCTATATGCACTGAGCACTCATATATGAATTGCCCTGATTAAATTTCCTCTCTTTACTACCACCCGGATTAGCAAGAGTGCCAGCTGCACCAGGATCGAGGTAGACAAGCCATTTTTGGCAACTTTAGCCAAATGCGATTGATTTATTTATACTGAGAGTTGGGTACATAATTTTTACAGAGACTTATCATTCGTTTAGTAGAGGTATCTCCAGTGGGGCTTTTCGCCAGGCCATATTCCAGAGCAAAGTCAGGTCGAATCAATAGCCTGGCCACGGGTTCTCTTCTGGCGGCAGGATTGATGCTCTCTCCTTTACTAAGCCTGACAACCTCTTTACAAAACAGCGCCGAGGCAATGGTCGGCGGCAGTCGGTCTGCCCAGAAAAGTTCTCGCAAGCGCTCCAGCACTAAGAACCAGAAAGCAAAACCCAAGTATCGCTCGATACCGAGTTCAAACAGACGCTACAAGAATTCGAGCCGCTCTCATAAAGCCACGGCAAAATCCAGAAGCAAAGCGAAGACAAGGGCGGTAGCAAAGGCACCACCACCTCCGCTCCGTCCGCAAGACTATGTCGACAAGCTCAATGTTCTGACTCTCAAGCCCGGCCTGGTGCATAGATATTATCGAGGTCCCCTGACCATTAATGTAGTGGAAGTCGACATCGACAGAAACAACCTGGCGGTCCGGCCTTATTTAGCAAGCGAGAATTTTGACTCGCTCAAGACCGTAGAGGAACACGCCTCGGAGAGCAACGCTCTAGTCACGGTCAATGCCAACTATTTCAAGAAGGATGGTACTCCCCTTGGTGCCATTAAAATGGACGGCGAATGGATCTCCGGCTCTCTATTTAATCGAGTCGCCATGGGCATTACCAGAGACAAACAGGTCAAGTTCGCTCCGGTAAATCTTCACGGTGTTCTTAAAACCTCCAATCCCCAGGTACGCTCCCTCTGGGTAAACAACATGAATCAACCCCGGATACACGGAGCCAAATTGATTCTCTACACCCGGCGCTGGGGAGATTCGGTCACCTTGCCCTATGACGGAGTCGTAGCAGGGGTCAGCGCCCAGGGCGAAGTGGTTGATCTGCATGATCGAGCCATGAAAATCCCCTATGGCGGCTATGTCCTCACCGATCGCAAAGACAGCGAATTGGCCGGCTTGAGAAAAGGCGACTTCGTCCATCTAAAATGGCACACCAGCCCACGGGGCTGGAACGATGTGGAGCATGCCATCTCAGGCGGACCGACCCTGGTCAAAGACGGTAGGCTCTATGTCGGCCTGCAAGCCGAAAAATTCAGATTGAGCTGGACCTCCAGCAAAATCACTCACCGAACCGCCTGCGGATTTACCAAAGACAAAAAATTGGTCCTAGTCACAGTCGAAGGTCCGCATAATATGTGGGATCTGGCCAAGTTCATGCATTCTCTGGGCTGTGAAGACGCGATGAATCTAGATGGCGGAGGCTCAACCACCATGGTTGTCTGCGGCAAGACTGTGACAAGAAACGCCAGCAGCACCCAGAGAAAGGTAGCAGCCACCCTGATGGTGCTGGAGCCCGAGATAGCCGACAGACTGGTCCGAACTCCTGACCGGCGCTATCATCCCACTGTGGACATCACCAATTTCACCCCTGGCCCGGGTCTGCTCAAACAAGCCCAGGACTTAAGCGCCGGCCAAGACGCCGATGCCGCCAGAGCCCAGCAGAAAGAGCTGAATTGGCTTACCGGCAGCAAGGTCTCCAATTTCGAGAATCTTCTCCGCAAAGAACACAAGGCCTCGATTACGTCTGAAGCAGAAGGCAAGAAATCCACCGTGGTTTTCGACTATTCAAAGGGTGACGCCGTTATCGATATCGATGACGATATGGTCGAAGAATCCGACCAGACCGAAAACGCTCGCTTGAAAACATTGGCTCGCAAAGCCAAGAAGCAGAAGCGCAAAGAGGAAAAAGCCCTGAAAGAGAAGAAAAGCCAGGGCTGGTCCAAGCGCTTGCTCAAGCAGTTCTCGATATCGAATAAAGACGGCTGATTAAAAATAAAAAGAACAGAATCTATAAGTTATATCTATATCCCCGAAAGAGGGTTGAACCTTTGCGCCGCTTCAATATAATATGGCGACGCCTGTGAGTTCGGAGAGATTAAATGGCAGGGAAATACTCTATCGGAGTGGATCTCGGCGGCACGAAAGTTCTTGCTGCCGTAGTAGAGACCAAAACCGGCAAATTGGTCGCCACGAAGAAGAAGCGAACCAAACAAGCCAACACCCAGGAAACACTCCTACAAAGAATTTCCGCTGCCGTGGACGACGCCATAGAACTGGCCGGGCTTGATACGAGCAAAATAGACGGTATCGGCGTCGGGGCAGCCGGTATGGTCGACCGCCAGCGCGGCATCTTGCTGGCAGCAGCTAATTTAGGAGTCTCGGATATCTCTATAACCCGTCCTCTGGAGCAGCGTTACGGTGTAAAGGCTCAGCTCGGTAACGATGTGGAGGTCGCTACCTACGGAGAGCGCTATTTCGGAGCCGGCCAGAAATCCAATCATTTCGTCTGTGTCTTTGTCGGCACCGGCATCGGGTCCGGTATAGTAGTGCACGATCACTATCTGAAAGGAAATGATGGTACCGCGGGCGAGATCGGACACACCAAGATTTTTCCCGATGGCAGAGAGTGCGGCTGTGGCGGCTATGGCTGCCTGGAAGCCTACGCTTCTCGACTGGCCATAGCTAAAACAATAAAAAGCGCTGTCGACCACGGTCAACCAACAATGGTCTCGGGCAAGATCGACATGAACAAAGGAATCTTGAGATCCAGCACCATCGCAGAAGCGGTAGAAAAAGGAGATCCGGTAGTATCAGATGCGGTGAAAGCCGGCGCGCGATATCTGGCCTGGGGGCTGGCTTCTGTGGTAAATTTCTTCAATCCCGAAAGAATCATTCTAGGTGGCGGTCTGGTGGAAGCCGTCGACCTCTACTACGATGTTTGCAAACAAGAAATAGGAAAAATAGCTCTGCCCATTCCGGCAAAGAATTTAAAACTGGTTCGCTCTCAGCTGGGAGACAATGCCGGTGTGGTCGGTGCAGCTCTGATGGCGTCTTCGAGAAATGGAAAAAATCGCTAAAAACTCTATCGCTGACAAATGGTGGCGCGGGCAATGGCACCCCGCCCTGGACCATTCTCTTGCCTGCCTGAACCGCGCCCTGGCTGTCTCTGATGACAGCGCCGGAGAAAGAAGCATACTGCTGAACAAATCCCTGGATTACATCATCGAAGCGGCACATAGCGCAGGCAACGGCTCTGAATCCGCCCCCAAAGAGCTATTTCCGGATCGCAAACAGAGTTCTACCCAGGAAATTCTTTTCTCCGTTCTATCTTTCTACGACAAACCGGACAATCGGCTTGCCGCTTATGGATCTCTGCAACCCGGAGAAAGCAACTATCATCTTATGAATGGGATAGAAGGAAACTGGCAGCATGGCGAGCTTATAGGAGATGTACACAAGCATGACGGTTATCCCCGCTTCTGCTGGCAGCCGGGTGGCACTCCCATAAAAGCAACCGTACTGGAATCCTCCAATCTAGAAGAGCACTATCCTCGCCTGGACTACTTCGAAGGTCCCAACTACAGGCGCATTTTAGTACCGGTCAGAGTCGGCCAGGAATGGTCCGTCTGCAATGTCTACGCCTCCTGCGACCAGACCTACGATTTTTGAATATCTGGTATAAAATATCGACTCCTCCCTAAAAAGGAAAGCGCACCATTGCAATTAACCTTTCATGGAGCCGCCCGGGAAGTGACCGGATCGCTCTATCTGCTGGAAACGGACCAATCGAGGATATTGATAGATGCCGGCATGTTCCAGGGTCCAAGACGCCTGGAGCGCCTGAACATAGTTCCCAGGGGGCTCGATTTAGAAAGAATCGATGCGATCTTACTAACCCACGGACATCTCGATCACTGCGGAAGATTACCGCTGCTCTCGCGCTCCGGCTACCGCGGTCCTATCTACGCTACCCAGGGCACCATCGAGATTGCCTCTTTGATTTTGCATGACGCCGCCCATATCCAGGAACACGACACAAAGAGAGAGAACCGCCGCCGGGCGAGAGCCGGCATGAAACCGACAAAGCCGCTTTTCGACGACCGCGACGTGGAAAAGGTCCTCCGTCAATTCGTACCGGTGAGCTATGACGAAATCAATAATATCACCGACCAGATCAAAGCCACCTTTGTGGAAGCCGGACATATACTGGGCTCCGCCTCTATAAAGCTGAGAGTCAGAGAGAATGGCGAAAAGAAGAACCTGGTCTTTTCAGGAGACCTCGGACAGTACAACGTCCCATTAATGCGAGATCCGGCCCTTATCGAAGAAGCCGATATCGTGCTGCTGGAGTCGACTTACGGCGATCGAGACCATCGACCCATGACAGAAACCCTGAACGAATTCAAAGAGATTTTGCACAAAGCTTTCCGAGATGGGGGTAAAGTCCTGATACCGAGCTTCGCGGTGGGCAGAACCCAGCAGATCCTCTATTATCTCGCCCTGATGGCAAACAGAGATGAAATACCGGCATTGCCTGTCTATCTAGACAGCCCGATGGGCATCTCCGCCACAACTATTTATGCAAGACACGAAGAGATAATGGATGAAGCAGCCCAGGTGATAATCGAAGACGGCGAGATTAAAAAAGGCAAGTTCCGATTCCGGACCTGTCAAAGCCTGGAAGAATCCCAGATGCTCAACGAACTGCCCGGTCCCTGCGTGATTATAGCCGGAGCCGGAATGTGCAACGCCGGCAGGATTCTGCATCATTTCAAACACAATCTCTGGAAAGAGAACACCGAAGTGGTCATGGTCGGCTACCAGGCAAGAGGATCCCTTGGAAGGATGCTGCTGGACGGAGCCGACAAAGTAAAGATCTTTCGAGAGACGATTCAGGTTAATGCCACCATCCACGGTGTGGGTGGTTTCAGCGCCCACGGCGGTCAAACGGATTTGCTGCGCTGGTTGAAACCGATGGCAAGCAAGAAGACCAGAGTGATTTTGACCCATGGAGAATCCCACCAGATCGATGAGTTGAGCTACGCAATCGAAAGAAAGTTCGAAATAAAACCTTTCGCGCCCAAACTTCAAGAATCTATCAAGCTCTGACGAGCGCTGACGAGCTCTGAAACCCTCTTGACAAAGAAGCATTATAAAAAGCTGAAAGCTCTCCCGTATTCCTTTAAATGGATAAGCCAGGACATATATAATCGATCGAAGACTATATAGCCCGTCCCAGAAAAGATCCCCGGATCTCGGTAGCGCGGGTCGAGGAAATCTCAATAGCCCCTATCCGGTGAATGAAAGTGACTATGAAACTATACACCCCTGTTAAACAGAATCTCTCTCTTTTCGAGAAACATCAGCCTCTAATCGAACGTGCCATAGAAGCGCTTCATAAGCGGGAGAACTATGAAGTGTTTCCCGAGATGCCCTCGCCCAAGCATTATGGCGAAACAGCCGAAGCGGAGCAGAAGCAACAGTTCGAGAGCCAACTGGGCTCCAAATTCGACAGACTGAAACAGAGCCACGACACCTGGGTTGTAAGCGACGAGAAAAGTCCTTTTACCGGTAAACGCCTGGAGGTAAGCTATCCGGCTTACAAAGACTGCTCTACCTATATCGCCACCGCCTGTGATGCTTCTTCCGACTGGCGCCAGACCGATGCCCGCACCAGAGCCGGAATTCTAACAGAAAGCCTAGAGCGCCTCAAAGCAAGATTCTACGAAGTCGCCTTCAGCACCATGCACACCACCGGGCAATCCTTCATGATGAGCTTCCAGGCAAGCGGTCCCCATGCCGCCGACCGAGCCATGGAAGCTATCGCCCTGGGCTATCAGGAGCTGACTCGTTTTCCCGACAGATTGACCTGGGAAAAGCCGATGGGCAAAGTGACCATCACCCTGGAAAAATTCAGCACGATTGTTCCCAGAGGGCTTTCTCTGAGCATCGGCTGTTCCACTTTCCCCACCTGGAACACTGTTCCCGGACTATATGCCAGCTTGATTACCGGCAATCCGGTCATCGTCAAACCTCATCCCCGCGCTATCTATCCCATCGCCGTAGTGATTGCCTGCCTGCAAGAGGTGCTGGAAGAAAACGGTTTCAACCCAAACATAGTCATGCTGGCGGTAGACACCGATAAGAAGCTGATAACCAGAGAGCTTGCCGAAAATCCCGCGGTCAAAATCATCGACTATACCGGTGGCAGCGCTTTCGGTCAAATAATAGAGGCTCTGCCGGGCAAGATCACTTTCACCGAAAAAGCAGGTGTAAACAGCATGATCATCGACAGCGTCACTGATTTGAAAGCCATGGCTCAAAACGTAGCTTTCAGCCTCAGCCTCTACAGCGGTCAGATGTGTACAGCGCCTCAGAACTTCTTCATTCCCAAAGATGGTATCAAAGTCGGTGACTCTCATGTCAGCTTCGATGATGTCAAAAATGCCATTGTCGAAGCCGTTAGGGGCCTGGTCGGTCATCCCAAAATGGGTCACGCAGTTGTGGGCGCCATCCAGAGCGAGGCAACTCACAAACGCATCAAAGAGGCTGCCTCTCTGGGAGGAGAAGTGCTTTTGGAAAGTCAACCGGTCGAGAATCCGGAGTTTCCTGACATTGTCTCCGCCAGCCCGGTGATTTTGCAGGTTTCGCCTTCGGATAGAAAGATATTCGAAAGCGAACTCTTTGGACCGATTGCGTTCATCATTCCCACCGCCGATACGAAAGAGAGCGTCAAGCTCGCTTCCAGCATCGCCCGAGAACATGGCGCCATCAGCTGTGGTGCTTACACCCTCGATGACGATACCATGGATATGATCGCCAGAGAGATGGCAGGCGCCGGCACCCCGGTATCTTTCAATCTGACGGGCAATATCTATGTCAATCAGAACGCCGGATTCTCGGACTTCCACGTCACCGGCGGCAATCCTGCCGGCAACGCCACCTTCACCAATCCGGAATTCTTGCTCAAGCGCTTCGTGAGAGTACAGTCCAGGGTGAATAAAGAAGCCTGATCGCAGTTCAAAATTGCGAAAATGCCAACAAAGCCTCCGGCGCCGCCGGGGGCTTTATCTTTGAAAACTCAAAAAAATCCTAACAAAAACCCAACGAGATACGCTAGCTTTCATCGCTAGCGTATCTCCATAATTTCATCAAAACAAGAGTTTTCGGGAGCCACTCTTAACCCTGCCTTAGTGCGCATCTGCAGAATCCCTCTAGTCCGACGCGGGCTGCGCCAGCCTCAAACTTTAGAAACAAACAGACGACATTCATGCCGGTTTTAACCACCACTTAACCATCGACCTGATAGCACCACATTAAATACCATCGCTAATAGCGCTAAGCAGAAATCCCGATGAATAGCAGGGTTATCAACAGTGCCGAATAACCGGCTATCATTCGATACCGGGGCGTTAGCGGAAACAGGGCTTGTCGACAAAGACTTCCAAGAGATCCCATTGCATATATTTGGGGTACTGGAAGCTGAGCTATTGAGAAAGCTAGGTTTCAACTATCTTTTGTTTTTCTTTTCTTCGGAAAGTTCTACTTACCAAACAGCACATATCTCGCAGATTCAACCATCGAACCAGTAAACAGGCGTTTTCAAAACGTCCGGTTCGATGTCGCCAGCCTCAACTCTTACGCCGGCTCCTCCTTAACCAGAGGAACCTGGCTAATTTCAACCTGCACAGAAGGAAATAGCCATGAACGAGATCACCGAAATGCAAAACCTTCAGCTTGCATCTCCGACTCCCCGTTTTCAGGCCGGTCTTATTGTAGAAGCGACGCCCCCGAATCCGAACCTGAACCTTCGAGGGACAGCAGTCAGCCCGGTGGTCCCTTTTGTTATCAAGCCCTACTTGCAGCTTGGCGACAATGAGGCACCCAGTCGATTCGGTCAACTCGAACTGGCCTGGCACACCGCCAAAATCAACGGAGACTGGCGGGTCGAGATCAAGGCCGAAGAAGAAACCAACTGGCTCGACTGTGGTTCAGTACAGACCCGCCGTCTCAAAATAGAGGATGCCGAGAGCCACCTGCGCCACACCTGCCTGCTTCAACCCCTGACGAGCAATCGTGTCTACGAATATCGCCTTCTCTGGCAAAAGGCGGTTACTTTCCAGGCGAAATTCCGTTCACCGGTATCCGAGAAAGACCCCTTTCGAGTGGTGGTTGTCGGCGACATCGCTGATGGCAACACCGCCTCCCGCGCGATCATAAACGGCATCTACAATGCCGACCCCGATCTCACCGTAATCGCTGGCGACATTGTCTACAAGCGGGGCAAATTCTCCGAGTACATGCGTAACTTCTTCCCGGTGTTCAACTGTGATGACGCTTCTGCGGACTGCGGTGCACCGTTGATTCGCTCCTACCTGCTCACTGCCGCCGTCGGCAATCATGACGTCACCGTCCCGCCCAAAGAGCGAGATCTGCCCGATGCGGAAGAGTCCCAAAAGAAGAAGGGAAAGAAGAAAGCCCGCCGCTCTCAGCTCTTTGCCTACGAGATATTCTGGAAACACCCGGATAACGGTCCTCACAATTTGAACCGGGATCTGCTCCGGCTTGAGGACGAAGGCGCCAAGTTCGAGAGAATCTTCCAGGAATTCGGCACCGCCGTCCTGAGCAAGACCAACTTCTCTTACAGCTACGGCAATTCTTTCTGGATCCATCTTGACGGCAACGAGTACATGGACTGGAGCGAGCCTACTCTGCGTCAGTGGCTCAACAACCAGCTTACCGAAGCGCAAGATTTCACCTGGAAGTTCGTGGTTATACATCAGCCACCCTTCACCAGTGACGTCGCCTACTGGCAGGACCAGAAGAATCGCCTGCTCTGCGACCTATTCGAAGCAGGGCATGTCGACATTGTTTTCTCTGGCCACTGTCATATTTACGAGAGGACCTACCCTCTCAGCTTCGCAGCCCAGCCCCAGCCAGACGGCACCTTCCTGACCAGAGAAGGGATGGTGGACGGCAGGCTTAGCCTCGACAAAGAGTTCGACGGCGAAAAAAATCGCAGCCCCCGGGCAGTGCTCTATATCACGACCGGCGCCGGCGGTCATGAACTGGGGCCCGAGCACCGCCCGGATTTGGAAGTTCGTCATCCATTCACGGACAGGATCGATATCGACAATTTCTCGATCTCGATTCTCGACATCGATGGCGGCAAGCTCAAGTTCGAGCAGCTGACCACCGATGGCAAAGTCCTGGACCGACTTGCCATCGAGAAGTAAAGTCGAAGCTTTTCTGATTAAGGGAAAGAGACAGCTTTTGAATAGCTGTCTCTTTTCTATCTTCGTCTTTGTTTATGACATTATATAGTATCTTTCTGGTTATTCCTCAAAAAACGAAATTGCCTGCAGCTAAGCTGCAGGCAATTTACGGGCATTGCACCTTTTTTTGAAAGGGCGGAGTAAACCCTTACTTAACGCTGAGACTGGGTCAATCGTCGAGCAATGGCCGAGAAAGCCTGTTTAACAGCGGTTACGTCGGTACATTCGAAGTAACGTCCGCCGTTTCTGGCTCTTCCAGACATGCCGCCGGAACCGTTGCCCAGGAAGATATCCTGGTCGGTCGACAGCGTGGAGTTGCCCAACATATTGAGACCAATACAGAACATCGCTACTCCGTCATTGGCACAATCGTCGGCAACAGCCCAGGAGTTGTTGGCCTCGGTCTGAGAACCACCACCACCCGAACCACCGGGGACACCACCGGATGGGATACCATCGGTGAAGAATACGATGGCTCGCTTGGAACCGGCACGGGAGAGACCATCATAGGCTCCAGCCTGGAACTCGAGTCGAGCTGTCTCCAGAGCTTCGGCACACATGGTTCCTGAGAGCGGTCGTCCGTTATAGAGACCGTCTCCGCGCCAGGGATTCGACCATGGATAGTTTCCTGTGGTTCTACCCTTTGTAACCAGGTTCAGAGATTCTGTCTGGCTAATGCTCGTATTGAGCTGCGCCCTCGGAATTCTAAATCCAGATTGACCCGCGCCCTGGCTCAGGTTATTCTCCTGCGGTCTATTCTCGTTACCGGCATTGGGTGACTCATCTCGGAACCTACCATCCCAGACCTGCGAATTACTACCGATAGCGGTAAGCACATCGTAGTTCACGTCGAGATAGTAGCTATTCTTACCGGCGTAGGCAGATGTGCCCTGTGCCCCGCCCCTGATACCGGTGTGGGGAGTACCCATGGAGTTAGGGTTGGGAGCAGCACCGAAAGGATCACTATCAGAGAAGCCCACAAAACCGAAACGGCAGTCAGCCAGAGCAGAGAGCTTCTGGAAGAAACCCTGGTCGGCTCCGTCGAGAGCAGAAGCGATCGGCTGAGAATGCCACATGGCAAGCCGCTGATAGGCTTTCTGATACCCTCTTCGGGTAGACATGGTGCCTGTTCCGGAGAAATAGGTGTTGATGCCACCTGCTCTCAAGAAGTAACCGCGATGCAAGCCTGTACCAGGATTGGCAGCGGTATTGTTGCCTATCAGGTTGGTCGATGTCTCCCTGTTCCCCCTGGAGGCTTCCACAAGGGTCGCCAGGTTGGGAAAACTATAATTGTTACCTGCTATGGTCGGGTCGTCTTCGCTGGCCGGGAAGGTCACGTTACAACCGGAATAGACATCCGGTCCGAACAGAGGCTGAATCGGCGGGAATTGCCCCGGAGTCGAGACATTCACCACCAGATCGGTATAGATGTTGGCCGCATTGGTGGTGGTCGAAACGCCGGATCGACCGCTGTAAGCGGGGTAGACGTTGTGGCTGGTCAATGGGTTGCCGAAGGCGACCGAATCGGCGACCACAGACGTATAGTTTCCGCCACTGGCAAAATGCGCAGGACAGTTCCCCGGAGGAGAGCCGAAATCGTTTCTGTTGTAATGAGACCGCAAGAAATTCTTGAAGACAATGAGCTGATCTCCGGTCAAGTTGGAACCCAACTCCGAAAAGTAGAGGTTCTGCGGAGGCAGGGCGTTCAAGGATGTACCTTGAAGGAAGTTCACAGTATCAAGGGCGACATAGTCGAGAATGGACTGGTTGGTGGTCGGGTGCGGCACCTCATCGTACTGTACGCATCCGTGTTGATGAGTGCTGATCAAACCGGGCACCTGGCCTCCGTAGGCAGCAGGCAGGGTGGGTCCGACTACAGGGTCGATGGCAGACTTTCTAACCGACCAGTTTCTACTGTCCGGGTCACTACCGGTATACCCGGTAGGCGGATCCGGATTCCACCAGCGTTTGATCAAGGTGACCTTTGTAAGGTCATCCATAGATCCGGAATAGTCGAAGACCAGAGTGGCGTCCACCTGGGGCAGACCGCCTATTGAACTGGCAAGGATACCGACATTACCGACTCCATAAAAGGATATGAATACCGGGTGATATCCGTAGCCTGCAAAAACAGCAATGGCACGACCATTGGCATTGTTGGGCGGGCTCGGGTCGACAACCCGATAGCTGTCTTTAGGATCCACAAGACCGATGACTGCTTTCGCATCACCGTCGGTGGTGGTACTTAAAGAAGCGAGATCTGTCACCAGGGTTGTTCTCCCCTGAAGAAAATGACCGAGTACGTTACCCATGTTGAACATGTTGTAAGCGTAAGCAGCCGCGTTTTGCTGGGCGTTAGCCAGCTTGGTGTAGCCCGGATCGTTACTGACGTCGTAACTGGTCAACATCGCCGTACCCGCCAGGGCCGACGCGTCGCAGGTCGCTGTCAGTTCTCTTTGCGCCATCTGGACTCTAGAGGCATCGAAGGCAAACAAGCCCGCCATCAAGACGAAAAACATAAGCGCTATAACTAATCCGGTTATTGCCGCACCTTTCCTGTCACGTATTTTGTTTTTGTGCAACATAGCCTTTTATTCTCCTCCAAAGTTGAGATGGTCATCCCATCTCAATTTTGCAAGTGAATCCGCTACGCAATGCCCTATCCGCGTTTAAGCCTGGATTTTTGATTTAGAAAGTAAATTTTTTGAATGAACTAACGTGTCAAAGTAGATTGTTGAATTAATCGACTTATCTGTTATCTCTAAGCAACAAGCGGCGCCCCGGGCGCCTGGAGTCTCCGTACCGTCAGCCTTGATAGCGGAGCTCGACCACAAAATAGAAGTTAAACAGAAAAGTGCTCTTTCATATAAAGAACGCTTTTATTGCTTTCGGTAACTTCCTCCTGATTTATTTGACATGGTCGTGGTTGAGGCAAACTTCGCCTAAATCCATACATGCCCAGAGACAGCAAATTATTATCAATTTCCAGAGGAAATTTTGCTCTCTTTCAAAAAAAATTTCAAGGGTCTAGGCTTTGTTAGCCCCGATGACCAGATCGAGATAATGCTTCCCCTGAAAACTATTGCGTCTGGTAAGCTCCGCTTCCATTTTCTTCATCACCCGCTCCTTTTCAAAGGCCCAATCAGGCGCGATGATTTCGTCCTGGCTGCCTTCGGCCACCAGGCGCATAACTATCATCTCGGGAGGGAGAAGCTCTAGAGAATCGCAAACCAGATTGACATAGCGGTCTTCATCGAGCACCGGCAATTTACCGAGGCGATAGTCCACCTCCATCGGCGTTCCTTTATAAATACAAAGCTGGTGGATTTTGATCCCGTCCAGATCGATCTGAGCCATTCGCCTGACCGTCTCCAACATGTGGCTCTCATCTTCGCCAGGCAGGCCGAAAATCAAATGAGTCGCCACTTTCAAATTGCGTTTTTTGGCCCGCTCCACCGCATCGAAGAACTCCTCCGCTGTGTGCCCCCTGTTTATTCTGTCCAGGGTCTCGTTGAAAACAGACTGCACTCCAACTTCGAGCCAGACAAAAGTCTTTTCGCTCAGCTCTTGTAAAAGGTCGAGAATATTGTCCTCCAGACAATCCGGCCTGGTGCCGATACAAATGCCGACCACATCGGGATACTCCAGGGCGACATCATAGATGCTTCTCAGAACCCCTTCGGGCGCATAGGTATTGGTGAAAGCCTGGAAGTAAGCAAGAAACTTCCTGGCCTTGTAACGCTTGCCGATTCTTCTCATGCCCGCCTCGAGCTGCTCGCGGACGCTCTTTTCCACGCTTATGGTCGGGGCACCGGAGCCACGATCGTCACAGAATGTACATCCACCGAAAGCCCGAACACCATCGCGATTGGGACAGGTAAAACCGGCATCGATAGGGACTCTATAGACCCTCTCTCCGAAATATTCACGCAGATAAGAATTGAAAGTTCTGTATGGCGGCTGCATGGGGACTCTCCCTGAAGGAAGCGTCATTCTACCAGTTGTCATAGGGATTTGTTAATAGCATGTCTCTCTATGTCAACCTAGTTACACACTTAGTTGACACCCTGGATTGGTGCCTGGTATTCTGACTGTCCTGTCTACCTCTCTGCCCCCATCGTCTAGAGGCCTAGGACACATCCCTTTCACGGATGCGGCAGGGGTTCGAATCCCCTTGGGGGTAGATATTCTAAAAACAGAAGAAACGTGAATTTGATGTCCTCGGATTCACGTTTTGTCTTTTATTTAGCCTTTTCTAATTTAGTACAAATTTGCCAGGCCTGGCGACATTGAATATGATATCACCAGTAAATCCTGGAAAAATGCACAGGATGAGGCTTCCGTGATGTCATGAAATTCGCTTCCCCAGAAGAGGAAAACAGGAAATCGATGCCGGACCAGAACCAAAAGTCAAACTCGGCTCCCATAAAAATAGGCGAATTGCTGGTCATGGCAGAGTCCATTTCCGAAGCGGATCTCAACGCCGCCACCAGCACCGCCGGCGAGACCGGATTGCCTATCGGTCGAGTTCTTGTGATGTCCGGATTCATAGCCGATAAAGAGTTACAGGCAGCCATCCAGGCCCAGTCGATGATCAAAGACGAGCAAGTCGACCTGGCCCTTGCCGTAAGCGCGCTGAAGGCAGCGACTAAAAAAGAAATGAGCCTGGAAGAAGCCCTCAGAGAAGAAGGCTGGCTGGCAAACAAAGGTGTGAGAACGGCCAAACTGGGAGAGCTTTTGCGCAACGCCGAGATAATCAGCCAGGAACAATTAGACGAAGCCCTCAAAACCAGCCAGGAGACAGGACTTCCTCTGGGCAGAATCCTTGTTCTCACCCAGGCCGTTTCAAACGAGATCCTCTCGGCTGCGCTCACCGCCCAGATTTTGATCAGGGACAAAAAGGTCTCTTCAGAACAAGCCTTACAAGGCCTACGTTCGAGTAAGATGAGAAGGGTCTCTTTAGAAGTCTCCCTTACCGACCACGGCTTCTATAAACCGCCCAGCCGACAGTCGGTCAAACTCGGAGAGCTTTTCGTACTCTCGGGACTGGTGACGGAGACCGATCTTTTCGGCGCTCTAGAAATAGGACTGACCCAGGAAAAGGCAATAGGTCAGGTTTTAGTAGACTGCGGCTATGTCTCTTTCGATGTTCTGGGCTCGGCCCTGAAATTTCAAGAGATGGTCATAAACGGCACTCTGACTGCGCTACAAGCAGCTGAAGCGCTGCGGCAGGTAGCGACAAGAAGCATCTCTATGGCCCAGGCCGTAGCCGAACTGGAGATGGTCAGAGAAGAAGCGGGAGAGGCTGTAAACCTGGCCGACTTTTTGAAAGTGGCGGGCATTGTCACCGAGGATGATATCACCAAAGCGATAGAATCTTGTGCTCGAAATTCTGCCTTGATAGGCCGAATTCTTCTTGTGAGCGGCTATCTAAACGAACAAACCCTCCATGCCGCCGCCCGAGCCCTGTTTTTGATGAGGGAAGGATATTTGAAAATGGAACAGGCCGTGCTTGCCCTCAATCATTGCCAGAAAAATCAGGTCAGCTTCGATGACGCCTTAGACGAACTGGGCTGGGTGGCGCCGACCAGAGTGAGCATGCCGGGTGATTCGACGACTGAGCCTGGCTGATCTCAACAAAGCTTGACATCCTTATCTTTATGGCACCCACTGGTAAATCTCGTATAGAGCGGTTAGCATATGGAGCAAAGATATCTCCGGATCTGCTGGAGATAGGAATTTGCGCATACAGCCACACCGGCTTATGCCACTTCTTACGATAACCAGGTCAACAAAAAGGATATGGACAATGGTAGAAGTTCAAACGGACACTCTGGCAACAGCTAAACAGCTAGCCACCCAACTGCGCATCGACAGCATTCGCTCCACCACCGAAGCGGCTTCCGGACACCCGACCTCTTGCATGTCGGCAGCGGATTTGATGGCTGTCTTGATGACCAATTACTTGAAATATGATTTCGACCACCCCGAAAACGAAAACAACGACCGTTTGATTTTCTCCAAAGGCCACGCCGCCCCTCTTCTGTACGCCATGTACAAAGCCGCCGGCGCCATCGACGACAAAGAGTTGATGTCCCTGCGTAAATTCGGCAGCCGCCTGGAAGGACATCCAGTCCCGAAGATCCTTCCCTGGGTAGAGATAGCCAGCGGCTCCCTCGGTCAGGGCCTGCCTGTCGCCGTGGGCATCGCCCTTGCCGGTAAGTACCTGGACAAACTGGACTACAAAACCTGGGTTCTTCTGGGCGACAGCGAAACCGCCGAAGGCTCGGTCTGGGAAGCGATGAGCTGTGCTTCTCACTATAAGCTCAACAACCTTATTGCCATCCTCGACATGAATAGATTAGGTCAGCGCGGCGAAACCGCTCTTGGCTGGAACTCGGAAGCCTACCGCCAGAGAGCGGCTGCTTATGGTTGGCACACCCTAGAGGTCAACGGTCATGACGTCGCCGTTATAGACAAAGCGCTCTGCGAAGCGATGAATGTCAAAGACAAACCGACCCTGATCATCGCCAAGACCGACAAAGGTCACGGCTTCCCACTGACCGAAAACAAAGACAACTGGCACGGTAAGCCCCTGAGTAAAGAAGAGTGCGAAGAGGCTATCGCCTACCTTGGCGGACCAGTAAAAGACATAAAGATTGAGGTCGCCAAACCGGCTAAAGCAGCTGACAAAGGCAAAATCGGCGACCCCAAAACAGGCACCGGCAAATTTGACTGCCCCAGCTACGAGAAACCGGTTGCCACCAGAGAAGCCT
>CAZCBH010000029.1:43465-51243 GCA_964496875.1 uncultured Candidatus Obscuribacterales bacterium | reverse complement strand
ATATAACTCTCTTTCGCTCACTCCGAATCCCCTGCCTTCGGAGCCAACGATATAACTCTCTTTCGCTCACTCCGAATCCCCTGCCTTCGGAGCCGACGATATAACTCTCTTTCGCTCACTCCGAATCCCCTGCCTTCGGAGCCAACGATATAACTCTCTTTCGCTCACTCCGAATCCCCTGCCTTCGGAGCCAATGATATAAGCGAATTGTCTTCGAATCCGCTATCATAAACCTGATAATCCCCACCTCTCATTACTGACAAAACAATAAGCCAAGAATAGCCAGCATGATCGATACGTTCCTTATGTGCCTCATGGAGTTCCTCTTCAGCTACTGGTCTGTTCTGCTTTATCAAGCTGTTTTAACGGTCTACATCATCTCCCTGGCTCTAGAAAAAGCCGCCGATAAGCCCATTTCCGACGGCTGGCTCGACAGCCTGAGCGCAATCAAATCTGTCAGCCGGGCCTTCAAAGCCGACTGGCTCGTCCTTCTCTGGATTATTGTACTCACTGCCCTGGCAGAATTCGCAAAATACTGGTTCGAGGAGACAGTATCCAGTCTGGTCTCGATTGTATTCCTTATCGCTGCCAGCCTGCTCAGTCTTCGCATTTACTGGCAGATCGTAAAACAATCCTTTTTGTGTTTTTCAAGTTTTTCAAGTCTCCAGGCAGGCGTCGACGCCACCGACACAGCGCCGCTGAAAACATTCAGTAAAACCCTGTTTCCACTCTTCATGGTATCAATGATGATAGGCACCATAGAAACCATCGGCTTCGTATTCATGATAATTCCGGCGGTGCTCCTCAATGTCTACTTCGCCCTGGCCGAGGTCCTGGTCTGTTTGAAGGGCAAGGATATACTGGAGTCCATGGGTGAAAGCGTCGCCATGACGAGAAAACACTTCATTCCGATATGCAACTACTATTTGCCGGTATTACTAGTAGTGTCGCTCATCCCCAGCCTGTTATCGACGGCAGTCAGCCTGCATGAATTCAACCAACCTCAACTCTCGGTCTACGACCCTGCAGAATACTGGGTCCCGGAATATCTACTGGAATGTCTGTCGAATCTAGCCGGCAATCTATCGTTCTGGCTGATTGCACCTTTTGCAGTCAGAATCTACCTGAAGATTAAACCTGAACCCGATCCAGACTTAAAACAACCCTGATCATGCTATTTATGAGAGAATCGATCTCAGGTACCTTACCCCTACCCGGCATTTTTCGCTAATGTCTCACAATGGAAACCCCAGATTCAGCGCTCCCAACGCTGGCGGTGATTGTCGTGAAAACGATTCGAACAGCCAGCCAAAATTTGCTGCCCTGGCCGAATCTCAACCGAAGAAAGATTTCTCCCCTCCTGCCATATCGACAGGAGCCAGTTCTTCGTCGAAAAAACTGACTCCTGAAACCACAATTCAGAAAATGCGGGAATTCCAGGGAGAAGGCAGTATATATGAAGCATCAATAGATTCGCTGTCCGTAGTCGACGACTACAGCAAAGCAAATCCTTTCATGTCCGTCGCCCAGCTCAAAGAAGCCCATGCCGAGCTTAAGCAGCGCTCCAGCCCGGAAAAACAAGGAGAGCTCATCACTCGCTACGAGGAGCTCTCTTCGAAAAAAGCGGAAGAAGCCAGAGAAGATCCCATGCTCGGGGTAGTGCTGGACAATCGCTATAAAATAAACGGCTTAGTCGGCAGCGGTGCCAATGCAACAGTCTACAAAGCCAAAAGGTTGTCCGACGGTGAGATAGTTGCGGTCAAAACGATTCGCAACCGGGGCATCGAAGAGATCTGGCGATTCAAGCTAGAAATCGAAAGCATGCGAAAAATGCAGCACGAAAACCTGGTCAACTACATAGACTGCATAGTCCAGGAAAAAGGCAGGATATTCCTGGTCATGGAACTGGTTCAGGGGATAAGCCTGCAGGAAGTGCTCAGCCTCCACGGTCCAATAACCGACGAGGAGACAATTTGCCATATTCTGGCCCAGGTAGCAGATGCCCTCGCCCATGCCCACGAGAAAGGAATTATCCACAGGGATCTAAAAACCGGCAACATCATTCTCTCGAAACGCAAAGATAGACCGATGCACGTAAAAGTTCTCGACTTCGGTCTGGCCAAACACAAAACCGACGAAGCCGCCAAGATAACGATGCACGGCAAGACTCTGGGCTCACCACTATACATGAGCCCGGAGCAATGCCGGGGAGAAGAGCCGACCATCCAATCGGATATCTATAGCCTCGGAGTGCTGGCCTACGAATTGATGACCGGAATAGTCCCTTTCATCGGCGAGACCATTCCGGAGATAATGGCAGCACACTGCGACCCCGATTCCAAACATGTACCGTTAAAAGAGATCTGTCCCAATTTAAGCGGCGTAGATCATCTCGACCGAATCCTATCCAAAGCCCTGGCCAAGGAAGCGAAAGACAGATTTCGCCGAGTGACTAGATTCAAACAGGCACTGGAATTCTGGATTGAAGGCGTCAGAAAAGGAGCTTATCCTGAAGAGCACCATTTTGACGCCATCATCAAAGACCGACGATCTATATATCAGAACATCAACGAATCTCTAAGAAGATCCCTGGAGGTGACGAAGCTGTTTCTGCCGACCCATGGCGGTCATCGACAGGATATGGATCTGGACGACATCACTCTTCTTCTAATCCCGCAAAACAATCGAAAAATAAACGCCAAATCGATATTACTGGTTTTACTTGGTGTGATACTGATAGCGGTATCAATATCGGTTCTGGTCAAGACATTCACCGGCTCCTGATAGGATCAAGATGGTTCAGAAATCTCCTTCGGCCACCTGCAGACAGGTCAGACCTTCTTCCCTCCACATCGACACCACCGAACTACGATCATCGATGGTCAACCAGGGAGAAAACCCCTCTCTTTCGATGACACGAAGCAATTCTCGCTTGACGGTCACATCCGGTCGCATATCGCCATCACTACGCATATAAAGCTCAAATGGATGGAACCACAGGTCGTGCTCGCTCAACCAGTCTACGGTGGTTTCCCGCAGCCGCTCCGGGCGCCCTGAGGCATAGACAATCAGATGTTGTGAGGCCAGGGTATCGACCAGACGTGCGACGGGCTTGATCAGTTTGTCACGGCTGACCAGATCCGGGTCGAAAAACTTATTCCACTGCTTTGGCATCCTGGTGATATAGCGCCGCCGGTGATGGCAGTCAGCCAGCGTTCCATCGATATCGACTATTACGCAACTCCTGGCGCAATTCTTAGAATTATTAGTGTTCATGACCTGGGAAGAGACGGCTCTTAATCCGCTTTCAGTCTATATAAATAAGATATCTCGGCAAACCGGACTTATCCTGTGATCAGCCGATGGATATACGCCCAATATACCAGGAGTACATCCCCGCGTCCACAACTATGAATGTGAACAATTATCCTGTAGACTTGAGCCATTGATTTTTCCGGAGGATCATATAAATGGCAAAAACAATTGACGGTGACGCACCCAAAGCCCTCATCCTGGAATTCAGAACTCCGGAAGGGGAAGTCTGGGGAACCATCACTGCCGAAGCCAAAGAATTTAAAACAGGTTCGGTCGGTTTCTATGCCAATGGCAAGGTAAAGAATCCCAAGAACGGACTCCCTTACCAGGTTGGAAGCAATATCATTCTGGTCGGCAGCAAAGGCTAGAGCTTAGCGCGCCTTCCAAATTGGTCACCAGATACGGTGACAGATATTGATGACTGACAAAATCAGCGAGCGCCTCGCTCGTCCGGCTGGGATAGCCAATCTAGTCGAACTCTTGTCCTCGCGCCTCTCCGGATCGGATCTTCACAGCCTCAATCTGAAGATTCTCAAAAACAGACTGGCCAGAGCCAGTTGGTCGCCAGCGGATCTTCTAAAGGATGTCCCTGTAACCAGCGCCCTGGGCACGGAGCTTACTCTGCGCCTCTTTTACCCGAATAGACGAGAATCGGAATCAGAATCAGTGAAGTCAGCTAAAAAGAATTAGCTCCATCACCCAACTGGGTGAAACGCCGTCAAGACAAACCTTTTCAGTTCCACCTCATCTGAGGTAGGATTGAAGAAGAACAGAAACAGGCTGAATACAAAAGCGGCAGATTCGGACTCTGATTAAAATTCAGAATCGGAATCGGAATCGGAATCGGAATCGGCAGCAGAATCAGAGGCAGAATCAAGACCTATGGAACCCAGGCACTCACCCCAGCGAACTGACGGCTCCGAAAAAGAGCCGGAAAAAAGCCCTCTTAATCTATCCGCTGAGCTGCTTACTCATTTTAACTTGAGCGACATCAGCGATGATGACCTGCCTGTGCCCAAGGCTGTGAAAACAAAGATGACACTCCTCGTCAACACTAGAACAGCCGACACAAAAGAACTGGAAGCAGAACTGGCCCGCCGGCAAGAAGACGAATCGGTGGTGGAATCGGCCTCTGACCTGGAAGACGCTTTAGAAATTCTGTCCGCCCAAGAGATTGATCTAATCGCGCTCATGCTCGACCCGGACTGCAGCGAGACAGCTAACTTCGCCGCGATAGAGAGATTGCACAATCATCATCCCGAAGTGCCCATTGTAGTTCTGGTCGACAATGACGACCGCAGCCTGGCAATTGAGAGCCTACGTCATGGCGCGCAAGATTATCTTGCCTTCGACGGTCTGCCTTTTGACGAACTGATAGAAAGAGTTCTGCAATACTCGCTAGAGCGAAAACGTGCCGACCAGGTCAATCACCTGGCGCTCAAACTGGAAAAAGCGACGATTCGCTCCATTCTGGAACATTCTCCCATGGTCATGATCAGGCTCGATAACCGCTGTCGGATTCTAGATTGCAACCAGTCTTTCGAAAAGGCTCTGGGTCTGCCAAAAGAAGAGATCAAGCGCAAATTTCTCTTCGATCTGGTCAAAGAGCTGGATCTCAAAGGTATTCGGGCGATAGTAAGCCAGGGCGATAACTTCAAAGCCCGGATAAAGCTGCAAAGCTTGAAGAACTCAAAATATGACGCCACCTTCTGGGATGTATCGGGCTGGCCGGTGATGCGCTCCATCGCCGAAGTGCACGAAGGAATAATCACCGCCACCGACGTGACCAGAGAAGCCTATTTAGAGATGGAACGGGATGAGTTTGTGGCCGCCCTCGCCCATGACCTCCGCAATCCGGTCTCCGGACAGATTCTCGTCCTCAACGCTCTAGCCAGGGAAAGCGAAGAGACTCTGCCGGAATCACTTTCTGGAGCCTTCGAAAAACTGCACCAGAGTTCGAAAGAGACCATGTGGCTGCTCAATAATTTACTCGATCTCTATCAATCCGGCACGGTCATGAACGACCGTGAGCCTGAAGCGACCGATCTAAATGATGTGCTAAAAGAACAAATTGCCCAGGTCAGCCTCTTCGCCTCGGTGCTGGGCAAGCATATAGAAGCGAATCTAACCGACCTTCCTGCGGTGATGGTGGACGAGATCTCTCTGCATCGACTTTTCTCAAATTTACTGCACAACGCCATTCGCTTCGCCCCTCCTGATACCACCATCAATATCACCTCAGCCATAAAACAAGAGCACGATTTTTCCACGGCAACGGTGCAAATCAACAACTCCGGAACTCCAATAGGAGAGGAAGAATTGCGCGCCCTTTTTAAGCGCTTCAACCAACCTGCCTATCGCTCACGCAACTACCAGACCCGGGGTCTTGGTCTTTATCTGTGTAGAAAAATCGTCGAACTTTACGAGGGCTCGATAGATTGCCAGAGTGACGCTGTCAACGGCACTACCTTCACCGTCACCTTCCCTGTGCCACCGAATTAGCAGATCGATTATAATGCTCCATTATGTTCAATAATTCGAACAACAGACTAAAGTGCTCTTTCTGTGGAAAGAGCCAGGACCAGGTCGAGAAACTGATTGCCGGTCCCGGTGTATACATTTGCGATGAATGTGTCGGACTCTGCAACGAAATTATCGACGAAGAAGCTGTCCGACAGAGAAAAGCCATGCCCTATGTATTCCTCACCGACATGGCCGGATTGATGAAAAGGCGGGCACTGAAGCAGGATGAAGATCGCATGCCTTCCGAAGGTCCTGATGAGAAGCACCGAGAATGCCTTGAAAACTCTATAAAGCCCCTGGAGAAGCTGATTGAATACTACGAGAACGACGCCCGAGAGAAAATAAACGAGGCCTATCCCGAGAATTCAGCCAGTGAAAATGAAGTACTTGTCGCTGACGACCAGGACGAAGATCTATATAGAGCATTGATCATGATGAAGACAAGGCTTGAGGGCGGTGATCATCCGGATCTGGTTCCCCTGCTAGACAAGCTTTCGAGCATCTACACCAAGCGGGGCTTTTATAACTATTCAGGCAAACTCCATGAGTGGATGCTTTCAATAGTAGAAGAGAAAGGAAGCTTGCTTTCAAAAGACCTCGAAGCACTGAAAAAGGAGCTACTCAAAATCTATATAAAAGGCGGTCTGGCCGAAAAAGCGGACGCTTTAGTAGACGAGCTTCTCAAAAGCGAAGACCCAGAAAAGTAAAAGTAGCAACTGATCTGTCTATACTTTCTTCGCGTGACCTTTTTTGCGTCGAATTAAAAAGAAGAGGGCGACTGGAACAGCGCAACTGGAAACAACTATTACCAGGCCTATTAGCAAACAAAGCAGCTTGACCGAAAAACCGATTTCGGCGATGGAGTCGGCTAGTTTGTCCACTTTGCCTTCCAGCTTATCTACCGAGACAGAGAGCTTATCAATTGGCTGAGAAAGTCCTTCCAGAGGCTTGCGCACCCCACCCAGCTCGCCATTCAACCCTTTGAGCTGATTGTCGATGTTGCCCAGGGGCTGGCGCAGGTCGGTGGTGGATCTCGATAGCACCTTCAGTGGTGCGTTCAGAGAAGCGGTGGAATGGCTAAGGTTCGAAACCGCCGGCTTGATCTGACCGATGCTGGAACCTACCGAACTGATTGGTGCCTTCAGATTGGTGATCGGCGCCTTCAGATCACCTATAGGCGCTTCCAGACTGGTAATCGGTCGTTCTAAATTGGTTATAGGTTTTTCGAGTTTTTCTATGGGTTGTTTCAGGTCTCTTATCGGCTGACCGAGACTGGCTATAGGCTTCTGCAATGTATTCAATGGCTTGCTGATATCTTTGAGCGGCTCGCTCAAATCATTCAGCTGCGGCGGCAGTTTTTTAATCGGCTTCTGTAATTCGCCGATGCGCTTTTCCAGTTCTCTGATACTGGCACTGATACCAAGAGCGGGACTCTCTATAGTTTTCACTGTACGCTTAAATAGAAAACGCCCGACCTTCTCCGGCTCTACTATCGAATCGACCAGATCCTTCTCGACTTTCTGTTCGTCCGATTCTCTTGACCCCGACTTAGGTTTTGCCTTCTTCCAACCCCAAGCCCCAGCATCTTCTGCCGAAGCACAAAGGAACGGCAAAAGAATTGCCTGAACAATAAGGATTCTTTTTATAGAAGACCTTTTCAACACAGTCACCATGCAAAATTGCAAGAAGAATTGCACGAAGTAATCCCGGGAATCCGGCACCACTTGTCAAGCACCAATTCCAAGATAAGCTACTTCCGTTTTACACCACCTGAATCATGGCTAAACCCAAATCCATATATGCGGCACACATACTTCCGATAAATAGCAAATCCAAAGCTAAGCCCCTTCAGGTATCCTGTTTCCGTTTTCGGGACTCACTCTTCACTTTTCTAACCGGGAGCAGGTCTTGCTTCCACCAGGCCGGTCGGACCGTCGGTA
>CAZCBH010000029.1:14698-43365 GCA_964496875.1 uncultured Candidatus Obscuribacterales bacterium | reverse complement strand
ACTTTTCTAACCGGGAGCAGGTCTTGCTTCCACCAGGCCGGTCGGACCGTCGGTAGGTACTACTCCCAGGTACTCGAATCCGGTCTTGGCCAGAAGCTCGGCAAATTCGGCTTCGGTTCGTTCACGACCGCCCAGGATTATCATCATGTTGAGGTCAAGCCAGTATGGAAATGCAGAGCTGATTCCTGTCTCCGAAGCCTGAACCGCAGCCGAATCCGCACCTGGAACCGAATCTCTATCTGATCCGGGCAAAATCGCATCAGAAATGAGAATTCTGCCGTGATCCGGAATGACAGCCCTAATATTCTTCAAAATTTCGAGACAGGCATCATCGCCCCAGTCATGAATGATATGCTTCATCATATACAAATCCCCGCCACCAGGGGCGGTTTCTAGAAAGCTACCAGGGATCAATTCGATTCGCTCTTTCAGATCATCATCAACCCTGGCCGAATCAAGCACTTGGGGCAAGTCGAATAGAATGCCCTTTAAATGCGGATACTCTCGCAAAATCGTCTGCAGCAATATTCCCTGACCACCGCCCACATCGACCACGGTGGTAAACTGGCTAAAATCATACTTCGCGGCAATGGTTCTCGATGCCCGCTTAGAAGTGTCTGTCATAGCGCGGTTGAATCGCGCCTGCTGGTCGGAGTTCTCTGCAATATAATCCCAGAAGGATTTACCAAAAACTTGCTCGGAAACCGGCGCCCCGTTAACTACCGCATCGAGCGCGCTTCCCCAGGGCATCCAGTGAGAAGGATCGCAAACCATGGCTATCATAGCGCCTTGAGCCCCCTCCCCGTCGGAGCGTAAAAGCTGCCCCATCCTGGTCAGTCTATAGCTGCCGCTATCCAGGCGCTCCACCACATCCACCGAAGTCAAAGCCCGCAGAAGACGCCCCAGCGAGTCAGGATCGGCACCTACTTGCTCCGCCAGTGCCTCAGGGACCATTGCCTCATCTTTCAAAACATCCGGGATAGCCAGCCTGACAAACACAGAAAGAGCCTGGGCCGCCCAGGCACCGAGCATCAAGTCGGTCAATCTGCTACGGGCATCCAGATTGACTGACCTATCTATGGTATCCCTGGAATCTCTGGTATCTCTTGCCAATTCAGTGACTTCCCTCTTACATACAATCTCTAAGCCTGCGCCGAAGTCCCGGTCAAATCGACCACGATCGCATCACAAGCTTTTATCAAATCCCGGGGACGAATCAATATTTCCTGACCCCAGGAGCCGGTACCCACGCCCAGGACCTCTTCTTGCAGCAAACTGGCTTCGATGAAAGTGCGGAAGCCCGGAGGCTGCCAGTGTACCGGCGGAATCGATCCAATAACATAACCGGTTAATTCTAATACCTTCTCGGGCTCTGCCAGTTTTATGTTGCGCGACCCGAGCGCTTTCTTCAATCGCCCGGAGACCGCATTCTGGTCGCCGCCCAACATAACCAGCACATATTCATCCCTGTCGGTCTTGAATATGAGAGTCTTGACGGCCTGACGTTCGGCAAACCCAAGCGCGTGGGCGACATTGGCCGCACCCTTTTCGGTCGATTCGGGAAAAGTCCGCTTTTCATAAGGAATTCCCATTTCGTCAAGAAATTTATGACTGGGCAAAAGACCCTGACAAGCCTCAGAAGAGCTGCCGTTCTGGCTGGAAGATGGCATAGGACCTCGCCTTTTCGGTGAATGAAATTGCAAGTTTAGCGCAGATTCGGTTTCAATGGACTAAAATAAGCCTTTATCATTAATTACAGCGTGTCCACAGCACTTGAACAAGCATAAATTTCAGTCATGAAAAAATCAGCCACTAAAAAAATCGTTCTAGCCCTCAGCCTCTCTACCCTCTTCGCTGCCTGCCCGGTTGGGCCGGGCCATGCCCAGGTAAATCTGGTCAAGCAGCTGTACAGTGCCGGCCTTCAAGAGTATGAACTGGGCGACTATAGATCGGCGCTCAAGAAATTGACCCGGGCGATGGAGCTGGGCAAAGACCTGAAGTTCAGTGACTTCGAGATTTCCCAGGGCTATCTCACCCTGGCGGAAACATTGCGCTCCCTTGGCAAGTACAAAGATGCAGAGAAGTATTTCAATTTGTCCGAAGAGCATGCCCTCAAATCCGGGATGCGCAAGAATCTGACCCTGAGCCGGGTCTATAACAATATGGGCGTTCTCTATTTCGAAAACTCCCAGTACCCTCAGGCCGAACAAGCCTGGCTGAAATCAGAGCGAATCAGCGGCAACTTCCGCTATCTGCCTATCAATAACCTGGCAAGACTCTACCTGAACTGGGGTAAGTTCAAAGAAGCGGAAGAGTATATGGAAAAGGCGGACAAGCTCGCCCATGGTCGCGGTGCCACTAAATCCATCAGCGCCCCCTATTATTATTTCAACAAAGCCACCTATGAGCAGCTAAAAGGCGACTATGCCGCCTCAGAGAAAGACTATGACAAAGCCATAGAAGGCATTCAAAAGCTGGTGGCCAAGACCCATCTTTATTACACCATAGTGCTATCCGGCAAGGCCGATCTTTATGTCAGCCAGAGCCGCTTCGAAGAAGCGGAGAAAGAGATTCGCACCATACTCGACACCAGGAAGAAAAACCTGGGAGAAGAAAATCCACAGACAGCCCAGGCTATGGTGCTGCTTGCCAATGTCCTCGCCGACCAGGGCAAATACGCTGAAGCCAGGCAATATGCCGCTCGGGCTATTGAAGTTAACAACATTATTTTCGAAGGCAAAGAGAATCTTTTTGTCGCCAACGCCAGGCACTCCCTCGGCAATATAAAACGCCAGGAAGGTCGCTATGATGAGGCCTCTCAGCTTTTAAAAGAAGCCCTCGCCATGGAAGAGAGCGTTCTTGGCGCAGATCACCTGAGCGTAGCCAGAACCAAACGAGATCTAGCCAGGGTTTATCTCGATCAGAACAGCTACCCGGAAGCGGAGAAACTGTTGCTTTCCTCTAACAGCATAATAGAAGACCGCACCGGACAGGATCACCCGGAAAGAGCCAGAAGCCACCGGGACCTTGGCAATCTCTATCTGAGAGAAGGTCTCTATGACAAAGCCGAAGGACACTTTCTGCAAGCACTCACTCTGGCAAGAGCCGCCCTGGGCGAAAACAATCAAGTCACCGCAGATAGTGCAAGAGATCTGGGCGATCTTTACAGCAAAAAAGAAAACTATGAGAAAGCGGTGGAGTATCTTTCCGTCGCCCAGAACATAGACAAAGCGGTTTTTGGAGAGAACGCCCCTCAAGTCGCCGCCGACCTTATGGCCCTCGCCACCGCCTATGATGCCCTTGGCCAGGGCTCCAGAGCCACCCCGTTGATTGAGCAGGCTCAACAGATCAAGCAGAAGCTCGACGGCGGAGCCGTGGTCACCAAGCCGGAATTGCAGATACCGGTCGCCTTCACGCCGCTGGAGAACCAGCCTATTCAAAACAAATGGGCTCTTGCCATCGGCATAAGCAACTTCAAAGACCCGAGCATCAATCTCAAATTTGCCGCCAAGGATGCCACCGACTTCACGAACTTCCTCGTGGAGAAAGGCAATTTCAAAAAAGACCATGTTCGGCTGCTTACCGACGAGAAAGCCACCCGCCAGAATATCATCGACAACCTCGGAGACAAATGGCTGGGTAAACTGGCGCATAAGAACGATTTGATCATAGTCTATGTATCCAGCCACGGCAGCCGCTCGCAGGAAGACGCCGGCGGGGTCAATTTCCTTGTCGCCCATGACACCGACAAAAACAGCCTGCTTGCCACCGGCATCCCAATGCAATGGCTCACCAAAATGATCAAAGAGCAAGTCAAATCGGATAGAGTGGTGCTCATCCTCGATGTCTGCCATTCCGGCGCCGCCGCCGAAGGCGGCAAGGCCCTGAACAGAATCATCGGCATGGACCCAAACCAGATGACGATAGGAAGCGGTCAGATGGTGCTCTGCTCTTCTCGGGCCGAGCAAGTGTCCTGGGAGTCGAAAAAATACGAAAACAGCGTCTTTACCCGTCGACTGATAGAAGCGCTTCAAGTCGACAAAGAGAAGACGACCCTGTTGCAAGCTTATAAACGGCTCAAAGTCCTGGTAGAGTCGGAAGTGCTGCGAGATCGCTCCAACCTCCAGACCCCCGTGCTCTGGAACAAAGACTGGCAGGGCGCTGACCCGGTGATCTCCATCGAAACAACGACTCCGGTCTCTTCCAGTTCTGACTCTCAGTCGACTAATTAGAAGGCTGCGGGTGCTCCAGCATCCTCAGGCGGACCTGGGCCAGATCGTATTCCATAAAAAACTTATTGCCCTTCTCTACTACCCATCGATAATTGCTGAGGGCACTTTCACGATCTCCCTGGATCTCACTAAGATAACCGACAAATGCCCGGGCTTCAGTGAGCCTGCTGACATTATCACCTGCCATCGCCAGTAGTTTGCTATCGTCTATATCTCCAAATACATAGGCAGCGATTGGAAAAGGCCAGAATTCCATAGAGGCGGTTTTCTCTAGCCGTGCTCTGATAACCTGCATATCCTTGTCGTTCTTCGCTTCCTTCGCGGCAAGCGACCCCAGTATACCTGCATAGGTTAACGGCTCCTTTTCGTCGGGATGCTTTTCGAAAAGAGCGAACACATCACGCAGAACTTCTCTATCGCGATCAAATATCAAAGATGCATAAGCGCGATTCAGATACTCGTACTCTGTTGCCGGCTCCTTTACCGAATAGATTCGAACAAGGTCAGAAAGAGCGGCATCGCGATTGCCTGACTGATACAGCATATAGGCTCTGGTTGCAAGCGCTCTGATAAGATCCGGCTTCTTATCGATAATTCTATCGAGCTCAGCCAGGGCTTCTTTGGTATCTCCCTTATTTCGATAAAGACGCGCTCGATCTACCAGATAGTCGGCTTTACTCATTCCACCCATGGCTATCAACTTTTTGCAGTCAGCCAGTGCCTTTTCATATTCTCCGAGGGCGGAATAGGACATCATCCGCGCATAGTACACGGGAATTTCGGATTCATCCTTGTCTATGGCACTGGTGGCATCTACGATGGCATTGCCATAGTCCCCGGAGCGCATTTCGGTAAAAGCCTTTCCCGCATAGGCCTGCTTCAAGCCAGGCTCTTTCTCCAGAGCCTTATTGTAGAACTCGAGGGCACCTTTGAGATTGTTCTCTTTAGCAAAAAGATCGGCTTTGACTATATAGGCCAGGCCTTTATCTGGGTTTTGGGCAATAAAGCGATCCGCCTCTTGCAAGGCACGGTCCTTTTTCATTGACGCCGTTTTGATACTGAAGCTCAAGGCGGCATAGGAATCATCGAAATCGAATGGAGTAGTTAGAGCGACCCTATAAAGACCAAAGACCAGAGCACCCACCAGAGGAACTCCCAGAAACCGCAGACGGTACCAGAAAGAAGATCGCTCATGAAAGAAGAATAGTCCGCAAAGAAAACCGATAGCCAACCCACCAAAATGAGCACCATTGTCGAGACCGGTGAAAGTGCCCATTACCGCAGTCAACAGCACGAACATAACGAAAAAACGCAGCACCAGATTATTGAACTCTTTTGAGAAACTCTTTCTTTTGTTATAGAAACAAGCAAACACTCCCCCGACCACACCAAAAATCGCCCCGGATGCTCCAGCGGAGACCATCGTCGGTATGCACAGCAGACTGACGCAAGAGCCGCCAAGACCGGCGAGGAAATAGAGCATCAGATAGTACCTGGTGCCATAAAGGCGTTCCACCAGACTACCGAAGTCCCAGAGCACGTACATATTGACTAGAAGATGAACGATACCGATATGTATGAAACAGGCAGTTAGAATTCGCCAGGACTCGCCATTGAAGGTAAGTGGTCCGAAGTTTGCCCCCCATTCTTGCAAAAACTCGGTGGAAGGCACAAAAAGCGTCTGGACCCCGCCCGAGAAGACCATAACCACAAAAACGACAACGTTGACGGCAATCAGAACAATAGTGGCCGGCGCCCTGTCCTGCTGCATATAAGGAAGCAACCCATCGAGCAGGCTAAAGCTCGTCTTAAGTTCTTGAACCGGCTCCGGCGAGCCCGCGCTTTGCCTGTCTGGTCGCTCTGCTTCCATGGACTCTTGATAGCCTGGTCTGTGTTCTAGTCTGGTCTAGTCTAATTTAATCGGGTCTGTTTTATCTCTTCCGATTATAGAAAACAGGGCGCCGGCTTGCCAGCGGTGAAATCACGTATGAAGACGGCCGCTGACAGCACTTTTTCACTCTGAATCTGAATCTGAATCCGAATCTGAATTCTCAGCCGACTGCTCCACCGCACCGGACTTACCGCCGGATTTATCGCTAGAATCGCCTCCACCATCCAGACGGGCGAGAGCCTCTTTGGCCAACTCAGAGCCGCTGTCAGAGGCTTTTTTATACCAGTTTTTCGCCTCATCCAGATCCTTATCCACGCCTATGCCCTTTTCATAGAGCTGACCCAGACGATACTGGGCGGCATCGAAGCCGGTATCGGCAGCCTTCTTCAAATAACCCACCGCTTCATCCTTGTCATAACCTTTGTCGGGGCTGGCGAGCATGATCACCGCCGCGTTTTCATAAGCCAGGGTATGACCGCTTTTTATAGCTCGCTTGAAATATTTAAGCGCTTCTTCGAGATTTTTGTCTGTGCCCAGACCGTCGCGATAGATATAGCCCAGGTTGCAGGAAGCGATCGCATCGGCACAGTAATCGGCCACAGCCACTTTGACGTTCTTGCCCCCGGAGATATGATAAATCGTAGTCGGATTCGGATCGACATTGGGCTTGTATTCACCGGCGACAATCTCTTTTAACATCGCCATGGCGCGGGCTTCATCTTTTGTGCAGCCAGAGCCCTTTAGATAACAGATAGCCAGATTGACCTTGGCTATCTCGTCACCGCCGGCAGTGGCTTTGTTGAGATATTCAAATGCTTTTTTATCGTCTTTATCCACAGAGATGCCACCAAGGTAAGCAGCCCCCAACTCTCTCTGAGCGGTGGGATAACCGGCATCGGCGGCGCGTTTCAGAAAAGCTATCGCTTTCTGGCTATCCTTTTCTAGTGCATCCTTCAGTCCGATTTCATAGAGCAAGCTCAAGTTGTAGAGCGAGACAGCGTCGCCGTTTTTGGCGGCAACTTTCATATACTCTATAGCCTTGACCGGATCTTTGTCAGTGCCCGAGCCGTTTAAATAAGCGGTTCCCAGATTGGAAATAGCTTTGATGCTACCGCTTTCCGCCGCTTTCTGAAACCATTTGAGAGCTTCTTTGGGATCGCTGGCGAAGACTGTTTTACCCTGGTCGTCATTGATACCATCGCGATAGACATAGCCCAGATTCAGGGCAGCCAGACCGGGCGCCGGCAGCTCTCCTGCTTCCTTGACGGCGGCCAGCTCTGCTTCGGTCGGTGCCTTGTCGGCGATTTTCTTAAGAAGGGAAAGACCTTCATCAAGTGCCCTGTCCATGCCCATTCCGGTCATTTGAGCGATAGCGATTGAGACCGCGGCGATCTGATCGCCTTTGTCCATGCCTCTCTTAAAATACTCGAGACCTTTCTTGCGGTCTTCTTTTACTCCGGTGCCGTTATAGTAGATTCTTCCGGCTTGATAGAGAGCACGAAGATTCCCCCGCTCGGCGGCCAGTTCATAGAGCTCCAGAGCCTTGCCATAGTCATGAAAACTTGCGTCGTCATCCATATAAAGCTCGGCTAAATGAAATGCTGCTTCCCCGTTGCCGGCGGTCAGCATGTCTTTCTGCGGCTCTCTGACAGCCTTTTCGTAGCGAGCCAGGGCTTCTTTCAGCTTATCCGGCGGGGCATCGGCAGATTTCATAAACTTTCCGACCATGGTCGCGCAGGCGGAGTCTCCGGCGATAGCGCCATTGAGGGCATACTCGAAAGCTTTGTCGCTGTCTTGCTTAACCGCACCCATACCGTTTGCATAGATAACGGCGAGCATATGATCGGCAGGGTAAAGTCCTTTTGCAGACGCCTTCTTGAAAAGCTCCACCGCTTTTTCCGGATTTAGCGGATAACTCTGTTTGTCCGCGGGCGCTCCCACGGGAATACCGGTAATATTTATCAATCCAAGAGCCAGCATTCCCATGCCGGTATCCTGGGCTGCAGACTTCTCGGCCCACTTAAGAGCCTTTTCCGGATCTTTGACCGCTGCCTCCCGCCAATAGTAGGCGCTCAGCATCGCCTGGGCAAAGCCATTGCCGGCTTCTGCCGCCGCGGTCATCCACTTGACCGCCTCTTCCACATTGGCGGTGACACCAAAGTCGCCTTTCTTATAAACTCTTGCCAGCACCAGCTGTGCTTCCACGTTGCCTGCGGCGGCGAGCTTCTTGAGCGCATCGAGCCCTTCTTGCCATTTTGCTTTACCAGAATCCTCGCCACTAGCCGTCGACAGGCGCTTCACCGCTCCATCGACTTTCTCGCCCATGGGCATGCATCCTGCCTCTTTCATGAAGTCCTGGAAGGTGACATCCCGGGCTTCAACGCTCTGAGGAGCCAGCACCGCGATGCTGCCTGCGCTCAAAAGAAGAGAGAGAAGGGCTGAGGTAAGCTTTCTTGAATTCATTTCCATACTCCGCAACAAAGACCACTGAAAAGGATCATAATCCATAGAGATGCCAAGCCCCGCCTGCCGGAGCTCAAAACCAGACTAAATATAGCAGGGTGGAGCCTCAACCGGAACGCGAAAGGGCAAACAACAATCCGGCAAGAAACAAAAACAGGGTCACACAAAGATTTATCTTCCAGAGCTCAATTCCCATCCAGCGCGGCAATTCCAGACGACGTTTGAATGTCATGAGAGTGGCGGGCAAAAACATGAGAAGCACAACATAGATAGGATTGAGGATAAAGATAGAGCCTCGCATAGCCTCGTTGCCATAGCTGAAAGAGATAAAAAAATCGTACCAGTTGTTATTCATACCAAAACCAGGAGCACCAAATCAGATATCACACTCGTTGAAGACTTCATTCACGATTTCTCTCTAGATTTTTTTCCCGACCTCTTTCTAGATCTTTCTCCAGTATCAACTCGACTTCAAGGGGCAGATGATCCGAGCCCACGTCAGAGCCCACCGACCTTTTTACGCAGCGGAAAGCATCAGAATAAAGACAGTGTTCAAGCCCTATTCCGAAAGGATACAAATAAGCCGGCCAGGTGGGCTGGAGGCCGACTCCGCAGGTGGAGTCATAGAGATTACCGCTCTTGATCAAATCCTGGAAAAACGGCGACCACGAAGTAGTATTGAGATCGCCTATAATAATGAGATTTTTGGCATACCTGTTTCCGAACATCCTCAGCTCGTCATACTGGAGATTGCGTTCACGAAAGTACTGGGCAGAAAGAGGTGGCAGAACATGGGTGGCAAGCAGACCGCAAACAGTGCCTGATTCGCCCATTCTAAATTTAACCGCCACGGTCGGAGTCCGCACATAGCCCAGGTTAATGACCCTCGATTCGAGCACCGGAACCTTGCTGAAAAGAGCGATGCCGAAATTGTCCTCCCTGGCTGACGCCTGGACCACAGAATACTCGGGAGCGAGACCGGCGGTGAGCTTCTCGAGCCAGACCGGTGTCACCTCCTCTAGCAAGGCAAAATCGGCGCCGGATTTTTTGACCGCGCTTACAACCGCGTCATACTGCTTGTTCTGGGAGAGCACGTTTATTTGCAACAGCTTGACTCTGGCGTTAGCCCGGGAAGAAGCCGCAGGGCTTGATTTAGTCGGGAAATAAAGTGCGCCTACATTGAAAGCGCATATGAGAACAAAGGGCAAGACAGAAAGCGCCTGCTTTCGATGACCGGACAGGGCAAGACCGATAGCGAATGGGATTTGCAGAAGCAAAAAATGAAAGTAGAAATTTGTGAAAAGGTCAGGAATCCAGTCACGAATGCCGATAACAGCCACCAGGGTAAAAACCATGGTCGTACCGACGAAGGGCCAGCAGACCGGAATGAGCGAATTTATCGCTCTGGTTACTATGGCTTTCCTGTTGGCATCGACTGACAAGAGCCCCCTCCTCTGCGCCCTGGGACACAGTTTGCCTAGAGTTTACCAGTTTCGAACAGAGATAAAACAGTGATGGCACCTAAAATAAGAGATGGCTCTGTCTAGCAGAGAGGCGAAGGCACGAAGACTAGAGTGTAAGAAAATCAGAAAAATAAAGATGATCGCTAAATTCTGCAGCTGGGCAAATCTATTTGTGCTGGGCTTTTTCACTTACGCTATCGGCCTTATTTCGGTGGCTGGATTTTTCGGCAGAGTGAACTGGCTATTTGAACTCGCCAGTCATTTTAGACTGGTTTACTGTTATCTCTTTCTGGCTCTGGCTATCTTGTTTTTACTCATCAAAAGACCTGGATTTCTGCTTGGCGCAGCTATCTTCTTTTTATTGAATTTCAGCCAGGTGCTTCCATTTTACTTTCCATCTTCTAACAAGACAAAAACAGATTTGCCCACCGCAATAAAAAAGCATAGAACTAATAGAGTCAATAAAGTTAGAATTCTTCAATTCAATGTGCAGGGCGGCTTGAATTCGGATTTCGACAAAACCATTGATCTGATAGATCAAACCGCACCGGATATAGTGGGAATTTCAGAAATAACCGAAACCTGGAAACAGGTTTTAGATAAGCGATTAAAAGGATACCGCTACAAACTTGTCCAGCCGAAGCTAGGAGGAATCGCTCTATATAGCAAGATACCGCTGATAGAGTCACAGCTCATGTATACCGGCAAAATAAAAAGACCAAGGATAGTGGCACAAATGCGAATCGCAGACCAACCGACCATGATCGTTTTTGCCCATCCTGTTATTCCGATATTACACGGCAATCTCAGAAACGAGGAACTCGCCGCAATAGGAAAAGAGCTTCGCGACTTCGACGGCGCTTCAATTCTGTTCGGCGACCTCAACTGCACACCCTGGTCCTGCCATTTTGAAGAGCTGCTTAAGACAGCCAACCTGCAAGATAGCGAACGCGGCTTCGGAATAGTGCCCACCTGGTCGGCACGCTGGTCGATTCACCTTTTCCCCATCGATCACTGCCTGGTGACAAAGGAATTCATAGTAGTCGACCGAAAAGTCCTTAAATCCGTCGGTTCGGACCATTATCCGGTACTGGTAGATCTAGAGAGGAGATAACAATCCATGCCTTTTACCCTTTCCCATGCCGCCGCGGCACTGCCATTTAGAAGATACTGCCCGCAGCGGCTGGACATGCTGGCTCTGATACTTGGGACCATAGCTCCGGATCTCGCCTATTACTGGCGTGATTTCAACCTTGCCGCCAAAGCCCATACTTTTGGGGGCAGCCTGGTGATCTGCCTGCCTCTGGGACTGGCGGCGTTCTATTTGATAAGGGCGTTTTCGAAAGAGATAAGCCGCATTTTTACCAGTCCATTCAGAGAGCCTTTCGAAAACTTAAGAACTGCGCCTTCAAAGCCGATATCAATCATCGCCTCAATTCTGCTGGGAGCCTGGACCCACGTCATATGGGACTCTTTTACCCACCGTAATGGGTCGGTGGTAACTCGAATTCCCTGGATGGGCGAGGACATCTTCTCCCTTGCAGGAACCGGAGCGGATATGGGACTGGGAATTGGCCTTGCCAGAGGCATAGAAATCCCTGTGTATTCGCTTCTACAGCACCTCAGCTCGGTCTTCGGGTTGACGGTGCTGGCAGTGGCAGCCTATCGTTACTATCGTCGCAAGCGCTCACATGAAGAAAGCACAGGACGGTGGCACGAAGGCAGAATTGCCCGAATCTGGGTCTCTTGCATTTTCCTGGCATCTATCTTTTCCGCAGGAAGACTCATGCAGAATCTACCCGCCCTCGATTCGGGTCTCAACGAAGCGCTAAGAAAGCTGGTCTTTCATGGCATTCTGGACCTGGTCGGAGGCACGGTCTTGTTCCTTGCAATAGCGGTAGTGATACTATCGCTTAACGACAGGTTTTGCGGATCTGAAAAGGTCGTATATAATGAGAACCACCGGTGAACCCTGGATAAAATGAAGGGAGTAGACACCGGATAAAACCCTGAACGCAAGCTCAAGGCTTGTCTATATAATGTCTAAACACGCAAGGGAGAAGGTCGCTGAGAAAGCAGCTCGCATGATAGTCGATGGCGTCGAAACAGAGTATCTGTACGCCAAAGACAGAGCAATCATGATGCTCGGACTGGATAGCATGAACCATCGTCCGACCAACAGGCGCATCAAAGAGTATATTTCTATGTTGACGAAATGCGAGCTAGGCGAAGACGAAGTCGCCCGCCGGCTGCAAGAGATGCGGCGCATCGCCCTCGATTTGATGCAGATTCTCGATGAATACGACCCATTTTTAATTGGCAGCGTACTGTCAGGCAAGATCCGCAAAACCTCGGATATAGACCTGCATGCCTACTCCGACAACTCGATGGCTGTCCAGTCGACCCTGGAGGTTCACGGATATGATTCGGTGGAGGAAGAGGTCGTGAACAACCAGAAAGGTCGCTTTATTCACCTCAAATGGAAAGAGCTGGATTATCCGGTGGAGATAACCGTTTATCCCTGGAGCTGGAGAGAGAAGACATTGATTTCGTCGGTGACCGGCAAGGCTATGAAGCGCTGCGATCAGCGCGGCTTGCTCAAGTTGATGCAGTGAGCTGTTTTCTCAATGCTGGAAGAATATCAATTCACCTGTCCATACTGCTGGGAATCTATAACAATGCTTCTGGATTGCTCAGTATCAGAACAGAGCTATGTAGAGGACTGTGAAATCTGCTGCAATCCGATAAGAATAAGCTATCGAGCCTATTCCGGAGCAGTGGAACAGTTCGAAGCCAGCGAACTGGGGCAGTGAGTCAAAGTTAGAATTCGAGCTAGAGTTAGAACTAGAGCTTGAGCTTGTTTTTGAGCCAACCTCTAAGGCGCGGAAAGCTCTGGGCAACCAGGGCAGTATCCTTGCCCTGGGCTCCCATAAGCCCGGCGAAAGTCTCGGCGACCGCCTCTACCGACCCTTTGGGGCCGATAGTAGTGTAGTAGGCGAGCCTGGTTCTCATTTCATTACTCATACTATTTACGTCCTCTTCATGAACTTTCAAGACTTCCGGACTGGCGGAAAATTTCCCCATACTCCAGTCGGTGGCATGGCCAAGTTCGTGATAGAGAACATTTCTGATACCGTCATCGGCAAAGGGCTCCCCCAGCTTTTTGGTACCGGCTATAAGAGGACGGTCGTAGATGTAGACATTCTGCTCATAGCAGCGCGCCGCATCCTGAGCCATATGCAGCCCCTGGGCATCCATGTTTTTCATGGTGTCGGGCCACTTGTCCGTCATATTGGGAGAGAGATTGACGGTGGCTCCGCCACGATTCAAAGCTTCATAGATATTGGGTGGCAGACGATCCACAACTTCCGTAGCGAGATTGATGGTGCTCTGCCTGACCGGCGGATGATCAAAGAGCGGTTTAACGACATAAATGCGATGCTTAAACTCTTCGCCAGCAGACGAAGATGGTGTGCTTACGACAGTCAGTGAACCACTTGTGGTATCAGGCACATGCGCTTCTTTACTCAAGCGAGTGTTTATAAAAGTAACCATCTGTCCGGCAATCTTGGCAGTCTTCAGATCCGGTTTGGCATTGAGAGTATTCATATACTCTTGCTTGGCTTTTTCTAAATGATGCATTCGCAGATAAGTATTAGCCAGTTCATAATGAGCCGGCCAGTAGGACGGATTCTCTTTGATGATATACATAAAGTACTCTTCTGCCCGGGGATAGTCACCGGCATTGTAATAGCCGATTCCCTTCGATAGCAGATCAGAAGCAATTATCGGCAAAACCGAAAAACCGACTGTCAACAATAAAAGCACCGATATGCGGTTTACTTTGGGTCCCACCAATTTCACGTTCCTTCTCAAAATGGCAACAGGAACATAATACTATGCGCTAAAGTGAAAATCCAAACTATGGGTGAGGCACTATCGCAAGTATCGTGATAGTGCCTGTAGTATCAGTATCTTTCTTTGGTGGGAAGTAACACCAGAAGATTTGGTAGGCGGTCGGGGTCTTGTTTTCTGCATATGCTTCGAAGACATCGCAGCCATCAGGACCAGTTAGCGAGTCATATTTATGTGTGTTGAGACTGGGGTGTCGGGGGTCCTCAGCAAGAAACTTAAGAGCCTTATTGACGGATTTGTATCGTCTTTTGAGGCTCTTATTCTTGCTTAGAGCAGAGTATTGGGAATGTGCTTCGGGGGTGACTTTAAGCTCGAAGGGCAATTATTGGTCCTCGCCCAGGTCGATGGACAAGAGCTCACCTGCCTCTGCCTGGGAGATGCCGCGCATGACTGATGCAAGTCTTTCCGGGTTCTCGAATAGCCAGGCCTCGTAGGCAGGAACCGACTGGACAGGATCGAGAAGAATTTGACCAAACTCGTTCATGGCCACTCTGTAGCGCACGTTATCTCTGGTCTTTATGTCCGTGCCGAGGCTGACCCTATTCTTCTTGTCGGGGCTGGTCTCTTTACCTGTATATTTCCAGCTCATGGCTAAACCTCGGATAGGTAATACTGAATATACCAGCTGTGGGATATTCCCACAAGTGGGTATAGCCCACCCCTGTACCGCCAGAATGAAAGAAGTAGCGCCAAAAGCTTCGAGCGCTCATTTTCTGGTAAATAGTCTACGCGAATGTCTTAAACAACCTAAGCATCATGGTCTTTAGACTTGAGCCTGGAGGCGATTAGCATACTTCCGCACCAAATTCCAAGACCCGACAACATCGAGTAGGCAACCCACCAAGTCGCCAAATAATCGAAACGTGAACAAAACAGTTTCTCAAAGTCTCTGAGTTCTTGCGCTATTCCATCTCCACACCCAGCGACTTCATTTTGAGACTTAAACAGTTTTGTTGATGGATGTTCTTTTTGGTACTCCTGCGAGCACATGTTTAGAGTTGTAAGAACGGCTAGCACAGCTCCCAATAGAAGGGAGATGATAACCAATGCGATAGACTTTATAGCTTTCAATATCTTCTGAAAAACAAAATCTAAAACCAGATGGAATTAACCGCTGTGAACAATTGAACCAACAAAATCAAAAACGTGGCAATCATCAAAGTGCCGGATATGCCGCACAAAGGCATCAGAAGAATAGAAACATTGATTCTGCCCGAGGACTCATTTTTATCGTAAGCCCTGATAGATTTGAAACAATAATACAACGGCGCAGCAAAGAATAGAAGCAGACCCACAATAAGAAAGGTCGTTCCGAAGCAATAGTAGAGATCAGATGACCGGTGCACAGGCCAGAACAAGCCGAATCCGACAAAAATCGACGCCACGATCAAACCTATCTGCCAGTGAGTTCGTTGCCTCCGCTGCCCGGTCAACCAGGAATAGGCGCTAGCCAGAAGCTCGAATCCCAGAAGGCAACCACAAAGAACCCAGACCAGCCCGTAGAGACCGACACACAATGCAAAAATCACAAACAGCATCGATTCCACAGAGATTGTCCCTATACAAGCTCGAACAAATCCACCATGTTTCGATTATATCCCGACTTAGAGAAACTTTCTCCAGCTATACAAAACATCCTCTCTGTGCCGAACTTCCTTAATCACGCCATGACCGCCGCGGTCAACCACCAGTTTTACTTCAAACCCGGCGTTGTCGGAGAGCTGGCGCCCCCGCCCTTCTTCTATGTAAACCCGCTCCAGTCCGTAATGCACAGTAATTTCATCGTCAGAAGCGTATTTAACTCTACCCTTCAGTCCAATCTGACCAGAAGCTAATGGGCACGGCTCTTTTACGACTCGGCTCATGACCCAGGTATCTCCGCTTTTTGAAAGGACTACGAATACTGGGCTTCCCGCTTTGAACTCATTTAACATTCCTGCACCCGGAGACTTAATTCTAGAAAAGCCATATTCGATGGTGATATAGTCCCCGCGAAAAAGGTCCCAGGGGTCGACAGGCATCGCATGCACGACAATCTCATCCCCTCTGGCTATAGTGGCAAAGCTTGGCCACATCAAGGCTAAAAGAAAGCAGAATTGTAGACCTATAGCAAGAATAAAAAACAATCTTCTTTTCCTGCGAGCAAAATTCAAACTGCGATTCACTCTCCTGCCCTCCCTTTATCCTGTAAATCTTCAGGCTCCAGTCCCCTAATCAGACGCCTGCGCTCACTTTCGACCAGAGATCCCACAATCATCAAAATCACGCCCCCGGTGACAAAGAAGATGGACCGATCCATCATCGTAAAAAAGAAATCGAAATATCTGACCAATACATCCAGAACAAAATAGACAAGAGCAAAATTGATCAGGACAACATTCTTCTGACGGAAAGCACCGCTGTATATAAGTCCTGCCAGAACAAGAAGCAGTATCAGATTGTAGACGGTTCTTTGATCCGCCTCGCCCACTCCCATTAAGAGCTGAGGCACCACAAGAAGTACCATCGCAGAGATGGACTCGACTCGAAACCTCCAGGTTCTCCATGTCACCAGAAGCAACAACAACAAAGCCGTTCCGAATAGAGCGGAAAATTCAAATCCGGAATACTGCGAACCATGCTTTTCGAAGGTATAGGGATAACTGGTGAACGCCAGTAATGTACTCAATGAAGCTACCATCGAGACCGAAAGGTAAGAATTCCCAAGAGCTCTTACCCGCTCTTCTGCGTGATCTTGTATAAACAAATAAGCGGCAAATAGAGCCAGTCCGTACATATACAGCGCCAGACCGGAATTACCGGTCTGGACTATCAACCAGATACCGCCGGATAAAAGCCCGATCCAGGCAATACCGCGGCTCGAAAATCTATGTGCCAGCCCCAGAATCGCACCATATGAAAAGACAAACAAAAGAAAATGCCAGGGATCACCGGTCGTAAACCGGAACCACCCATCAAAACAAAATGACCATGTCGCAAGCAGCACCGAAGCTAGATAAGCAAGGGGCAGATTGGCGAGCGCCAGCGTCGACAAAAGACTGCCTATAAGCCACAGAAAAATGCCGTCCCAGAGCGCCAGATCAATATTCAGCATCTGTGTGATAAGCCAGATCGCAGCACCATAAAAGATGCCCCCTAAAAGAAGAAGCGCATTGCCGAGCCGCGGCCTACTTGCCTCTTTAGAATAACGAAACTGCCATCCGAAGTAATCGGTCACCACCATGGCTGTGCCTATACAAAAGAATTTGGCAAGATAGCCCATGGCATGCCAGTTGGAAGCAAGAAACAAGATTACACCCAGACCGACAAGCACGGCGCCAATAATACTGAATGCGGCAGCAGCCAGACCAGAGCCCACAGCCCCATAATCGCTTCTATAGAGCCCTTTTAAGCGCTCGGCAAGAGCCTCCTCTATCAAGCCCTCCCGATACCAGCTCTCTATCTCTTCTACAACGAAGCGCCCCCGGCGTCCGCCCCTGGCCCTTTCCATTAATCTTGCTCCTTTCGTATCATTCGACACAACCGGCTACTAGGAACAGCCTAAAGCCTCCCGCGCGACCAACGGTAATACGAGCCACACTTCCTCAACTGTTAGCGGATCAAAATTCAGTCCTCGAATAAAGAGCGAGACATCTCGACCAACTCCTGATTCATACCGGTGTTTTCACCTGCGTCGCTGAATAAATTCCTTATAAAGGGATTCCGTTCGGAAAGCTCATTTATCCCCTTCACAGTTAGATCCGGACACTTGAAAAAAGCCACGTTGAGAAGCTCATCCTTGTCGTAGAGATTTGCAAGCGAACGGTCAGTGATGTGTGCACCACCTATGATGACAAAGTTCAGATCTCTCTGCTTCCCTAGTATATTCATATCCTCATCATTAATCGGCACCCCCAGAAGATTGACACTGGCTAGATTGGTCGAGTTCTTCATATAGCGTGCGAACTGCCCGGGCGCCAGCCTCATTTCAGCAATATGCAAATGACGTATATCCGGGAAGCGAGCGGCTATCAATTTGAGCGCCTCCGGCGTCAGATTGCTGCAATGGCTCAATCCGAGCGATCTGATATTCTCCATTTTGCAAATTGTCCTGATACCATTATCGGTGATGGCAGTATGCTCCAGATCGATAGACTCCAACAGCTTGCATTCGGCCAGATACTGCAGGGCTTTGTCTGTGATTCTATTGTTGCTCAAGCGAATCTCTTGCAGATTGGTCAGTCGACCAATATCTTTCAATGCGCCATCGTCTATGTTGGGGCAGCTTATTAAATCAAGGCGGATCAAATTTTTGAGTCCGGTGAGATTGGCTATGCCCGTGGCATCCACCGATGTTTTGGCAAGAGAAAGCGCATTGAGCGGCAGACCGGTCAACTCTATTAAACATTCACTCTTGACCGATGAACCGGTAAGAGAGATATCTTTGAGCGGCAAGCCCCTCAAATGCCGGAAGCCTCTTCCTGATATCGGCCAGTATTCAAGATCGAGACGCTGAAATGCGATGGGTGGTGGAGCATGACGTTTTTTCGCGCCGGTGGTCGGTCTTTCTATCACCATAGAGTCTCCCCCCAGGCTGGATTTCATCGAAAGATAACTTCGGACGTCTTTAGCCACCACTTTTAAGGCATCATCATTGATCTCTCCCTTGACTATAGTAGGCTTCACCGCAGGTTGTGTGTTCAAAGAGGCTTTATCATACTGAAAGGCAACCCGCGGCGCTCTGGCTCGAGTGCCGGGCCGGCGGGGTTGATTGTTGCCTGCCATGGCAAAGAAAGCCACAGGAATCGAAGCCAGAATAAATATACCAAGGGCGAGAACCAGTGCATCGATATACCCACGCCGCCCCGGAGCGGTATCGGATAGAACCCCGAGTGCCGTGCTCGAGGCGGTGCCTTCATCACCGGCGCCAATTACCTTCAAGGCTGAAAGCAACTCTCCGGCATTGGCATAGCGGTCGTCCGGATCTTTGGCGAGACAGGTAGTTATCAAAGAAGCAAGCGCGTTATCAAAGGAACCTTCGTTCAAATCAGGAAGAGGAGCCTCTGCATGCAGATGCAGCAACTCCAGCGGACTGTCCGCCCGATATGGAGGCTCGCCGGTGAGGGCTTCATATAACACACAGCCGAAAGAATATATTTCTGAGCGGGCATCATAGGCGCGCCCCTGGGCCTGGTCCGGACTCATATACGCCGGCGTACCTACTAGAGTACGTCCCTGAATCACGGTGGTTTCTTGACAAAGCGACTTCATTCTAGCCACGCCAAAATCAATCAACTTCAACCTGGCATCATCCACCGATGTTCCGGTAAGCAAAATATTGCTCGGCTTCAAATCGCGGTGATAGACCCCGTTCTCATGGGCATAGACAAGGGCTTCGGCCAGTTGAATGAAAAGACGCACTGCAGACGCTGGTTCGAGAGCCCCCTGGCTGCGTAGATAACTTTCGAGGGTGACCGAGGGCAAATACTCAAGCACCATATATGGGGCGCCCTCTTCGGTACAGCCAAAATCGAAGACTTTGATTATATTTGAGTGATCGAGACTGGACATGACCCTGGCTTCGTTCTGAAAGTCTATTGCCTGGGCAGGCTCCACCCTATGCAAAACCTTGACCGCCACCGGTTTGACCAGCACTCTATCCCTGGCTAGAAATACAGATCCGGCAGCGCCACTGCCAAGAAGGAAGTAGGGGATGTATCTTGCCAGGGGAAAACTGGCTCCGGCAAGATCCAGCTCGGTCTCCATGACTTCATCCAGATCCTTATCGGATCTTAAACGAGAAAAACGGTCTCTGGCCTCTCGGGCCCTGGAGCGAGGCTCGGCACAGCTGCAAAGCTCCGACCGGAAAACAAACTGGGTCAGGCTGCCCCGCCGTCCCGCCCCGATGCGCTTGCCACAGGATAGACATAGGTCGATAGAGATGTTCTCCACCTCGGTCGCAGAATATAAAGAAGAAGAAGAGGAGGAAGAGGACGACTGCTCTTTACACTGACAGAAAGAGAGAAACTGACTGATCCTTCCGGAACCGGGCTGTTCATAAGAGCCAAGAGGGCCCCCTTTACCGGATTTCGGTAACTTGCAGAGGGGACATCTCGATAGTTCTTGCTCCAAGGGACTGAGCTCTCACGATCCGATACGATCCAACATCTAGATCCCATTATCCCATGGACCTTGATCAAGGCTTTCCAAGAAGCTTGAGAATATAATGGCTACGGGGTAGAAAATAAGCATGGACGGAGTATCCACCAGTCTCAACAGCGATAAACCTGACCCATTAGTCGGCAAGGTCATAGACAAGTACGTCATTCTAGAGCGGCTTGGTAAAGGCGGCATGGGCCTGGTATACAAAGCTCAGCACCAGAGAATAAAACGTTATGCCGCCCTGAAGCTGCTTCCGGCAAGAGAATCGAGGGACGAAGTCAGCGTCAAACGTCTGGAGCGAGAGGCCACAGCCATGGGCAAGCTCCAGCATCCCGCCATCGCCACCATGTACGACTTCGGCATGACCGACGAAGGGCAACCCTATATCGTCATGGAGCTGATGCGGGGCGAAAACCTCAAGCAATACCTCAAACAAAAAGGGCGCCTCGAAGCAGAGGACGCGCTCGCCATCTTCCTTCAGATAAGCGAAGCCATGGCATACGCCCACGCCATGGGACTGATGCACCGGGATCTCAAACCGGAGAACATCATGTTCGCAGAAGATCAAAAGGAACTCGAACAGGCAGATACCCTCGTCACACCAGCAAGAAAAGCCGCCATAAAAGTTCTGGATTTCGGAATCGCGCGCCACACCGAAGAGTCTCTGATGCTCACCAGAACCGGTCAAATAGTGGGCAGCGCCTCTTACATGAGCCCGGAGCAGTGCAGCGGCAAGAAACCGGTGGATACTCGCACCGATATATATTCGCTGGGGGTGATCATGTACGAAATGCTCACCGGCAGCCTGCCTTACAAAGGCGAGACTTTTCTAGAGACTATCTACCTTAAAACCACCGAGCTACCTGCCCCCTTTCCTCAAAACCTGGAAAATCCCCCCGGGTTAGAGAATCTGGTGCTCAAATGTCTTATGGTCCAACCGGAAGACCGCCCCCAGTCCATGGAAGAGGTCAATGCCGCCCTGCGGAGCATAGCGGACGCGAGCAATGCAACCGCTCCTCAGAACTCAGACTCTAGCGACACCATCGCCCTCACCAAAATAGAAAAGACAGAAAAGCCCGGCGCGACCACAGAGACAAATGCTGCCGCCACTGAGATCCCCCGGACCCAGAGCAATTTGTCTAAGAAGAAGATTTTACTGGCCGCAGCGCTGGTCGGCGTTGTCAGCATCCTGACTGCCGCCGTTCTGAGCCTGTCTTCATCTAAATCGAAACAGCATTCACAACCGGAGCCTGGGCCTACGACGACATCACGAACTCAGGACAAGCCTCTGAAACCGGAATCTAAAAACTCTAAGAACTCAAAGAACCCTAAGAACCACTTATCCGGCACAGCCAGTGGTGCCGACGCCTTAATGGGCAAGCCGGCCCCGGCCAGGCCTTTAGAACCGGAAAAAGCTGCTGCGAAGAGCGCTGCTAAATCAGCCAGGTCAGCCCGATCAACCAGATCAGTCCAATCAAAAACCACAAAAACCACCCGGACAAGCAGCCCGCTGCCCCCACCGCGGCAGATAAGCCCGGCTCCGGCAAGAACAAGCCTGCCGCCGGTGGCGCCTCCCTATCAAGCACCGCCATCCAGATCTTCTTCCAACACCGCCCCGGCATCATCACCCACTGGCACCAGAAGCGGTAGCATCTCCAAAGACCCCTCCTTTTATCAGCGCCAGTACCAGAAGTACAAGAAGACCGGAAAAAGAATAGACAAAAAAGTACGGCAGCTTCTGCGGAAATTCTAAAGCCGACTACGAAAAAAGACGACCACGACTACGATCATTATCAGAGCAGTGCCCGAGCCGAAGCCTCTTTCAAAAGGCTCAGAGATCGGCAATCTCCTTAGAGACCGCCACAAGCTTCTCTTTGATACTTCTAAGCCGTCTCGATTCATCCATCACCTCGGTGACCCGCTGGACATTGTCACCCTTCATGGCGGACATGCCCTCCTCCTGCAATGCATCCAGCGCATCATCTATGCCGGAGACAATCACACAGCAGGCATCAACGACGGTCTCCTGAGCCGAGTCGACCTGTTCTTTGATTGCCAGGAACTCGCCTTTCTGGTCTAAGATAGGACCTCTATGCCGGTCGCTCAGACGAATTTTGTCCTTCAGATTCTTCAAGCGTTCACCGTTATCTTGACCGTTATCTCGATTTTCAGATTCACCCGATTCGATAGAATTGGCAGCAATCGAGGCATGCGAAGAATCTGAAAAATCAGAATAACCGGAAGGTTTTTCCGGCACCTCTTGCGGTGTCATAAAGAAAGTCTTTTCAGCTACCGATCTTGATGGGGCTGGCACCGGCTCTTCTTCCCGGGATGCCGGAATCTCCATATCGAGCAAAGTCTTCTTTAACGGCTTTTCGTTGGATTCTTGCACCAGTTCACTCTCCACTTTTGCATCGGAAACAGCTTCGGACACGGATTTAGATCCCAGTTCTGCCACAGGGTCCAGAACCGCTTCCGGTCCGGGTGCCGCAACGGCAGCGGCGGCAGCGGCTAGATGTTCCGGACTCGGCATGACCAGAGACGCAGGAGGAACTTCCACCTCGGTGACCTTCCGCGCCCGGCGGGCGGCTATTTCCGGCTCTTCCGAAACGGCAGGCTCTGCAGAGACATCCGGTTCCGGCTCTTTGTCCGTCGCAAGAGGCGGGAGAGACATATCGGCCAGGGTGCTTCTTGCCAGGGTCGAAAGAGGCTTTGGCCTGTCAGCATCGGAAGCTGCCGCTGTCGGCTTCGGCGCCGAAGGCAGCTGCTCGCCGGGATGCAGGCCGATTTCGTCCTCATCTAAAGCCTCGAAACTCCGATCTAGAATGGCTTCCTCCTCCTCTTTCGAAGAAGAAGAAAACGCGAATTTATCTGTCGACAGAGCCTCTCCCCGGGTCACTTTGATAATCTGACCGAGCAATCTTCGACAGACCCGGGGGAATTCATCGAGGCTTATCTTAGTTCGATCAATCCCCCAGGAGCTGGAGTCTTGAACGCTCAACTTCTTGAAGGTCAAAAATGCGGGAAAATCCGACTGATCCGGGTCGAAGCCGACCAGAAAGTCCGTGGGGATGATATACACATCGACAGCGCTGTCTGTGGCGTAGAAAACCATGGAATACTCGTCCGAGGAGAGATGCCCTCTCATAAAGCGAAACTTGCGCCGGTTGAAGTGATCTATCTTCTCTTGGAAGCCGTCCGGTCTCAGGCAGTTGATGGTGAATTCATTCTTCTTGTTGAACTCGAAGGAATACCGCTCCAGGCTATCGAAAAGAATATCCATCAGAACCGGCATGGTCATCTGGGACGCATCGAGTAGTTTGCCGGGCATTATCGTTTCGTCGGCCGAGATGGCCGAATCATCCATGCGCACCAGCCAGCCCATGGTCTCTTCTCCGGTGAAATTTTCGTTGAGACCTTTTACAGTACGCAGTTTTGAACGCAGGATCTCGGCTTTGAGCCGGGCTTCTTGATCCGGCGTCTTTGCCTGGGTAGAACCCAGGGAAGGCGGTGTTTTCTTGTTCTCTTCTTCTGACACGTTTCTGCCCCTTATCTCCGGTTCATTTTGCAGAATTATACCCGCGCAGAAAGGATCTTATTTTTCTCAAAGAAAACAAAAAGGGCAGATTAACTGCCCTTTTTAAAATCACCGTACTGATTCAACAGAGCTGTCGCCCTGCTCAGTCGAGCTCTCCCAAAGAGAAGGTATCGGCGCCAAACGGCTGGTCTCCGCCGGATCCGACCACAGCGTTCTTAGGACCGAGGTAGAGACCCTCGAGACTGCCGGTGAAGATGCCTATCGGCACGCCTATAAGCGCACCGCCCATCTTGAATACCGGATTGCTGTCCTCACCGGCCACCTGGTTGGTGGTCTCCATCGAATTGGTAAAAGACTTTCTAAGAACAGCTACAGGTGTTCCAATTATGGTGCCGAGGGTAAACGCGGTCAGAGCGATAGGAACTTTGACAGCCGTCTCCATAGCTTCCCCGGCATCCGCTCTGGCGGGGCTTTGAAGAGATACGGCGACCGCGGCGGCGCACATAAGAGAAACCAGACTTTTTTTCATTGGGCGAACCCTCTTCTAATAATGGATGAGTAAATCAAATAAAAGGCCTTCCTTTTTTACCATTTCATTAGAGCTTTAGAAAGCCCGTATATCCACCAGGCACACAAATCGACCCAGCCTGCATATGCCTTCGCTTTACGAGCAAGGCCGGCTTCCAGTAAATTGTAGATATGGACAAAAGCGCATGCAAAATTTGCGGGAATCTAAGAAGCCAAGATAAGCCCGGGACAAGATCGCAACTCGACTCCCACTGTGACTGTGAGCCGCAGAAACCGGAGCCCGCCGAAAAGCCATTGAGCGTAGGCGCAGATAAATTTCCCCGCGATCGCTACCAGCCCCTGACAAAGATCGCCCGGGGCGCAAACGGAACAGTCTACAGGGCCAGAGACCTCGTTCTGGGGAAAGTAGTGGCCGTAAAAGTGCTCCACAGCCTCTCCCCCGAAGAGTTGATTCAATTTCAAGAAGAGGCACGAGCGACAAGCAGGCTCAGCCATCAAAACATTGTCGAAATTCTCGACTTCGGTGCCACCGAAGCCGGCACACCATATATGATACTGGAGTATTTCGAGGGAGTTTCCCTGGATAGTTATCTGCAAGATTCGGCGCCACTCTCCTGGCAAGCATCGAGGGCAATTATAAAAGAGCTGGCCAGAGCCCTTGAGCATGCGCACGCAGAAGGTATTCTTCATCGCGACATCAAACCGTCCAACATCCTTTGCAAAGAGCCGGGCTCGGCCGATTTTACTTTGAAGTTGATTGATTTCGGCATAGCCAAACTGAGTGAAAAGACAATCACCCATACCGAATATCAGGGGCTGACCCTGGCCGGGACGCCTTCTTATATGAGCCCGGATATAGCCCGGGGAGAGAGCTATACGGAAGCTTCCGAAATCTATTCTCTGGGCTGCCTCCTGTTCGAACTGCTTACCGGACATCCTCCATTTACCGCCGAAACAGCGCTCGAAGCAATCTCTCTGCACGCCAATCAGAAGCCACCTGCTCTAGCCGACAGCCAAACCGCACTCAAAGAAGAAGAGATCGAACCGATTCAAAAGCTTCTTAATCGCTGCCTCGCCAAAGAGCCCCGGGAGAGATTTCAAAAGATGAAAGAGTTCTTGAACTCCCTCGAGTCGATTGAGTTCGAAGAGAAACACCCTGCAACTTTCAAATCGACCGATTCCTCTTCGGCATCTCGTACGGAACTTCGACTGGCAAGCCGAGCGCTTGGCCCTATCTTCATAGCCGGTATTGCTGGCGGTGCCATATATGTCGTCACCGCCAGCGTCCTGGAACAAAACTCTAGACCACAAAACCAATCAAAGAAGGCGGAGTTGTCCTCGAAATCGAAACAGCTTCCCGCAATCCCCCCATTACAGGGAGAACTTTCAAGCATCGACACTTCCGGATTCAAATTGAATAACCAGGAGCTGGATCAAACAGCCGAGAATTTCATAAGCAATACGATAGACACCACCCTCAGACCAAACCGAGCCGGTGTAGTCGAATTCACCATAGCGGCCACCGATGACGCTCTGTCGAAACTGAAAGAGACCGGGGAATCCGGCCAGCCTATATTAACCCTGAAAATCTGCGGCGAAAAGTTTAGCGGCGAAGGCTTCAAATATCTGGAAGGCAAGCATATATCCCGCATGGTCCTTGACACTCCCGCCCTCACCGACGAAGGCATCGCGCGTCTCAAAAAGTTTTCCAGCCTGTCAGACTTAGAGCTTATCACAGCACCGCAACTGACAAAAAAATCAGGCAAACTTCTGAGCGAGCTCCCTCGCTTAACAAGTATGGAGCTCAATTTGCCAGGTCTTACGAAAAACTTTCTGCAAGGCTTATCCGAATCAAAAAATCTGAGACATCTTTTTCTGAGATCCCACAAAGAGATACCGGACGCAAAACTTGTGGCTCTTGCCAGCTGTCCTAATGCCGAAGAGATAAGCATCTGCAACGCCCTGATTAAACCTTCGACGGTAAAAATTCTGCATCGCTTCGAAAAAATGAAAGTGCTCAATATCCAGGGGTGCGAATTCGACCCCCTGGCGGCAGCGGAACTATCGACTCTCAATCTTCAATCCTTAAACATCGACTATTCAGAAATGAACGGCAAAGAATTTTTCGAACTGACAAAAATGCAGTCATTGAAAACCTTGAATATTCTTGGCGAAAATGCCGTAGACAGCTTCTATTTAAAGCTATTCCGGGCAAGAAGACCGGATGTGAAGCTGAGCGTCATCGAAAGAGAGACAAACAAACCCTTTAAAAACTACCTGGCTCACTGACACACCAGTATGTTGTAAACGCCACCAGTATCGGTGCTCGCTAACGCTCCATCTTGAAGGGTTTGCGATACTGATTCAGGTCGATGATGGTCTTCTTCTCTTTCGGCTCGGCCAACTCTGCCCGTACTTTGAGCTCTACCAGAAGACAGGTAGCCAGAGAGCCGATAAACATAACCAGAGCAAAGACCAGATAACGCAAGAAGCCCCTCTTCTTGGGCATTTTACGGAAGCCGGCATAAAACGCCAGCGGAATGAAGAAGGGAATAATACCCGTGGCCATGAGTGCCGCCGGCCACATACGCTGGGGGTCCATAAACTGAAGCTTGTAGAATGGCGCAATGACGAGATTTCCGGTTAACAACGCCAGTCCTCCGGGCATACCCATGCCCGGTATGAATCCGAAGATCGCGATACATATGGCGATCACTATCGCCCACTTCATCTAGTTAACTCCCCGACTGCTGGTCTGCTAGTCTTCTCGGCCTATTAAACAAACAGTTATCTTAAGATTCTATCTAGTTTATAAGAGACCTCCTATTTATCAGAGGTCAATCCGTTAAAATATTTGGCATGTTTAAATACCCAGTAAACTCTACCAGACACCAGAAATCGCAAGCAGCCTCCCTGGCGACGATGCTTCTGCTCGGCTCAATCTACTCGATAGAACAAGCCGGCGCCCAGGCCCCGGTGCCCGGCTCCGCACCGGTCCCGGGTCAAAGCCAGGTCAGCCCGGTGGAAGAGTCGACTAATGATGCGACGCCTGCAATTCCGGTAGCTCCCACGGTTCCGGTAACTCAAACAGCACCTGTTTCCCAATCTTCTCCTGCCGTGTTGCCGCCTGCGACAGTACCGTCCACGCAGTTTGCTCCCGCGACCCAGACAGGAGCTTTCACTCCGGCAGCCCAGCCAGGCCCGACAGCACAAGTCTCCCAAACAGCTCCTATAGCTCCTGCAACACAGGCTCCCGAGATCTCCCTGCCTGCCTCTGTTTCTATGCCGGTTCCTATTTCCGTTCCGGTGCCGGCACCGGCAGCCCAGGCACCGGTGCTATCGGAGAAGCAACGCCAGGAGCTTTTCAAAGACTGGAAAAAAATCCAGGACAAAGCACAAAAGGCGCTGGATCTCTGCGAATACGGCAAAGCCGAACGCACCCTTGTAAAAGCGGTAGAACTGGCTCGCAAACTGGGAACTGACGATGTCCAGATCGCCAAAAGCTCCGGAGAGCTTGGTAGATTGCTGACGATAAGAGGGCGCTTTTCTGAAGCCGAGCCTTATCTAGAAGAAGAACTGTCCATCAAAGATGTAGCCCTGGCGGACTCCGACGGCAAGATAATCCAGGACATGGGAGAGCTGGTCAAGTTCTATCTCAACTATGGCACCGAAAGCAAAGCGGTGCCGCTCACCGACGATATCCTCGACTTTGTCGAGGGCAAAATCAGAGAACAGCGCAATCAGTCTTCAAAATCGGTCAAATTAACCGCCGGTCAGCCCCTGACGGCCTGGGCCGGCATGGCGGCCCCAGCCCAGCGCGACCCGCTATTAGAATGGTCCATCACCTGTGACGCCCTGGGCGACATGTATCGCATTCGCAAAAACTACGACATCGCCGACCGACTTTTCAAAGCGGCTCTCGATGTAAAAGCGACGGTACTCGGCAAGAAACACCTCTCTCTGGCCAACAGTTACGACAACCTGGCCACCATCTGTATGGAGAAGGACGACTTCAAGGAAGCCGAATCCTACTACCGCGATGCTCTCAGAATCACCGAAAGAATCTTAGAACCAGGCGACCCTCAGATTTATTCGAGGATAACCAAACTGGCTCGCTGCCTGATGAAAGAGAACAAGTGGGACGAAGCTGAAAAGCTCTATCAAAGAGCCAACCAGATGTTTGCTGATTCCGATTCAATTTACAAACAGCACGCCCTCTTCGCCCTCGGCTGTCTCTATTCCGACCGCAAGCGTTATTCTTCGGCCGCTCCGGTCTTAGCAAGAGCGCTTCATCTAGCCGAAAAGAACCATGGTATCTGCTCCGAGAATCTCGGACCTTATCTGAGAAAATACGCCTATGTCCTCTATTATCTGGGTCAGAGGGGTCAGACCGATAGCCTCAGGGCAAGAGCCAATTCGGTAGCACCGATAGCTAAAGCCCTGACCCCCAAGGTCAAGATGGGCAAACTCGAAGCCAAGGTCAACTAAAGTTCTTA
>CAZCBH010000029.1:0-14598 GCA_964496875.1 uncultured Candidatus Obscuribacterales bacterium | reverse complement strand
TGACCCCCAAGGTCAAGATGGGCAAACTCGAAGCCAAGGTCAACTAAAGTTCTTAAAGCGGGCTACTGACCGAGAGAATCTAAGAATTCTTGAAAAGTATTGGCCACAACTAAAGCCGCTCCTTGCTTGTCGACCAGACAGACCCTCTGTTTTGCGTAATGAGTCTCCAGCGCCAGGAAACGCCCGTCTCCGTAGCAGGCGAAACGCAACCAGCGAGTCTTTGCATCGCCTTGAAATTCACCACCAGCGCCATCGGGATGCTCATCGCCTGTTAATTGAACGAACATGACCTCCGCCAGGGGCAGGATTCGAAGATCTTGATCGGTCCTTTCAAGACCGTTGTGTTCTCGATAGAAGTGAAGCAGTTCAGCCGATATCACATCACCGCTAAAACCTCCGGTGGTGCCTATCAATTTAGCCGCCTCCTCTTCGAACTGTTCAGGAGCTGGAGCCTGAGCCAGTTTGCAGGTGGAAGAAAGAGCGCTGATTGTCGCATCGAGATCAGGCGCTTTACGCACCGCCATGCCCAGACGCGGGCGCATGGCGAAATCGCCTTCTTTCTCTTCTACCGCTAAAAATCCGCCAAGCAACTGCATACGATACCGCTGCCCTTGCTCAATCAAGGTAAAAGGCACCATGGAGATTCCGGAAGGCAGGGCATCACTACTGACTTTACTGGGCACCGAAGGAAACATCATTCCCTGCGCCTGCATCGGATCTATTTCCGGTTCGGGCCAGCTGTCATCGACTAAGAGAGGATTGACCACGTTAACAGTCCCGGTTTGATGATTCTTCAAATACGGTATCAACTTGAGCATCCAGCCGTTCATCAGGTCACCGCCATAAGCGCTCATCCGTTTATAGATATCTCGCCAGTGCGCAAGGTCGACATCGCCCGATGCAGCTCTGACAAACTGATCGGCAATAGTTCTAACCGAAGGAAGCCACCAGTCCAGCTCATAATCGACAAGAAGCTCTATCTTTTCACGCAGATGCCTCCAGTCGTCGACCTCTCCTTCAAGGGTGATGGTGGGAATACCACAGACACACATGACCACATATTCGTAATAAGCCTGAAAAGCATCGAGAATAGCGGTCTGGGACGCCAGCCGTTCATGTAAGCCGGTGGTGCTGAAATCCGCCTCCAGGGCCCGGGAATCTATCGATAGATTATCGTGAACCCGCTCGGTCAGATCCGCCACCACCTGTTCCCAGGCGCTCTCCGGAGAATTGACATAGACATTCTCCACTTCGATGGCCAGGACCTTTTTACCCTCATGGGAAACGAAGCGCTTTCTCAATAGCTCGCTGTTATTGTTCACATGATAGGCAAAACCTTGAAGGATCATTGTCCAGATCATGTCCGGGCTCAAGATAAGCGGCCTGTGGAGACTGAAAGCGAGATGTACCGCCGCTATCATCGGATGATAGCCGACCTTCTTGACACTCTTGGAGTTGTATCCGGTGCAATAGAGCACGTCGGACTGGGAACCGGCACCACTGAAGCGACTGCGGTCGTATCCTGCAAGCAGAGTGTTAATACTATGGGTGGTTATCCAGTTTCCGAGCTTCGCATCCCCAGGGATTGGTGCAACATCATGCACCGGGAAGGTGATACCTTCCTTCTTCGTCTGTGTATTCAAAACGATTCACCAGAATAGAGCCAGTGGCAACAATTTAGATCCCCATCGGCTTTATTATTCCCCCGACTTCAATTTCTCATGCGAAAACGGCAGATATCTAAAGATCCGTTACAGGCAAAGGCGGCAGCCGGACACCGCTATCCTGCGTCCAACTTGCCGTTGCGGCGTCCTGACCGAGCCCATGTAGGGGGAGAGGACAAAACGTGGTTTATAGTAAATATGTTGTGGCCGGTCCGATTGAATTAACTGCGATTGCATCATGTCGGAAATCAATCAAAATCAAGAATCGAATCAGAACCTGAACAGCGTTCTGAGAAGCGGATTCAAACTAAATGAAGCCCAAATCCTCGCCTGCGAAGAGGCTCTGACCGAAAACGAAGAGGATCTATCCAGCAGATTGAAGCTTCTGGGGTTTTACTGGTTCAACAAACACTGGGACGCCTGTGTTCCACATCTTTTTTGGCTGATAGAAAAGAGCCCCGAATCTGAGGTCCTGAGCTGGGAAGCAGCTACGGTCGGCGACCAGGTCTCGGACCCAGAACTGTTCAAAGATTTGAAGAATCGCTGGGAGCTGGCTATCAAAGCGCCGACCAACCCAAGGGTTTTGTTGAACGCCGCCGCCTTCTTTCTGGCATCGCAACCGGAGCGCTCGGTAGACTTACTAGAGCAAGCGCACGAAATGGACGCAGCCGACGACGAGATTCTAGAAAAGCTGGCCAGCACTTATCAGCTCGCCCTGAAAGAAGACGAGAAAAGTCCTTTGCTCGCCAAGGCTCTAACAATTCAAAAAGAGCTGATGAAACGCATGCCCGACAGCAAAAAACAGCTTATAGAACTAGCCCGGCTTTATCTTTATAAAGGCGAAACCAGAGAGGCAAAACATCTGGTGGACGGAGCCCTCAGCAGCCTGACCGGCTCTAAAGACCTGCCTCTGTTGGCAGAAGCCCACTGTGTCCGGGGACTTATCTATCTGGAAGAAGGGCTTTTGAACAAAGCCAAGGACGAACTCTCCGCCCTGCCTTCGATACCGAAATTCGACCTTGCCAACAAGCTGATAGCAAGAGGAGAGCTGAAGGCAGTCTCGCAGTATCTGAAGAAAAATCTTAAACACTGGAAAGCAGGCAAGATCCAGCTTGCTCTCTGGATAGCTCAACTGGAGCTAGGCATGAAACCTGAGCTGCACAGCACCTGGCTGCTATCATATACGCCGGAAAATCGATAATTTCCAGCCTGTAGCTTTGGAGCAAAAACATAATGCGGTTCGGTCTCAAACAAACTGTTCTGGCCACTCTTGCCTTTTCTTCTATCCTTTTCTTATGCGGCTGCGACGCAGAGCCGGTTACCAGCATGTGTTGGTCCCCGGATGGAGAGCGCGGCGCTCTCGATATACCGGGTCAAGGCATACGCTTAATCGGTCCTGAAGGAGAGAAAAGTCTCACCGATGTTCTGCTTCCTGATGCCATCTCGTTTGCCTGGGAGAACGACAAGAACCATCTCCTTGCCGTGACTGAAAAAAACGAAAAAGACTGGGGCAGGCTCAAAGAGCTGATTGACGAAGAAGAACAGACAAAAATCATCGAGACAACCCAGGAGATTCTAAGACTGCAAAAAAAATACGGCAGTCTTAAAAGCGAAGATGGACTGCCGAAAGAAGATTCCGAGAAAATAAAGACAATGATGAAGGAGATCCGTCTGGGCGATGTCCTTACCTATATGTTCTCGATTGACCCGACGGCTCTTGCCACCTTTATGAAAGAGAATGACAAGAAGGCAGATGAATGGAGCTGCCCTGTCTACTCTTTGAAGAGATACAGTGTCAAGAAAAATTCAATAGAGGCAGAGAGCACCATATGCACCACCAGAGAAACACTAAAAGAATATGCCACTTCTCCCAACGGTAAAGCAGTGGCGGTAGTATCAAGTAAGAACTGGGGCGACCCAATGCCGAATTATCTGAAACTCTACCCGAGCAGTGGCGGCGAGCCTAAGACAGTAGATGAATTCGTCGCTGGCGACAGATGTTCAATTGCCTGGCTTGCCGAAAACAACTGGCTTTTCTCGACAGACTTCAAAGAGGTGACCGGAAGAAAAACCATGGACGAGGATGGCAATCTACTCGAAAATCCCGATGCCACATTTGTTCTCGAAGCCGAGGGCGTAGGACGAATAGTGTGCAGAAACAAAAATCAAATTTTCTTTTCTGCTCCGAAAGTGACCTATCCCGGTCCCATCGGCCAGAGCCAAGGTCCTCATTCACTCTTCATGCTCAGACCGACAGAGACCTGGGCGCCAGCGGAGATTCTAAACGGAACCTTGAATGGAAACTGCAAGGACTTCGACATTTCTCCTGACGGTAAATCAATAGCCACCATGCAAGAGGACGGCAAGGTTGACCTAGTGAGAATGAGAGATATGGAGGGTGGAACAATCCAAGAAATTCCCTTCGCAAAAGAACAGGCAAATCTATCGCGCATATTGCCGCGATTCAGAAACAACGACGAGCTGAGCTTCTGCGCGCCGATAGAAACGGAGAAATCAGACAAAGCCAAAGCAGATAAACCAGCTCCAAAAGGCGCAGAACTGGTTATCTATTCTATAAAATCAGGAAAGTCTAGAACCATTAGCAAATCCTGGACAGCCGAAGTGGCACCATTCTTGAAAAATTACCTCGAAAAGAAAGACGAAAGCTCAGACGAGAAACAAGAGAAGTAAGGGACACGCGGCTTGCCGCACTATGACATAGTATCCCGGGGCCCGATATGGCGGGGATATTCTTTGGCCGTCTTATTCAGAGAAGCATCCACCGCCACTCGATCATCAAAAACGAAACACTCGCCCTGCCAGTGCTCGCCGCCGGTCTCTTCGAAATATTTGAGGATGCCGCCTTCCAGCTGATAGACCCGCTGCATCTCGATGTTATTCATATAGAGCACCGCTTTCTCGCAACGTATACCGCCGGTGCAGAAAGAGACCACGGTCTTCTCTTTTAAGTCTTCTTGCTCCGCCACCGCTTTAGCAATGGCTTCAGGAAACTCGCTGAAGCGCTCAATCTCTAGCGTTATCGCGTTCTTGAATGTACCGATATCGGTCTCATAGGTATTGCGGGTATCGAGCATCACCACCTCGCGACCGTCATCATCGTGACCCTGACCAAGCCAGCGCCTCAAAGTCTGCGAATCTACCGAAGCGCCCCTGCCTTTCTTCACCGGGTCTTCGAAATGATCGTAGTCAGGCACAGCTACATAGGGAGGCGTGGGAGTGGCGGCCAGGTAAAGGCTATAGGCATGATGTTGTAATAGCAAGAAAAGATCTGCCGAACCAGTCAGGTATAGGCTCAGCCAAGACGATTGCAAAAGGACAGAGAGGTACGGTTTTGATGGCTTACAGTCCCAGCAAGGGGTATCCCAAGGGCGCTTGTGATGTCGAATTCTGCCGTGATCTCGAAACGCTAGCCGTGATGCTGGTTGACGCCGAAGACCTGGAGCTATCAAAGTCAACCGCGCAGAAAACTGATGCTGCATTCCGGAGTGAAGAGAGAAAGGACTCAGCTACTGCTCGATTACCCTGGGGATCGATCCAAATCACTCCCCCGAATTAGGGTATGGATATACCGGTCCTGGTGGCTGAGATCGATGGGCATAAGAAACTGGAGACTACGCGGCGGAATACTCGGCCTAGCGCAAATGACAAGGAAAAGGCTATAGACTTGCTGACAACATCTCTTGAGGGTGATTGAATTCGGGGGAGGAAAAATTGGCTACTTATCGCGAGATACTATCCGAGGAGATCGAGAAGACTTCACCTTCTTTCTTCGAGGCTCAGAAGATGCCTAGAAATCTCATGTTGAGTCATCTTGTACCGGATCAGACCGGCATTGTACTCACAAAAGAAGAATGCAATCAGTTAGCTCCGATTTTTCAGAAGCTCATTGACGGGGTGCCGTTGACAACCACCGAAGACAAATTGCTCGATACGAAGAAGTAATCCATCATCTTTTCTGCTGTTCAACAGTCTTTAGTTGCTGATTTTGGTCAAGAATTTGAGTTATCATCGCGATCAAATCTGCGGCTTCTTCCGACGTGGTTGATGCCTCGTAAATAGATTCAGTCGCAGCTTCATAGGTATCTTCTATAGTGGCAGCAGCTATGGCTGAAACAGCCCGAGCTTGACTAAAAAACCTCATGGCACCTTCATTATCGCCTTTCTCGGTAGCTTGAAAATAGTCTTTATCCAATTTGGATACCATGGAATTCAGCTTTGACACTTGTTCTTCAGAGACTGTTCCTCTGAGTCTAAGACTTTCAAGAATATGAATTGCTTCAGCATCTACTTGCGCATTCTTGATTCCGTAGTCACACGCAGCTAAAGCAGTAGCACGCTGTATTTCAATACTAGCCAAACGCAGTTTTTTAGCCAGTTGTGGTGCAATTGAGTCTAATCGAGTTGCTGTCATCTATTGATCCTTCAGAGGTGTTGATATGTTCGCATCTGTGTGTTGAACGGCTTCATGACAAGGCGGATAAATTCCTTTAGCGGCTCCGATGTCAACAGCCTTCAAGTTGTTGGCTTTTGCAAAAGCCACTATGTCTTGCTCTGCGTGTGTTTGACCGCCATGAATAACCACTTCTCCTGGCTTCGGTTTAATTCCACCACGTAAATATCCTCGTGGTTCGCTTGTAGCAATTAGGATAAACCGATTTCCTTCAGCGTTTTCAACAACTGCGGCACTCATTGTGACATTGTAGGAATCTGATGGAATCATTGCCTTAAGCTCATCTATCCGATTTTGAATGAACTTTGAAGGACTTTGCAAGAGAGATTCATGTACCTCGGCTGGAACCTCTGGAGGAAATGGGACACCACGGTCTCTCAGCTTAACCCGACATTGCTTTAACCCTTGTGCCTCTAGCTGTTCAGCAGACATTCCAGTCAGTTCGATTTCAGAAACACCCATTCGTTTCGCGGCATCTTTGGGACTCATAAACTCGCTTGAAGCTACCACAAAAAACATCATTGCCATAGCTGAGCCGGTAGTATCCCCGCGCTCACCAGGCTCCATATTCATCCTATCGGTAGACCATTTGGCAAGTTGGTCATAAGCTGATCTGGCGGCATCGGCAGTATCAGCAGGTAGATCGGATACGCCATGCTCTCCGTAGTATTCAGCAGCATTTTTAATGGCTTGTCTTCCGCCTTCAGCTATGGCGTGGGTTCCTTCCGTAAAGCCCTTTGGAGTCAATCCATGCGCTAAGGCATTCATGGTCTTAGCGGCTCCAACAGCAGTACTTACACCGTATTCTGCAAGTTCCTGGGGATTTGAAACACCTTTACGTTGAAGGTCGCCATGTTCGTCTCTAATGGGTTTATTCTCACCGTCATGTTGGCCGAAAGCAGCTCTTTTGATGCCATCGACAGCATTTCCAAAAGTTTCTTTTACTCTGTTGGAACTGAAGGTTGATGCTACCCACTTGTCGAAGCCATTGACCACGTTAGTGACATCCTGGAAGCGCTCTTTGAACCAGTCAACAAGGACATTGCTGCCATCCCGCTTGATACCGTCTCGTATGGCTTGGTCCTGGGCCTCAGGAGTTTTAAGCATCTGGTCAACTGCCTGGGCAACAGGATTACCTTGCACTGCCATCATGCCGAACTGCTCGGTATTGAGGCTTTCGTTTTCATAACGCCTTAGAGTAATTTTTGTGCCAGCATCAAGGACTTTGTTGATGTCTGGGATGTTATTCCCGTCTCTGTTGAGGTTTTGCTTTGCCCATTCTTCTATCGCTGCCGGAGACATTTTGTCGGGTGCAAGTCGTTTTGCTATGTCCAGAAGGCTTTCTCCGGGTTTGGAGAAAACTTGTTTCATTGCTGGTTGTTCATAAGGGGGTGAGTTTTTGGCTTGTTCGGGCTTTTCGTTGTTTTCTGTGACTTTGATATTCTCAACTTTTCCATGCCGGTCGTATTGTTGATCGTGCTGTGGTGTCAGTGGCTCGATTTTTTCGATGCGGCCTTTCAGTTTTTTTTCGGATTGGTTCGGAGTGGGCTCCGGTTGTTCGGCTACAGCGGTTTTGGAAGAGGCTTGAACTTCTCGATTCACTTCTTGTTTGCGCGATGGAGGTTTTCCCCAAGCTTCGAAGACTTCGTTGAATGAGGATTGTGAGGCACCATTGATGACCTTTTTCAATTGGCTATCGCCGGCGTCACCAGTCCGGTCGCCGCCGTCGCCTCCATTAGTTCTATCACTGCCCACTTGCTCTACCTCGATCACAAAGGCATATATCTATATACCCCTATTCATAAGAAAGGGCGGCCAGTACAGGCCGCCCCCTGCAAGGACTGTAACTGGCTGGAATTCAAGGCCAGAGATACGATAGGGTCTCCCTCATACTAAGGGTTCCGTCAGAGCTTACAATCACGTGATCGACAAGCGGCACACCCATCAACTCTCCTGCTTCGATGAGCTGGCGGGTGGTTCGTATGTCTTCATCACTTGGATTGAGGGAGCAGCCGGGGTGGTTGTGAGCTACAAGAATTGAGTGAGAGTTAGCCAGGATAGCGGCTTTGTAGACCTCGCGGGGGCTTACCAGCGAAGCCGAGATCGTGCCGTGGCTGACTATGTGATAACTGGTCACTTGGCTCTTTGCGCTCAGGTGAAAACTGACGAAATATTCTTCTGAGTAGTGCTTCATAGGCTCGATGAATTTATCCAGGTCTTGCGGACAGAAGATGGATAGCGGCTTGGGACCGGGTTCCCTTATTAGAGCCAATCGAATTTGAGGGATAAGGTATTTAAGATGCTTCTTTAACTTGCGAGTGCTCATGCGGTTTTTCTCCATTTTAAGAGGGTCTTTCATGGCTTGCTCTTAACCTGAGTGGGCAACGTGCCTGAGCACGATGAAAGGGGTCCGGTATACAACCGGATCGAGTGAAGCGAGGCTTGCCCCTTTTGTCGAGCACAAGGTCAGGTTATCGTTAAGAGGTGAAAGCCTGGAATGGAGAAGGAGGGATTGCAGATAAGTGAACAATCTTCGATAAAATCCAATCGGATATAGAAATAGAGGTAAGCAAATGTTGACTATTACGTTGGCAGCATCTGGTGATTCATATAGCACTGGACCGTCAGAGATTCTGGAGATAGAAGCTTCGAGGACAATTGAGAGAGACTTGTCAGAAATACACGAATATTTTCGTAAACGGGTAGAAGAGCTTGAAAGCGATTGTAAGAGTGAGACCGCATGGGTTTTTATCAATGCAGCGGTCATGTTGGAGTATCTCTGCAATTTGGTGGTTGAACCCGGACAGAAAACTGACTTTGACAGATATACAGAATTCATCTGTGGAGATTGGCTTCCTGAGGACTACAAGAATTTTGAATATCGTGAAGAGCATGCAGGTGTAGATGGATTAACGAAAACGGATCTTCCATTGCAGATGTATTGTGTATTGAGGTCGGCAATGGTTCATTCGTTTTCTATGATTCCTGCTTCAACGTTTTGGCATGAAGAAAAGCGCGAGAAATCTCGCAGTCCAGCCAAATATGCACGACGAGGATCGATTGTTATTACTCACAAGAAGTCCGGGAACGAGCATTTGTCAAATTATGACAAAGACGCTGCTTGTTTTGTGGCTGAGTCTTTCATCGAAGATATTCGGACAGCTGTAGAAAATATTTTTGATAAAGCCAATGAAGATGAGGCATTAAGGAAGAGAATAGAAAATGTAGTAAACGTAAGGCCGCCACTAGAATTGGTGCACAGTCAGGCGGTAAATGCATAGGTCTGCTTGTGAATTTCAGAATTATTTTGAAGGGTGAAATCGTTTTGAATTTTTGATCTGGACGGAAGACTGATAATAATTGAGTGCAAGGGGATTCGGGGCGAGATCCTTTCAGAGAGGGTACCCCAATATTCCCTATCCAATATTGGGTGATCGAAGGCTGTCAAGAAGTGAGTTTAAAAATCATTGCCTGCAAAGCCAAGCCGGGTGGGGGTTTTCGGACGTAAAAATGCTGATTGAAACATAACGGTTATACTCTGATCCATCGCTCCTAATCCGGCGGAATATCCGGAATACCCTCACAAAGCTCAGACAGTGAAACTTGAAGAGCACCGGCAATACGTGCCAAGTTAATCAGGGAGACATTACGCTGGCCGCGCTCGATATCGCCCATGTAGCTGCGGGCTAGATTGGCTTCAAGGGCGAATTCTTCTTGAGATAATCCGCGTTCAAGCCGTAATTCTCTAACCCTTTTACCGAATTTTCTAAGTACTTTCTTTCCTGCGTCCACACTACGTACAGTGAAGCCGTGCCTACTATACGTCCACCCGATATGCGTGTCGGAATCACTTACAAGAGCACATATATTCCCTTTTTCAAGTATTATGTTTTAATAGGTGAATGAACAATTGCAAGGAATATCAGAGCCAGGAATTAGCTACCGAAAAGAAGGTGGAATTCTACATCCAGCTCGGTAATTCGATGCTGGAATTGGGCAATGTAGAGCAAGCAGAAAGAGCATATCGGACAGCAGTATCGATAGCAAAAAGGGAAGCCGGTATAGACAGTGGCATTGCCGGATGCGCACTGGCAGAATTGTGGTTTTTCTATGAACGTCTGGATCGAGAAGAAGAAGCCGGACAGGCCCGGCAGCAGTTAATCGAGTTGATTAGAGCTAGATACGTCGAGGTTATAGACCCTAGTTTTGGTTAATCCGGCAATAACCTAAATGGATTTAGGCAAGTGGCTTAGGAAACTTAGTGGCATTGTATTTGGTGCATGCTTATACTTCTCCACCCAACCGGGTTATTGTTTGGAAGTGAAATGGGTAGTAGTATAAAGTTATTGTCGCCTATGAAATATTATACTAAAGGTAGTAGTAGGAATGAAGGAAAGAAGAAATAAATTGCTGGCCGTTGGTCTTTTAGGAGCTGTTCTCAGCGCTATTTCTGTTCCCGTTGTGGCTCAGGCAAGCGACGCTGATGACAATTTTGACAAACTTAGAATAGTACTATCTGATAATGCATCAGATAACCGAAAAAAGTGTGCCTACCTGGCTATTGATAATAACGGCAAACCGGTGATCTATCCTTCACCAAGAAAAAACCGAACAGGACATTATACGAGCCTTGCAAAGATGTCAGAGATTGATGTTAGACAGCTATGGAATGCTAGACCTGATAATAAGCAAAAGGAAGAGTATATCGTCAAGTTTGTAGGTTACACTGGGAAGTGGAGTACCTATATTGTGAACATGAGGTTCAGTAATAACCAGTGTTCTTCCTTCAAAGTAACTGGACCTGGTGTGATTTTCCAAGACTGGATTTCAACAAAAGTTATACCAGAGCCTAGTAAATACCCTCTTCTTACGATTGGCTGTATAGAAGGCCCGAAAGATTCGGGATGTGAAATGGCTAACTACATTCCGTGAAAATGGGGAGGACGTTTGTCCTCCCCACGAGAAACAGATTCTAAGATGGTTTATTGAACGGCAGCAGGTGGATTGTTGATCAGTCCTTGGATATAATCTTTCATATCCGTAAATTGATCTCCGAGGAATTGTGGAGCTTTTACGACAGCCTGAAAAAAGAAGACGAAGCCGGGGCTACGAATTGAAAGCAGTGATATCATATATGGTGCAGCGGTGCTTCTACTATTGATGATAGTATCACAACGGAACGGGAAAATATGATGAAATTATTGTTGTAGGTACGCTAATCAGACTTCGTTTAGCCAAATAATTATATGCGGATTGTCTTTGAATTGTCCTCTTGCATCAAAGAATATTTTTATATCAAATTGAGCTGGCAGTTTGTTTGGAGGTGTAGTAACCCTTATTTGTTCGATGAATTTCAAGATTTTTTGTTCTGTTTGCGATGTCATCGGACTATTATGTTGTACCACTAATGGTGGTATTAACATCTGTGCATTTGAAAGTTTATTTTCATTGATTTGAGCAGAGCAGGAAAAGAATTTATTTTTGAGTGAAGAAGAAATTTTTGGAAAATCTTCATGGTGGATGATTTGATTCGCTATGCTTTTGAACCATGGTTTTAGTTGGCGCAGCTTTTGGTTTCGGTCTAGGTCCCAGGTATTTACATAACCATGATCATGAAATCTTTGGGCTTGAGCAGCTTGAATATAATGTAGACTCAAGACTAGCATTAACAAAACGTATGTGATCAACTTATTCATATGTAGATCCTCATGTTCTCCTTATTCTAATATACATGGAACAGTGAATCGAACAATGGTTATAAGTGGGAAGATTCCCATAAAGAGGTGGGCAACCTCAATTTAATGAGGTTGCCCACAAAAACGACTCAGATTAACTATTTAGATCAGAAAGGAGTGTAGCCACCAGGTGCTGTTCCGCAACTTCCAGACCACCCATTGGGAGTAGGTGATGGAGTAGTGTTTCCATCCAATAGAGCATCTGCCCAGGCTTTAATGCAGACAAAGTAACCTTGATCAAGGACTTCATCGTACATTGGTCGTGCACCTTGTGTTCCCACGTTTTGATGACCAAATGTATGAGCATATGGTTCATGCCAATGTTGATTAGGATCAGAACTCCAAAATCCTGCTTCAATTGCATTAAGAACTTGACTGTTAGACCATGTTCCAGCAAAATCTGTTGTGTTCAGTGCACCACTAACACAAACTGCATTAGTTGTATGGAGATTCGTGACATTCACGAACGGCGGTGCTTCAGTGCTAAAGGAGCCGTTATGAAATTGTGTTGCTTGGCACGGTTCTCTAGGAATAAATGCAGGTGTGGGAAGTGTAGCGTCCCAAACGAAATCCAAATCATGCAAATCGCGGAGTACATATGAATTGTAGGCCGTGCTGTGCGACTGAAATACACCTCCGGTAGTCCGAATGATGTCCATTGCATGACCCATTTCGTGTGCTGCAACTTCTGCCATTTGCACTTCAGAATATGTAATCGTTTCTCCGGATTTGCCTCTGGTTCCATTGAGGAATGGATTGACATAAATATGGTCCCATCCTGTGTCTTTGATGGTGTATCCTCCGGCAGCAGTATTAGGAGTCAGAGAAAACCAATAACCCATATCTGTAGCATTTGTGAATACCGAAATTACTACTTTGTTAGTTTCAAAAGTAGTAAGTCCATCTACGGTATACAAATTGTAAGCTACAGTATCAGGCACTAAATCTTCATCTTCTTCAGGATCGTTGCCGGTGCAGTTCCAATGAGTTGCAGGCCATGTATGGGTATTTTTCCATTGCCTACATGTTACGTTGTTCAGTGTGATTGAACCATGGAAATCGCTAGTTTGAATTGAATCTCCTCCATCAACTTTTATGAGCTTATGAACATCGAAAGATACTTCCAAAGCTCTGTAGGATTGGACTTTACCGCCTTCGCCAGTTCCATGACCTTGTGCGTCAATGACTGGTCCATTTAATCCAGAACCGATAGCACTGATATTGGCCCAGCTCAAGAAACCACCGCCATCACCGTTGCCGCTTTGTGCTTCAACATGGACAGCATCATCGGTTCTGAGCTCAACGCTATAACCCGAGATTACTGCGGCACCACCACGGCCTCCACTGCTTCCACCTTTTGCGGAGAGCGTGACTTGTCCGCTATCAGTTCCGAGCTTTAGTACCGTACTGGGTCCAGCCCAAAGAGTGATTGCTTTGGGATCATATCCGGTAAGATCGCTGTAAACAGCATCACCAGTGCCGTTGCTGGCTGCATCGGCTGTGATGGTAGCTACTGTACTTGCGTTTTGTTCAAATCCGTTGGTAGTACCAACATAGACAGTGCCTCCGTCACCATTGCCTTGGGATGGCCCATTGGCGTCGAGAGTAAAGACTGGTGCATCTACTTTGAGTTTGTCAACATAGAAGCTTATGTCGCCACCATTACCACCGTCTTCAGCAGTTGCGTTCAGGGTCACTGCACCAGAACCTAAGAAATAGGTACCGTTGCTTCCTGTGTGGCTGCCGTTTGTTCCGAATTGGATGATGTGGTTTTCACCGCCCATGGATTCGATGTTTACGGCACCTGAACCGCTGAAAGTGGATTTGGTAGCGTAGACATAGACTCGGTTATTATCTCCACCATTGGCTTCGATCTTTAACTCACCATTACCGGTGTAGGTAATATCACCCGTTTGGCTGTAGTTGATCGTGCCATAAATGCTGCTGCTGGTTGGTGACTCGTTGTCAGTAACGGTAACAGAGTCTTTGGGCAACAAGTGTACATGGCCAGTGCTGTACTGATCATATCCATCACCGTTACCTTTAAGAGTCAAACCGTTGTGATTGACAGTCTCCGCAGCAATGGTCACACCATGCAGTGTGCCTGTGGTAGATGTCTGGCTAGCTGAAACTTCAGCACCAGCACCGAAGTTGATCGTATCAGCTTGAAGGCTGATCGCACCTCCGCCATTGGAGCCTGTTCCATTAGAAGCTAATGCATTGGTACCAGGAATGGTCAAAGTACCGTCTTTGGCTTCGAGGAAAAGATAGTTTCCACGACCATTAGCGCCACTTGCTGTGATAGCGCTGTTGTCTGAAATGGTGATGTTACCTTTGTTGTTTCTTACAAAGATAACACCGTTGGCGTATGTAGCTGGATTGCCGAGAGGATGAGCCGTAATGCTTTTTACAGCATTTGTTCCGGTGGTACCAATCTCGAAAGTAGTTGCCGAAGAAGCGCCCTTATTGACTTGAAGGTCAATATTGTAGTTATAGTTGCCACTTGGAGGGTTGGCTCCGTCGATATCTTTGACACTGAGATCTTCTTGAGCCAGAAGCACGATATGACCGGCATTTTCAACTTTTACATCACCGACTGTGATATTGTCAGCTTTCACATGAATGTACCAGTCTTGGGTTTCAAGATTACCGGTACCCATGTCAACGTCGCCGTCTTCAGTCTGAATGTCTATTTCATATCGACTTGAAAGTTTCTTGTCGGCGGTTG
>CAZCBH010000028.1:48545-51799 GCA_964496875.1 uncultured Candidatus Obscuribacterales bacterium | reverse complement strand
GCCACAGGAGACAACCCCTGGTCGATTGCAAAAAGATCCCTGCAGTCGGGCGGAGAGACCAACCTTTCTCCGGCTCGAATACAAAATGAAATTCTGAGAATCGGCAAGTTAAATGCGGATACCTGTCCAGAGTTCCTGAGCCGGCCAAAAGAGCTTCAAATAGGCACGCCGCTCAAACTAGGCCAGGGTCCAACAGAGAGTCCCGCCGGCAGGACCGCCGTATCAGACGATACTTCCCATCGGAACCCCAGAGCGCTGCCAGGTGAAAATACAGAGCCACCCGAGAACAAAAAACGGAAAGTAGACTTTAGCCTGGACAATGACGGCAAATACACAATAAAAGAGGGTGAAGGCCTGGCCGACATAGCCTACAGCTCTCTGGCCCGCTCAGGATTTACCGATATCAACGACCGGGCCGTGCGTCACGAGATGCAACGCCTGGCCGATCTGAACAGATCTGCTCTACCGGACGGTCACCACGGCAAACTAAGAGCCCAACCAGGAGACAAACTGCAGGTGGTGCCGCCGGACAGACTGGAAAGCTATAGAGAGCTAAAAGAGCTGGTCGCATCCACCAGCGCGGCTGTCTCTACCGACGCCCTCGAATGCGAGAACAGACCGATTACCTGGAAAGACGCTCCGACGGATCAGAGTACCAACGTCAGAGAATGCGAAAAAGTTGTCCTTCCCTTCAATGCTAGAGCTCATATCTGGAAAGGTGGGGAGGCAATCGCTAAATACGGCTCTACCTACATCGCTTATCCTGGCTCCAGAGTGACTGCGACCAGCGGATCCTTCGGTGTCGTCTTCCCTGGTGCCAGCATAAAAGAATATCCCGGTGCATTGATGATGCCGGCCAAATTGCCCGACGAAAAAGGTAAACAGTAGAGTCCTGACGCGAATAATCGACTCGATTTAATCCGTAACTGGTCATGTCTTCCATGGGATCATTTTCGATTGTATTCCGCGAGACTGCGCTAGGTTCGCAAGCCAATATCCAACGCTATTGCAGAAAGCATTTCGCGCTCTCTGCGATTTCTTGCGCTCCATGTCATGAGCATCTTCGCCCTCGTCCTCAATTGCGGCACTCAGGAAAGCCTTTATTACTAATGATTACCGAAGCACCCTGAAGGGCTTAGATTCAGCCCCCCAAATGGAATAGGACAGATTTACTCATTCATCGGCCCTATGAAACCCAGGAGCACCACAAACCCACCACGCTATTCATCCTTTGCTCTATTCGTCGCATTTGAACTCCATCTATTCACTACCTGTGGTGCGGCAAGAGCCGGCATATTTCCTGGAGCTTCACCGGAGCAACAAAGCATCAGGTAAAGCCAGACGACCTGAGCTTCCCTCAACACAAATTCAAAACAGGCAATCATATGAAAGCAGCTCCAATCTTCCTCTCTTATCTCGTTTTCTTCATGCTAGCTGCTGGAAGCATCGCAAGAGCCGACAACACGAGCGTCAACGAGAATCAGATTACCCAGACCCAGGGAGGGCCGACTTCCTATCAAGGACAATCGAATGGCGGAAACGTCAACTGGAACCCTGTTTCGAATTACAAATCCGGCTCATCGAATTGGCTGATGGTTCCCAATGCCAACGCTGTCCGAAACGGAGAGTGCGCAGGCAAAGCCTATGGCTTCAGCGCCGGCGCCTTGCTTGCCTCACTGGGATTCTCCTTTTCCGATGAGGACGAAGCCTGCATGATGCTGAAAGCGATATCCGAGACCTGCGCAATTGGAAACACCTATGTTCAGACCGGCTACGTGATGAGCGCCAACGGCAACAATCCGAACAACGCCTCGACCATGGTATCGGACAACGGGCTCATCCTTATTCAAGTGTGCGCCAAAGGACTGCAGGGTAATCCTTATATCATCCAGGCTCTCCAGAACTATGATGAAACCCATCAAAAGGCTCACCAGTAGACAAATATATCTCTCATTCGAACCCGAACTCGAACTCAATCAAACAAACAAGGAAACCTAATGAACAACAACCGCAAATTATCATCTCTGAAATTCGCCAGCATGTTCGCCCTGATCATCGCAAGCGGCGCGGTTGGTGCCTGGCAAAATCCCGGCGCCTCTCATAACCTCAACCAGCAGTTCATGAACATTCAGCAAAGTGGTTTCCCTGTACAGTGGGATCCGAATCATGCCAACGCCGGTCAATTGAGCCAGCAGTCAGGCAGCGGATTCAACACCAGCCTTCAGGGTATCGATCTGTCTCAGTTTAGAACCGGAGCAAACACCGCCGATATCACCCAGCTACAGTCGCAAGTCGGCCAATGGAACCTGAGCAATCAGCTCTTCAACGGAGTTCAAGTCTCTCCCAATAACCTGACTAATATCCAGCAGGGCAGCCAGCAAGCAGGACACATGAACTTCAACCATCAGGTGATCGACTCTCTGCAAATGTCGCCTGCCGGTGGCAACAATGTCTTCAACGGGATTCAACAAAGCGTTCAAGTAAGCCCCTGAGAATTCGAGAAGTCTTTATCTAAGAAAACACCTCTGAGTTAGCCGGACCGGAGCCAGCCCGGCAGTCAACCGAAACAAACAGGCCAGGGAGTAGCGCCTGTTTGTTTCTTTTATTTGAATTTTCTACGATATATTTTAGTATTATGATACAGAAGGGAAAGAGCCATCCATGGCTACTTTTCCTCAATCGAGGGTTCCCTTAAATCAGCTCAGGAAGCCGAGAGAAACAAGGGCGGCCCGCAACTCGACAGCTTTGTTTATGGTGACGATATGTACCAGCGACCGGTCGGCGGCCTCGACAATCGCCTGATAGTCATCTCGAACAGTCTCGTCCGTTTCAGACCAGTCGCCATCACGCCAGGCTTTGATAAATACATCGGTTTCACGCAGGGAGCCTTCTACCGCGATCACAGGGATACCACGTTTGATCGCTTTGTAGATCTCGTCGCGGGTGACGCCGCCGCCGTTCATGGCGATAATGGCGGTTTTGAATCCGGCAATCTTCCAGCCTTCCATCAAAGTCAGGTAGACATCCAGATCACCGTCCCAATCCAGCACCTCGGCCGGGTCCTGTTGAACCACCATGGCTGCATGCTGGCGAAAGTCGATACGGCCGCCATAAGCGTCCACGATCAAACCACCGGTCTGACCATCGAGAGCCATGATGTCGGTACGAGGAGTGGTGGACATGGCGATGCACGGATAAGCGTTAGCCAGTACCGCCGGCATATTAGTCACCATACCGTCTTTGATGACGCCCTC
>CAZCBH010000028.1:0-48445 GCA_964496875.1 uncultured Candidatus Obscuribacterales bacterium | reverse complement strand
CAGCCGCGACCGTCGATGGTGATTTGTGGAGCATAGTTTTTGTTCATGATTAATTCCTCAAGGAATAGTGGGTTCAGGGTTTATTCGGGACATCGAATTTCTAATACAGGGGCAGCCCGAAGCCACCTGCACGCGAGAAATTGAAGATGGCTAAATCAGCCGTTTCCTTCTTCTTTCTCGATTTTGGCCCGACGACGACCGATCAGATAGCCGCCAAGCACCGAGATGAACATCCAGAAATAAGCGACCAGTCCATAAGCTGATGCAAAGAATCCGACTACCGCAAACATGACGAAAACTATGGGCAATACCCACTTCTTCTCGACTCGGTCGCCATAGAGAGGAACGCTGTAGCCCAGGAAGATCAGGACCAGGAACATGCCGTAGAGAATTAATTCTTTCATTTCGATTACCTCTAATATGAAATTGTTGAAATTGAATTAGCGGATGAGCCAGGAGGCTGCCACCCGCGCCGAGAGTCCCACAGATCCGGCCGGTAACTGGCCTTGCCGTGAAACGAAATCGAAAAATAGCAACTACACTTTGATGATGGTCCGGCTGGCTGTGATAGTTTTCTTGCAGCCTCCCGGACGATGCCGAATTTGATTTCTTGAAACCCCCTGAAATCGGATTAATCGCTTTTCACCTCACAACGCAGAGCAGAACGGCAATCGCTTCAGGAGGCAATTCAATCAATCATGATCAAATAGCAAAGTTGCAAGTCGAGGTCAGAGATGAGAGAACTGCTAGATCCTCCCAGAAGTGTCGAATGCTCCAGCCAGGAGCAAGGACAGGTTGAAGACGAGAATACACTCTCTCTTTTTGGTGACCAGGAGATAGACAGACTATATACGATTCACAGCAATCAAGAACTGGAAGCAGGTGTCCGGAGTCTTGTCTATTCCCTGGATGTTTACTATCGTGCCTTCGACTATGCGCTTCAGCATCTCTCGAGCAACTACACACGCTGTGTAATCAAAGGCTTCAAAGACCGCATGATCAAAGATGCCATCGATGCTATTCAGCGCCGACAGAACTCGAATCACGCGAACTGAAAGGACACCTCCAGTCGCCGCCCTCAAGATTGGTCTTGCCCGAATAGACCCTGGCTTCACCACCTATGGTGGTACAGTCAGCAGATAATGATGGATTGACACTGCCAGACTTCTTTTCTGCTCTTGAGATAGCCATGATACTACCCGTGAAGCTTCAATCTGAGATCTTGAATCTTAGCGTCCAGCTCTGCGCTACCGGCAAATTCTTTAATGTCAGCAGGTAAAAGACCTGGATAGCTACAATGCTGAGCAGCAATGAGGGTCTGCAACAAGCGTTGTTGCCGAATAGAGTTGCTTGCCTGCCAGACTCGCAAGGTCTCAAGTACAGAAGACCTGCCTGAACCCTTTACCTCTTTGACCAGGTAATCAAAGTCTCTGGCGGAGTAGCTGGCAGTCAATGTCATCACTTCGGCGACTTCCTCTTCAGGAAGGATGACTTTCTTTCGGGCAAATAGGGCTTGCACGAACTTTTGCCGTTCTTCTCCTTCTAGATCGAATATAGGAATCTGTATTGGAGCACGGCTTTTGACATCAGGATCAAGTTCATCCGGTCTCGAAGTCATTAGCCCCCAGAGTACCTTGCCATAAAGGGTTCTATCTCCCATCATCTTAATGATATTGCCGGCAAGACGTTTCTCGGTTTCATGAGTGTGACTCGAATGCACGCTACCAAAGGCAGTATGGGCCTCATCTACCAGTATGAGAATCTTTCCGTAGGTCTTGATCCTCAGTCGCAACTTCTCGAAAAACTGATCAGTCTGACCGAAATACTGTCCACGCAGACCGGCAAGCTCGATCACAACCCGACCCGATTCCGAGGCATAGGCTTCGAGCTGAAATGTTTTGCCGGCACCGTTAGGACCAGATATGAGAATAGCCGGCACCGCAGTCTCCGGGTCATCGCACCGGCGAAAAATGTCCTCTAGAATCGCTCCGGTCTCCATATAGCCGACTATGTCTCCGGGTCCATGCTCGGGTCTTGAGACTTTGATGATATCGCCGAGTTCAGCGGTGAGTACTTCGTTTATCTCTTCAAGAACAGCAGCTCTCGTCACCGCGCCACCGGTACCCCGAGCCATCTGCAGCAGGTCTTCCACCGCGGTCAGGGTAAGACCGGCGGTATCTTCCACAAAACGCTCCTTTTCGCCTTCGAAATCGATCTCTCCGTTGCCTGCGGCAACAAAAGAATCAACAAAACGCGCTCGAGTGCCCTTTTCGGGAAGTTCGACCTCGATGCATTCTACAGAAGGCAAAGCGACGATTCGCGAATTGACCTCGGATCTGGTATCCGCCACAAGAACAATCAGGTGATTGCTCTCCTTGAAAGAGGAGGATTCTACCAGATTCAAAAAGGTGACAAGCCTTTGTCTGTCGAGTTCACCGAGCTGATCGAAATTACCGGCAGGCAAGAGTGAGCCGGCAAACTTGACTATGGTGCAAACCGGCTTCACCGCTGTATCAGCGCGCCTCAAGCGCACCAGAGCCTCCAGCACCTCTCTAAGTAGCACCAGGGCTGGTAGCGGGCTGTGCCTGGTGGTGGCTATCTGTTTTTTGAGATCGCCAATTTTTTCGTCGCCCGAGACCGTTATCGTATCAGCTTCTCGCACATGCTGAGCCAGAGAATCCAGATCTCGATCATCGAAATAGCCAAGCCCGGTAGAAATATCCAGTCTCTGAACAATAAATCCACCTCGAAAAGCCTGGAAGAGTGCTTTCTCAAGTTCGAGAAACCGGCTCTGCTCTCGGCAAAATACAAGATCATGGGTATTTCCGGTAAGCAGCACAACGCTCTTGCGCCGCTTACTATAGGCTCTGTTGATAGAGTTTAGAAATGCCGGTCGGTCTGATGTTTTTTCTGGTTCCATTAATGCAACTCCTCTCGAAGAATGGCATCTTCATGGCTGAGGTCGAATAGGGCCTGAGCCTGTAGATGTTTGTCATCGAGTCCGGCTTTGCGAATGTTGAAGACCGTCTCGCGAAATTCCTGGCCTTCATAGAATCTGGATGGTTTCTCCTTGCCACCCATAACCTTGCGGTCGACAACAATCTTGGCGCCAACCCCTCGGCTGCCGTCGTTCTGGGACCAGTACTGAGAAAGACAGATCAAGCGGGTGCCCAGCACAACTGCTTCGTCCAGGTCATGGGTAACAAAGAACACAGTTAGACCGTGTTCCTTCCACTTTTGATGGAGAAAATCCTGCATGATTTCACGGGTCTTGGTGTCGAGAGCACCGAAGGGTTCGTCCATGAGCAGAATCTTTGGTCGCATGATCAAAGCCTGGGCAATAGCCACACGTTGGCGCATGCCGCCAGAAAGTTCATAAGGAAATTTATCGGCATCGGAGGGCTTGAGACCGATATCATCGAGAAATTGGTAGGCACGCTCATGGGCATCTGCGCGAATTCGAATATAGCGGAAGAAGTCGAACAACCTTCCTGCCGAGCACATCTCTGACGAAACATTCGAAGACCGCCGCAGAAGCCATGCGGCAACATTTTGCGCACCGACTACAGGACTCAGACAAAGCCGCTCCAGGATACCTGTTTGTTCAACAATCGGTCCCAGAGCGATATTTTCGAGCACTGTCAGATTCGGGAAGAGCGAATAGTCTTGATAGACTATACCGCAATTCCTGGTTATCTTCTCGACGATTGAACCGTCTACAAGCACCCTTCCGGTGGTAGGCATCTGAGAGCCAAGCACAAGCCTTAATAAAGTAGACTTGCCACAGCCGGAAGGACCGACAACGGTAACAAGTTCGCCGTCGCGCACTCGAAAGTTGACATCATTGACTACGATTTTGCGACCGCCGTCATCGGCAGGATAACTTACTATCACGTTTGTAGCATCAATTAGATAAGTCATAACCTTCCTCCTTATTTGCCGACCCAGCGGTAACGGCTCTCTAAAAACTGGAAGAAAAGATCAAGAGCGAAGACAAGAATTGTCGCCCAGATCACATAGGGGATGATGATATCCATCGCCACATACCGCTTAACCACGAAGACTCTATAACCCAGCCCTTCCGAAGCGGCAATGAACTCTCCGGCGATTACATACATCCAGGCAGCTTTGAAATTCAACCTCAAAGTGCCGAGCATTTTCGGCAGAATCTGCGGAAAGATAACCGTCCAGGCGATCTCTTGTTCTGATGCGCCCAGGGTCTGAGCTTTCTGGAGCTGCTCTTTTCGAATCTCCCTGGTTCTCATCTGGGCATCAATTACAACCCCTGGCAAAACACCTATAACAACAAGCATCACCTTTGAGAATTCATCTGTTCCGAAAGCCAGAAATATTACCGGCAAGAGCAAAAGCGGAGGCACTTTGTCGAGAAACACGAAAAAGCGATGAAGCAAAGCGTTCACCACCGGAAAGGTGCCCATATAAAGTCCGATTACAACTCCTGAGGCAACGAAAATCATACCGGTGGCAAATCGACTTACTGTGGCCGCAGTGTCGCTCCATAATCTGTACTCACCCTGAGCGTCAGGTTCGAGCGCGACTCTGCGCAACCCGTCCAACATTTCAGAGACCAAAGGCATCAGTTTCGGTGAGGCGACAGACTGCCCATCCGCAGCACCGGAAGCCAGATAGCGCAAATGGTCGGCTCCCCATAAATAGAGTCCGACCAGAAGAAAAAACGGCAATATAGCCAGGGCCCAGGAGAACCACTTGGACAATTTTGTATCGGTTCGAAGCATGTTTCTAATCTCCTGACATACGGCATATCAAGTTCAAAAGAAAGGAAGGAGCGACAAAAGCATCGCTCCTTCCCGGTCGACAAGGAATTCAACCAGCGATGAAATCCAGGTTAGTTCAGGTTGATACCACCGTTAAAATATTCCTTGGTAAAGGAGGCATCGTAGCGCAGCTTGATGTTATCGGCATCGCCCAATATCGAACCATCAGGGAACTGAATTCCGACCACATCAGCCGATGATGCGTTCTCGCCAAGAAGCTGATGAGTGAAGCAGAATTGACGAACCGAATCCATCTTTGTTTTCAGTTCTGGAGAATAGAGATAAGCCAGAGCATCATCGGCGGTGTAGAACATCGCGGTGGTGGCAAGCTGACCTTCATACTCAGTCAGACTGGTGCCGGCAAGAGAAGCCATGTGTTCTTTGGCGACCTTGGCTTCTGAGCCCGGAGTGTTCATAACGTCCATGACCTCATACCATGCACCGGTAAGAGCCCGCGCAAAATCAGGATTGGCGCTGAGAACATTTGAATTTACTGCCAGTACGTCCTGAATTTCCCCGGGGATTTTTGAAGAGTCGAAGATACTGGTGATCCCTGCTGACTTCAAAATTTCCATAACCATAGGGTTCCAGGTCACAACCACTTCTTGCTCAGTGTTTGAAAGAAAGCTCGGAGCGATATCAGCGTCTGAAACGTTGACCAGAGTGACATCGGATTCCGTTAACCCACAACTGCCCAGCATGCGTCCCAGAATATAGTGAGAGACGGTCTTTTCTACCAGATAGACCTTTTTACCGCGAACTTGCTCGCAGGTGAGGCCATTGCGGACCAGAACGGCATCATTGCCGTTGGAATAATCGCCCATCACAACGACGGTGGTATCAACACCAGCCGCTGCGGGCATGTCCAGGGCTTCCATATTTGTCATTACGACGGCATCGGCTTCGCCCGCCATGTACGCCTCGATACTGGCTACATAGTCCATGTATTTGACTTTGATGTCATAGCCGTACTTTTCGCCCCACTTTTTGTAGACGCCGACTTCATTGGCATAGTAATGAGGCATCCAACCTGCGTAGATCGAAACTGCGATGGTCATTTGCTTTTTAGGAACTACAGATGCCTGCGATTCAGGAACAGCTTTTTCACCTTCGTCGCTGGATTCATGTTTGCAAGCTGTCAGCGCAAGACCTGCCAACAAGCAGATTGCCAGAGTGTGGAATTTGATTTTCATAATTTATGAACTCCTTAGTTCTTTGTTGATTGAATGAAGTGGCTGAGATTTACAGCCCACCCGGCATCGACACCGCATATGGTATCGACACCGGTCGAATTCAATTAGACCTTAAAAGAATCAGATCTCGGGACGGTCGTCCTTATTAACTTGTTTGGGTTCTTCATCACCGGTCGTGGAGAGACGTTCAGCCTTGCGAGCGGCAGCCAGCTTCTTGAAATTGTTTTCAGACGTGGCTGACTGACCGGCTTTCAGATACTTCTTACGGCGCTCATCGGCATCGATTCCGGCCATGCGGCTGGTCACACGAGCCTTGGAAGCCAGTTCACGATTTGCCTGGCGCACGGCTTCCAGCGGTCCGTTATCGATTCTGGATTTGATGCCGACAAGTCTTTCGTTGGCTTCGGCAAGCCGTTTGTTGGAAATGAAGTCGGCTATAGCATCAGCCTTTTCCGAGGACAGATTGTCGATCTGTTCTTGCATGCTGAGCAGGCGACTTTCCAGGGTCTTGAGGTTATCTTCCTGAACCTTGATGTCCTCCTCCAACTCCTTTTCCTGTTTCAGAAGCCGGTCGACATCTTCCTGGAAGCGACTTCCGTCACTTTCCGCCTCTTCCATCAATGTGGCATCAGCGGAAGCTTCCGCTTCTTCGAAAGCGGTCAGGGCTCCTTCCAGGGCTAGCTGGGCTTCCTCACGGTTCTTGCTGATTCGCTCCAGCCGCTGACGCTTGTCTTCGATAGCAGTCTCGACCTGAGTGAGAGCCCCCATGAACTCTCGATATTCATTGATGAGCTGTTCCTGATGAATATCGTAGGCCATACCTACGCCTTCGGCGCTGCTGGTGAAAAGTTCATCAGCAGACTTATTGACCTTGAATGCCTGAATGAGCCATTTGAAACTGAAGAAACGGCCTAGTGCTTGGAATAATGACATAATAATTACCTTTGTCTGAATTTTGTGGATGATTGATTCAGTTCCGATGCATCTATTGAACGCGCCGGATGTACTTCATGCGCTTTGCGACTTCGTCTTCGGAGTTCTCTCCCCGGCCACGGAGCCTCGCTTCGACTCGGCGAGCCGACTCCACAGCCGTTTTCAATCGACTGGAAGCGCCACCGTCATCTCGAAGAAGACTGGTCGGATCTTGATTACCAAGCTCTACCAGCTCCAGATATGTTGTTTGAAGAGCAGTCTCGATTTCGTTCACCCTGGCGATAAGCTCATCGAGCGTATCCTGCCGAAGGTCATAAAGAGCTATGCGTTGATCATGGGAATCGATTTGACGATCGAGTGCTTTTGCCCGGCCGCTTTCAACAGCAAGCCCGGCACGCTCAAGACGCCAGGATTCGACTTCACTTTTCAGAACTTCCACATCGATGGATACGATTGCCCGGTATACGGCCACAGCCTGCTGTAGAATGCGAACCCCTTCATTGAAGGTAGCTTCCGCAAGAATGCGGAATCGCTCTACCGCAGGTCTATCTTCCAGGTATGCCATAAGATTGCCAAAATCAGTGGCCAGCTCTCCGGCCTCTTTCAGGCCCTCGGCAAATCCCATATTTTGGCTATCGGTAACAATCGTCTCCAGTTCGACATGTACGTGGGCTTTGTAAGCCTTCTGCAACTTCTGCATATAGGCTACCGCCCTCTTCTCACCACCTACAACATAGTTATAGATAAAAGCCATTGCTCCAAACGCTGTCAATCCGAAGATGGCAGCGATGGAAGCAAGCGACGGCGCTATTGCCACAGTCCATACAGAGGCAAGGAAGGCGCCCACCCACGGAAAGATGGTGGCCGGATGAGAGAGGCATTCGGCAAGAACAGCTTTGCCCACCGAAGCACCTTTTAGTTCGTCGACTCCCGGTTTTACGGGCGACTCTCTGTCGCCCTTTCTACTCAGGAATTTGAACATGGAATCCTCCATTCCACTAAATTAGAAGGTGTTATCCATATAAAGCTCAATCTCGACTCGCGGGATTCGGTAGCGAAGCTCCCTGGCGTTTTCTCCAGGTTTCATCTCGGGCGGCTCAGCAGACCCTTTTCCTACAGTCTTGAAGCGAGCAGGCGAGATGTTGTGCACTGCAATGAGCCGCTGCACAACCGCCTCGGCACGCTCTTTAGAGAGCTTTATCCCTTCCGCTTCACTGGAGCCCACCGCGGTATGTCCTTCCACCACGATACGATAGTCCGGATAATTCACCTGCAGAAGATTAGCGATCTTATCCACCGTTGCTTCGCCCGCAGCATCAAGTTTCGCGGTACCCAGAGTGAAGGTAACCCGTTCATCTCGCATCATACCGACATGCCGAAGCTTGGACCACTCTGCATCGTCCAGCTGGGCAAAAGAGCGTGCCTGACCGTTCTGACCGAGGGTCTCGGGCAAATTAGCCTGTACCTGCTTTATAACCGCAGTATTGATAATGCGATAAGGATCGCCCAGAGGGTCGGAAGAAAGCCGCCCGGTGCGCAGCATAACATCAATGCTAGCCACGATCGTATTGAAAATCCCCTCCACAGCCCGACCACCAGCACCGGTATTGATACCATACTGCCTGGCCAGGTTCTCGCTGAGATCATGCCAATCGATACCATCCAGCATGGGTTGGATGTCGGCAGGTGCTAGACCGGTGGTGCGGCTCATATCCTGCACTAGTTTGGATCGATCGGATGCATAGGCTCGCATGGTGCTGAAGTAAGCTTCGTAAAAGCTCACTACGTCGTCCTGGCTGCGCGAGACAAAATTGCGATCGAAGACGAATACATCATCGATGTAGCCACTAAAGCTATCGGAACCCCACACTCTTTTCAGATCCGGCACTTCACGCAAAGCCTGGGAAACTTCCGGCTCCCACATTACGAAGCAATCCCCTTCATGACGCTTCGCCCGAACAAGCACCTCGGCAGATCCGGCTACCTCTACTCTCCATTCATCAGTCTTGGTCAGGTTGAAGAGATCGAAATCTACAATGGTGAGATCCAGCAGAAAGCTGGAAGGGCTCTCTCCGGTATAGACGATTTTGAGGCTGGCGTCGTTGAGATCTTTTATCTTTCCGGTGGGTAGCTTGTTCTCGAAACAAAGCAAGGCATCAGCTCCCCTCGACTCGGCTATGGAAGAGGTAATCACTCCAGGATAGTTATAACCGGCTCCATGAGTAAGGTAAGAATTGATCGGAAGAACGATGGCATCATACTGACCGGTGCTGAATTTCTGCAGCCTTTCGGAGTAAGCGCCACCATCATTGGTGTATTGAACGGAGAATCCCCGGCGAGCCGCCTGTCGTTTCATCTCCGGCGAGTTAATGAACCAGTATCCGAGATAACCGTCCCCGGCTATACGAATCGTTTTTCCAACCTTGGCATCACTACCTTTTACCTGGTCCTGCTTCTGCAGGTAGCCACTGGCAAGATAATACCCGCCAATACCAAGCAGACCGACAATCAGCATCAAGCCTGCCGCTATAAGAGTCTTATTCATTTAAATCCTCCAGAGGGAATCAATGTTCAGTCGGCTGGCTCCTCCTTCTCTTCGAAGTTGGCCGGTTCAAAAACATCCAGTTCCGAAACAGCCTCTTCGAGCGCCCTGGCCAACTCCTCTTTGTTGTTAGCCGAACGATAAGAGACCGAGTGTTGACGAAGTTCGTGTTCTTCGCCAATTCCGAATCCGATTGTATAGATGGGAAATCCGTAGCGGTTTGCAGGCTCGACCCCGACCGAAACCGGATTGTCCCAGTCCGAGTCGCCATCGGTTACCACGATAAGACGATACTCACCATAGCCCAATTGTTTCCTGTACTGACCAATCAAGGCATCGATTCCGGTCTTAATCGAGGTACCCAGCGGTGTACCGCCGCCTGCTTGAGCCTGGTTTACCGCGGCGAGAAACTGCTTCCGGTTGTCCGGCGCTAGCGGTACGACCTCCCGGGTTACTCTTTCATCGAAAACAAAGAGACCTAGATTGACATTCTCTTCCGGAACATTAGCTATAAAGGTCTTAATGGCAGCCTTGGCCTCGTCCATCTTACCTGCCATAGAGCCGGAGCCGTCGAATACGAAGTAAAAATTGCGAGCCAGAGATATTTCACCATCGGTCACGTTCTCTAAAAGCTGATCACGGATGGACACCTGGGCGGAATTTGTCGGTTCGCTTTGAGCAGTAGAGCCGCTCTGGTCGTTACAGGCAGTCAGAATCAATCCGGACAATCCTGATAAACCCAGCAAAACGACCATATACAGCCATTTACGCGTTGCGTTCATGTCTTTTCTCCTATTAGTGTGGTCGAATTACTTGGTTGGAACGAATTTATCGAGTTCGGTCTCAATCGCTTTGACACGGAAAACCACGCGACGATTCTGGTTCCATTCCTGCTCGGTTGCCGGCACCTGAAACTTCGGATCCTTCACGCCCATGCCTACAGCTACGAACTGCGATTCATCGATAACAATACCTTGCTGTTTGGCATAATCTAGGAAAGCGGCACGCACAGCCTGGGCACGATTCAATGAGAGATTTTTTGCTGCCTGCTCAATGGTGGAGATTGTGGTTGCGCTTTGACCTTCGCGGCGAGCTTTGTTAAGAGCATCCGGAGCGTTATGACCCTCGATTACCATCAGCGCTCCACCGAACGTTTGAGAGAGATCCAGAACCTCTTTGAAGTTTTCGGCGAATTCTGCAGCAGTAAAGGCATTCTGACGCGGAGCGAAATAGATTTCGAAAACGTATAAAGAACCTTGCTCCTGCCAGGTGTCAAGCTCAGTGGCGATCTTGGTTTCCACCTCTGCTTGAACACGATTCTTGTCGAAGGCCGGCTTAGGCAGAGCACCGATATTAATACCAACCAGGCCATTAGCCAGCTTAGTGTAATCCCAATCAGCACCACGAAGAGCTGTCTTCTTGCCCATGATTCCAAGGTCTATGAAAGCGCTCTGAATCTCGCCGGTCAAGGAGGTCAGGTTTCTGGTGGTACCCTGGCCGGTGAAAAAGGCCACGTTACCGCTGAAACCTACCCATTCGGCATCTGCCAGAGCGCCTTCAGCGTCACCGGCAGCCAGTTCGGAGCCGAACAGCAGTTTGCCTGAAGCCTTCATCAGGTTGTCCCATTTGGCTTTATTCGAAGCAGTATCAGCCTTCAAGCCATCAAAGCTTTGTTGACCAGCCATCAATGCATGAACAAATTTCTGAACCGTGCCTTTGTTTGCATCGAACCAATCGCCACGAATGGCATAGACATCGGCGATTACACGATTAGCGCTCTTTGTGGAGAACAACGGCTTTGACCCGGCTACACCTTCGGCACCTCCGGAAGTAAGAGCGGCTGCATCAGGACTGATCACGAAAACACCGTCGATGTCGGCGGCGGCAGAAAGGGCAGAATAAGGATCAACAACTTTACCCTTGGTGTCATAGGTAGGAATCGTAAGTTCCTTGACCCATTTCAGTTTTACATCCTTTATGGATAGGTTGCCGCGCTTGATAGCAGTGGTAGCCAGGTCCATATGCGGTCCGTAGAGCTGCAGGACGAAGGTCTTGCCTTTCATGCCCGGCAGATTATTGGTGCCTGGACGAACCACCAGAACATCTCCGCCATTGGACCAGGTGAGTTGGTAGACAACCACCAGATCTGTGCCTCGCTCGGCAAATACCTCGGCAGCTGCGTTCACCATACCGATGGTGCCGCGCAAGAATGGAGTTTCACCTTCGACAACGCCTTTCACTTGTTTGGCAAAATCGTTTTCATTAAAAAGAACGACTTCAAGACCCTCTTTTTTGAAGAAGCCTTCCAGATCGGTATGCACCGTTGATACGTCTCCCGGCCAGGTGATGGTCGGAACCCGAAGCTTGCCGGATTGAATCGGCTTTAGTTTGACTCCTTTGAGTTCGTGGGAGAGCGGCTTCGCCTGCAGATAATCTACAGGAGCAGCCTGAACTGCCGTGGCACAAACGGAGATTACTGCGACAGTGCCGACAGCAATCAGGGTACGGATGAGCTGTTTGAATTTCATCTATTTATCCTCATAAATTTGGATTGAATTGAAGTTTGCTCGAGATAGAAGGCGAAATCGCCATCCATCGGAAAGCCTGAGCATGCTGTTATCCATGCTGAAAACACAAAACGACGTACAACAATGTCTTATCCTGCAAATCGCCAGGCAAGCTTCACAAACAAGAAAGAACTCCTTCCGTGCTGACACGGATGGAATTCAATGCAATGGTGGAAATATTGCGGATTTCTGGTGGCTTGAGAGACTGGCTCCAAAGGGCGATAAACAAAGCGGATAACTTTTGATATCAGCGATGGCTTAAAGGGGACAATATAGTTACGACTGCTGGTGCCGTTCGAAACAAATCCGAAAACTTCCTACAATTGGGTCTTTTAGCGAATAAGGTCTGTCGCTGCGTAACAGGTTGTACAACAAATTGGCAAAGGAAATCGCTGGCCGCTTTACAACTGTCCTTTTAAAATCATCTTGCAGCGGCCTGTTCCAGCTAATCTCTCAAAATTCAAACCATGTGGGCATGCTCTACAAAGAGCTGAAACTGGCCGCGCAAACGAAAGGAAAACCGGCCCGACTGATGCCGCTAGTGATACGAAACATGCAACCTGCATCCCAGGTCCAAAATATTGCACCTGGAGAGCAGGGATGCTACCTTGATCCTATTTCTTGTTCGATCCAATCAAATCCAATTCAAGCATTAAGCGGGTGGACGTCAATTAGATACCTGGTCTACACACTGGCTCTCATTACGACAGGTCAGCTCGCCGCCGCTGCCGCCGCTAAGCCTGCCGAGACCTTCAAAATAGTAAGCACAAAGTCGAAGATCGCATTCACGGTCATGCGGGGCGAGCACGTCGGCGCCCGCGGCAACTTCACCGGAATTGCAGGCACCATAATTTATGACCGAAGGCACCCTTCCGCATCCGCAGTAAATGCCTTCATCCCGCTGTCCACCATCGAAACCGGTGTCGCCGTTCGGGATACCGATCTGGTCGGACCCAAATACTTCGACTGCGCGAAGTTTCCCCGGGCGACCTTCCGCTCGACCAGGATAACCACCCTCAATGGAGGGAAGATGATAATCGATGGCACCCTGAACCTGCACGGCTTTAAAAAAGCAGTCCGGGTAGAACTACTTCAGCCACCAAGAATAGTATCGAATAAAAATGGCAAAAAAGAGCTGCTGGCCAGGGGTCGCTCCAGCCTTAATCAATCCGATTTTGGTCTCAGTCTGCTTGCCTTGCATCCTGATGGTGCCGTTCGCATCAATCCAAAGATCACGCTTGAAATAAGCATCGAAGCACAAAAATAACTCGCAATCGTACCTTGTTATTAGGGCCTGTCGAGATTTTACTATTGCATATAATATTTTAGAAACAAGAACAAATTTTCGGGATGGCTCTTACTGATTAAACAGAGGAACCATCCCGATCTTGCTTATTTTTACTAACAACATTCAGCCTCCTTTTCGGCTCTCAACCAGTTCATGATTCGGGCAACATAAGCATAAAATGCCATCTCGACATCCAACCTTATAATTACTTGCCTCGCCATAGAAGCGAGGAAGAAATCACAAAAGTCGTCCACCGAGCCTTCATTCTCACCGCTTACTCGCACTTCTATATCGAATCCGGTAACGGCTGCATCAGGCAAGGGATATGGACCATGTCCTTCAAAAACCCTTGTCCTTTCTTGTTTAAGTATCTCTACCTGTACTAATGCTTTGCCGGCGCAACCAGCAATAGTTTTTTCCAGATAGGCTTGATTGTGCCGGATTATAAAACCCAGCTTCATAGTTCTAGTTTTCATGACGATCACCATAAACACTATTGATCGACTATCTCTCAAGGAGACTTCACGGATACTCTCTATTCCTGAAGAAATCACCGGCGAACTCGCTACCGATTCGAAAGACCGAACCAGAAAAGTTCACGAGCCGACTCTCTCCCATCACTTCCACGTAAGTGAAGTCTCGTCTTCGACTCAAGAGCATGTCCAGCGCAATAAGATCCGCTACCGAAACTACCAACCTATAAAAAGGACAACAGGTATTCCCAGTAAGATCCGCTATCACGCTCGAACAAGATCGATTACCCCGGTCGATCCTCCGGACCAACTAAGGCGTTACTAATAAACTATCCTTCCATGATAGTTACGAATTATTCCTGAATAAATCAGGCTTTCAGAGTGCCTCGACCGCTACCGCCGCCACCAGTATCACCGGTATCTGGTTTATAGATAGTCTTTACACCGATACCCAGAGCCACATAGGCGGACAACAAAATCGGTATCCCGAGAGGCCATGGATTGATGACAGTAGACAAAGCAGGCAAAGCCATCGTGATCAATCCGTAGACGACAAATCCAACCCAGTGGGAAGAGGGTCTGACGAATGCGGACACATATTTGTAGCCGGCGATTACCGCCAGCAATTCCAATAACAGAATCATGGTTCTAACTCCTGCCCCGGAGGGCGATTGAATGGATTGGCGAAGTGAATGGTAAGGTCAATCAAACCTGCTGGAAGTAGGAGATTCTCAACTCCTCTCCTTCGTGGTCGATCTCCTCGACACAAACATCAATCACATCACCTTCAGAAAGACTGCTGATATATGCTTCTCTTTCCTCTTTATTGGCTCCGGCGCATTTGGTTACATGAAGCAGACCGGAGAGGTGCCACTTTGGCAGCACCACAAAAGCACCGTACTCTTTAACATTGGCTACGACACCGCTCAAGACTTCACCCAGGGGAAGCTGACTGTAGGCGACATCATCGAAAATGGCTTTTTCGCTTACTTCTATTCTGCGACCGCCGTTTTCTACCTCGATGACATCGACCATCAACTCCTCCCCGACCTCGATCTCCTGGTATCGCTGTTCGCGCAGGTTGCGGTTGTTGCCGCGCAATCTATTTCTGTGCAGCAGTGCATCTTTGCCTGCTCCGATGTTAACGAATACTCCGAACGCGGTTTTAGAAACAACCACACCTGTGCAATTTTCACCCACTTCTACTTTTCTCATTTCGATTCTCCGAATATTTGGTTCAAGAAATGCTCTCGCCGCCGCCGCCGCTGCTAAAGCAGTTCAGGCGGGCGATCTCCACAAGGCAAGATCCCCTTCCCGGCAGAATGCAGGGAAAGGTCGATTCGATATAGTTCAATCAGCTATGGCTAAAGGGTTCTAATCGCTCACAAATGCGGGAAACGAAAGCAGTACCCTTTGATATCAAAAGTTCTCAAAAGCAGACAACCTTCCTTGGTCAGTGCAAAAGTGCCCCGAAAGTCCGGGTGGAAAATCCGGCAGGCTTGTCAGGTAGAGATATCCGAGAGCTGCCGGAAAGAACTCTAGCGGTCTTTGAGCCATCGTATAGAAGATTAAATCCTGCATCGAACGGCTGGCCGGTACTTTCACTGACCCACAAGTTTTCTCTTCAACTGGCCTGACCATTTCTAGATAAAGCCAATTATACTATTGCTTATAATAGTCCGGCTTCAAAGAAACGAGAATCCAAAATTGCGCGTTGTCCACTTGCCGGGTCCAGCACCATCCTGTGCCGGACTATCCAACAAAAACTACAAAGCGGCTTCCGAACCAGCTCATCGTGCTCATTACCGCACTCTTTTGCTCCACTCACCTGCATCGGTCAAGACTTTCAAGATTGAAAGACCGATATAGGCGGCTATTCCAAAGAGAGTCACGTAAAAGAGCAACTTTCTGTTTGATTTTTGATTACTAGTGTTCATATCAGCTCTCCAGATTAAGAGCCGTCCCTGGCATTATTACAAATAAGACGCGACCACCGAAAGGTAGACCATCCGTCGAAATTCAGTGATGTTTGCCACATGACTCACCACCGAGCGCCGGTTCTCTTGAACCGTGGAGCCGGCAATTGCAATCACTTTGCTGAATTCCCAGGCTGTCACAGTGCTGCCTGCCATGGCGACAACATTCGAGTAGCTGCGGCAAAGAACCGAAGCTCCACGATAGGCTACAACGAAAGAGTTCGGATGAGCATACACGGTAGAACCGCTGAATGCCTCCACAGATGAACCCCGTTTTGCCACCACATCGGAACAGTGGTAGGCATAACCAGTTGCACCGGCTTCCACTTCCACCCAGGAATCACGACAGGCATATACCGTCGCACCGGCATGGGCGACCACCTTATCAGCTCCTTCGGCTAAAACGACTGCGCCATCGAAAGCATCAACCCTGGAATTCGAAAGTGCAAAAATCATCGAGCCGGAAAGCCCAATCACTTTTGCGCCGGAACCGGCGAAAACCAAAGAGCCTTCACCTGCCACCACCATGTCGCCGCGTTCTGCTAAATAAAATGCTCCTTTCGGAACGATTACTGCTTTATCAAAATCGAAATTCATAGTCTTACACCATAAAAAACAAGTACCGGTCAAGGTTTCCCGCTCCTCATGAAGAAGCGAGAAAACTTACTACCTGGCGTTGCGAAAGCCAAAACTATGGCTTGTTAAATTGATATCTGTCTTTAGCTCAGCTCTGGGTTCGGGCGTTCATACCGCAACGCTCGACGTGCAGACGCCAGAAGCGTCTTGCCATAATGCCCAGACCTATAGGAGCGACGAAACAGAATGCAATGACCACATCGGTGCTCACCGGCAGGTACATCTCCACAAAAATTGGAGAGGCCGCCAGCGGAAATCCGACCAGGTTCTTTATGTGGTTGGGCACAATGCGCGCCAACTTGAAAGAGACTGAAGCAATCACTGCACAAATTGCATATAACGTAAACATCATAATCACCACTGGGTAGTCGAAAAAAGAATTACGGATCCATCCAGCCCAACCGGGCAAATCTCCTTGATAGCGGTCTTATCGTTTCCGGCGCAAGCCGGCGGAATGGTTCTTGAATCAAACACGAGGAAAGTATTTGAGAGTTTTTGTCCTGCTCCCAAAGTCCAAAACGAAAAGACAATTTAGTCTTATCAATAAATATCATCAGGAGCCAAGACAAAATTTCTGGTGTCGAAATTCAACCAAGCCTGACACAAATCCGCCACAGCCCTTTAGTGTCCTGCCTTTTGGGGTACTAAACCTGCCTCTGTCCCGGCTTGCTCCTTTCAATCTGGCTCCGCCTTCATTCGTAATATCACCACTTTTTAAAAGCTGGCCAGCTTCGCACAGGCAGTTAATCTAGCTTTTGATCGGCATTCAAGATAAATATGAAATCCATATGCCAACTTAGACAATTGGCCGATTCTTCAGACATCTCCACCCGAAAATGCCTTGCTTAGCGCAGCAAGTCTAACCATTTAATGATCTCTAACAGGTATGCGCCTGGGCGGGATGCTGCGAATCTGCTTGAATAGTTGGTCCCGGTTCAAGCATCCCAAACGCCTGGCAATCATGGCATCTGCATCGGCTAATTTCTTTCGGCCTGTCTTTCGATAGGCTTCGGACCGGATGAAGAACGCCGGACCATTCTTGCTATCCAACTTGATCACTCGACCACAGTCTTCGATCGCCTGTGTGTTTTTTCCAAGAGTCAGATAGGCCTCGGCTCTGCGTAGAAAGGCCAGCTCATCTTTCGGATTGGCTCTGACCACGCCTGTATAGTCTTGAATTGCCTTCTCATATTGTTCCAACCGAATATAATTCTCCGCTCGAGCCAGAAGATACGAATCCCTCGGGCTGTTTTTGATCAGCTCCGTATAGTCTTTAGCCGCACTGCCATAGTCTCCGATTGTTTCATATACAGTGGCACGTCTGGTTATATAAGTGCTGTTGCCCGGATTCTGTAAAACCAGCACGTTTAGTTCTTGTAATGCTTTGTCGTATTTACCCATCCGCATGAAGACCCGAGAGATATTCCACCTGGCATATTTATAACCAGGATCAAGGGCAAGGATTTTGCGATAATCTACTAAAGCCAGCTCAAGCCGACCCGCCTCCTCGTGACAATTTCCCCGAACGAGATAGGCTTCAACCTTGGATGGCTCAAGCTTCACGGCATAATCGAGATCCGCCAGACCTTCTTTGAAGCGATTCATTTCAAACAAACATTTTGCTCGCTCAACATATGCAGGATAGAATCTAGAGTTCAATTTAATTGCCTGGTCGAAATGCTTGACCGCTTCTTCCGGCTGCCACATAGCCATACAGGCCATTCCTTTTTCGTAACTCGTCTGCGTTCTTGCGAAAGAAACTTGCGGTAGCACAATGAAAAGAAGCATCAAGCATCCAAAACTCATCAAACTCTGCCGGCAGCTAGCTTTCGATATTTTCCTCAAGGTTATGCTCCCTTACCGGTCTGAATATAGCCCGTAGCATAGAATACCGCACCGGCAACCTGTACGTGAAAACCGAATCAAGAACACTAATTCTGTTATTTCGCTGTTACAACTTCGGGTTAAATTCAGGGCAACTCTCGAGGTCGAACACACTTCACCCACTCCCCGAATTAACAACCAGAGGAAAGGATTATGGAAAGCAACAAGCAGAGCCACAGCAAGATAGAAAAGGCCCTTACCAGCGCTAGCGACCTGGCCGGTGGTGGCAGCCAGGCAGCCGAGAACCTGATGTCGGAGGTTGATTCGGCCAGAAATAGCCACGGCTCAAATTCTAAGGCTTTCCAGGAATTCAGCACCGGAGTCGCCGCCGGTCTCGCTGAAGAAGGAATTCTTCCAGAGCTTTCACTGGGCTATGCCAGAAATCACTTCCAGGATCTGGACATGAACGAGAACGGTCAGATTGATAAAGTCGAACTCTATATAAGTACCGAAAGAGTAGATAACCAGGTAGAGAAGCAGCTTCTGGGCACCCTTTTGAATGGATTCGACCAGGTCAGAGAAGCCCATGAGTCAAATAAATTCAATCCATTCGCGGGTGACAAAGTCGGCATCACCACCGATGACCTGGACACCCTCCTCGACCATCAGGATATGGAGAGATTCAAATCTAGCGACAACATAGAATCCCAAAAGAGATACGAATTCGCCATCGGTGCCGCATCGGATATGATGGCTGACAACGGCAAACTCTTCTTGAAGCTGGCCCGAGGTGAACGGGATGGAAACAGGACGACCATCGAAGAAGACGACCTGAAAGATTTGCTCGAGAGAGACGAGAAAGCAGGAGAATATGGCTCCAATGTCTTGAATGACAGAGAGCGTCAGATAACCACATTCCTGCTCAAGAACTGGGACACGGACTCGGTAAAATCTATGCGTAGTGACGTAGTAGACTTGGTGGACCCAGAAGGCAACGAGCAGCGAAGAGTGGGCGAAGGAGATATCACCCTCAAATCGGTAGAAGCTCTTCTGATGCAGTCAATACCGGTAAGTAAAATCTCGGTCAAACCAGAGATAAGCATACTGCCAGTAGAAGAGCCCGAGGTAACACACGTCGAACCCAAACAGACACAATCGCAGAAAAAATCTCCGGCCGGTGAATTCGCATCCAAGCCTTTCCAACTGGAAGAAGCCGCTGAGCGTAAATCTCCGGAGAGCACTGGTAAAGTGTCGAAGCCGAAGCCGGTAGAAGTTCCGGCGAAGCCGAAACCGTCAGCGAAAGAGCCCGCTCCCGAGTACAAGCAGCAATCTGTGCTCACCGATGAGCAACTCCAGGCTAATACAAGAGCCTACCTTAAAGGAGAGCCGATGCCATTCGGGCAGGAAAGCAAGAAGCATGCAGCCGGTCCAGTGAAAGTCAATCACGAACGTGACATCAAGATCGAGCAGAATATACATGTCTACCCCCAGGAAGGATTCGCTTCCCGAGGGCAACAGGAACCGACCATAGTGCAGGTAGATCGGGGTGGCTTCTACGGCAATCCCTATCAGAACCAGAGCCGCTGGCGCCCGGGCTATGGCGGCTCCTATGGTCACCAGAACCAGTGGCAGAATCCGGGCTCGGGTGCATATTATCCCTATGCACAGTCCGGATCCAGCGAATACAGCCGTTCTTCGGATTTCGGCTCGGGTGGCAATCTCTCTTATGGAAGCGAACGGGAATACCAGAGACAATCCTATGGCAATGGCGGTGGTGGTAGCGGACCCCAGGGCTACTATTCCGGGGATGCCGCGCCCTACTCGGGAGTGCCCGAAAGAGACGGTCTCGACAGAGCCCTGGATTTTCTGAACGGTGTCTCCAGTGCTGCCAAGCCCTGGCTCCTCTGGGACTCCGCTAAACATTCAAACGGATACGGTAGCTATAGCGGCGGCTACGGTGGATACGGCGGCAACGGCAGATTTCAGAATGTACCGCGCCGCAGGTGGTAACCGCATGAACCGCACAGTTCGAAAGACCCTGTGTAGCGGAATCGAAACGAGTTTTTTCCACGGAAAGGTGAAGGTAGCATCAGGAGACCTGCCTGCAGTAAAGGAAAAGGATGAAAGTAGAAAAAGTGAAAAGGATAAATCCAGACACCAGGCAGGCCTCCTTGCTATCTCCAATGGAAATCAGACTGTAGTGTAACGGCACGAAAATCCACACAAATCTCCCTGCCGTTATCGGATGTAGTATTCCCATTTCATGGCGAAATGGGAATATCTACTTATCAGCCCGCACCACCTCGAATCGATGAAATCAGAGCCGGATATATCTAAAAAAGGACTGATACTCGTAGCCGTTCCCCTGGTCTTCGAGCTCATTTTTGTTTCCGTTCTCGTCTTCCTGCTCATCCAGACCGAAAAGGAGGTAGAGAGGGAAGCCTATGCACGGAGGGTCAATTCTCAGGCAAACAAGGTCTCTCAGCACATGCTCGACTTCATGGTGGGGGTGGCAGGCTATTCTATGACCAAGGACTCAACCTTCGCATACCACTACAACACAGCGGTCAAGAAGATGCCTCAGGCCATCGATGGTCTCATTGAACTTTTGAAAGACCAGCCGGGCAAGCAAGAGAGCGCGATCAAAATCAAGAAGAAATTCGACTATGGTGTGAGGCTGGCTGACCGAACCAGAATTACCTTTGAAAATGGCGAGACCGAAGCAGCTATAGCACTCTTACCCGAACTAAAGCAGCTCTCCATGGAAGGCTCGATGAGACTGCATGATATAGCCGAAGACGAACGGTTGGTGGAGCTCAAGAGCCCCGAGATCCAGGCTCAGCTAAGAGAAAGCCTGCATCTCTGCCTGATAATCGGGGTTCTCTTCAATGTCGGCATCTGTTTCGCCCTGGCCAACTATTTCTCCCGCACCATTGTGAACCGGATCAACACCATGCTGGAAAATAGCTCCAGGCTCGCCCTGGACAGAGATCTTCTCCCCCCTGTGCACGGAAGCGATGAGCTTGCAGTCCTGGACAGCTCATTTCACAAAATGGCGGACACCCTGAGAATGGCGACCAGAAGAGAAAGAGCTCTCATACACAATGCCAAAGAGATTATCTGCTCTATAAACAGAGAAGGGAAGCTGATATCGACCAACAACGCAGCGGTCAATGCCTGGGGCTACAGCCCGGAAGAACTTGAGGGGAAAAGGCTAAGCTCGATTGTCAGTCCCGAGGACACCACCGCATTCAACACCATTCTGGAAAGCTCTCCAGACAGAGAGTCATCCTTTGAAAAGGAGATTTGCATCCGCAAGAAAGACGGAAGTCCTGGAGATTTCGTCTGGTCTGTCCAGTGGTCCCCCGAAGAAGAAGAGTTCTTCTGTGTTGTCTACGATATAACCGAAAGGAAACGCGCCGAATCACTGATTAAAGAAGCAGAGCAGCGCTTCAGAGCGATAGTGAACAACATCCCGACCGGTCTTGCAGCCTGTACGGAGACGGGTCAGGTAGAGATGATCAACCCTGCACTGGCTGATATGTTCAAGCTCGAAAACAACGAGATTGTCGGCAAATCCATATCCACCCTGTTCCACGCAGGCAAAAGCAACACCGCACCGGGAGCTTCGCTGCAGTTCGTGCCTGCGGATTTAGTAGGGCAGCCGATTAAATGCCAGGCCGTGAAATCCTCCGGACAGTCCTTCCCGGTAGAGTTGAGCTGCCACCGCATCGAAACCGGCCGGGGCGAACGCTTTATTGTCCTAATCGTCGATATATCAGACAAAGAGGAAATAGAGCGATTGAAGCAGGAGTTCATTATGATCCTCAGTCATGAGCTCAGAAGCCCTCTTACATCCCTCAAACTGCTTCTCACTCTTCTGGGAGAAAATGCTTACGGCGAGCTGAACGATAAAGGTCATCAAAAAGTGCTCAATGCAGAAAAGAACATCGGACGTCTGGTCCGGTTGATCCAGGAACTTCTGGACTTCGAATCACTCGAATCGGACAGGCTCAAAGTCGAGAAAAGGCGCATCAGCCTGGCCGTGCTGATTGAAAAGTCCGTAGAGGCGGTATCAGGAACAGCCGGCTCCGCCGGAATAAGCATTAGCACTGAGTGTACCGATTGCAGGCTCATGGGAGACGAAGACAGACTTTCTCAGGTAATCATCAACCTGCTGGCCAATGCGGTGAAATACTCGCCGAAAGATGGCGAAGTCCGCATCGAGGCGCAACCACTTGCTGAAGGAGAGGTGAAGCAGGTCATAGTAAGGGTGATAGACAACGGTCCTGGTATCAAGGACGAACACAAGAAGCTAATCTTCGAAAGATTCAAACAGGTCGATCCATCAGACAGATCAGGCAAGGGCAATGTCGGTCTGGGGCTGGCAATCGCGAAAGCGATCATTGAAAAACATGGCGGCACGATTGGTGTGGACAGCGTCGAAGGCAGAGGCAGCACTTTTTGGTTCAACATCCCCAGAATAATAGATTAGTTCATAATAAAAGAGTGGTATGAGACCGAGAGAAACGAATTTCAACTCTGTGTGAGCCATCCAAAATCGGTCTTAACGAAGTTTCTGAGCAAGCAAGAATTCAGCAAGCATCTTAGATGTGTTTACCCGATTATTTTCACTATAAGTTAAAAACCTAGGAAACGAGTGACCAAGATTCCTAAATTGGTATTCTCGGACACTTCCACTTTTACAGTCATTGTAACTACTAACGATACCATACTTACTATAAGTCACTCGAGGTTCTCGATTGCATCCATTCTGCTTTATCCACAACTCTTTCTGAAGATTAGGTCTAGAAGCTACAACAGCATCGAACACACCTTCACCCAATACGGATATCAATCCTGTCCCACCGTAATAAGGAAGAACCTCATCAGTCATACCGTGAAGGATTAAAACCGGAAGTCCTTGAGCCGATTCTTCCGGGACATCACCAAGGTAAGTTCCACTTACAGAAGCAAGGGACGATAGTTTTCCTGGTCGATTCAAATGATACCGCTGTATAAACATACCACCAGCACTAAATCCGATGGCACTAATTCTCGATTCATCGACATTCACAATTTTTCTTACATCAGATAGTACGTCATCAAGGTAATCAATGTCACTATAAGTTTCGTCTGTCTTCATCACATTCAATTGCTCAGGTGAATTCCAACTAGAAATATCAACAGCACCCCAGTAAGCGCTCTGCCTTTTGGCAATCGGATACACGGCGATGAAGCCTAAACTATCTGCCACCGTATTCATATCCGTTTGCGCAGCTATTCTGCCATATGCCTCACCAAGTTCCGTTCCATGCAAAATGACAATCATGGAATAGACTTTATTCTGATCATATTCTTTGGGAATGTAGAGTTCATAATCTCGCATCTCCGCATTATCAGACAATATCTTCCGCTGCATCCGGCCGGGTGTTAGAGCGTCTTCCGAGCTATCTTGCTTGCGGTCGTTCTGCTGATTCTCCACATGCCTTTCTAGTAGTATGTCTATTGCCTTGAAGGCTTCCTTGGCTAACTGCTGACCAGAAGCTTCTTCCTCCTTAACAATCAACGGCTCAAGATCCTTCAAACACTTCACCTAAGATATCTCACCGGTGCCCCTAGTTCAAATTGTGACATTAGACTTCAGCTTCGGCAATACGTAATTCCCGGTAAAAAACAACCTGCTAAAGCAATACCTTGCAGGTCCCTGTGTAAGGCACGGTGATCGTGCCCTACAAAAGGCAGCCGGCGCCTATCACCTTAAGCACCGGCTAAAGTCAGATAAACAGTCTCAAAGTCTACCAGATACACAATCCACCTGGCTCATTGTCTACACTCTGGATTCTCCTGAATTACTTCATCTAGAAGTAGTCCGACTAAACCAGCACATACAAACACAGATGTCTTAGCGGCTGCAACTGCCAAAAAATAGAGTTCATCATAAGATGCTACCGAACAAGTAAACAATGCGACTACACCAACGAATGTGAATCCAGCAGGCAGAGCTTCAAACATATCAAGACCGACATAGCCATTCGTCATACTATAAGCATCCTTATACTTCCTGCCGAGGCCTCTAGAAATAAGAGCACCCGCAACAAGTAGAGACAATGAAAGTACGGCCACGATCAAACCATCGAAATGCCCAACCAAGATTAATGTTGAAGTCGTACCATAACTCCATCCAAATGTTCCAAATGCTAACATCAGTTTTTTTCTAACATGGTCTTTCATAACAACCCTCTCAATTTATAATGGAAACTACTAGACCGAATTGTTCATACATCTATCTCCAGAACGATTCGACTAGGTTGCAAACTATTAGACTGCTGACGCACCTTCACTCAAAGAGTTATCTTGTAAGCAGGGTCATCTCAAGAGGGAAACTGGAGATGCCCTTTATCCTTTCACTACTTCTGTTTAGAAGTAACGACACAAACCACGATTGTTACCAGTAGTATCATTATTAGTGTCATAATTTTCCTCCTTAATCCTGAAATATTTACCCGATCCTTATGTACTTTCTAGCTTTTCATGCAATAATCGACCTTGTGATCATAAAGGAAATGATTTAAGTGCCTTAACCAGACTTCTCTTAAGATCGGACTTCAGTACTTTCTGCCGCCCAAGCCATAACATCGCTGCTTCTGTAGGATCACCAGACAGGATGCCTAAAAAGCAGAGAGCTTGAAAAGCAGCGTAATAGCCCTCTAAAACTGCCTTCCACTTCCTGTCTCTGCTTGCCGAGAACTCAAACGAACTAAGTTGTGTCTCTCTAGGTCTAACAAAAACAATATTCGAATCTTCTATCAAAGGAGTTGCTTGCGGTGCAAAGCATTTTGAACCCAAGAGAACACGCAAGAGAAGGTCAAGTTGTTTAGCTTCGCTGGAGTGATCTTCTCCGACATCGATCACAAACAAGGTGCCTTCTGCCTTTAAAATTGATCTCGGAATAGATATGGGGCATGAACCTTCCGGCCCAATAGCGCCGTCATATAGAAATTCGCCGTCGTTAAATGGCGAAGGGACAGCTTCTATCAGCCCTGGAATCGCCACCGTTGCCCTGATAGCGAGGCCGGTACCAGGAAGCGCATTTGAGAGCATCTTCCAATTACGAGCTCCAGAAATGTGCTGAATGTAACTTCCCTGAGGCACAAATGCAATAATCGAATCATCTGTAACAGCTGTAGTCCAGAATTTCGACGGCCATCTACTGTTGATTTTCTCAATGAAAGAACCAAGATTGGTTGATCCGTACATACTGTACCTTGGTCGATATGAAGCAAATCGTCCGCATATCACTTCACCAACGTTTGGCCAATCCGTTTTCTTTGTCACCAATTTACTGAACTTCATATTTACAGCCAGCCTAACAATGCTATCCAGATCTTTTCCAGAGGCCAACAAGAAAGCCGGTATAGCACCGCCACTAACACCACCTATTGTGTTGAAGTTGACTCCAGCCATGTCAAAAGCCAGAAACGTTCCGACTCCAGCAAGAACTGCACGGCAACCACCAGAACCGCACAAAAGATGAGCTGTTCGAAAAATATGATCGGGATCATTGATAGTACTTTCAACTGAACTGAGTTTAAAAGAAATCATGATTATCTCCTCTTAGTAGAGTCAAATCTAAAAGAACCTGAATCGGACACAGCTCAGGCTCAAAATTTACGTTGGATTACTCGCATTTGCTTTTGGAAATTTATCGAAAAAACGTCTTGCGCCCCCATTTAGCCCAGCAATTACTATTCCTGCCAAAATTCCACACAGGTGCAACAAAGTTGCAGAGCCCGTGACATACAATCCGTAGTTTTCCATCAACAAGCTATAACAATTGCCAGCTATCCACAAAGTTATTGCTATGACCCATAGCATACGTCGGGCAGCAACCACTCCGCTGAAAAATGCAATGACAATAACCTTATCCAGAATCCCTGGCAGAATAATGGGGCTGAGAGAGAACAAATATAAAACAACAGCAGCAAATACAGTCAAGAAGCCCAAGACACTAATAACCCTGATAAAGAGTTTGTCCTTATCATTCATAATCTCATTGAGCAGGAAGAATCCATAAAGTGCCGCTGCCCCGCCTGATGCTCCGACAATATAAGCCTGATTATCAGGATTAAAAGCAATAACTCCAAGAGCCGCCAGGAATCCTCCAAAGAAAAAGCAAAAGAGAAAGATCTTACTTCCTGAGGTTCGGACGATTACAATACCAACAGCGAGAATCGGAATCATGTTGCCCAGAAGGTGACTCAGGCTAAAGTGTGTCGACATGGAGCGAAATATTGCACTAATAGGACCTACGAAATCAAAATTCTCAATGGACTCCATTTCTCTAGCTGGAATCAAAGACCAATATTGAATAAGTGACTCAAAGCTTTCTTCACTGAACCAGCTTAAATACATGAAAACCGAATAGTTTAAAAGCAGAATTGAAGCTACTACAGGTGTCAATCTGCGCAGGCTTGATGATTCATTCATAAAGAACAACTCCCAATATAACGATAGAATCAGACGAAAGTATTGCACCCACTGGGTTATCGACCCAGCCTCACTCTTTGGTCAACCCTTCAGCCCTAAGTTTCCATCTATGAGAACAGGAACTGCCTTTTCCCTCAAATCGCTCGAGAAGATGCGCAATCCTCAAAAGATTTCTTTTGTTATATGCCGGACTATCTTTTGAAGAAGCCGCTTCCAGCAAATCCAAAAGCTCTATCCGCTCTCGGTAGTATGCCGCCAAACCGCCATTTTTCCTGTGAAACTGATAGATGGTTACAAGCCGAATCAAATCTTTTCGATTGTATCTGGAATCTCTTCCTAAAGCCTTTTCACTCACTTCCAATATAGTCAACAGATCGACTACAGACTTAAAAAAACTCCTTTTCGGTTTGTCACCTGTACGCTCACATAGAAACACAAGTTTTCTGTACAACGGCACAACCAATTCACTGTTAGGTGGAAAACTATTCGCTTCCAGGCAATCCAGCACTTCAAGTACTACTTCAATTGCTCTGGAGTATTTCGACTGGCTCTCAAGGCTTGCTAGTAAGCCAGTCATTGTCGAGACGATAGAGCCTGTCGGATAAAACAGATTCAGTTGATCAGAAAGGACTGAATCATACAACTCCTCAGCATTCTGAAATCTGCTCAACATCAGATAGCAACCGGCAATTTTAAATCTGATATGCAGAATTTTCTCCGAGGCTTCGCCTGGCTTGCTAAGCAACTCCAAAGCTTGTTCATAGTAGTAAAGACCAGCCCCTGGATAACAGAATTTCTCATGCACATCCCCCAGGTCAATCAGTTGATCGACACAAGCAATGTGTTCCTGACCGAGAACTCTCCGATAGTACGCTAATAGTTCGATGTGAAACCTCTTCAATTTTTCAAATTCGGAATCCTGTATCTCATTCACAGGATTACTTCGATGCGCATCCCCCAACAACTTTATGGTGTTCGTTAGAGAAAACAGCATGTCCCTAGATATATCTGCGAAAAATGAACTCAACCTCGCTAACATCATCTTCCTCCTTTATAAAGGGAAGCCAGAAATCAGCCAATTATCAAGGTCTACATGACTGGCTTCCAAAAACTTAGTTTGTGGCTACCGAGATGAAAAAATCCATCTCGGTGGAAACCTAAAACAACAATAAAACGCAATTCATCGCTCGAACCTAGCGAACTACGGTTTCATTGTCGATTGCTTTCAACACTGAGAGATCGATGACCAAATCAGCACGCTCAAGAAGCTCAACAAACCTATCACGCAAAAGTGTCTCTTCTTCTACCAAAACTGGTGCAATATTTTGCATAACCGGTTTTGCAACCTGCAAAATACTTGCAGCCACAAGACCCCCTACATGCATAATCCCCATTATTTGTTGATCTATCTGATTTGATGATAATGGTCCCATCCCATAGTCACCGCCTTGAGACATCTTCTTCCCAAGAAAGGGGTTGCCGGAATTACCGCCAGCACAAATCAACCCTAAATCACTCATCCCCCACTTTGTCACCATGCTTCTAGCCAGGTCGTATGCTCGCTCAATGTCGTTAGAGGCTCCAGTAGTGGTGGTGCCAAGAAACATCTCTTCCGCTTTGTTGCCGGCCACTGCAGTTGCAATCATTCCAATCAAATTCTCCTTTGTTCTAACAACAAAGTCATCGTTTTCCTGAAACAAGGTATAACCACCAGCATTGCCGGCTCCAATAATAGTGACCTTACCTACAGGAGCGTGAAAACGTTTGCGCCAATCGGTAGACAAACGGTACAGATACTCTCCAACCAACGCATGCCCTAATTCATGAAATGCCAGTATAAGCTTGTTTTCCAGGCTCAATCTTCCGGATTTTTTCTTGGTGGCCATGCTCTGGGTTATTACTTCTGAAATACCCATCTCGAAATCCTCAAAACGAATAGTTTCTGCAACTTTCCCAGCCTCACGGGCTCTCTTAATCGCGAAGTGCGGCCCGTGAATCTTCAAAATGGAATGAATATCAGCCCCGGATAATCCACTAGTAGCCCTGGCTAGTTCATCCAGGTCAACTGAAGCATCTAATTTCAGTCCTCTGGAGTGAACACCAATTATCTCCCTCCTTGCTTTTCTATCGGGCATGCCAACGGTTGCTCTGCGGTCACCGAATCTACCGGAGCGGGTGATAGCTGGATCAAGAACATCCGGTCTATTGGTCAAACCAAATACAATAAGTCCCTCATTGTTCTCGAAACCGTCCATTTCCGTCAAAAGTTGGTTTATTGTCTGTTGACGCTCATCATTACCGCCACCTATTCCGGTGCCGCGATGTTGAGCAACAGCATCAAGTTCATCAATGATTAGAATACAGGGTAGATTCTTCCTGATCTCTGAAAACATATCACGCACTCTTGCGGCACCAACACCAACATACATCTCTACGAATTCACTGGCGTTAATGTAAAAAGCTGGTACTCCTGCTTCACCAGCCACGGCTTTTGCGATAAGTGTTTTTCCTGTTCCGGGAGGGCCAACCAGCAATGTAGCTTTTGCTATTTTACCTCCTAGATTCTTAATCTCGGCAGGGTCTTTCAGAAATTCGACCAACATCTTCATGTCATCTTCCAACTCATCGAGTCCGGCGACATCAGAGAATTTGACCACTCCTTTTTCAGCTTCGAACTTCTTGTGTTTTGACTTAGTCAGTTTAGAGGCTCCTCCGGGCCCGCTTCTGTATTGCTGCCACATGATATAAAGCATGGTACCGAATATTCCGATCATCACAAGATTGGTGAAACTCAAACCCGAAGGCAGACCGGTTGAATTCTGACCAGATTCCGCATCAACCGAATTACGCCAGGTGTTGTCCACGGTATATTCAATCCGATGATTCTCGGCGAACTGGCGAATCTCTTCTTCTGCTAAAATACTCGGTAGTTCCGCAATCAAATCTGCGTTAGATTCGGAAACTTTAAACCTGACTACGATAGAAGTCGGCTCATTATTCACCTTTTGTACAGTTATTCGATATACATCTTCTCCTGAGTTTTTCGTCAATAAGTTCTTAAGTTCACTGTAGTGAACTACCTGGCGATGCTCCGGCTCGGAATATGCCGATAACCTCTCTTCGGACAGACTTTCCGGACCAATCAAGAAAAATGACACGCTTGTCGCCACTATGGCGGTTAAAACAAGTAAAGTAAGTAGGATCCACTTCTGCTTCATATATTTCTCCAAGAAATATAGTTGTCGACAACTGAGTACCATTAAAACTGTCAAAGACAGCTTTTCCAAACACCCAGCCCCAAAAGATTCGGCCGGCAAAGTTAAATGTCCAGATCCGAATAAATCAATTATTGATAAATCAACGGCTCCTCGAGAGGAATCAATTACCCTAGTATGTTTACTAAACAAAAAAGGCTAATTTTCACGAATATTGCCCCAGGAATCGTTGACAATCCGGCTGATAGAGACCAAAACAGGCATCAAATAAAGCTACGAAACTTAGCTGCCTCTGCTGGTAATCCTACGCCGCAAAAATCCCAGGCCCACCATAGTCAGCATCCCCAACAACCAGCCAAGCTTATAAAAAAAATCTGCTGGCTCAGCAAAGAAGGAAGCAACCAACAAACCAAAGTAAACTACAGCTAACATACAATAGAACGTATAGTTCCGACCGAATCGATTACTGCCGATTTCGACAATCAATAATCCGATCACTGCTACTACTGTCCCGAAAGATGTGTATATGAACATTGACATTAGTTCTCCTTTAAAACAGTTCAGCGCAATTGCTCCTTGAGACTCCTTTTCGCATCCTGATTGTGAGTGAAGTCGAAAAAACTCGACACTGTTATTTAAACAAGGATCAAGCTTTCCTCATTCGCCTCCAATATTGCTGTATCTTCGGAGAATGGTGCTTCTCCCGGCAATTGAATTGCCTTTCGGGGTACGCTAATACAACCCTAAATGATTGATTTCCAGTATTTCTTGCTTCCTTGATTGAAACAGCGATGAGCGATACCTACTTGTACGCTACTTCATTCACGCCCAGCAAGAGTACTTCGCTATACATAACGAATCTAATGGTCACGCAAGCTTATGCGAAGATTAAACACAAGGCAAGAGGCTTCTCGCAGCCGATAGCACAGATCTAGGTTGTAGCAAATGAACAACACCGGAAAGTCCGAATGAACTGTAATACTATGTCTCTCTTCTCAGCACCATGAAACAGATCAGAAGGCTTCTAAAAAATCGAACATGGGTACTCAATCTGTTTCCTAAACTACCAGTTTAGGCTCTACCCGTAATATAGCAAGCACGGTGTCGGCAAGAATGGCTGTTCCTCGATAAAGAGCAGAAACATCTATGCGAAAGTCGGAGGCATGATGACTACTCCCGTCCCCGGGTAAACCAACTCCTAAATAAATCATCGCACCAGGCAACAGAGACTCGTATAACTCGAAGCAATGAACATATGTACTCCTCGATGTAAAGTTCACCTTGTCTCGTCCGAGCATTTCAACCGCTTTTTCATAGAGGAGACTGACGATTCCTTCAGAGCCGTCGGTTAAAGAATTTACCACAAGCGCATTACCAGTTCTTACTGTGCTGTCGACATGTAGACCAATAACAGCCTTACCCCCTTCCAGAACACCCGAATCTATAACTTTCAAATACTCTTCACTCTCAACGTCACCGTAAATCTCACTTCCTGATTGAAGGATCACTTTGAGCTGTCCCTGAGTCCGGCTTCTCAACCTCCGTGCCACTATTCGAGAGGCCGCCAACACACACGCCATATTCGCGTCATGACCACAAGCATGGGTAAAAATTTCAAGGTCGTCAGCGCATAACGAAAGCGGACATCCTGAACCGTTCAGAGGAACAGCGTCCATGGTTGCAAACAGACAGACACTCGTTCCTTCGCCAACAGTTCCAACAATGCTGGTGCTATCCCTCACCGACATCACTTCGAACCCCCAGGTTCTCAGATTTTCGCATGCCAACCGCGCAGTTTCCAATTCTTCAAAAGACTTCTCCGGAATGCCCCTAAATGCATTCCGCAAAGAAAGGATCTCATCCTTCAAGTCGTAAGCTTGACTCAATGTATTCGGAATGGGCACAGCTACCACCATGTTCGAACATTACTGAAAGCGACCAGTTACACTGTGTCGATCCGATTTCATTATCACTAAAATCTATACCTGGAATCAGAAACAGTCAAGATTCTAATGGAGAATTTGATTGAAAAATATCAATCTCTGTTTCTCTTCTCTACTCAAGTTTGATTTAATACTAGCGGATCTTGTACAAACATTAAAAACCCAGCCCATCTCCCTGAACGTGATAACAAATGATAGGGTCGTGTAAAATCTCTTCAGTGAAGACGGCGTCGATCAATTCAATCAACCTGATCTGTTTGAGAACTCAGAATGGCTAAGATCCTGATAGTAGAAGACGACAAAGATACCTCTGGTATGCTGGATGACTGGCTCAGCCTCGAACATCATGTGGTGGAATGCGTATATACCGGCACTGACGCCCTTGATAGGCTCAGCTTCTATTTTTACGACATTGTCATACTCGATTGGACCCTGCCAGAAATGAGTGGGCTTGAGGTGCTGAAAGCATACCGGGTAAAAGGGGGCGAGACCCCTATCCTGATGCTCACCGGTCGAAACACCGTCGTAGAGAAGGAGACCGGGCTGGACTCCGGAGCAGACGATTATCTGACCAAGCCCTTCAATGCCAAAGAGCTCTCTGCCAGGATAAGGGCGTTACTGCGCAGGAGCTCCACCCAGAAGAGAGGAAGCACAGTCTCGATAAATGGTCTGGAGATCGATCCGGTAGCCCATACTTTCAAGAAAGACGGGGAGCTGATCGAGCTTCATCCAAAAGAGTTCGCCTTATTAGAATTTTTCATGCGCCACCCCGATCAGGTTTTCTCTACCGAAGCCTTACTCGACAGAGTCTGGAGTTCGGACTCCGAATCGTCACCAGATACGGTGCGGGTTACCCTCCAGCGACTCAGAAAGAAGATCGACGAACCCGGCAAGCCCTCGTTCATAGAAACCAAACACAGGGTAGGCTATCGATTAAACACGGCCGGTCCGAGCAACGAGAGTTAAGCAGCGGCTCCCGGTCGAGCGCGATACAACGGCTTGTTATAGGTCTGTTACAACTTTGGCGCATAGTGAAAGAGTCATACGACCCTTACTACTCTTTCACCCATACCGGAATATCCCTGGAGATAAAGCTATGAACAACTTCGATGCAAGTGACGCAGCATTCACGATCATGTCGGAAGCTTCAGAAGGCTCGGACATATCCAGACGCTACAACGCCCTTTCATCCTCCGAGCAAAAACAGGTCTTTTCCCAGATGCAAGGTCTGAAGTCGAGCCAGGACACCATGAAGCTGTTCGGAGACGTCGAAATCGTCGACAACAACGGGGACGGCATCCTGGACAGAGCTTACAATATAGAAGCAGACGGCTCCAAGGCGACAATCTACACCGACTCGAAGATAGAAGATCTCTTCCCGAACAAAAAACCTGCTGCCGAGCCTTATTTGGGCACCGGCATCGGAATTGATCCGCAGACTGCGTTCTCAAAAGAACTCTTGAAGAACGGACTGGTGTCAGCAGAAAAGAGTAACTTCGACTCGAAACATCTTCACCTGGCATCAGCTGCCGACCAACCATCAGCCCAGCAGGATGGTAACGAAAAGCCTTTTGCTCCCCTGACCCAGCGAGAGATCTTGCAGGACCCCTACCTGCGCCAGGCGGACAATATGCTGCGCCAGGCCTCCCGCGGCTATGACATCCAGGGTCTCTATTCCAGATCTGGCAACGGTTCACAAATGCTTGAAGCGATGAAAGCGGTTCAGGCTTCCAACCCGGAGTACGGAAACGTCAAGCTCGTGGATCAAAATGGGGACGGCATGCTGGATGATGCAAGGGCGTTGGTTCCTGATCGAAGAACCGGTGAGATGAGAGAAGTCGACGTCTTCAAGACGTCCCAGGACCATAGGAACGAGAGAGTTCAGCGGCAGGCGGAGAACACCGCCCGCCGCGGCGGCGAGATTGTTCTAGATGAAGTCTTCAATGGCATGCGCCGGGGAAGCAATCGCGGTCCCAGCACCGGTGAGAGAATATTCGATAGAGCCAAAAGAGAATCTACCAACGGTGCTCATAACATCCTGAGAGACATTCTCCGGGGAAGATAAAGAAGGGAGCGAACATCCAACACCGGATGGTGCCGAACAACTGGTAAGGTATTCGGTCGGAGGAGTTGTTTCAATCGCAGCGCAGTCACCGACAATTTACTATTCAATATAATATCTGCATTTTCCTAAAAAAATCTTTGAAAGCGCCTGCAGGCGACAGGTTAATAAACCCTATCACCTGCCTGCGCCAATCTTTCAATCTTCTCTCAAACCATCAACCGGCTGGAGCAATCAGATTGCCATAGAACTCCATTGCATCTCCCTGCCACCACTTCTCCTTAAGCTGAATATCCGGCAGAGTGCGCTCGCGATAACGCATCCAGTCAGGGTCAATGCGGGGATATCTGACGGTACGCGGCTTCACGGTTGGATTATCTATCACCTTATCCACCTCATTGACCGTCTGGTCGGTAACCAGCCAACCTGCGTCATCGAAAGTCCTGGAGCGTCGCTTGTAATGCCCGAACTCATTCTCGGACTCCTCTAATATGAATACCGGTGTCTCTGTCTTCTCGAAGAAGAATATTCTCCGGGAGAGGAAATCTCCACCGGCACGAACCGATTCGAGCTTTGCTATCTTTCTTTGCTTTACCGCATCTCCTTCGGCAAATCCTTTAAGAGACCACATCTGCCGGAAGAGGGCTCCGCCATTGCCATCATATATGGTTGCCACTTCAAATTCACCGATCAGATCTATCATATGATCGATGCGACCCTGCCGGTCATAAAAGATGATGTTCCGGTCCTGCCCGGACTCCGATATCTGAAAGAGAACGGCATTGCTTCCCGGCTCATAGATCCAGGCTTTCAAAGCGGTCCGGTCCGAGTTCCAGATTTGCTTGCGCAACAATGCTCCCTCGGCCGAGAAGACCTTTCTCTCGTAACCACCTTCATCTAGCCGCGAAGCCTCAGATTGGACAGCTCCGCTCTCAAAATAGACCTCGTCCCGCTTTATTGACCACGCCCTCTTTCGCACATCCAGAATAGTTTTGCGGACCAGGCGGCTGCCATCCTCGCGGTAGTACCGCTTCTCGAACTCAAACGGCGGCTCACTGCTCAACAGCCGGGCTTCCATGGCGAGCGTCCCGTCTCTTCTGAGCAGTCGGTCTTCCAGGGCCAGGACAGGTATGTCCTTACCACCGGTAAACACCGTCTTGCGGCGTATGGTAACCGACTTTGATCCCTCGGCATTAGCGGCATAGTACTCGACCGTCTCTTTCAACACTTGATTAGGTCCGTAGACGACCAGGACTCGATTGCCGTTGCGAAGCTCAATCTCCTCTTTCAGTTTGAAGCGATTGGCTTCGTCATAATAGACCGTCCTGCGCTCTACGGCGCTTTGAGCCGTTTCCAGGATTATACGCCGGGCAAGCCGCTCTGGAAAACCGGCATCAATTGCGGATGCCCCATGATATAAGTGCTGCAATAGAGCCAGCCCCAGCGCGACTGCCAGTGCCAGACCCGTCAAAAAAACTGCAAAGGCGATATATCTTTTCATCAGACAAACCTTTCCCCTCCTGCAAAGGCAGAGCCCGTACCCTTTTATCGGGTACGGGCTCTATATGAATTAATTATCTGCCTGCCTGTGGTCCGCTGTCCGGGCTCAATTGATTGGATTCTCATCGAAAGGCGTCACTTCCGACGGCACCACCCGGGCACCATCCGCCGGCTCCACCAGGGAGCCCGGCTCGGCGTAAATCAGAGAGCCGGAGGCCGCTTTTACCAGGCCGCCATAACGGGCTCTCACAACCGAGCCATTCTCGGCTGCAACGGTACTCTCGAAGTCACTCACCACGTAGGAGCCCCAGCCTGCCGTCACGGTGGACGCCTGCAGCGCCTGCACCCGGGAACCGGCTTCCGCAATTACTTTAGAATGCTTGTTAGCATGCACTATCGAGCCCATCATCGCATTTACCGTCGATCCGGACATCGCCGCAACTTCGCTGCCTTTTCCGGCATAGACGATCGCATCGCGCTGAGCAGTTACTTTCACATTAAATGCAAAGACATGACCGTTTCGCACTACAATGCTCGGTCTATGATAGCTCGAGTTCATTGTGGTCTTTATCACTTCCTCGGTCATCTCGAGAGTGCTCCCGGTGCTGCCGGCGTCCTTGAGGTCAAGCTCCACTCCCTCCCTGGCGTTCACCACTCCATCAGGAGTGATTATATCCACGCCGAAGGCAAATACTTTTCCGTCACCGACATAAACGCTTGCCTCATGCTCGATGGGTGGCATAAGGGAGTCCGGCGCCTGTTCCACTGCCCCATGTTGATAAGCTGCCACCACTGGCGGCGTCATCGAAAATCCGACTGAAATCAAGATCACCATCATTGCTGCAAACGAGAGATTTTTCATGACTTTCCTTTCTTATCATTTCTTATTCAGAAGCCCTGCCGGATGCTTCAAAATCTCCGGATAAGGGCTTCTCGATTGGTTGGGTTTGATGAAACTCGCGTGTCCAGGCGAGGGCTGTTATAAAAACCCAGCCTCGCCTGGCACCAAGAGCCTCAGATCAGATCCGGTTGTTTACCACATCAACCAGACAATCACTCCTCCGACTATAAAAGCATAGGACTTGTAACGGCTCAGCCTCTTCTCGTGCTTCAAATTCCTGTCTGATTCGTCCAGGACAAGCTCGGTTTGCTCAATGGTCTCTTTGAAGCCACCGGTGAGCTTATCGCTAGATTTGATGTACTTCTCCAGCTCTTTAATGCGTTCCGCATGCAAGAAAATGAGACGCTTCTGGTCGGAATCGAGTGTCTTATACAAACTAATCTGCCGGTCGGCGTTCGCCAGCCGCTCCTTCAACATCTGCACATTGGCCAATAGATTCACGAACTCAGCTCGATCCATGGCCACTTCTTCGGCTGACGCATCAGTCGAGAACGCGAACGCGGCTAACGCCAAGGTCACCAAGAATACGGACAGCTTCGTTTTGTAACCCTTTGTTCGTTCTGGTTGCATGGTCGATGGTCTCCTTTATTCCAGCATAGGTTGGAGTCTGTGCCTGGATGGTGGACAACTGCGTCTCATGCTGCTTGAGGGATTCGGCAAGCCTTCCTATCTGAGCATTCAACTTTGCCACCGTATTCTCCAGTTCCGCCCGGTCTTTAATGGATTCTTCATAGCGCTTGCGCCAGTCGTCACGCATAGTCTCAGCCAACCGAGCCGCCTGGCTCGTGTCATTGCTGAGCGCGCGGGGAGAAATGCGCTCGATGGTCAAATAAGACGAAATAAGTGCGCTTAATACTCCTACGACCATACAGATTACGATATCTCTCCAGTTCAAGTTCATGCGTCGGACTGGCGGAAGATTAGCCTTGCCTGCCATTATTAATGGTGTCAGTACCATAAGGGAATTTTTCTTTTCCATCGAGTCCTCCTTGTTTCTTAGAGCCATCAGGCGCTTGCAGCTGGCTACTGTGCCGCCCTCGAAGTCAGGCCGCGGATTGCTTCTTGCATCTGCATATCCCGGCTTGCGTTTCTCGGCTGCAACACTTCAATATCCGGCTTGATTCCTTTATGCGCCAGGTTATAGCCTGAAGGCGTCAGGTATTCGAGACCGGTGATTGTAATCACTCCACCAGTAGGTCCGGTACTGGTGGCGTAGCCCACTCCTTTTCCGTATGTGGTCTCTCCGACTATGGTGGCTCGACGATTGTCCTTCAATGCACCGGTGACTATTTCGGCCGCACTTGCCGTGTTTCCATCGGTGAGAACCACCATCGGAGCGTTCAAGAGCGAATCGACAAAATCTCGCTCGCCGCGAGCCGCATCATTCATGGAGAACTCGGGCACAGGAATGGCGGAGTAGGTCTGTTGAGAGACTACCCTCCCTGACCGGGTCCGGCTGGTCACGATCGTCCCTTTCTCGATGAAGAGCGAGGCGATGACGAGGGACTCGGGGAACTCTCCCCCTCCATTTCCTCTCAAATCCAGGACAATCCCCTTCAAAGGCCGGCCATACTTCAATCCGGCACTCTGAATCGCACCGATGAACTCGGCAGTTCTTTCACGGCTTTTAAAATCCGGCAGCCTCAGATAGAGAATACCGTCTTGCACCATTTCCGATACCACCACCTGCTCCGGTGTAGGGAGCACATGAAGCTCGGTGGCTTCTTGCTTGCCATCGGCAATGTATGAAATGGCGGTGGTCGTATCGATATCGCCTTTCGCCAGCTCGTTCGCTTCCCTGGCGCTCAGCCCGGAAAGATTATGAGTGCCGATTGACAGAACGATATCGCCCCGACTAAGCGGAGAGTTATGGGCAGGAGATCCCCATTCGATGTAATCGATATAGAAGTCTCCATTCTCAGACTTCTTGAGCTGCAGCCCAAGCCGAAGGTGGCCTGCCATCTGCTCCTGGGAAAGATGAATGCGTTCATCCCGGGTCACATACCTGGTCCACTGATCGTTCAGGCTATTCACCATCTCCTGGATGGCAAGATCGAGTTCCCGAGCGCTATGGAGCTTACCATCGAACTTATGCTCCCAATTCGCCCAGTCGCTCAATTGCTCCGGTTTGTAGTACATATTGCCGATCTGGGCCCAGATTCCTTTATAGATTTGCTCATACTGATTCTCGGGACCGACCGGTCCAAAAGCGTTGAAAGCTCTGTCTAACGGATCGACCGGCAGGTTCTGCTGAAAATCCGAGCCGTCAAAGGACTGGCTGCGGACCTCCTCGCTTCCCAGGGAGATCATCGAAAAACACAACAGAACAAATAGAAGATTGATTATTCTCCTCATTTGACTTTCCTTTCTTTTCGTCCGCAAGTACTGAAAGACCCCGGTCACTTACCGGATTCTCTTTCATGGCGCACTTGCAAGGTTTTTTCGAATTCGCTTCGGTGTCCCTGCTCAGCTGCATCCAGCCGACTCTTCTTATCTTCTTGAGCCGAAGCCAGTCTGGCTGCCAGGTCTCTGGCGAAATCGAGCTGATTGTCGGCACGGGCATTCTCGTCAGCACTGACTTCATGATCCGGTGCCACTCCAGCCCAGTCCATCTTCACCCCTGCCGGTCGAAATTCGAAAGAGGTGATGTGAACGGATCGATTGAAAGACAGAGGCAGAACCACCTGGCCGACACCCTTGCCGACCGAGGTATTACCAACAATCACAGCTCGCCTGGAATAGCTCAGGGCGCCTGCGACAATCTCCGAAGCGCTTGCCGAATTCTCGTTGATCAGGATTACGAGAGGCATCGTATCCGGGATGAGCAACGGCCGCCGGCCTCTGGCCTCGACATTGGTTTTGCCCGAGCTGTCGGTCAAAGAGTTCAGCTTGATGGTCCTAAGGAAAGCCTGGCTCTCGACGACTATGGCATCACCTTCACGGCGGTGCAGCTCGGTGGCGGTCCCTTCCGGCAGAAGCATCTCCAGAACATCCTGGGCCGTGGTCAAATGGCCTCCGGGATTATCCCGTAAGTCGAGAATCAGCGCTTTGCCGTTGCTGGCCATCCCGAGTGCTTCGACCATATCCCGGCTGGCATCCTGGGATTCAAAATTTCGGAGGATTACCCGGGAGATCCCGTCACCGAGGTCGACAAATTTTACAGCATGCAGCTTCACTTGTTTGCGGACGATGGTCAGCGTTACCTTCGCTCCATCTCTCCAGAAAGTGATGTCTACGCTACTGCCTTCGGCACCGCGGATAGAGCCCACAAGCTCTTCCATGGTCATTCCATCTACAGGCCGGCCATCTACCGCCTCGAAAATATCTCCTTTCATAACACCGGCGGCTTCAGCCGGACCGTTTTCGATGGGCGCGTCCTTGACCTCCACTGGGTTCGCCTTACTCAATAGCGGACCCTTTTTTACATCGGCAATATCCTCCGGATTCAACTTGTTCTTGAATCCGAGGGTTACACCTATGCCGACGAAGTTGCCTCGCATGGCTTCCTTTTCCCGCTCGCTCGCCTTTGCGTCGAGATAGAAATCGAAACGCTGGCCCAGGCTCGACAACATTTCCTTAATCGCTTTATCAGTACCAGCTTCGGTATCAATCAAGCCGGCTCCATGATACCGGTTCATCCAATCTGTGACCCAGGCAGCTCGTTTATCCGGATCCGCCAGGGTCACATGATATTGCGCCACCGCTTGCACCGCTTCGCGATAGAGAATCCGTCCGTCGAACTCTTGCTTATTCGTGATTCCTTCGGCTTTAGAGATCTGATCGATGTCGAAGAACTGCGCCTTGGGCCCGCTTGCACAAGCCGGGCCTAGCACTGTCAACATCAACAAGAACGATAGAGGAGCGAACAACTGTAATAGCTTTCGCACTGCACACCTTTGCTTTCCGCCCAATTATGAGCATGGAGGTTTATCATGTGATACCGGAGTCAGTAGCATGGAAGGAACCATTCCTCCCGAGAGAATTCGCTGTATAACCTAAATGACTAACGGTATCGCTTTTCTTTATTCCTGAATGAGTCCTGAGCCGACATACGCATATACAATCAATCTATGCTCTGAATAGTGCCCGAGACAATGGTTCGGCGCGGCTCCACCCATTTATACCAATTGCCCGGATCATGGTGGACCGGCATCGATAGGGAGAAAGTGGACCGACGCTATCGCGCTCTGCGCGAGCCGTCATTCTCGAGAAGGAGGGACAATAGCAAGGGACACCCTTAACCGGGTGCCCCTTGCATTTGCCTATTCCAATTCGGGCATCTCTACCGTATCGACGAAGAGACAGTCACCCTCTGTATACCAGTCGATCCATGAGCGCGCCAAGCTGACCCTCGATAAGCTCCGCATCGAGACACAGGAAGGAAACCAGAAACTGATTCCTGATATGCTCCCGAGCTTCACCCAGATAGAATGACCGGGTGGAAGCCATGGGAACGGCTGCTGACTTCGCTCCTTTCAGAATGGTCTCCGTATCGAGTCTTTCACAGAAATCGACCACCATGGTAGTACCCGAAGCTGACGGCGTCACTGTGGTGAGCGGTCCGAGTACTCTGCTCAATGCAGATATCAATGCGGTGCGACGCTTAAAGAGAAGCGGTTTGACTTTGCGTATGTGCCTATCCATAGAACCACTCGATATCATCAAAGCCAGCGTCTCTTCCTCGATCAAGCTCGCGTGCCTGTCCATGATGGATTTGGCTCTCCGGAATGGCTCGACGAGATGGTCGGGGAGAACAGCAAAGCCGATGGTGGTTAAAGGATACAATGTGGTCCAGAAAGAGGATAGATAAATGACCGAGTTGTTTCTATCTTCCGACTTCAATGACAGGCTTGGCTTGCCTGTGAAGTGAAACTCGTTGTCGAAGTCATCCTCGACTATCACCGCCGCACATTTTGCCGCCCAATTTAGAAGAGCTTGCCGCCGCGCATCGGACATGCGCACACCTAGCGGGGATTGCTTGTTAGGAGAGACATATACAAGACCCCCTTCACACTCTTCGATGTCTTCGACGCACATACCATGCAAGTCTACATCAACCGGAATCAAGCAGCCGTTACCGGCTAACACCGATCTATGAAAGCCCGGAAATCCAGGATTTTCGACTATGCAGCGACTCCGTCCTTTGATCAGCAGTCTGGCGATGGTCTCCAGGGCAATCTGGGAGCTGGAGAAAATTGCAATTTGCTCCACCGCACAGTTGATCCCCTTAGTTCTAGCAAGATAGGTCCGAAGGCTCTCCCGCAGGTTCTCGCCACCAAATACGTCCCTCTTCAGGCTGACCTGCTGCGCTGCGAGTTGCTGCCGCACCTGGGCCAGACATGCGAACCACCTCTCCACCGGAAGAAAACTGCCGTAAGCAGTGGAGAAATTCAGTTCCTCGAAATTCTCCGCATCCAATCGCTGTAAAATCTCGGAGGTCATGAGTCTCTGTCCGGCACCAGACAGCTCCTCCTGACGCAAGACCGGAATGCTGAGCGAATTCACACGCTCCTGCACCTCCTTCCCTCTTCTCTGCGCGACAAAGGTCCCGGTCTGGGAAGGACTATTAATATAGCCATGATTGGACAATTCGGCATAGGCCTGGGAAACGGTACAGCGAGATAAATCCAGACATTCGGAAAGCTCCCTTGTGGAAGGAAGCCTTGTCCCCGGCTCAAGCTGCCCGGAATCAATCAGGTCTATCAATCCGTCATAGACCTGACGATAAAGAGGTGTCGAACTACCACGGTCTATAGGCAAAACCAGCTTCATGCAGAAAACCTCCTGGCTCGAAGCATAACGTAGAGAAGTTAAAGTGCTGTAACAACCGCCGCAAATCGCACTTCCTTTTCTTGTAACTGCCAAAAAAGAGAGCTTGCCCAGAGTTTGTCCGTATGAACTGGGACTAAGAAATAACTGCTCCTTGCTATAACTGCAATTCCGCCAGGGGTCTGTCTGCATTGAGCTATCCACGTTAGCTGCGCTAAGCGACTCTTTTTAAGTTTTAAGTACGATTAGTAGAAGATGCTTTGAACCACAACTCTAAGAGTATAGCCTTGAGACCTATCTCTGACTTTGATTTTTCCGCGGAGTTTCTGAGCCATCCCCTGTTAGCGTTCTGAATAACCTGTTCCCAGGCATCGCACCGCAATCTCGGTCGCTCGGGAAATTCCGCCCTTCGTCTTCCAACTTACTAGACCCTGGAGATAAACTCTATGTCCAACGCAACCGCGCATTCGGTCAACGGCATCCCTGTGACCGCCGAGTCCGGTATCGACATCAAGACGGCTCTCGCCGCCAAGCCTTTCACCGACTGGCTGGCTTCGGTCGACACGAGCCGCTTTACGGTGTCCTCGATTCACTTCCAGTCCATGGATATGTTCGGTCCGCGCGTCGGCTTCGTCAAGTTCAAGTGCGCCGTCACCGACAGCCAGGGCAAGAACCTGCCCGGCATCATCTTCGCCCGTGGTGGCGCTTTGGCGGTGATTGCCATCCTCGAATGTGAAAGCGAGCACCATGCGGTGGTCACCGTCCAGCCTCGTCTTGCCACCGGCGACTTCGAATTCGTCGAAGTCTGCGCCGGCATGCTCGACGGTTCGGGCAATTTCGCCGGTGTCGCTGCCAAAGAGCTCAAAGAGGAGCTCGGCATCGAGCTGGACGAAGACGACCTCACCGACCTCAGCACCCTGGCCGGCTATCCCGACGGTGTCTACCTGTCGCCGGGCGCCTGCGAAGAGACCATCCGCTTCTTCGCCTTCTGCAAGTCGGTCAGCCGGGAAGAGCTGGACGACATCAACGGTCGCCTCACCGGCGCCCTGGACGAGAACGAGCAGATCACAGTCAAGCTGGTCAAGGTCGACGACCTGGTCGCCGTCCCCGACGCCAAGACCATCGTCGCCCACTCGCTCCTCGTTCGTTTCGGTGATCAGATTCCGGGCTACAAAGCCTGATTTGGGAGTTCACGGTGCTTTCTACAGCTTCGTGATCGCTGAAATCCGGCTGTAATCTAAATCCAATTCCAGAACCCTCACAGAGGAAAACTCAAATCTATGTCCACAAGTGAGAACGAAACAGATCTACCTGTAATCGTCCCGCTATTCCGCGACCTGTTCGTCATCATGGACCCAGGTCGCGATCAGGATGACGAAGACGTGCTGGTCGGATTGAACCGCTTCATCCGGCTGGAGATTCTCAACGTGCTCGGCGTGGTCGCCAACCTCGCCCCGAGCAAACAGCGCGCTCGTCTCGCCAAAGGCTCCCTGGACATCCTCGGTCAGAGGACCATCCCGGTCGGAATCGGCACGAGCTGCAACCAGAAAGACGACGACGGTCTCGACTACCAGTTCGCCGTCGGCTACCTGGCCGAGGACGACAAGCTCACGGACGGTAAAGAGCTGATCTACAAAACCCTCAAAGAAGCACGGCCAAAGTCCATCGTCCTGCTCCTCATCTCCGGCCTCACCGACTGTGCCGCCGTCCTGCGCGAGCACCACTACCTCTTCTCCAAGGCGGTTCGCCGCGTGGTCATCATGGGTGGTGTCGAGGTCAAAGACGGTCAGCCGGTGCTCGACGAAGAAGGCCGCATTCTGCCGGATCTCACGGCACAGAACAACGCCTTCGACAAGGACGCCGCCATCTTCCTCTATCGGCAGCTCCAGGACATGCAGATTCCGATCACCACGGTGACCCGGCACTCTGCTGTCGCCGCCAAAGTGCCTCGCTCAGTCTATGACGAGATGGCCGCCACCGGACACCCGGTCGGCATCCGTCTTCTCGAAGCCCAGAAGCAAGCCATCGAAGAGCTCTGGCGCCGTGCCTGCCTGCCTGCCGACGACGAGAAACGTCAGGGACTGCCGGCGCGCTGCGACCGGGACTGGTTCTTGAACACCTTCTGCGCCGGTCAGGGCAAGAAGCGCAAGGCAACCGACAGCATCTGGGACATCGTCCAGACCTTCAACCTCTATGACCCCTGCACCCTGGTCGCCACCATTCCGAACCTCAGGGAGCACTTCTTCGCTCCCTTCGTCTCGGAAGTGCACGGCGTGGAGCACCTGGTCATCGGCGTCTCGGCGCAATCACATAACGTGCGCGCTCCTTCGGAGCTGGCCGACTTCCTCAAGCAGATGCTGGTGGCAAGTCTCAACGCCAGCCTGGTCGAGCTGGAGACCAAGGTAGCCTGATCGCTCTCTGATATCAGGCTGCCATAGCTTAGTTTGCTGGCGGGGAGGGGACGAGCTTGTCTCGACTCCTCCCCGTCTTCCTTCAAGAGAAACCGCCATCTACGAAAGGATTCGACTATGGCGAAGAACGACACCCTGAAAAACGCGGCAGAAGACCGTCGCGCTGTCGAAGCGGCAATGATGGCCGTCAATGAAGCGCTCACCCAGGCAGCGATGGCTGCTCGGGCGCTGGTGGCCGACACCAAGCCGCTCAAGGACAAAGAGCTGAGCGCCTCAGCCGGTCGCCTTCTCGAGATCATCACCGCAATGAAGTCCGGTCCGAACATCGAGGTCTGGACCGATCTCAGAACCCTCGAGACGTCCATCAACGCGAAGTTCCGCGAAGAATAGGCGAAGAATTCAGTAGGGCGGAGCAGTCGGAAATCATCCGGCGCCTCCGCTCTCAATTTTCCACGTTCTTCTACTATTTATTTTAGTTATTTTTCAAGGACAAAAGATCCTGCTCAGCCTTGCCCCATGTTTCATCCCTGTCGCCTATATCCATGCAACTCAGAAGTTGCAATATAAATTTCATCTCGACGAATTCACGCCTCCAAAGAACCATTATTCATAAGCCTTTTGAATAACAGGACTAGAAGCCTGCAGAACTTACCGAGCAACACAGGAGTTGCCAGCTTCTAGGGGATGATAGGGCAGGCAATCAAATCTAACGCTCAGAGAGAATCTCCAGATAGTGCCGCAGCATGAGCACCCGCTCCCGAACCACACGCACTCTCGATTCGATTCGAATCGGAATCCACATGGTTCCTTCCATCTGCGAGTAGACACCATCGATTGCTTCGAACTCTTTATCCCGAAACTTTATCCATTCTCGCTGGGCTTCTCGCAAAGCATTCTGTCCCTCGACCGGAAGCTCTTTCATCAACGCCTTGTAGGCAATATTCATTTCTCTGTCCCACTCGACATACGCATCTTCCGCACAGGTCCTCATGCCGACCGTGGACGAGTCCTTCTCTACGCAGTCTTCCTGCTTCTTTTCGATGCGGCGCTTAATTTTCTCTCCAGGACTCTCGTCCGCCGAGTCACTGGCCCGGGTCGATGTAACACCGGTCGTTCCCACTGCGAAAAATACAAGACCTAGAATAAGCAAAAATTTTCGCACGGAGTATGAGCCTCAAATATCAAAGAACTGGGTCGAGATTGAAGCATTTTACAAAGTTAGCACGGCTGTGAAAGCCTGAAAAACATGAGGTCTCTTTAAATAAGCATCTGATCGATTTTCTCTTTTTAGAATCCAGAACCACTAGAGATCCATGTCTAGTTAAGAGATAGAAGAGCCTGAACGATTGCTAATACCGAGACTTCTCTAGAATATACAAATTTACCCTTTGCAACTTTTAGCGCTTCCAATAGCTGAACTTTGATTGACTCTACGGGTCTCAAGTCTACTTTTAACTTTCCGAGAAACCTACCGATTTAAGCCACCACCTCTTCAATCTTTCCAGCCCCGCATTTCTAGTCCGGTGCCTGGAACCAGAAGCCGCCTGTTCCCTTTTGGAAACGGACGGAGTCGGTGGTAGCGGTCGGTTGTGTCTAACAACTGAAGGATAGGATCATGATCAAACCTGAACAGATCAATGTTGGAGACTCGGTCGTCGTCCTCTGGGAAGCCAATCCCAAGGGACACGGATCGGTCAAAGCCAATCGTATTAACGGAGTGAAAGTCTCCAAGATTGTTCTTCCCGATAACAAGATTACCGGTCTCAAACCCAAGCCTGGCGAGACCTGGGCCTGCCGTGTCGTCCGCATCTCCAACAAGAAGTCCGAGACCCGCGGCACCATCGTCGTCCAACCGGTCACCCTCCAGATCGAATGCACCTTCACCGGTGTATACGTGAAGCCGGATACAGCGCGACTGATGTCGATCGTTCTCCAGAACCGGGAGAAAAACCTGTTTCTCGAAGGCGATCAGGGTTGCGGCAAATCAACCATCTCCCGAGCCGTCGCCAAAGAGCTCGGCTGGGAGTTCCGCCTGGTGAGCTGCGGACTGATCAAGAAGTTCATCTACATGCACGGTCGCTACCTGCCCAAGGCAGAAGGCGACCGGATGGGATTCGCCTGGGTCGACTCCAAACTCTCCGAATCGCTTCGGGAAGCCAACGCCAAGCCCGACCGCGAATTCCTGGTCATGTTCGATGAATACACCCGCATGGACGAGGATGCTCGGGACGCGCTCCTTGATGTCATCGAAGGCAAGGTCCGGGAGCTGCGCCTGGTCAACGGCGACGTCATTCCGGTGCCGCCCAACGTCCACTTCATGGCGGCAGGCAACGCCGGCTCGAGCTTTACTGTTAAGCGCGAAGACGCGGCTGCCAAAGACCGCTGGGTGATCATCAAGATCGACTACATGCCCCAGGCAGAAGAACTGGCCCACTGTCTGCGCAAGTACGAAGGCAGCCCGCGCAAGGAAGTCGAGATGGCTATCGTCATCATCAACTCTCTGCGCCAGCTCCGCTTCGACGCTCGTGCCCGGCTCTCCAAGGCGGTTTCCACCCGGGCCGCCGAGAACGTGGCGATGCTCCTCGCCAACGGCGTCAGCCTGGAGATTGCACTGGAAACGGCTGTGACCAACCAGTTCTCCGGCAACGCCTCCGACCGTACCACCGAAGCCGGTGTGGTAGCCAAAGCCATCGAAGAAAAGCTGGCTCAGCTCCGCGCCGCCTGACCAACGAAAAGGAAGGTGGAACGTGTCGACCTCTCTAATACAACTTTTAGACGGAGGATTCAAAAATGGCAGAACAAGCCAGGACCGGCTTCGGCCCCCTGTCTCCTGAAGAATTCGAGACAGAGATGAAGCGACTGGTCCGGGACCTGGCTTTCTATGCCAGAGGACCTGTCAGGATTCATCTTGTCGGCGGCGACCACATAGCCTACACCTTCAACACGGAGGACAAGCTTCACTCGATCAACATCGTGCTCAATCCTTCTAAGCTCGAGAAGGTAAGGCATAAAGGTCGCGCCATCGCTATTCTTCGCGGAATCGGATTTCATGAGCTGGCGCATCATCTGTGGCCCGCCGAAGCTCAATATAAAATAGCCAACGCAGAAGGCTTCATGTCGCTCCTCAACCTCGTCGATGACGAGCAGAACGAGCGCCGGGGCAGAGCTCTCGACCCAAAATGGGGAGCCTGCTTCCAGACTGTCTGTGCCTACATCTTCCCCTCCCGACGCAAGAAGGCTGGGACAATTGATGTCGGTATCGAGGACGGTGACTCCGAAGGCAAGGCTCCCGCCAAAGAGCGCAAGCCCGAAGGGCTCGAAGCCCACGAGGCTTACGCCCGACGCTGGAACGAATTCGCTTATCACTTCCGGCGCCACATGCCCAACCCCGAAACGGACCAGGTAGTAAGAGCCCTCGCTCTGATCCCCGCCGACTTCAAGGACATAAGCAAAGAAGATCTCCTCTCTCTGACGCGCCGCATTCACGAAACCCTGGCGGAAGGCATTGACTTGCCGAAGCCTGCCAAAAGGGAGAAGACGGAGACGGAAGAAGAAGAGGCAGGAGAGGAGCCGCTTAAGGGCGGTGAGAAGCTGGACCCGGATACGACAACAGGAGGCATCTTCACCAAGTCTTTCTGGCGCGGACTGTTCCACAGCAAATGGACCTATGTCGCTATGGCGGCGGCGGTCTTACTCTGGGGATTGATCTTCGTCCAGAGCGGCTCCGACTTCTGGAACGAGGTTTTCTGGTATTTGGTCGGCATCGTCTTCGCGATAGGCGGCTTAATAGGCTTGCGGGCGCTGCTGCGTCGCATCCAGGACAACGCCGCCGAGCGCAGCCTCAACATCCGCTCCCCCAGCTTCCTCAAGAAGGTACTGGTCAGTACTCGAGATGCCGTCGGTGAATTCTTCGGCTCCTGTTTCAG
>CAZCBH010000027.1:45771-52281 GCA_964496875.1 uncultured Candidatus Obscuribacterales bacterium | reverse complement strand
GAAAGAGGTAGCAGTATGAGTGTTGAGAGAATCGAGAGCAGGCAGGCGCTGAAATACATAAGGAATTATTTCAGAAGTCATGATGAGCTCAATCACAGGCAGGTGATCAGAATGATCGCCAGCGAGGCTGATACACCGCCGGAGGTATTGAAGGCGATGGCGCAGTCCACCAGTCGAATCGACATTCTGGAACGAATCGCCTCGCATCCGAATACGCCGGATGAAGTATTGCATCGTCTGGCTACCCATGCCGCCAAAGAGATTCGACTGGCGGTCGCCTCGAATGTCAATGCGGCACCGATAGCGGTGAATCCTCTGATATCGGACGAAAGTCCGACAGTGCGGTTCACCCTGGCAGGCAATCACAGCACCGAAGAGATTATTCTTCGTGAACTGATGGATGATGAGAACCCCTTTGTCTCCGTGAGAGCTGAGCGAACCATCGAGAGAATGAATCGGGAGCCTTAGTTGTAAACAGGAGAATCCATTATATAATTTGCAGGTTTGCTTTTAGATCAACGCTGAAGAAGAGGGCACCTTTTGTTGAAGCGATTAGCTATTACACTGGTTTCGGCAGGATTTTTGATTGGGGCGGCGCTGGCCGGTTTTGCAGATTCCCCTCTAGTCGGAGATAAAGTCCTGCCCGAATCCTGGCAGAACGATATGGATGCCGGCTCCGAAGCCTTTTCATCCCATCGTTATGCTCAGGCTCAGAAGAGTTTCGAAAAGGCGCTTTCCGAATTGCCGGACCTTGAACCTGACTCTGATCCGGAAAAAGACACTCTCTGGAAAGAGCGCTCTCGCAACTATAACGATCTTGGGCTGGTTTTCGACAGTTTGAAGCAGCACACTAAAGCCCGCAAACTTTACAAAAAAGCGATATGGTTGCGGCAGGCCCACGGTAAAGAGGGACGGGAGCTGTCGATCAGCACCTTGAACAATCTCTCCTCTTCCTATGCCGAAGAGGGCGATTCTGAAATGGCGGCTAAATATTTGATTGAAGCTAATGATCTGATTATTGAATGCCGCGGACCGGATCATCCCAGTCTATCGGTCAATCTCAATCGTCTTGCTGGACTCTACAAGAAAGAGTCGCGCTATGGCAAAGCGGCAGAAGTGCTTCGAAAGTCTCTTGAAGTGGCGAAGAAAGCTTTCAAAACCGGGGATGCCGCAATAACCGTTATCCAGAATAATCTGGCTGCGGTGCTCAGGCAGCTCGGCAATCAGTCTGAAGCGCAGTCCCTTTACGAAGAGTCTCTGAAATTACGCGAACAGGCTCTTGGGGAAGATGATTTGAGAGTGGCCGCCGGGCTCAATAATCTTGCCAGAAGCTATCGTGAGCAGGGGCTGTATGATAAAGCCGAGCCTTTGTTGAAGCGATCTCTGGAGATTGCTAAGAAGGCACCGGATACGAAGCCGGAAGAGCTGGTGGCAGCTCTCAAAAATCTGGGTCTATTGTATCGAGAGCTTGGAGAGAGCGAGAAATCGCTGCCTCTTTACGAGGAAGCGTTAAAAGTTCAGCGTACTAAAATCGGTGAGCAAGACATATCTTTGATCGACACCGACCTCGATCTGGCGGCAGCATATCAGGAGCTGGAGCGCTATGACGAGGCGAAGAAGTTGTTATCCGAAGCTCTCGAAATCTGTGACAAGCACAAGGCCGATAGCGGGTCGCTGCGACTGAGAGTGCTGGCCCAAATAGAAGATGTCTATGGTCAGGTCGATGATTTCGAGAATGCTATTGCGGTCAATGACGAAGAGCGCAAACACCTGGAAGGAGAGAGCGAAGTCGATAAAGACCTGCTCTCTCGCAAATACAACGACCTTGCCCTTCTCAACAAAAGAAGCGGAGATAGTAAATCGGCTGAGACCAATTTCAAGAAGGGACTGGATCTGGTCGAACAGGAACACGGTGCCAATTCTATCGAGGCAGCGCTCATTTTGAACAACCTTGCTCGGTTGTATGCCTCAGAGGGAGAATATGAGAAGGCCGCCGGTATCTATAAGAATCTAATCGAGATCAGAGGCGCCGCCTATGGTGCCAGATCGCTTCCGGTGGCAGCGGCTATGCAAAACTATGCAGCGATGATGCGGAAGTTGAAGAAGGACGCCGAAGCAGACAAGTTTAGCGAAGAAGCAGATAAAATCGAATCGGAATCCGAATCAGTATCAGGGGAGAGTGAAAAATGAACTCACGCCTCCCGGGATCTCTAGCAGCCCTTTCTATGTTCACTCTATTCGCTTTCTCTTCCTTGCCTGCCGAGGGCAAGGGTACTCCCAGAGAATTCAGCGGAAAAGTTTCTTGGTACGGCAAGCAATTCCATGGCAAAAAGACCGCTTCCGGTGCGCCTTTCGACATGAATGACTATACCTGTGCCCATCGCACCCTGCCTTTCGGCACCAGAATATTGATTGAAAATCCCAAGAACGGCAAGTCGGTGGTGGTAAAGGTCAATGACCGGGGTCCCTATGCCAAGGGGCGGGTAATTGATTTATCCATGGCGGCGGCGAAGAAGCTGGGAACAATGCTGGGCGGTGTCGCTTATGTCGACTGTACCGTTCTCCCGGACAAAGCGGCTAGCAAGGGTTAAAGCGTAATTCTTTACTGTTTGCCAGGAATTGAACTGACCGAAAACCAGTAGAGAAGCACATCATGAATGGCTTTTTCATATTCGACCGGGTCCACCGGTTTGGTCAAGAATGAATTGCTGAATTCACCAAAGGATTTGCGCACATCTTTCGGATTTGCAGATGTGGTAAGGATAATCACCGGTATATGCCGAAGCATTTCGTTCGATTTGATATCTTTTAGCAGTTCGTGACCGGTGCGTCCAGGCAGATTGAGGTCGAGGAAGACGATATCCGGATGGTTTTCTGTGGATTCGGTGGTGAGAGATTTTAGATAGTCTTCCGCCCGGGTGCCGGAGTCTATCACCGTTACTGCCGTGTCTAGAGAACTCTTCTTTATACAGCGCTTGAACATGAAGACATCGGCGGGATTGTCTTCCACCAGAAGGATTTTTATCGGGCTTTCCGATTCGCTCGAGATCTCTTCTGCCTGGGTGAGTAAGTCACTAACTGTGGTACTAAGGGAATCGGCGATTTTTTTCAGGCTTTCGATACTGATATTTTTAGAGCCGCGCTCGATATTGTTTATATAGGTACGATGCAGTCCGGATTTCTCTGCCAGAACCGTTTGAGACATGCCCACCTCTTCACGACGCCTGCGGATGATTCTGGATAGGGCTGTCAATAATTTGTCTGATTCTGGCAAAGGCTGTCACTCCCAAAGCGAAACTCTAATATTACAACAAATCGGATGGAATCAGATCGAATCCCTGCTGAGGGGCTCAAGTCCATGGCTGAGGGAGTAGAGGTTCATATCGAATTTCTTCAGTACGCTGATGGCAGCCAGCAATTCTGTACCGCTTCGCATTTTGTGGTCGCTTATTAAAATGCCGTCGCCATCAAAGACTTTGACCAGAGGTCTTGCCAGTTCGTCGAGAAGCGAGCCGGTAGACAGCCAGGAATCGATTTTCAAGGTCAGATATTCGCTCTTTTCCGCTGCCAGCGTTTCGAAGGCGAGCACATCCTCGGTAGAGAACGGCAAAGCCAGCAGATTCAGACGAGTTTTACTTTCCATGGCTAATGTTCCTGCTCACGTTGACATCTCTTACCTCTGAGGCTTTTTCCATCAAAGCGAGCATATCTGAGTCTATCGCTTTGACAATTGCATGAATCTGGATAAGACTGGCTGATTTTTCACCTTTCTCTATGGCATACAGATCCTGGGGGCGCATATCTGCCAGTTTCGCCATTTGCTCCACCGAGAGATCGCGGTCTTGCCGCATCTGTTGAATTGCCTTTCCTAATCTGGTTTTAGTGCGATCTAGAATCATCGTTTCCACTCTTAACCTCCAGTTCTGCTATAGCGCATCCGCCACTATTCGATGCCCACGGCGTCAGGAGCCTGCTCCCGCGCTATACTTAGTTGGGTCGGCAGTCTGATTCGCAGAACTATCGGAAACAATGCAAACAGCAAAGAGACAGATTCAGCCCCACGGCTTTTTAATCGTTACGGACCTGGCGCTAAACATTGTCCAGGTCAGCGCCAATATAGAGGAGTTTCTATATTCGAAATCTGCCGCTTTCATAGGCGCATCCTTTTTAGAGAAAGTCAGCCTTTCCGATCCGGATGTTCTGGAGGAGATTAAAACCTCCATTGGACCAGTTCCGGAGACCTATCGGGTGCAGATTCTGATCGAAGAAAGACCGTCTCTCGACTGCTGGATCACCTGTCATCGAAGCGCCGACTATTTGATTTTCGAGTTCGAAAGGACCATACATGCTCCTTCTGCCCTTGGTCTGAAGCTGGTCAGTGAGGCGGTGGCAAGATTCAGATCCTGCGCCAATATGGAAGAGTTGCTGGATCAGCTTGCCAGAAGTCTGCATGTAATAACCGATTATGATCGGGTACTTGTCTATAAGTTTGATCATAGCTTCAACTCTCAGGTGTTGGCTGAGTCCAAGAGCGATAGTGATGAGAAGAATTCGCTTTTGTACATGCATTTTCCAGCCAGTGTCATTCCTGATGAAACCAGGGAGCTTTATCGCAACAACTTTCTTAGAATGATTGGCGATGTCGACTACGAGCCGGTGCCGATCCGCGGCATAAAAGGCGTGAAAGTCGATTTGAGTAAGTGCATTCTGCGTGCGGCGGCACCCTCTCATGTTAATTATCTCAAGGAATTGGGCGTCAAATCAGCCTTGTTTCTCTCGATTGTGATCAAAGGAGAGTTATGGGGGATCGTTTCCTGTTATAACGATACGGTCAAGCGTCCCGCCCACCGGGTGAGAGAGGCCTGTATCTCTCTGTCGCATCTGGCGGCTGCCAGTATCGAATATCTAGTCAGCAATGAAGAGAAGGAGCTTATAGCCGAGCTTGATAATGGTCTATACCACCTTACTAATATAATCAACTCAAGCTCGATGCCGGTGTCTGAATTAGTCGAGCTCAATGGCAATGATTTCTCCTCCTTCATAGATAGCTCCGGATTCGCAGTCTGCGATGGAGACAGGGTTCATAACTATTTGACCACTCTAAAGAAGAGCCAGATTCAAGAATTGCGCGACTGGCTCAGAGAGCAGAATTTTGAAGGTGTCTATTGCACCAGTGAACTTTCAAAAGAGTTCGATGGTGCCGCGGCATATAATGTCCATGCCGCCGGTGTGCTCGCCATCAGTCCGGTAAGCGATTACAGCCAGTGGGTATTCTGGTTTCGTCCGGCCATTGGTAGTACCGGCGATGCTACTAACGGAGCCGATCCTCTCTGGAAGGATGACAGAGAAGGAATAAAGAGCTCTCGGCCATTTAACGCCATCGAGATTCAGTTTGCCGAAAAGTTGAAAGAGCGCCTGATGAAGCATACTCTAGCCGGAGCTCAGAAAGACAAAGAGACTCTAGAGGCCCACCGTGAGTTTCTCGCTTCGATAGTCGATTCTTCTAAAGACGGTATCATCGGCTTCTCTTCCCATTCGGAGATTATCTCATGGAACCGTGGTGCTGCAGACATGTTTCAGATGAGTGCAGATGAGACTATAGGTCAGCCTCTCTCCGGAATATTCGGAGAGGATGATGAGATTTTCTCTCTTGTTTCCGTGGATCCATCAGAGACCATCGAGAAGACCATTGCAAGGAAAGATGGCCAGACCCTGGAGCTATCGATGAAGATCTATCCGATTCTGACTTCTGAAACCAATCCCATATTTGGTGCGGCCATCATCCGAGATGTTACCGCTCAGAAGCAGGCGGAACGAGAGCTTTTATTGATGTCTCAGCAGCTGGTCGAGACCAATCGCCAGTTAGAAGAGTATGCCTGGGTTGCGGCTCATGATCTTAAAGAGCCTGTTCGCACTATGGGTACGTACGCCCGTCTGGTCTTGCATGATTATGGCGATAAACTTGATGAAGACGGCTTGCACATGCTCGATACCATATATAGCTCCGCCACCAGTGCGATGAATAGAATCGACGATATTTTGAGTTACAGCTCTCTGGGGCGTCGTGAGTTTGTAGCTACAAAAGTCTCTCTAACTGAAATTCTCGATAGAGTACTTAGTGATCTTGGCCAAGCCGTTCGAGAGAGCGGCGCCCAGGTAAGTTATTCTCAATTACCCGATATTATGGGGAACGCCGATATGCTTTCTCTTCTCTTTCAGAATCTAATCAGCAACGCTATCAAGTTTCGCTCTAAAAAATTCCCGGTCATCAAAATTGAGGCGGAGCGAAGAGATTCTATAGTGCTCATGAAATTAGCCGACAATGGCATCGGTATCGACATGAAGCACCGTGATACCATTTTCGGAATGTTCAAAAGACTTGACCACAAATATCCCGGTACCGGTCTCGGTCTGTCTATTGTGCGACGGATTGTGGAATTGCACCATGGACGCATCTGGCTGGAAAGCGCTCCCCAAAAAGGCACCACTTTTTATATCGAGTTCAGTGCC
>CAZCBH010000027.1:11975-45671 GCA_964496875.1 uncultured Candidatus Obscuribacterales bacterium | reverse complement strand
CTGGCTGGAAAGCGCTCCCCAAAAAGGCACCACTTTTTATATCGAGTTCAGTGCCGCAGATCAGGTAGCTTGAACTAATGCATCGCATTTTCTGGTCTTTTCCAGACCTCGCCGGACTTGGTGCAGGGAAAGTATTGTTAAGCTGCTTTACATTGCTTTTGCATATCGGTCCGACCGGACCTCGGTATCACCCTCTGGTCACCCCCGGGGCCCTGCTTGCAACTCCGGCATTTCTATTTGCTGCCGGGATTTTTCGCTTCTATGTCAGCCATATGAGCAGCTACCATGAGATGTACGGACCCCTTGGCGGAGTCATGGTCTTGATGCTATGGTTCTGGGGGATTTCGATAATTCTGCTTGTCGGTGCGGTTCTGTATTGTGTGAATTTGAGAGCTGCTATCGCGCAAGGGCAAGTGGGCTCTATAATGATTCGGAATTAGGAGATAGAACCTGTATCGCCGGAAAAGGATAGTGTTGAAGAAAGAGCTATATTTGCTGGGGCTTGGAACAACCGCGGATTCTCAAAATTCCGTTCTGGTACTTGCCGACAAGAAAAGTGAACGTGCTATTCCGATATGGATTGCAGAGGCTGATGCTATCAATATAAGCAATGCACTGATAGGCTCGCCTTCTTCTCATCCTTTTCCCCATGAAGCTTTGTCTCGAATCATAGAATCACTTGATTGCGAGTTGAGTTATGTGGAAATTCGCAAGGTTGCAAATGGAGTCTTCTATACGGATATTCATGTAAAGAAGAAGAAAGATGATAATGACGGCGCCGATATAATAATCGATGCCCGTCCATCGGATGCGGTGGCACTGGCGGTCTGGTCCGGAGTGCCTATTTATGTCGACCAGGAAGTCTTTGCCGCCAAGTCTGCGATTTTGGAAGTTTGCGGAGACGGCTTCAATCTGGTAGAAGACTCTATCCCCGATAGCGAAGAAGATCAAGAGATTCGGTCTTTCCTGGCAAATGTGAAAGCCTCCGACTTCAAGCTTGATCGTGAAGACTGAGACCCGTTCTATTTATTGCCACTACTTACCAAATCTTCGAGCATGCTTTCTCTGACCGCCGCGAGCTTCTTTTCGTCTATTATTCGTCTCAGTTTTCGATAGAGCCGCGCCTCTTCGAGCTCTGCCATGGTCAAAACCTCTGTTCTCAAGGATTGCATACCCTCTAAGAATTCCGGTTCGTCCACATGCATGAGCACAATCTGGTTTATCTTTTCGAGAATCTCTTCTCTGACTTTCTTATATGCTTCGATAGAACGGACTGATTCATCGCAGTCTGCTCCACAGGCTATTAGCCGGTCCTGGTGAGCCAGATGCTTTCTTATGTTGTCGAATACTCTTTTTGTGCGCTCGAGACCTTGTGCGGTAGAGAGCCTTTCGTGATTGTTGAGAAGATAGTTCAGCTCTTTGATATATCTTTTTTCGTGCAATTCGAGAAGCTGGAAAATATCGGGTTTCTCGCTTATTTCGTTAATCATCTGTTTTCTCCTTTCTTCTTCTTTGTATCTTTAGCACGAAGGTTCGAATTTATTGCCGAGTTTCCGTTTTTGCCGCCATTGAGCCGAATACGAACCAGGTTCTTGCCATAACCAGCAAAATTGTTATTCCGACTGCGGTATGAAATTCATCTGCTCGGTATAGATACATCCAGGTTGAGGCTGTTAACAGAGCGATGACCAATAGAAAAGAAGCCAGGTAGGCGATGACTTTAGAATTTTGTTTCGAAGTCGACCGGGCAAAGAGGAAGTTTACTATCGCAAAGACAAACAGAAATGTCAGGCTGGCGAAGCTGACGATCTGTTCTATCGAGCTGACCACGGCAAAGAAACCGCCGGCGATACCTATCGATACAATTGCTCTTCTGGGTAGTCCGGATTTCGATCTCTTCATAAGCCATACCGGCACCTGTTGCATGCCGGCGAGAATGGCGAGCAGTCTGGATGCAGCAAATATGGTGGCGTTAATAGCCGATGCAGCTGAAAATAGCGCACCCAGGGTTACTATCCAGAGCCCCCAGGAGCCGAATGCGGTTTGACCGGCCAGAGCAAGAGCGACCTCCTTTTTCTCTATCAATTCATCCATAGAAGTAAGCATAATCGCGCTGATAGAGATCAAGACGTAGACCGCGGTGGAGGTCACTATGGAAGGAAGCATTGCTCGACGGAGATTTCTTTCCGGATCTTCCATATCATCTGTGTCATAAGTGAGTAGCTGGAAGCCTTCATAGGCCACAAAGATAATCGCCGCTGCCAGTAAGGCGGAAAGCGGACCTTTGTCCGGCATCACAGCAAGTTTTGCCGTGTCGAAGTGCATAAGACCGAATATGCCAAGGGCTCCTAAAATGATGAGCTTCCCCCAGACGGTTACCAACTCTGTAAATCCTGATTCTCCCACACCCTTCAAATTGACTGCCACTACTGCCAGGGTGATGATAATCGCTGCTGATTCGGCTACCAGCTCCCCTGTGCCTATAACATTGGCCAGATAGTGTCCGAAGGTATAGGCGTAGAGTCCGTTGGTAAAGATATAGCCTATTAAAAGTGCCCAGCCCACATGACCTGCCGTTCTGGCACTGCCGGTGGCATTATGTATAAATGCGACGCTACCTCCCGCCACCTTTTGTTCTTCGTAGAGTCCGGCATAGGAAAGCCCTGATATATAGGTAAGAATTCCGGCCATTAGAAAAGCCAGCGCCGCCCAGGGACCGGAGAGTTCTAGGACCAATCCCAGAACAGAGAAAATGCCACCGCCTATCATTCCTCCAACAGCCATCACATAGGCTTCCATTAGTGTAAGCTTCGAATGTCCGGTCATCTTGCTTTTCTTTTGGGTCGGGGGCATCTTATGGGCTGTGTTTTTCATAATAATTTTTGTTCAGGCGGATCGGAAGTGGGAATACTCGCTAGTTTATAGCTCAGTAATCCAAGTTCGATGCGGGTTTCGAGAAATCTGCCATTCAATTCGAGCATCGATTGTCTGCTTCGTGCTATCCAAACACTGTTGGCAGCCGTGGCAATCTCGTTCATACGCAATCTTTGCTTCTGTTCTAAAATGATTCTGTAGGGTCCCGGGGGATAATCAGAAATCGATATGGATCTGGATAGACTGGTAGCCTCCGGTCAAGGAGCAAGTCCGGATAAGGACCTTAGAAGCAAGTTGCTTGCTTCTATCGTCGAATCTTCGGAGGACGCAATAGTAAGCTTTTTGCTCGACGGCACGGTCTTGAGCTGGAATCGCGGCGCCCAGGAATTGTTTGGCTATTCTGTCGAAATGACCATGGGCAAGACTCTCAAACATCTTATCGGACCGGAGATGGAAAATGTGATCGCTTCGCTCGATCGCGGTGCCAGCCATCGTATCCATGAAATATCCTACATAGACCCTGAGGGCAGATCGCTGTATCTCTCTTTGCGAGTCTCTCCGATTCTCGACGATGATGGCAAAGTCGGCAGCGGTGCAGCCATCTTCCGGGATATCACCGCCTTGAAACAGTACGAACAAGAGTTGCTCAAGACCTCTCGTCGGCTCGAACTCCTCAATCAAGAGCTGAAACAGTTCACCTGGGTTGCCGCCCACGACCTCAGGGAACCTGTCCGAAACATGGCTACCTATGCCAGGCTTTTAGAGAGCGATTATCTGGAGTGCCTTGACGAGGAAGGACGCCAGTTTCTCGACTATATCTCCCGTTCTTCGGTAAAGGCGATGGAGCGTCTCGATGCCGTATTGAAGTACAGCGAGCTCGATCAAGAAGAGTTTTCTACTGGTGCTGTAGATCTCAATAAAGTTGTGACCAGGGTGACCAAAAATCTATCGGCGGCCATCGATAAAAGTGGTGCCCGAATAGAGGTGAAAGAATTGCCGGTGGTGCGTGCCGATGCCGGTCATATGGAGGAGGTTTTTTATCATCTTCTCGATAACGCCCTTAAATTCAAGGCAGATGAGCCTCCTGTCATAGAGATAGAAGCTAGCTTTGAAGGCGGTTTCTGGACTATTTCGATAGCGGATAATGGTATCGGTATCGCCGAAGAGAATGCCTCCAGGGTATTCGAGATGTTTCAGAGATTGAACGGAGACAGCTATCCGGGAGAGGGACTGGGCCTTGCCATCGTCAAGAAAATCGTCGAGCTTCACCAGGGAGTGATTCGCGCCGAAGCTTCACCGCAGGGTGGGACGGTTTTTCGTTTTATCCTTGAAGACTGGCCCGCTTGAAATCGATTATTAGGTGGTTAGTTGTACTATGATTACAGCCGATTCGTAGATTAAGTTGAAGGAGAGATCGAAGCCTATGTTGAATTACAGAGCGACCCTTAGAAAAACCGTTCCCGTTGTTTTGGCAGCAATCTCACTTGCTGTCTCCACTTCGGCTCTAGCTAAGGAGTTCACAATCTACGATCGACAGATTCAACTGATGAAGGATGTCAACCAGGCTCAGAAAGTCAATGAACTCACTGATAAAGAGGCGCATAAACTGAGGAAGAAGCTTTCTATGGTCGCTCGAAAAAAGCGGAAGATGCTCAAGAGAGACGATGAGAGCACACTGAGCACCGCAAATCGGATTGAACTGGAGAAGGATCTCAACGATATAAGCGTCGAGATCAAGAAGCTCAGTCTGGAGAAGCGGGTGGAAGCTCAGAAAGAGAAGTAGGAAAGAGCCGGTTAGTGATTGACCAGCCAGTTGTAGATGAGGGCGCCGTTCTCTCTGGTTAACTCCGACTCTTCCAGAAGCAGGTGCTCTCCGTCTCCTACCACCACCAGAATCTTTTCGGGACAGGTGATGTCGTTGAAGAGTTCTATGGTCCCTTTCGGTTTGACGAGGCGGTCCTCAAACCCAGCCATCATCAGGACAGGCGTCTTCTCTATGAGAGCGGCGTTGTCTTTGTTGCTTCTCATGAAGGCGTTGAATTGCTTCAACTCTTCCGGGGTCAGGTCCATCTTTATAGTCGGGTCTGACTTGAGCTGATTTTGCAAATCCTCATCCGATGTGGCTTTCTCGATAACTTCCGACGAGAGATCAATCGGTTTGTCTTTGTCTTCTATGTAATGAGCGCCGACCACTATTTTCTCTTTGAGATCGCCGTAGCGCTCGCCGGAAGGAACGCAGGAGATGAGGCCGTCAACCAGATCCGGATAGCGGGAAGTGACCGCCAGGGATATGGCACCACCCATGGATTCTCCCACTAGATAAATCTTTGTGCCCGGTAGCTTGCTGCGCAAGAGCTTCAGGGCGTTTTCCAGGTCGGTTATACAGGCTTCGAAGTCCACTTCGCTGGTTTCGGGATTGCGGCGCCAGCTTCCGAAACCGCGAACATCTATGGCATAGACGGCTATTCCTCTGGCTGCCATGAAGCGACCGAAGCGTTCGAAGGACTTGCTGCTGAATCCAAGACCATGGACACAGAGAAGCACCCGGTGTGGTCTGTGTTTGGGAAGCCAGGATTTATATGGAATATCGAGTCCGGCATGCCAGGGTTTAATCGCTGGACTGGTTTTGCGAGGGGTTGGTTTCTTCCGGCTGCTTCTTCTAGCTGCAATCAGAACAGGGCTTTCCTTGGCTAGTTCGGCTGCAACCAGTGGCTGGGCTGTTGTCAGGGCTGATCCAAGAATTGCCGACCCCAGAACAAAAATGGAAAGAATCTCTTTGCGCATAGTCTCCTCGCTGACAACGTGCTGTCGGGTTGAATCCGACGAGTATATACTCTTTACAATCGATGACATTAACCTCACCTTTCCTCGGCATGTGCTACAACGTAATTACAATGATGCAGGTACTCCAGTAGAGGGAGCTGAGGGATCGGGTCCATTGGGGCAGCACCAATCCTGCAACCAATTCAAAAGAGAGAAGAGACGTATGATCAGTCGCTTCTCTCTTTGTTTTCATCCGTTTATTTGGAATCTTTCGGTTCTTCTTCGATCATGGGGACATCTTCATAGTCTTCTTTGCCGAATCTCTCTATGATAAAACGTCGGTGTCTCCAGGCAAACAGTGCTGCCACTGGAGTTCCGACCGCGACCAGAAGTCCCACAGATATAACCGCCACCAGTATCACGTGCATCACCGGAAGTGATCTGCGCTATCAAATAAGGGCGGACAATTTAAGAAATTGATTTTAAGAAGACTCGCAGGGCGAGTAGAGGAGGAACGAATGGCATTTCTAGCAAGACTGATTATTTTGGCCCTGGCATTTAATTTTGTATTGCCTTCGATACCAGGTATCGAGGTCCATGGCGGATTCTGGGTCTCGCTCGGACTGGCTCTTTTGTTTTCTATTCTTGGCATGATTGTCAGTTGGGTGGCGGCGGCGTTGACCGCAGTGGTGGCGGTGGGAACTCTCGGTATGGGGCTAATCTTGTTGATCCCATTATGGGTCCTTGGATTCTGGTTGATTCCTGCTTATGTTCTGATGCTCACCTCTGATGTGATGCCGGCATATCTTTCTGTATCCGGATGGACACCGGCTGTTATGGGTGGACTGATCACTTTGTTCATCGGCATATTGACCGATGCCGGTACGGAAGAGATGGTCACCGCCTGAATTTAGTGGTCTATCAAATCGAGAGGCTTTCCAATCGTGAACTACATGCTCAGGTAAAAAAAGAGAGGCGGGTCTTTTAAAGACCCGCCTCTTTGGCGAATTGACTAGAATCAGCAACAGCCATTTGCGTTCAGGTACTCTTCAACCTGTTTTTCGGCCAGTTCGCGACGAATGCCGTAACGCTCCTGAATCTTTCCGATCAGTTTGTCGTTGTCGGCTTCAATTGCGAGCATATCGTCATCGGTGAGCTCAGCCCACTTCTCTTTGATAGCCCCTTTGACTTGATTCCAGTTTCCTTTGAGTTGTAATTTGTTCATAACTCTCTCCTGTGTTTCCGATTTCCTTCTTCCCTAGCACAACGAATTTATTTAGATGCGTATCCGATGCAGATTCGCTTCGTGTACCATATATAGAGTCAGCTATATTAAACGTAGATGAGTAAAAGGAAACAACTGACAGCAATGAAAGGCACCCTGGATTTGATGCCGGTGCCGATTCTCTGGGGAGAGAGCCCGGACGATATGTCTTGCTCTAATCAATCCTTCTCCGTCCTCTTCGGATTGAAAGATGAAGATCTGGGGGGCTTCTCCTGGACCGTCTCTTTGAACGCGCGATTGCGCAAAGATACCAGAGAATTGTTGACTCTGGCTTCAGCCAGCAGTGAAGAAGTCAACTTTGATGTTCATGTCAAGCGAGGGAGGAAGCAGCGTCACGATTTTACTGCCTCTTTGAAGCAGAGTGCCGCCGAAGAAGGGCTATGGTTTATCATTTTTCAGCCCAAATTGACCGAGACCTCCAGGGATGATCTGGTCGGCAATCTTATAGATAGTTACAGTGGTGATTCGGTCCAGGAGCGCAGCTCTTTGTCAGGTGCTTATCCTGTTCTAGCGTTGAGTGAGGATTCGAGCGCTTCTACTCCCTCCGGCTACGAGTTGTCTCGCATCGTAGAGATTTCGGTGGATGCCATCATCTCTTTTACCCTCGACGGAATCATCGAGAGTTGGAATGACGGCGCCAAAAGGCTTTATGGTTTCGCCCCCGAAGAAGCGGTGGGCAAGCCTCTTTCTCTTATCGTCCCTGAGGAGAGAGAAGAGGAGATTGCCGAACTGCTCGCTGCTCTTAAGGAGGAACGCCTGGTAGATGCCTATGAAACCATTCGCTTGACGAAGGACAAGAAAGTGGTGCATGTCTCTCTAGTGGTATCACCATTAAAAAACAGCTCTGGTCGTGTGATAGCCGGATTCTCTATCGCAAGAGACATAACTCGCCGAAAACAGGCAGAGGAGGCTCTCCTTGGTCAGGCTCACCAGTTGGCCAAGACTAATGTGGAACTCGAGAAGCTTGCCTGGATGGTTGCTCACGATCTCAAAGAGCCGATTCGTACCATGACCACCTATGCTCATCTGGTGGCCGATGAGCTTGACGTGGATGCTGATTCCGAGGTGGGTTCCATGCTCGTATTTATGACCCAGGCTGGATTGAGGGCTACCGAGCGCATTCAAGATGTGCTTACTTACGGCTCTCTGGGTAAGAAAGACTTCTCGCTTGAGATGACGGATATGAACGAGCTTGTTCAGCGCGTTTTAGCCGACATTCAACGAGTTGTTGAAGAGCGCGGTGCCATTGTAGAGGTTGACAGATTACCGAAAGCCAGGGTTAATCGCTCTACCATCTCTCTTCTTTTTCAAAATCTAGTTTCGAACGCGATAAAATTCAGCGCCAGAGAGATTGCGCCCCGGGTCAAGATATCTTGCAAGAAGCAGGGACAGGGCGCAATTTTTGAAATCAGCGATAATGGCATCGGTATTGGAGAATCTGCCGGCGACAAGATCTTCGACATGTTCTCTCGACTGGAGCCTAACAGTTATCCTGGGACAGGTATCGGTTTAGCCATTTGCAAAAAAACAGTAGAACTTCATGGCGGTAGCATCTGGTACGATTCTAAGCCGGGAGAGGGCACCACATTTTATTTTTCTCTGACGTTAGAGTAGTGATAGTCGAATCTCTCAAGCAGGTAAGCCTTCCATAGCCGGTTTTATCAAGATTGTCTCATCATCAGGACCGACGAGACCTCTCGTTCTTTCGAATCCCGGTAAAATTACAGGATCAGCCGTCCTTATTTGAAGGTCGGGTACTTTCAGTCTGGTCAATATCGGGTTTTGAAGATTGATGCTCCAGGCCATCAGCACCATTGCCGATGCCAGTATCAAAGATAACGTAGAGAATGTGGTGAAATTCTCGTGATTAGAGTATGTATTGTTGAACATAAATAACCTCCTTTCATTCCTCGCGGCTTCAGAAAGGTTTTCAGTGAGCCATAAGGCATAATCCGTAAGCTATTGCCAGCACTAAAAGCAGCACCATAGAAAAGTTCTTTAAGGACAATAGACTTTCGCGAGCCGCTTTATAGTCTCGAAATTGTTGTCTTTTCTCGAAATTCTTGGTCATGTTTCGACCTCCTTTTCTTACAAGTACGTAGCATTAACGCCGCCGGACGATGCCGCTGCCTGCTGACCGATTCGGTGCTGTAGAGTAAAGAATACTCAATTGGTCTGGAAATTCAGGTCTTGCAGGCGCGATTGCTTTATGGCTGGGTTGAATCCTTTGATGGGATGTGGTATAAATAATACTATTCTCTGCTATTTAAGATGAGCGAGCTACATAAGAGAGGAAAATTTGCTCAACCAGAAAGAGGAGGAATTGATGGAGGCGCTATCTAATCTGATAGTTCAGAAGCGTGGGCAGAACAGTTGGTCAGAAGAAGATCTGGCCAGAGTCGCCAATCTTTCTGCCCGTCGAATTAGGGCCCTGGAAAAGGGAAAAGAAAATTTCAGTCTCGATGTTCTCAGTAAACTAGCCAGAGCTTTCGATCTTTCGGTGCTTGATTTAATCGCTGAAGCCGAAGATTTTAAAAACAGCTGAAGTAATTTCAAGAATAGATTTTTCGAGATGAGCTGCCCGGGTAGCTCGTTTTTTTTGCCTGTATGCCAGAGAGTACAGGTCGTAGTCTGTCGGCTTACTGTAACTCTGGAGATTATAGATATATGGCTCTATCAGGGCGTGCTTGATCCAGGGATGTTGACTATAGTGTGCAAGTGATGGTATATTGTCTACAGTTGCTCAGGAAAGGCAAACAAATTTTTATTCAGATCATCTAAGAGGTACAGATAATGGACAGTAACATCAGAAAGGTTAATCGTATAGACCCGTTCAGTCCCGACCTTGCCGATATCATCGCCGGAACCGCCTATGGTGTACTTCTGGCGACGGCGCTGGTACTGGCTTTTTGATCTAGGAGTTATCGAGTAAGCTGATTAGACAAGGGAGGATTTCATGGAAGCATTGAATCTGGTACTAGATACCATGACTCAAATTGGTGTGAGTTTCGTCAAGAGCATTCCTTTATTTATAGCGGGCATCCTGGTAATAGCCGGGTTCAATTACATTGCCGGTCTACTCCAGAATCTTGTTAAAGAGATATCTGATCGTTCGAGTATGGACTTCACCCTGGCTTCCATTCTGGCCAGTTTGACCGGTATTTCAGTAAGAATCCTAGGGGTTTTGCTGGCAGCCGTGGTAGTGATTCCTTCCTTCGAGCCCGGCTCTCTTATTGCCGGGTTGGGTCTATCTTCCGTGGCCATCGGTTTTGCGTTCAAGGATATTCTCCAGAATTTCGTTGCCGGAATTCTTATATTATGGAATAAGCCTTTCACGGTCGGAGATGTAATCGAGACAAAGGGACATTCCGGTACAGTGACGATGATTAATGTTCGCTCTACCTATATAAAGACTTTCGATGGCAAACAGATTATTGTTCCTAACGGCGATGTATTCGACAACGATGTGAAAGTCTATAGCGCCTATGCCGATCGAAGAATCGAGATCCCTGTGGGCATCGGTTATGGTGACTCCATTGAGGAAGCTAGAGAAGCTATACTTCAGGCGGTCAAGTCAGTGGAAGGGGTTCTTGCCGATCCGGAAGTGGCTGTATATCTGACCGGACTTGGATCCTCTTCGGTCGATTTCATAGTATATCTCTGGGTGAACCAGAGAGAGTCTTCATTTCTGCAGGTTAAGCACGACGCTATAAAAGCAATAAAGGAAGCCCTGGATGAGAAAGAGATCGACATGCCCTATCCATACCGGGTCCTGCAGTTTGATAATAGTCTACAACTTCAGTCTCGCGAGAACGAAAGGCAGGAGGGCGAAAAGGAGCTTGCTGCCAGGAATTAGTGCGTCTCAAGGCCAGTTGGAAGCCATATCGACCAGGATACAGCGATATGGCTTTTGCTTTATACAGGCTGCTGGCATATGAGAATGGAGGAAAGTTAGCTTATAGACTGCAATGTCCGGTTGATTTGTATACAAAAACGGAAAAATGAATACTATAACCTACAAAATGTTTGACACACAGAGGTGAATGTAGTATATTGAATACAGTGGGTCGAGAGAGCAGCCTTAATTGATAAGGAACTGGTTCTCAGTTACCGACCCTGAGAAATACAAATGAGTTTGATTGAGAGATGAGCGCTGCCCCAGGGTGTGCGGCGGGGCTTAACAGTGATTTTTTGGAGGTTATATGGAAATTTTGTCGAGTGCTATCGAGTCATCCGAATATATCGATGACGAACTGGAGCTTGAAGAAGATCTTTCTGTTGAAGAGTTGCTGGAGAATTCGTCGGATGACATCTCGAGAACGTTCAACTCTCCGGGAGGCACTAGCAGTGTCAATTCGCTATTGCAGTGTGCTGGCAAGATCAGAGCTCTCTCAGTAATAGAGGAGAGACAAATTATCAAACTTGCCCAGGATGGTGATAAGCGCAGTCGTAATTTTATTGTGATGGCCAATCTTAAAATGGTGGCATCTCTAGCTAGAAGATACAGAAATAGAGGTTTGCCGATGGTGGACCTGATGCAAGAAGGAATCATAGGCTTGTTAAACGCAGTCAATAAATTCGACCTGGAGAAAGGAATCAGATTTTCCACCTATGGTGCCTGGTGGGTGCGCGAAGCTATGACCAGAGCGCTTTCGAACAAATCGAGAACGGTCAGGCTGCCTGTTCATCTGAACGAGTTCATGACCAAATTGAGACGTGTCCGGGCAGAGTTGTCCCTCAGTCTTGGTCGTAAACCGACCGAAGAAGAACTCGCCCTGGCTCTTTCTGTCAAGCCGGACAAAGTTAGAAAGGCTCTCGGTTATACCCAGCCTTCCGTCTCTCTTGATCAGCCTGTCACCAATGGTGAAGGTGATGAATGTGCCCTCATAGATTTGACCCCCGATGAAGAGAGTTTTGCGCCTGATATAAAGGCTGATGCCGGCTTCGTACGCAAGCAGGTAGATGAGCTCCTTGCTGGACTCTCTAAAAGAGAGCGCCAGGTAATTCGGATGCGTTTCGGATTCGGCGGGGGCACAGAGCGTTCTCTCAGCGAAGTCAGTCAGGAACTCGGTCTGACCCGCGATCAGGTTGGCAAGGCTTCTTGCAAAGCGATGCGCAAATTGAAAGCCAGAGCAACTCAACAGGGTCTTCAAGCGATTATTGCCTAGTTAATTCAAATGGACTGGGCAAGGCGAAGGCTTCGTTCGACTATTTTCCGCAAAGGCATCGAGACCCCCTGATCATGCTATTGATAAGGCAGTTACCGAAATAGCAGAGCAAGTGGAAGTCGAGGTTTTTATGAAACTGTGCGGAGAATTGATGAATACTGAAGTTATTTGTTGTGGCGAAAGCGCCAGAATAGATAAAGTCGCCAAGATTATGCGTTTCACCAACGAATCTTACATTCCGATAGTGAGTGACACCCGGGAGAGACGAGTTGTCGGTCATATATCAGATAGAGATTTGATAGAAAGAGTTTTGAGCGAAGGACGTCATCCGGTCTATACCCTGGTCAAGGATGTGATGGACGGAGAACGAGACCTCGTTACTTGTGGCGCCAATGCACCGGTGGACTTTGTTCTATCTTTGATGAGCAACCATGGTATCACCGATATTCCGGTGGTGGACGGCGGGGGAATTTTGCAAGGGGTGATTTCCCTTGCTGATATCGCCGACTATTATCAATACGATTTCGGCGCAGGGCTTGAGAGCCAGAGCGCCTGAGTCGACATTACAAAAGAGAAAGAGGAGGTGAGAGTAGACATTATGACAAAGAAGACTGATACACATTTGAAGGCAGGTTCTCTAAACACTGCTCCTGTGGAACTGGAGTGGCTTGCCAAGTCAGAACAGGAGAAGGTCCGTAAACGCGTGGCATCGAACCAGGCATGCAAGGTAGATACTTTGATGATGCTTGCAGTCGATGCTTCTAAAGAGGTTCGTAGATCTGTGGCGTTGAATCCGGCGGCAAATTGCACCACTATGGTGAAGCTGTCCTATGACAGCAGTCCGGATGTTAGATTTGCCCTTGCCGAGTCGGTGAGAACACCGATGGCTATCTTAAGAAGATTGAAAGCTGAGGACCCTAATCCTTACGTCAGGCAGAGAGCCGAAGAGACTATTAAGAGTATCGAAGGATTTTTGATGGAAGTAAGGCAGAATCACCATGCTCTTTGCTTTCAGGACCATCTGGCAAACTAGCTGGAGGGCTGATTTCTTTGAAAGTGACCTCCGCCGAGGTCACTTTCAGTTTCGCCTGGCGGCAGTTCTATTAGCCCTTGTACAACTCTTCACCAGGGCGTCTTCCGGAACGAAGACGTCGACAGCACCGGGCACGACCGATATCTTCAAGGGCGTGAATTCAAAAGGGTCTCCATCCCGCATTGCTCTTAACTCTCTTCCTGCTTTGGTGGATTTCTCCTCCAGGGGTAACTCATCGAGATCCAGCATTCGCGCCATGGGGGCTTCTGTGGCGGCTGGAGCCAGCGCCTCAATCTCTACGGATTTTACTTTCATCACTTTGTAGGGCGTGTCGTCTACTGTGACACCGGCGATGAACCAGGCTCCGTACTTCTTTGCTATTCTAAAGTAATCGTCTATCTCTTCGGGCTGCATAATGCAAAGATCCAGCAATCCATCTTGAATTCCTGATAGGTCTCCACTCTGGCCTATGCCTAGTTCTGGGGGATTCGATACAAAAACGCCAGAAGCTGTTATCTCGAAACATTCATCATCGGCGGTGATTCGAAACTTATAGGGGCGCTTTCTAAGGGCGCTGAAAAGCGGCTTTACATAAGAGAGCATGCCCTGGTGAAATTTCTCCTCTCTTTCGGGCTTAGTTATGGCGGTGGCGAATGGTCCCAGACCCACATCAATCACGAACGGAGTGCCGTTGGCCATGCCGATATCCACCCTAGCCAATCTCTTTGCCTCAATTACATCGAGGGCATATTCTATTAAATTGGCACGATCTTCTTTGATAAGACCGAGACACTCGGCAAAAATATTGCCGGTGCCACCGGGGATGATTCCTACCGGCACCCGCCTTTTCTGCAGGGCGACTTTTCCCAGGGTACGGCCGACGGAGCCGTCACCGCCCATCACAAAGACGGCGTCGAAGTCATCCAGGGAAATTTTTTCTATAGATTCGAGTTCGACTCTTTGTACTAAGGCATTCATTGTTTTAGAGAGTCTGGTGGTGATGTTCGCCAGCTCTATGCGATAGCTTTCGAATTGACCTGCGTTTTCGCTATAGACTACACATACTTTATTGACTTTGCCAGTTTCCACTTTTTTTCTCCGTCTTAAGTAGCAGCAGATTTTTTTCCAGATTGTTCGCAAATTTGAAGAGATGCCATTTGAATGGACGCAGTCTGTACTTGTGAAAACCGCATTCTTCCATCTCTTTATAGGCTTCTTGCACGGACCATTCCTGATCGATTATGCGATAAATTGCCACCATGATTCCGGTCCGATCTTTGCCGTGCAGGCAGTGAACAAAGACCGGGTGCATTCGACTATCTTCCAGGACATTGAGAAAATTCTTGATATCGCCAAGACTGGGGGGATTTGAATAGTTCAACGGAATGGAGACGAAGTCCAGCCCAAGATCCTTGCAATCTCTCTTCTCTTGATTTACTATTCTTTTTTGCCAGCGAAAAGAGACCACGGTTTTAAATCCCTTTTCGGCCAGTTCAACGAGCGCTGCTCTATTGGGCTGGCCGCCGCGATAGATACCGGTGGTCACTTTTCTGAAATTTTTCAATTCAGGCATGTTTCATGCTCTCAGAGCCGCTATGCTCAAGAGTTGACTCCGGTGGGGACATTTTCGCCGGTAAGATCTTCTACCGTCGCCGATGCTGCCACTCTCTGAATCGCTTCGATGCCGTTCTGGGCGGATTGCTTACTGGTATAGCCCTGGGATGCGGCAATAATCAAGCCGTTCTCCGCTTTTAATCTAAAATAGTATTGGTCATCCGACCCGATAAAAATCTCGAATTTACCCATTATTGCCTCCGTTAAGGTCGCTGAATCTGTCGTTATTCAGTCGATAGCACAGGTCGGTGTCGTCCGTGCCGGCAATACTCGAAGCACTTCAAGCTATGAATACATTAGTAAGGAAGGAGGTTTTTATGCGTTTCGACTCTAACTTTTCAGATTTAACTGGGTCAGGAGGCGGCGAGGTGTTCAGTTTGCCGACATTCGATATGTTCTTGTGGCCTGTAATAGAGGTTATGAAGTCACGGGTAGGGGAGTGGAGCCGTGCCCAGGTGGTTGATGCTGTTATCGAGCATCCCTCTGTAATGGGTTATTCAGTAAATCTATCTGACAATGACCAGTCGGAGTTACGGTACAGAGCCGCAAGAGCTTTCGATCTCCTTGTGGTGGCGGATGTGGTGGAAGAGAGATTCGGTAATTTATATGCACTGGGTAATGGTGCCCTGGTTCTCACCGAGGAAGAGACCCTGGCTATTCCAAAGAGAATCAGAACCCTGGACAGTTATCTTCATCAATCACAAGAGTCCTCCAGCCAGGAGCTTTTTGTGGACCAGGAGACGAAGAAGAGCATTGCTAAAAAGACGGTCAAGTTTCTTCGGGATGAGTCTTTGAATGAACTGCAGCTCAAAGAGAAGTTGGTCAAGGACTTTGTAAAGCGGCGCGGTCTGGGCAAGAATCTTAAGGCAATCAACGCTTATTTAAAAAAGGCTGAGTATGTCAAAATGGTGCTCGAGTCAGAAGATGTCGTCTCTTGCCGTGATGATGGCACCATCGAGCTGACCGAGGATCTAGATCAAGCCAGGCAGACTGTGGAAGAACATTATGACCTTAAAGGTTGGGCGTACATTGTCTCTAGATTCCGGAGCTATTTCTTTTGTGTCCGCGACGGAGCAAGGCGACGCATCGGTAGCAGAGTAGTGAAGCGGTTCCTTTTCGATGTCTTTGCAGTGTTATCTGTAGTAGGATTGTCCTGGCTTCTGGTCAAGAGAATAGGTCCTGGCAGTAAATAAGAGCAGGTAGATTTTTAGGGTATGTACTTTCAATATGTAGATGAAGCCGGTTGTCCCGGTCCTCTTCTGGAAGGGGACAGTGAAATACAGCCGGTACTTTCCCTGGTCGGAGTCACGATTCCGGAGAAGAATCTGCGCTATCTGACCGATGAGTTTCTCGATCTGAAGCAGCAGTTCTTTCCCTCGGCATCTAGAAGCAGACACGCTCTCGATTGGGTTCTAGCAGAAGTTAAAGGCAGTGAGATCAGCCGTACTTTGAGACTGGGCTCTAAGAATGATTGCGAGCACAATCTCTTGTTTCTCGGTGCCCTTCTTAACCTAGTGGAACAGTACGAAGGGGTGATCCAGGGCAAAGTCTATTTCAAACCTCTTTATTCTATTGGGACGAGATCTTTTCTGTGTCCTTATCGGCAAGGGTACCATTGTCTCTTGCGGCGAAGGCTTTCTTCAATTCGGGTAGAGATTTTCGGGCTGCCTCTTCGCCGGCTTTGACCGCGGCGATATAATCTTCCTGTTTGACCGAGAGGACGGAGATGCCGCTTACATCCGGTTGGATAACCATATTCGCTTGCTTGAGCAACTCTTTGTCCCTCAGATAAATAATAATCGAAGAGAGGCGATTGATCAGTTCCGTATAAGAGTCTATCTGCTTCCTGTCGATTTTCTCGATTTTTTCATCGACATTGACGGCGATAATTAAGTCGGCTCCCATCCCCTTTGCAGAGAAGGTCGGCACATTGGAACGTACACCGCCATCGGTGAAGACGTGGTCTTCTATGGGGACCGGTTGAAGTAGCGGTGGAAAACTGGAGCTTGCTCTAATCGCTCTGGCGAGATCTCCTTCTTCCAGACGATAGGCGTTGCCATCTATTAAATCCACCGCGGTGCAGGCAAACTTGGGAGAGGTGGTCTCAAGTTTTTGACGATCCTCTTCCACCTGTTCACCGATGAATTTTTCCAGCGCTTTTCCAGAATAAAACCCCGGAAAGTCTTCTTGACCCCAGAACTTGAAAGCATGAACCAGTTTCTTGAACACCTGCACCACCGGTGGAACCGGCTTGAAGGCTTTCTTGACTTTGCCGTCCCGAATCAATAGCTCAATTTTTGTCAGTGGAACACCGGCACAGTACATACCGCCAACGATGGCACCCATACTGTTGCCGACAATGAGATCTGGCTTCAGACCATTCTCTTCCAGCACCTTCAGCACGCCGACATGGGCGGCTCCCCGGGCGCCGCCACCACCCAGAGCAAGCGCGATTTTCGGCTTCACTCTCTCCTGTTTCGATGTCTTTGCGATGACAGTATTTGGTATTGCCAGGGTGAGGAGAAGGCAGATTACCATTAACTTTCTAATCTCGATCATTCTGTTTCCCTGCTCCTGAAAAAGTATTCTCTAACAATTCTCGTGCAATCTGCTGTTGTTCTCTAAATCCACTCTTTAAATGAAGGTCTCTTTGAGGGAACGGAATCTCGATATCCGCCTCTTTTAACTTCTGAAAGATGAGAAAGTTGAGTGCGCTTTTGAGCACCCGGGGTTTATTGACATGGGTAGCGGTATAGACTCTCAATTCGAAATTGAGGGCACTGTCACCAAAGCCATCGAAAATAACATCCGGCTCCGGAAACTCGAGTACCATTTTGCATTCTTCCGCCGCTGAAAGCAGGCATTTTTTGACCACTTCCGGATCTGAAGAATAGGAGACTCCCACAGGGATGTTCAATCGAACATCTCTTGAGGAATGGCTCCAGTTAGTGACGTTGCCATTGATAAACTCATTATTCGGGACGATGATCTCTATGTTGTCGTTGGTTTTTATAGTTGCCGCCCGAAGACTCAGCTTGACCACATCTCCCAGAACACCGCCGACCTCTATTCTATCCCCTACTTTCACCGGTCGCTCGAACATGACCACCAGTCCGCTAACCAGATTCGATACTATGTTCTGAAGACCGAGACCGACACCGATACCGAGGGCACCGGCCATTACAGTGACTGTGCTCAAATCGATACCGGCAGCCTGCAGAATTATGACAAAGCCGATGGCGATCAATGCATATCTCAAAATGGATGTTATCGACTGGGCTGTTCCATAGTCCAGACTGGGTCTTTTATTCAGCTTTTCCGCCAGCCAGCGCTGTAGCTTTCCGGTAAAGTAAATCAGCACATAACCCAGGATGCTGACGAAAGCAATCATCCAGAGGGTGATAGGCTGCTCCCCGACTGGTATCAGGGGCATCTTGAATAGTATGCTGGTGAATTCGAAAATCTGAGAGGCCGAGATGTCCATATCGGATGCATCTAGAATGACCGTACTACCGAAGAATATGATAAGAGCCTGACTTACTCTGGTAATCAAAGAGACAGTAGTATGTGGTAGATTCGAACTCTTCTCAACCGCCTCTTTGACTCGTTCTCCAAGAAAGGTTACTGACAGAGCAAGCAGACTGAAAAGCGAAACCAGTACAAGAATCGACCATACTGTGATCTCAGTGTTCTGGTTGACGAAGACAGGGTGGGCGAGCAGTCGGCTCAGGGTTCCCAGATTTTCGGTAAACCAGTTCATACAAACCTCTCTAGTGACTTTATCAGGTTATTAGCACAAGAAGGCAGGTCCGATGCTAGACCGGCTCTTCTACTTCTTTGACGGCACCGTATTTTCTCAACATAAAATTATGGGGTTCGAGAGGTAGCTTCTGTTTTAAGAGAAAGACAAGTACAGCGGTGAAGATCGTACTTATCAAAATCACTGAATAGGCGACATTCTGTACCACTTCGCCATAGGGAAATCCGTATTGCATGACCACCGACGCCAGCACCGCCGATGCCAGTCCTTTAGGGGCTAATATGCAGGCATTGAGAGCGTCTTCTTTCGGAGTCTCTTTGGGTAGGGTTGTTTTCACCGCCAGAATGCGTATGAAGTAGATCCACAGGGTCATGACTACGCCTGCCCAGAGCTGTTTGAAATCTTGCAGGTGAATACAGATACCTAAGTAGACGAAGAAAAATGTTTTGCAGAGAAAGACCAGTTCGCCGATAACTGCCTGATCGATCCAGTGCAGTCCCGTTGGTCGGGCTGAGGAGAGCGCCTTGAACTGATCTGTTTTCAGTGGCTCTTTAGATGCTGACGGATTTAGAAAGCGACCGACAGCAAACAAAACTCTGCCGGCGATGCTATTCTTCAGCTTGCCTCCCCTGTCTCCGTCGATGCCAAACAGTCTACCTACGGTAGGCAACTCGAGATTTCTGATATTGCCCATGGTGATACCGAAACAGAGCGCCGCGATTGGTCCGCTGAAGCCGAGCAGTTGGGTAAAGGAATAGGCGATGCAAACAAATGCCGGTGTGGTCAGGATGGCATTTTCGAGTTCGTGGAAGAAAGAGAGGATATAGCTCCAGACGAATCCGAGCAATACACCGATGGCAGCCGCCATAATAAAGGATGCGGCGGTGGAGCCTATTAGTTTGCCTGCGTCCAGTTGTCCGGTGGAGGCTATTTCAAGCACGGTCAGGGTGCCGACGATACAGAGTACGTCGCTTAGAGATGACTCTAACACAAGCTTGGTCTTGGTCTCTTTCAAGATATCCAGCTTGCCGACGAGCGGAATGATTACCGCCGCCGAGGTGCCGCCGATAATAAAGCCTAAAAGGGTAGAGCCTATGAGCGGTAATCCCAGCCAGACCGTCCCCACCAACATGACCACCAGAATTGTGAACACAAAACTGACCACGGTCAATCCGGTGGCATCGAAAATAGAGTTTTTGAGATCGGAGAGTTTCAGCTCTAGTCCGCTGTGAAACAAGATTACCACCAGAGCTATAGTCGAGAAGATGGGACCGATCTCACCGAAACTGTCCTTACTGATCCATCCTAATAGAGGACCGAGGATCAATCCGATGGTCATCAAAGGTAGGACATCGGGAATACTGGCTCGATCAAACGCTGCTGCAAAAAGATGCGCCAGAAAGACGAGCAGCCCTGTTCCCAAAATTGCCAGCGAGACATCCATTTGCTATTCACACTCCCCTTGCGTTGCCTCCGTTTTGCATAGCACGGCTTCATCCGACCCGTGCTATGCAATTGCCATGCCAGGGAGAAAAGGCAAAGAATGGAAAATAGTAAAAAGTGCATTAATTGCAATCAACAGTATGGAACAGAGCTGGAAAAGTGCGTAACTTGCAAGCTTCCTCTGACACCTATATCTAATGACTTCGCCCGCGGTGAGGTCATCGGGGAAAAATACGCGATTGAAGCTTTAATCGGTGACGGCGGCATGAGTAAGGTCTATCGGGCTTCGCATAAGCTGATGAAGAGAAAAGTCGCCATAAAAATGCTCCATGCCGGTCTGGTCGGTCAGACTGCTACTCTGACACGCTTTAAGAAGGAGGCTGAAGCTTCCAGTCGGCTGAGTCATACCAATATAGTCACCACTTTCGATTTCGGTTTGACTCCTGACGGCAGACCTTATCTGGTCATGGATTATCTCGAGGGTAGAAGCTTTACCGATCTTTTGAACGAGGAGCGTTTACTCGACCCAGGGCGCTGTCTCAAGCTGTTTATACAACTATGCGCCGGTCTCGAACATGCCCACGCCAGAGGCATCGTTCATCGTGATATCAAGCCCTCCAATATATTTGTGGTCGAGGATGAAAAGGGTAAAGAGGTCATCAAATTGCTCGATTTCGGAATCGCCAAAAAAGTCTCTCAAGACCAAGAAGAGTCCGATCAGAAAGAAGACAGCGAGTCCAAAAATGAGCCGACTCTTACCGAGGCAGGCACTGTATTTGGTAGTCCTTTATATATGAGTCCCGAGCAAGTTCGTGGGGAGAAGGTGGACTTTCGCTCCGACGTCTACTCATTGAGCTGCCTGCTGTATCAGTGTCTTACCGGGACTCCTATATATGAAGCCGACGACGCCATAGATTGTATGTATCACCATGTCAACGATGATCCGGAGCCTTTCAATCATCGCTGTCCCACCGCCGATATTCCGGAAGGACTTCAAGAGCTTGTTTTCAAAGGACTGGCCAAAAGTCCGGAGAATCGTATTCAGTCCATGGAAGAGTATCGAGAGCTTCTGGAAGAGGAACTCAAAAGACTGGAGCAACCAGAAATCGTGACCACGCCCAATTCCGCCTCTTCCGAGCGTCCGGAGGAGCAATCAGCTGAAGCTGACACTACTGGTCAAAAAAAGGCTGAAAGTATTGTCAGATCTATTGATCCACTCTCGTACTTGATACCTCTGGGAGTGGTCTTGCTTCTATCTTTGATCACTCAGTTCACTGATACCAGATTATTCGATGCCGAAGCCACCGCTAAAAAAGCTTCGGTCTCGCGAAATAATGAAAAGCCGGAAAGACAAGATAAGCAGCAGAAGCGTGAAGCAAAGGCTGAAGAGAAAAATTCGGAAGATCAGTCTCGGAAAGACAAAAGAGGTCCGCTTCAAATTCCCCAGTCGAAGAAAACTGCAGAACGCCCTGAGAACGAAAGATCTCTGGAGGAGGGCAAGACCGCTTTTCGAAATGGAGATTTTGAAGAAGCTCAGAATAGGTTTGTAGAAGCTCTTGAGAATTCTAAAAAAGAAGGAACAGAGAAAGAATCGCTGCAGTATCTCGAGTCTGCATTTTGGGTCGGAAAGACCTTAATGAAGCGTAAGCAGTATCGTCTTGCGGCAGGTTATTTGGAATGGTCCGCAGAAAAATTCGAGACCCGGTATGGTACCGGATCTCGATTTGCGAAAGAAGCTCGCGCTGATCTTGCTCTTTGTAAACAGGCTCTTGCACTCAAACCGAAGGAGTGATTGCTAAATTTCAAATTCTCCTTATTGAGATCTCAGTTCGTTTCCTATTTCTCTATCCCGTATCATTCTCTCAACCAGGCTCATCGGATTTATGTCGAGTACGGTCGATATACAATGAAGCTCTTCCAGGCTCGGCTCTCGTGAACCTTTCTCCAGTGACTTTAAAATAAAAGCTGGAATTCCTGTTTTCCTCGAGAGTTGCGAGATCGTAAATGCTTTCTGGCAGCGCTTTTCTTTTATCAGATTGTTCTCATTCATAAACGCCCACCTACTTGGAAGAGCGAATCGGACCATCAGCTGACACCGGATAGTCTCTTTCAGCCAGGCGTTCTAATGGATCTTTCAAAGTAAATAGTTTCTCGTTAAGAGCGTGCCTGCTTCTTTCGAAAAGATCTCGCTTCACGTACCAGTTATCTTCATCAGCGCCCTTCATTTCGAAGAATCTCTTTTCGAGCTTTTCTTTCAGTCTGTTGATCTCTTCAAAAAGAGTCGATCGAACAATGTTCAAATTGGCTTCATGGGCGGCAACTCTCGATTTGAGCTGCATTATGTCTATCATGCTCAATAAGTTGGCCAGCTCAATCTCCATCCTCTCTTCGTAAGCTTCTCGAGTTCTCTCGAAGTCTGTGTCGAAGATATGAGAGTCTGCTGATTTGAACAGACGGCTCCAGGAGAATCTGAGAGCAGCGCTTTCTTTTACCATATCCATGGAGAGAATACCGACCATCGTATTCTGTCTATCTACTATCGGAACGCATCTGACGCTGTTCTTGAGCATCAGAAGCAATGCCTCTTCAATGGTGGTCTCTTCTCCTGCGATTACCACCGATGGGTTCATCACCTCTTTCAGTGGTGTCACCGAAGGCGATTTACCTTCGGCATATGCTTTCATAAGGATGTCTCTGCCGGATGCCGATCCGACCAACTTCTTACTAAAGCGGCTCTCTACCACGAAGACACCATCCGGGTTTGAATCATCAGTTTTTAGCATTTCTACTGCTTCTTCCACCGTGCTGTCCGGGTAGAGGATTCTGAAGGCTTTGTTCATCAGGCTTTTGCATGTGTGCATATTCTGCTCCTCCTTTTCCTTCCTGTTTCCGGATACCCGAAATGGATAGCATGGCTTTTAAAATTGATTGCCGGTTTTGAAATTAAGCTGGCATTAAGATTTTGCAGCTGTGCTATTGATAATTCAAGGAGGCTTTATGCACAGATCAGAAGACAGAAATAGATTGAAACTAGTAGAAGATAGAAAGAAGGAATCGTGCCGACGGCATCAAAGAAGGTGGTCGGGACGTTCAAGTGAGTCCAAGCCTGTTACATTCAAGACCAGGTTGGAGGACGCCAGCCGTCAATTGGACAGCGCAATAGCGGACCTCAAGGAGGTGATATAGAAATGAATAGCTTTGGTCAAACTAATAATTCGTTCGAACTTTTTCATAAATATAGCGAGAGACTTGCAGAAAAATGGGGATTAAATTCGGCCAGTGATCCTCATCTTCCGGCGATAATCACGTCGGACCCCAATACCCCTCGAAAGTTCCTGGCGCTTTTCGCCCAGTCGACCGAGAAGGACATTTTGGAGCGCCTGGCGGCTAATCCGAATACTCCTGATGACGTTTTAATGGGTCTTGCCGATCATTACGATTCGGCAGTCAGAACCGCGCTCGCCAATAACAATAGCGCACCGGATGAGGTGATTGAGAGCCTGGTGGATGATGATAGCGTAAACGTGCGGTATACGGTGGCATCCAACCCGAACTCATCGAAACAAGCTCTCGAAGCGCTGGAAGGTGACAGCAATCCTTATGTCGTCAGAAGGGCATCTAAAACGCTTAATCGAATCAAGGCTCTCAAGAAACCAGGCAAAATAGAAGAGAAGAGCCAAGCTGCCAGTTGTTGATAATAGAATCGTTAACACAGTAAGGAAGGAGGTCTATTCCTAGACCTCCTTCCTTACTGTCTTTTCGATTCAGCCTCAGTATCTGAGAATCAGCGCTACTCTGTCGTGCTTCTTTAGAGAGTCCTTGTCCAGGAAGACGACTTCTCCGGAAACGGCTATCGTCTTTCTGATCAACTCCTCGACACCATTGATGATTTCTGAATCGGGTACAGAATCGTCTTTCCCCCCATCCTCATTTAATGGGCAGAAATCGCCACCTTGCCGCTTTTTACCGAATATCTCCATATCTCTCTCCAGAAGGAGTGTCTTCGCTCTTCCCTGGCTGGCGTGGTAGAAACATTCTTTGAATCCGGAGGCAACCAGTTTTTTTTGGATCGCTTTTTCAAGACCGCCGAGTGCGCATTCGTTTCTAGATTTTCGATATTTTTCCAATGCCGGACCGACAACTTCTGCCAGTTCCGTCATGCTTGCTCCTTCCAGTGATCCATGCAGTTCTTGAACTATACTAGATGTATGTTTCGAGACCTTTTTATAAGTGACCGCATTTCTGGCGATAGTGGCCAGTATCACCGGCAATGGCTCTTTTTTAAGTCGTTTTTCCAGATGTTCATCCACTTCTCTGAAGAACTTCATCAGCCGCTCTGCTTCTATGGAGTCCATGTTCGGGACATAGGTCCCGGGGGTGGCAGTGGCTTCGCCGCCCACCTCGATTTTACCCTCTCCACCCAGCCAGCGTCCGGCCGGCTTGCTTGAAACTAATCTTTCTATTGAGGATTCGGCTATCTCGTGCTCTACTGGAAAGAACTTTTCGAGTCGGCTTACCTCTCGATTGTGTCCACGATAGAGGCTTGCCTTTGATTCACTGAGAACTAGAATGTAATAGTCGATACTCTCGGCCAGGCTATAGATAAGGTCCTTGATCAAGAATCTATCATTCACCGACAGCCGCTCGTCCACCGGGAAGGGCAGAGGAATGCATTCCGAAATGGTATCGCTGACAAAGATAGCCAGACCGGAATCGAATGCACTGGCATCAAGTGTTCTGGTCTTTTGATCGAGCTTCTTCTGGATATTCCGACTGGCGCTGCCACTGGATTTCAGTAGACGTTTCTTTGCTTCGGCTGTAAGATTATTCAGTCGGATATCATTTTCGGATCGTCTATCCGGCATTCTGGTTGTGGGAAGGATGATGGAAACACAAAGATCGTCTTCCACTCCAACTAATTTTTCTACTGTGCCTTTATTCATTCGAACCTCCGTTTTTCGAGTTCCGAAATATTCATAGCTTGATTGTGGATTTTCTATGCTATGAACGGGTGATGAGATACATTTATACAGCTGCAAATATTGAAATGTCCGAAGAGCCTCTTCCTGTCCCGGGTCCGCCTGTGCCGCCAAGGCCCAATCCGAAACCGAAGCCCGTTCCCAGACCCAAGCCGAGACCTAAACCAGGTCTATACTTTAGAAAGATCGAGAATTATTGAGGCCATCAGCTTCAGCCTCTGAAAGTAGTCCACCGATTCTTTCTCGCCGACCCGTGCCAGGACTTTGTCAAGGATGCCATAAAGGTCTATGACAAGATCCGTGAACCGTGTTTGCATCCCGGCTTTTTCATAGTACCGGTCGAGCATTGGTAGATCTCCTTCCATCTGACAGAAGATCTCTATTAAATTGCAAGCGTGAGTGTCTATGGCTGTCAGATCACAGTTCTCTATCTGCTCGCCGGTGAAGTTTTCTCTGTGCCGGAGATGTTCATTCAGCAACGCCAATAGAAATGCAATTCTCGATTCGTCTTCTTCGCTTGTTTGCATCTTGTCCAATTTGTTTGACTTGTTCAAGAGAATCCGGTCTTAACAATCGATTTCCTGAATTATATACCAAACTGGAAGAAGACTCGATACTGTCCGCGTCGGGACCGTAACTTCTATAGAAGACCGGGTAGCTGAGCCTGTTCAAGTCGCTGTTCGTTTCGGACAGTTGATCGAGGCAAGTGAGAGCAACTACAGGCTTGACCGGCAGGCTGTCGTCTCTCATGCTCAGATCCAGGTTTATCGAGTTTTCTAGTGTGGCCGAATCGAAAGGACCGTAGCGTAGTTTTCCCTGAAACTGGTTCTCTACATTCGTTTTATCCTTACCCAGTCCGCTGAACGCCGGGGGCAGCTCGCCTTCTTTCGGCAGGGGACCGGCACCATGGCGCGTGAGATAGCTCCTGGTCACATAGATGATCTCTATGTTTTCAATTTTTTCAATTGACTTTGCTTTCCTTTCAATCAATTTTAGCGCGTTGGCACAGCCTGTACGGGAGCGGGTCAAGTGAGGAAAGAGATCCATTCTCTCTTCACCCAGAAGAAGTCCCTGGGCTCCTTCGAAAATCTCAACATCGTATTGTCCCTGTGCTTCCCCTCTTGCTAGCGATGCCTTATCTAACATGATCTTGAGCGCTTCTAGAAAACCTGTGTTCAGGTTGGCGAAAGAGGCGCCGGCCAGTTGAGCCTGTAGATAATCAGGATCGAGATCAAGGGCTGACATCCTGAGAGGAAGCCATTCTTTTTCCAGCAATGCCAGTTTCGCTTCGAGTTTCCTCGATTCGAGCAGATCTTTTACCCTGATTTGATAGCGGGGTAGAGTGGCGGATCTGGTAACGGTCTCGTTAATACCAACTCCACAGCTGCCATGCCTTTGTTTTCCCCGTTTTCGCTCCAGGGCTTGATTGATCAACATATCGAAAGGAGTAGATACCAGGGCGCTTTCGCTTATGGAAATTTCAGGATCGATGCCTTTGTCCGACAACTCATTTAGCTCTTTGACAAACAAAAGCGGATTGACTATAAAAAACTCGCTCAGAAATGATGGAGCACCGGCCAGGGTGCCTGCTCCGAAGTGGCTGAACACATGCCTTTTCGAAGTTTTGCAATCTACCACGGTGTGGCCTGCCTGGGCGCCACCGTTGAATCTAGTCACCAGGCAATTGCCCGCAAACTTTCGGCTCAGGTAGTCTGTTATCAGTCCTTTGCCTTCGTCGCCGTAGTTGGCTCCGATGACTATATATGCTTTTCTCATGATCGGTACTCCTTGCATTGGCGAATAACAATTGCTCACCGGAGCCAGGTTATGCCGCCCGCTGCGCGTTTCTTGCCGGCATAGGGAAGCAGCGCTTTTTTAATAGTGAGGGCAGTACTGTTCGACCAACCCCGGATGGCGCTATCGAGATCGGCGCCTTCGGCCACCGAGATGGTCGAGACTATGAGTTCGGAGAGGTCTTTGTGATCCGCCAGTCCGATCGCTTTTTGTCCCAGAAGAGCCCTCCAGGCGGATTTCGTTTTTTCGCCGCTGTGCCTGAAGTAGCTGCCTTCTTCGATCATAATGTGATAGATATCCCAGTCCCTGCCGGCAAATGCAAGAAGCTCTCTGGTGCTTATGTCCTTTTGAAGTCCGGCGCCGAGAAAGTTTTTCACATGCTCTTTTTTGAGAATCGGTGGTGGTGGCTCATCTCCCACGGTAAATAGATAACCGCGTTTACCTCTCTTTTTGATGGCGTCGCATTTTGTGCGGGTGGCAGCGAAATACCAGGGGAGATTGTAACTCTCATAGGCGTTTCCGCCGCCTCCCCCTTCTATGTAGAATTTGCTCAGTTGAGAAGCCAGTCGAATATCGCTTTCGAACTGGGTCACTTGCAGCGGTGCCTGATCGCACCAGGCGTCGCCCACTGCCATCAGCATGATGTGGGGATCTGGCACCGGCGCTCGATCATAGATCTCTTCAATTAAGACTCCAAGACCTTTTCTGATCAAAACTTCGGCCAGAAATCCCATGGAACCTGTCTGGTCTACCGCCACTATAATCGGTGTCGATTGCGGATTGGCCTCTGAGTCGCAGGACTCTCTCATTTTTATGTGAAGCGGATTCAGGTCCCTATCGAGGCTGTGTCTGAAGATTTCGGATCTAGATTTGTGGCTGGATTTATCTACATAGTGTGCCCAATCTTCGGGGCACCATCTTGTCGTACCCATGGTGTGTCCTCCTTTTACTTTCCGTATAGACTTGTTTTGTCCATTCTCAATTCGACAAATTTAGATTCGCCGAAAACCGTTTCCAGTACCTCGTATTTCCATCTCTGATATGCTTCCAGGGCGGTATCGGCTGCTCTGGCTCTGAGAGATGGTCTCAGAGTGGTGTCGCCTTCTTCCAAGAGGCACAGCCCCAGCGCATTGATAAGGGACAGATCTGCCGCATGGCAGGCTCTACCGCGGTCAAGGATGGTTCTTGGAATTACTTCGAGGCTAGAATCAGGCAGGGCTGTCAGTTTTTCTCCCTTTGTGCAGGAGTACCACCAGCCGCCTAGAAGCATGACGCTGTGTCTTAGAGGCGAGATGAAAACTGTGCTGGTATTGATGGCATTATGGGTAATACCGGCGTATTCGAAGAAACAAGCTAGATTGTAGAGATTGTTCAGAACCCAGGCGACATGCTCCTTTTCTAACTTGCCCGTGTCGGCCAGTAAGAATTGATCCGGAGTTTTTCTGATAACCAGATATTCATGATGTCGGCTACGAAAGCTCTCTTTTATATCGGGCAGATAACGGGATATCTCCGCTGCCATTTCTCGGTCGGCAAAACTCAGAGATAGCGAGTAGATCGTTTTTCTGGCATTGGCGATCAGCTCTTCGAATTCTAGTTCTATCTCGAAAGTAATCGAGTTATCGTCGATATAGAGATAACCCAGTTCAATAGGGAGGCGGCGGTAGTGGAAGATCTCTTTTATGCTGCCGTCTTCCAGCCGGATCTTTTTACGACCTCTTTTCTGCGCTTCGGCTTTCTCGACTGGCTCTATCCAGGTGCCTTGCATGCTCTTGTCTTTTGCCTCTTTATATAGAGCCAGGAGGCGCTCGAGCACTGTTCTTGCCAGAGGATGGTCGCTTCTATCCGGGTGCCAGATTTTGACCAGTCTTCGATATTCTTCTCTTGCCATCTCGGGCTCGCGAGAATAAAGAGCTTCGGGCTCGGTTATTTCTAGCAGCTTTTCGGCTTCGAGTTTTTTGAGGTTGCGCATAGTGGTCACCGTTTAAAAGAAAGCGTTGAATATACGATAACTATCGTATGCCTCGCTGGAGCATTCTGTCAAGATGTCTTTGCAGGGCCAGTTTTTCGGGTAGGGCTTAAAGCGCTCTCCTGGACCTAAAAGCGTAAAATGAACGAAAAGTATTAAATTTCGGAGGCTCAGATTCAGATTGGATCGGAATAGCTGGATCTGGTTGTTTCTTACTGCTGGCAAATCAGCTATAGTTCAGTGGGCTTTCCCCGGGAAAGCACGATCAAAGCATGAGAAGTTTTAGAAATTCGATTCGAGGGCTCGTATGAATTATTCCTGGGCAATTGATCAGAGGAAGTGTATCGGCTGTCATGCCTGCACCACGGCCTGCAAATCCGAGAATGAGGTTCCTCTTTCGGTGGATCGGACTTTTGTCAAGTATGTCGAGAAAGGAACTTTCCCCAACGCCCAGAGGCACTTCGGGGTGCTGCGCTGCAATCATTGTGCCAAGCCGCCCTGTGTCGATATCTGTCCGGTGACAGCCATGTTCAAGCGGGATGATGGCATAGTCGAGTTCAACAGCGATGCCTGTATAGGATGCAAAGCCTGCATTGCCGCCTGTCCTTACGATGCCATATATATAGATCCCCATGCCGGCACTGCCGCCAAGTGCAATTTCTGTACCCATAGGCTCGATGTCGGCTTGGAGCCTGCCTGTGTTGTTGTCTGCCCGGAAGAAGCCCTCATATTCGGTGACATCGACGATCCGAATTCAAAGATTTCTCAACTGGTAGGTCGAGAGAAGACCCAGGTGAGAAAGCCCGAGAAGAACACCGAGCCGAAGTGTTTCTATATCGGAGCCGATGAGGCGGTTCTCAATCCTGATTCGCAGAGCCATGACCCTTCCGGCATGTACATGTGGTCCAATCAGATAGAGCATGAGCATGAGCATGAGCACGGGCCTGTCCTCGATAATAACCTGTCCCTGGCGAGCGCGCTCAATCGAGTAACCGGCGCGAAAGTCGCTTATGATGTGCCTCACCGCGCCCCCTGGGGAAGCGATGTCTCCTGCTATCTCTGGACCAAGAGCATCGCCTCCGGTGTCTTCATGGTGGCATGGTTTCTGTTCGGGCTGCACCACTATGGACTGGTCAATTTCAAGAGCCATTTCGATGCCTTTTATTTTCTGGGTGTACCTCTGGTCTCATCGAGCCCGCACTGGCTATTGTGGTTCGGGCCGCTTACCGGGCTAATCTTTCTTGGATTGACCGGTGTTTTCCTTATCAAAGATCTAGACCGGCCCGAGCGCTTCTTCACCATTTTGACCAGGCCACAATGGAAGTCCTGGCTCGCCATCGGGGCGTATATCATACTTTTCTACTCTATTGCTCTGGTGCTCGACCTGGTTCTGTTTTTCTCGGATATGCCTGTGCTTCTGGAGTTGATGCTCAACCTCAGCCTGCCTCTTTCGATCATGACCGCAATTTATACAGCCTATCTTTTTGCCCAGGCTAAAGGGCGTGATCTCTGGCAGAATCCTTTGCTTCCGGCCAGTCTGTTTTTGCAAGCTGTGATAGCGGGCTCCTCCGTTTTGATGCTGGCAGCTCCTTTTTTCTCCGGCTCGCCGGTGGTTCTTACCTTGCTTGCCTTTGTCTTGACCGTGGCTATCTTCTCTAAACTTTCAATGGTGTTGCTGGGAGAAGTCATGGTAGAGCATTCTTCAAAGGCTCAGAGCCGGGCTGTAAACATCATGGTCTACGGTACTTACAAACAGCTTTTCTGGGGCGGTTTTGTCTTTGCCGGTAGTATCACACCGGTGGTGATGCTATCGCTTGCCCTCAGTCATTCTCTCTTTCAGTTCGAACTTGTTTATCCAGTGGCTGCGTTGCTCAGTTTAATCGGCTTGTTCGCCTATGAGCATTGTTTTGTCATGGCCGGACAATCTGTCCGTCTCAGTTAATTGATTTATTGGAGTATTACAAATGGAAAGCCGCCTGTCTTCAAAACCTAAAGGAAAGCGCTCCTGGCTCCATGCCCTGATCAATAGCTTCGGTCTCAAAATTGAGCGTGAGCTCTCAAAAGCCGATTCAGAGGTCAGGGAAGTTCCAAAAACACTCTTGCACTTCCCTCCAAAAGACAAATGGCACGACTGGCAAGAGTGGGACCCGCGCGCCTGGCCAAGAAGAGTTGCGAAGAATTACACCATCGTTCCGACGGTCTGCTTCAACTGTGAGTCCGCCTGTGGACTGCTCGCTTATATAGATAAAGAGGACATGTCCATTCGTAAATTCGAGGGCAATCCCGAACATCCCGGTTCCAGAGGGCGCAATTGCGCCAAAGGTCCCGCCACCATAAACCAGGTCCAGGACCCGGAGCGTATTCTTCATCCGATGAAAAGAGTAGGCAAGCGTGGTGGCGGCCAGTGGGAGAGAACCAGCTGGGAGGAGGTTCTCGATTTACTTGGGGCTAGAATAAGATCCGCCATATTAGAAAAGCGCCATCGCGAGATTATGTACCATGTCGGTCGCCCCGGAGAAGACGTATTCACAGAAAGGGTGCTTGCCGCCTGGGGCGTGGATGGTCACAACAGCCACACCAATATATGCTCATCAGGAGCCCGGGCAGGCTACGCCTTCTGGATGGGTATAGATCGCCCCAGTCCCGATTACAGCAATGCCCGATTTATACTTCTTATAAGTGCTCATCTCGAATCCGGTCATTATTTCAATCCCCATGCCCAGCGCATAATGGAAGCTAAAATGAAAGGGGCCAAGGTGGCGGTCTTTGATCCGCGTCTTTCTAACACAGCTTCTCATGCCGATTATTGGGTCCCCTGCTATCCTGGCACCGAAGCTGCTTTATTGCTTGCCATCGCCAGAGAACTGATTATCTCCCGGCGCTTCAATCAAGACTTCGTCCGGCGCTGGGTGAACTGGCAGGATTATCTAAAGAGTACAGGCGTAGAAAACCCGGATGATTTCGAACAGTTTATCAAAGCCCTGGAAGAGATCTACAAAGATTTTACTCCGGATTACGCCGAGAAAGTATCCGGTGTGACCGCGGGCACAGTGCTGAAGCTGGCGGACGAAATAGCCAGGGCAGGCACCGCTTTTGCTTCTCATACCTGGCGCGCCTCTTCTGCCGGTAATCTCGGTGGCTGGCAAACAGCAAGGTGTCTCTTCTTTCTCAATGTTCTGACCGGTTCAGTTGCCACTCCGGGCGGTACCGCACCGAATTCCTGGAACAAGTTCGTTCCCAAGCCTTTCAGTTTGCCGGCCCATCCTCAGTACTGGAATGAAATTACCTGGCCAGGCGAATTTCCACTTGCTTTTTTCGAGATGAGTTTTCTTCTCCCTCATCTGATAAAAGAAGGCAGAGGTAAGCTCGACACCTATTTTACCAGGGTATACAACCCGGTCTGGACTAATCCCGACGGTATGTCCTGGATCGAGATGCTTACGGATGAGGATAAAATCGGACTCCATTGCGCTCTGACTCCAACCTGGAGCGAGACTGCCTGGTTCGCCGATTATGTACTACCCATGGGGCTCGGTCCGGAGCGTCATGATCTGCACAGTTACGAAACCCAGGCCGGTTCATGGATAGGATTCAGGCAGCCGGTTCTGAAGGTGGCAAAAGAGCGCATGGACGGCGGGGAGGCAACCGCTACCACTCTTGACACCAATCCCGGTGAGGTCTGGGAAGAGAACCAGTTCTGGATAGAGCTGAGCTGGCGCATCGACCCGGATGGCTCGCTGGGAATTCGTCAACACTTCGAGTCTCCTTATCGACCCGGTGAGAAAGTCACTGTCGATGAGTACTACCGCTGGATATTCGAAAACAGTGTTCCCGGACTGCCTGAGAAAGCCGAGGCAGAGGGGCTGAGCGCTCTTGAATATATGCGTCGCAATGGCGCTTTCGAAGTTCAGGCATCGGTCTATGAGAATCATGAACAGGAGCTTCCTGAGCAGGATATGGAAGACGCTGTGGTCGACAAGATGTCCGGTGTGGTCTATCGAGACAAGAGCAGAATAGAGAAAGTAAATATCGTGCCGCTCCCCAATCCCATCGATGAAGCGGGACGTCATCAGGTTGGAGTGGTTATCGACGGGGTGCCTCGCCGGGGCTTCCCTACTCCTTCTGGTAAGCTCGAATTCTATTCTCGAACTTTATCCGAATGGGGATTCTCAGACTATGCTCTGCCCTGTTATATCGACAGCCATGTCCGCAAAGAGGAGGTCGAGAAGCTTGAGAAAAATGAACTTGCCGGAGAGAACCTCTGTCTGGCTCCTACTTTTCGCCTGCCTGTCCATATTCACACCAGATCCAATAATTCAAAGTGGCTTTCTGAAATAGCTCATTCCAATCCGTTGTGGATAAATCCGGTCGATGCCGTTGGCATCAAGGTAAAGACCGGCGACCTGGTTCGCATTGCCACCGAGATAGGCTACTTCATTACCCGGGCGTGGGTGACCGAATCTATCGCACCGTCGGTGGTAGCATGTTCGCATCACATGGGGCGCTGGAGATTAGCCCAGAGTGATAGTACCGATCGCTGGCTCTCTTCCGTCGTCGACCTCGATAAAAAAGGCGAAGGACAGTATTTGATGCGCCAGAAGAAGGGCGTCTCGCCTTTTACCTCCAGCGATCCAGACAGCATGAATGTCTGGTGGAACGATGCCGGCGTGCATCAGAACATGACTTTTCCGGTCCAGCCGGACCCGGTATCGGGTATGCATTGCTGGCACCAGCGGGTGGTGGTGAGCAAAGCGGCGCCGGATGATCGCTATGGCGATGTCTATGTCGATACCAATAAATCTCACCAGATCTTCAAGCGCTGGATGGCGGATTGCCGTCCCGGACCAGGACCAGGGGGGATGCGCCGCCCATGGTGGCTTCTCCGTCCTCTAAGACCCAGCATTGACGCGTATAGATATTCTGATTGATCTGCTACAATGTCAAGGTTATTTTGGGGAACCGGGTCTAGTCCCACAGCACAGGTCTTAGCAGGTCCTTTCCATGAACCATGAGA
>CAZCBH010000027.1:1752-11875 GCA_964496875.1 uncultured Candidatus Obscuribacterales bacterium | reverse complement strand
CCGGGTCTAGTCCCACAGCACAGGTCTTAGCAGGTCCTTTCCATGAACCATGAGAATGATGACGTTACCAGGAAGAGTCAGCACCTGAACCCAGGCGAGCCCTCGACCGCTGATTCGGCAGCTGACGCTCCCACCGATGTCCCTGCCGTTCACCTCAGCGATCTGTCCGAAGGGGCGATTATTGCTGATAAATATCGAATAATCTCCGCTATCGGCAAAGGCGGAATGAGCACGGTGTTCAAAGTAGAACACGTTCAACTGGGAACAACCCTGGCGCTCAAAGTTCTGGATAAAACTCTATGGCAGGATCCAGAAGCGGTAAAGCGCTTCAAGCTCGAAGCCCAGACCATAGGACTGCTTGCCCATCCATGTCTGACCACTTATCGCGATTTCGGTGTCAGCACAGGCGGCCAGCCGTATCTAGTGATGGACTATGTTGACGGCTATGATCTGGATGAGTTTCTCAACACCGAAGGTCTCTACACACTGCCCGAGGCGGTCGGTCTTCTGGAAAAAATCTGTGACGGTCTCTCTCTGGCTCACAGCAAGGGCATCATTCACCGGGATCTCAAGCCGAGCAATATCATGTTCGATACCGGCGACAACAATCAGGTAAAGATAGTCGACTTCGGTGTGGCAAAGATTGTAACCGAAGACGCCAATCAGATGCAGTCCCTCACCCGTACCGGAGAAGTTTTCGGAAGCCCTCTCTATATGAGTCCCGAGCAGTGCAAGGGCGCCAGGGTTGATAATCGCTCAGATATCTATTCACTCGGATGTGTCATGTTCGAGGTTTTGACCGGGACCCATCCGATTCGGGGCAATACCATGCTCGAGACCCTCACCAATCATATCGATGTGGTTCATCCACCCCTTCTGGAAGTAGATCCTTCCCTGCAAGAGTTATCCCGAGCCGGCTGGGTGAATCCGGAAGACTTTCAATACATCCTTCAGAAGTGCCTGCAGAAGAATTTAAACGATAGATATTCTTCGGTGGATGATATCCTTCAGGATTTGCGACGCTTGAAAGAGAAGACTCTAGAGAAGCAGGATCTGCCCAGGTCCACCGTCAAAAGTCTCAGGATGTCGGAGAATCTCGAGCCGCGTAAAGACCCGAAAGAGATGCTTGTCATGGTGGCAACCCTTGTCGCTATCGGTGTAGGCGTTGGAGTAGCAGGGGTAGCTACCTGGTATCTCTTCTTTCAAGAGAAACCAAAAGCGGTGGCAAAGGACGACGTCTCCGAGAGTGAGTCATCATCAAAGACCGGACCGAAGAAGAAATCCTATAACATTTTGCTGGATGGCTCGGAAGAGATGCAGGATGCTCAGGATACCGACCGCAAAGTGGTTCGGTATATGAACGAAGGCAAGTATGAGAGTGCAATTCCATTATTGGAATTCTCTATACAAGAATACAGGGCAAAAGGAAACCGTCAGATTTTCGTGGCAGAACATGAACATAAGCTGGCTAATTGTTATGCCAATAAGAAGGAGCCTGATTTCAACCAGGCTTTCAATCATTTCAAAGCGGCCATAGCTGTTTTCGATCAGCTCCCCGGTGGTGCCGGCGGCCCTCAGTACCAGCAATGTCTTCTCGACTATGCCAAAGTCTTGCGTCAATTCGGCCAGGCTGATCAGGCCGAAGAGCTGGAGAAGAAAGCCAGAAGCTTTAAGGTCCTTTAGTGTAGGTTTTGATGAATCTAGACGCTGATAACTTTCCGACGGATAGATACGAGCCTGTCAAGAAACTGGGGATGGGGGCCAACGGAGAAGTATATCTGGCTACGGATAAGACCCTGGGTAAGCGGGTTGCGGTCAAGATCCTGCATACTCTGGATAGAGATCAGTTGATACAGTTTCAGGATGAAGCCCGCGCCACAAGCAAGCTCAATCATACGAATATCATAGATATTCTCGATTTCGGTGCCACCGATAGTGGCATTCCCTATATGGTGTTGGAGTACTTTCCTGGTATTACCCTCGAGTCCCATTTGAAAGCCGTCGGTTCTTTAGATTGGCAGTCGGCGGTCGGTATTTTGAAAGAAGTCTGTATCGCCCTCGACTATGCCCATGGTCGGCGGATTTTTCATCGAGATCTGACCCCGTCAAATATACTGATTAGATTTCCCGACAAGGATGATGACGAGGTTGATGTACGGTTAATAGATTTCGGAGTGGCCAAGGTCTCAGAGATGAGCGGCTTCGTTACCGAATATCAGGGCATGACTCTGGCCGGAACACCGGATTATATGAGCCCCGATGTGGTCAATGGACTGGAGTACACGGAGGCATCGGAGGTCTATTCAATAGGATGCATCATGTATCAGGCGATAAGCGGCTCTCCTCCGTTCAAAGCCGATACCGCCCTCGAGACGCTCTCTTTGCACGCGAACAAACTGGCAGAGAGATTGAGCAGTGCAACGGGTAGAGATATCCCGCTTGCTGTGGAAAGTTTAGTGGCAAAGTGTCTGGCTAAACGTCCGGAGGATCGCTTCCAGACTATGGAGGAGTTGAAAAATGCTCTGGTGGATCTTGATCTGCCTCCATATCCCGAATCTTCCGAGGTCGATGTATTTCCTTCTGATCCGTCAGGCGGCAGACGTCTGTCGACCAGCCGAATGGTGTCGGTCCTGTTCTTCCTGTTACTGACCGGAACTCTCTATGCCTATTTCAATCTCTCTTCTCAAGACAGGGAGACCGAGCAGCGTTTGAATCAGGCAAATCGAGCTCTTTTGAAGAGTGTCGATAGTATGTCCCGGGCCGATACTATCTGGCAGGTAGACGAGAAGCCCAGCACAACCATTGTAAAGCAAGATACTCTTACCATTAGAGGAGTACGGGTTCTTACTGGTCAGGACCTGCGAGAATGCAGACCGGAGCGCTTTCGGCATATGTCTTTAAGGAACATCGGCTCTTTTCACGAGAGTTCTCTGAAGGTATTGGGAGGCACAGATAGTATAAAGTCGCTCGAGTTCAGCTTTTGCGATGGATTGACCAATGTCGATCTGGCTAGAATCAGTGCATATCTCAAAAACAATAATAGCGGTGGCAAAAATCTCATCGAAATAGAAATAGCGCGCTGCTATGGTATCACCGACAAAGGTGGAGAGGCGCTGGCGACCATGCCCGCACTGCAGGTGGTGGTATTTCGTGATGTGTCGGTGGGCGATGAGACCATAGAGGCTCTTCGTAAGCTGCCGGTCAGGAAATTGCTTCTCTCCACCACCGAGCTATCTGATAAGGGACTTTCCGTTCTCGCCGGCATGAAGAGTTTGAGAGAGCTTCATCTGCGCAACAACCCAAAACTGACCCGGCATGCGGTGCTTCGATTCAAGAAGAGGCGGCCGGATTGTCGCCTGATAGACGAGCATGACCCTGCCGATAGTCGGACTGTCGATATCGGTCGAGAGTTTTTCAAAGACTAGCCGGCGGTTTTTATCTCTTTCTTTTGAATCAGTTTGATGTTCTCTTTTTTATCCATGCCTTCCAGCTTGAGAATGTAGTCGCTTTTCTGATTCAATTTGATGAATTTGTATTTTTTTCGTCTATCCATCCAGCCTGATTGCCGTTTATCCGTCCCGTCCTTCTTCTCCACTGTGAGCCGGTAGGTGACGAATCCCGGGAAATCGCCCCAGGCAAGAGCAAGATCCGTGCCGGAGAGTTGATGAGAGAAGACTGCCGGCAGGGAATTTCTTTTACCCGGGGGGAGCGTCTTGAGGCTGACGGTGCCCAGATTGGCTTGGACATCGCCTTGCGTTGAAATAACCGAGATCTTGTATCTTTTGTCCGGTGCGAGCAAAAGCCTCATTCCGCCAATTTTGTCGGCTTTGGGAAAAATCATCTGTTTGGTTGTCAGACTCAGTTTTTTATCATCCAGGCATTCTATTTTGAAGGAGACTTTGTTTATTGCCTGGTCGGCAGTCCACTGGATGATCGCGCTGCGGTCGTCGACATTGACGGCTTTTACCGAAGCGGCAAAGGCGGAAGGCATAAATGCCAGTAGACCGACAAGCACGGATATTGTCTTTTTCATCGATTCAATTCTCCAGATAGTCGAGCAATTCTCTGGCGCTCTGTCTAGTATCGTATCTTCCTCCGGTGGAAGCGCTTCTTTGAGTGGAGTGAGGAGGGAGTATTGCCGGGGATCGGGGTGATTTAGCTGCAGATGTGGTAGCACTAGTGGTGCTGATGCCGGCTCCCTCTATCGACACCGAACTCTGCCTGAAGCTCACTGTAAGACTGAGCGGTTTTTTCGATGGAGGCGGTCCGAAAGGGGTGGCAAAAGTAATAGCCTCTACCGCTTTGTCGGCGTCTTCTGCTCCATTGCTTGCGTTAAGCAGACTGGTTCCTTTTATGGCTCCTTCGGCATCAATCTCCAGGCGAACTTTAGCTGTCAGAGAGTTGACGTTGTAAGTTGCCCAACTCTCACGAATGCGTCCCAGAACGTGGGCGGTGTATTTGTTCAAGGCGGTATTGCCAGCCGGTGCCGCCTGGCAGGGTCGGGTAGTGACCGACAGGAAGCCCGGTAGCAGCATCATCAACAGGCAAATAGTTCTCAGGGCTGTTTTCATCTATTAACTCGGTTTTCCAGGGAGAAATCTATTATAGATGAAAGTCCAGATCAGATCTCTTATTATATATATGAATTCTCTGTCGAAATTGGCTCCTGCAGCCGCAATACAAAAGTTACAATGCCCATAGATTTTTGTTGACTTTGAAATCGGCCCGGTATAAAACTAGCGCATGAACATTTACGTCTCACCCGTTTCAAACCTTGTTATTCCGTCCATCAATACGGACCTGGCCCTGCTGCTACTGAAAGTCATCTTTTAGGCAGGGCCGGTTCTTTTTACTCAAAATGGCTCTGTCTTGCGACAGAGCCATTTTTTATTCTGAAAAAAGAGGTCTATTCCATGAATTCAGTCGACTCGCGCCCCGTCAAGATATTCGATACCACCTTGAGGGACGGCCAGCAATGTCCCGGTGCAGCCATGAGTTTCGAGAACAATATCCGCTATTTCCAGCTAGCGGCTGCCATGCGGGTCGATATTCTGGAGGCCGGTTTTCCCGCCGCCAGCGCCCTCGATTTTGAAATAGTAAGAACTATTGCCGAAAAGACCGCCGAAATGGAGTATTCGCCTATCATTGCGGCACTCTGTCAATTGCGTAGGGAGCAGGTAGAGAGAACGATTGAGGCCTTGAAACCACTTGTTCATACAGGTAAAGGGCGTCTGCATACTTATGTGCCGGTGGACCCGGAGTTGATGCAGGCTTCCCTTGGCTCTTACATAGAGAAACCCGAGGCTATAATCAAAGATGTCTATGAATTGACGAAATTGGCGAAGGAAGCCGGACTGGAAGTGCAGTTCAGTCCCGAGGGCTATTCTCGCATGGGCGATAACTTTCAGTTTACCTTCGAATTGATAAAAGCCGCTGTGGAAGGCGGTGCCACGATAATCAACTGTCCGGATACCATAGGCGGTGCGTCCCAGCTTCAAGGCGCCGACTATTTTGTCGAGCATATGAAAGAGCATCGCCGCATGATCGAAGAGATCTTTCCGGACCGTGAAATATGCTGGTCGGTCCACTGTCACAACGACTATGGTCTTGCCGTGCAGAACACTATAAACGCCGTATTCGAAGGCGCTGCCACCCAGATTGAGGGCTGCATGAACGGTGTCGGCGAGCGAGCCGGCAACGCCGCCCTCGAACAATGCATCATGATAATAGATCAGTTCGGCAAAGAGCCAGGACAAAGAGGTTTTTGCGTCCATACTGATGCCAGGCTCGATCGCATTCAAGAAGTATCCGATTTCATCGCCGAACATATGTTGAAGCGGCAGCCTCACTGGCCTGTGACCGGCGATAATGCCGCCCGCCATTCTTCTGGCGGGCACACAAACGCCATCCTCAAGAATCCTATGGCCTACCAGCCCTTTGACCCGAGAGCCGTAGGCAAAGAAATAAGCTTCACTTTCGGTCCTTTATCAGGCGGCAACCATGCCCGTTCCGTAATAGAGCGCTTCGGCTACATCTGCGAAGAGAGCGAGAAAGCAGCCATCGCGCAGTACATCAAAGATAAGAGCAGTGCCCGTCGCAAAGGCATCAGTGACGAGGAGCTTATCTCCTACTATTTCGCTTATCGCCAGCCCATGCAGATAGATGCCGTGGACTACAGCCGCAAAGGGGAGCAGTCCACTGTCACATTGGAAGGCCGCTTCTTCGGTGAAGACGGTGCTTTTAGCGCCTTACATTCCGGTAAAGATTCTGCTCTGGCAGCTCTTAAAAAACTGGTGGAGTCGAAGTTTGGCGAAACTCGCATCATAAGGCATGAGAGTTATTCGGACAGCACCGGTATCAATGCCCAGAGCGTCTCTACCGTGATTATCGAGGACGGGAGCGGATTTCGCTCCGAAGGACGGGCCAAAAACCAGGACATCGAGATATCGGCTCTTTATGCCTATATAGATGCGGTTAACAAAGCCTATGTCCACCGCCATTTCTCTCTTGAAGGAGCTAAAGCAGCCAGGGAGGCGATATCCAGCCGTAGCGTCGCCTGACCTTCATTCAAGCCCGTCTGCCGCAAGTGTAACGATCTTTTGTTTACTTACTTCAAGAAAGGTTGACCTCTATAAGTCCGGGAGTATGATGTTGAAACTTGACTGATATCGAGCGCGCTCCTGGCACGGATCGAATTTAAGTTCAAGACAAGAGAAGTCGTCCAAATCCTGATCTAAACAATGCAAAACTCTCTTATCTTCGTGGTCGTCAACATTATTCTGGTGCTGATTCTGCATCAGGGGTGTGGGCTGCCAGTCTAAGAGATTTGCTTAAAATCATCGACACTGACCCCCACACCCCTTCGAAAGGTGTGGGGGTTTTGCTTAAGGACTAATTTCAAAATGGCTATGAATAGCGACCAGATCAAAAGCGGCATGCACCGGGCACCGGCTAGAGCGATGCTCAAAGCTACCGGACTTACCGATGAGGATTTGAAGAAGCCCTTCGTGGCTGTGGCCAACACCTGGACCGAAGCAGGACCCTGCAACTTCCATCTTCGAGACCTTTCTGCCGCTGTAAAAGAAGGCATAAGAAAAGCCGGCGGCACCCCCTTCGAGTTCAACACCGTGGTGGTCTCAGACGGCATCTCCATGGGCACCGAGGCTATGAAGGCTTCTCTAGTCTCCCGGGAGGTTGTCGCCGACTCCATAGAGGTCGCCGTGCGCGGACATATGTTCGACGCCGTGGTCGCGCTCAGCGGATGCGACAAGACCATACCCGGCACGATAATGGCTCTTGCCCGTTTGAATCTTCCTTCTCTTATGATCTATGGCGGCTCTATAATGCCCGGTCAGTTTCAAAGCCGGGATGTGACCATACAGGATGTCTTTGAAGGAGTCGGCGCCTGTGCTGCCGGCTTGATGACCGAAGCCGAATTGAACGACCTCGAGAATCGTGCCTGTCCGGGTGCCGGAGCCTGCGGCGGGCAGTTCACGGCTAATACCATGTCCACCGCTGCAGCCTTCATGGGCATATCTCCCATGGGCGTTAACGAGGTTGCCGCCACGGACGCACGAAAAATACAACTCGCAAAAGATTGTGGGACCCTGGTCATGAAGCTTCTCAAAGAGGACGTAAGACCAGGGTCTATCATTACAAGAGATGCTCTGGTCAATGCCATTGCTTCGGTGGCCGCCACCGGTGGCTCTACCAATGCGGTTCTCCATCTTCTCGCCATAGCTAGAGAGATGGACGTGCCTCTCTCTATCGATGATTTCGACGAAGTTTCTGCACGTACTCCAATAGTGGTCGACTTCAAGCCCTGGGGCAGATTCACCGCACCGGATCTCGAGACAGCGGGCGGTATGCGTCTGATAGCTAAGCGTATGAAAGAATCCGGTCATATAACCGATTCACCCACGGTATCGGGCCTCAGTCTATTTGAAGAAGCAGAGAATGCGGTCGAGACCGAAGGTCAGAAAGTGGTGCGGGCTCTCGATAATCCTATCCAGAAACGTGGCGGCTTTGCCATTTTAAAAGGCAGTCTGGCACCGGAAGGCTGTGTCATAAAGGTCGCCGGTCATGAAACACCGCTTTTCACCGGGGTGGCCCGGGTCTTCGATGAAGAGTCCGATGCGTTCAAAGCGGTTCAGGAAGGTGATGTCCAGGAAGGCGATGTAATAGTAATTCGTAATGTCGGTCCCAAAGGTGCCCCGGGTATGCCCGAGATGCTTGCCGTATCCGGCGCTCTTGTCGGAGCCGGTCTTGGTGACAAAGTCGCTTTGATAACCGACGGTCGCTTCAGTGGTGCCACCCACGGAATAATGATCGGCCACGTTGCACCGGAAGCAGCCTGTGGCGGACCCATTGCCCATATAAGAAATGGCGACAAAATAATTATCGATCTCGAGAATCGCAAGCTCGATGTGGAAGCCGATCTCGAAGCAAGGGCAAAAGACTGGCAACCCAGACCCCAGACCTATAGTTCTGGCGTTTTCGCCAAGTATGCCCAGCTCGTATCCTCTGCTTCCGACGGAGCCGTGACCTGGATGAAGACGACAAGCACCAGGGCCCCTACAAAAGTCGGCAGTTCTTAAAAGCAATCACTACAAAAGCTACAGATTCAAGTTCCAGGAGATTAAAAAAATGGTTTGCAAAATGTATAGAGAAGAAGACACCAACCCTTCCTTTTTCGATGGCAAGACCGTCGCCGTAGTCGGCTACGGCAGCCAGGGCCGAGCCCATGCCCTCAACCTCAGAGACAGCGGCTTCCGGGTTGTTATCGGCTTGAGAGAAGGTGGTGCTTCCTATAAACAAGCGACAGAAGACGGATTTACGCCGGTAAGTCCCGAGGAAGCCGCCAAGCAAGCCAATGTGGTGGCTATATTAGTGCCTGACATGGCTCAGCCTGCGGTCTATAACGACGAGGTCGCCCCAAATTTGAGACCCGGATCAGCTGTGCTTTTCGCCCATGGTTTCAATATCCAGTATGAACAAATTGCCCCATCAAAAGAGGTCGATGTGGTCATGGTGGCACCTAAGGGCCCGGGTCGTCTGGTGCGTCAACAGTATGAAAAAGGTTTCGGCGTCCCCTGTGTCATGGCTGTCCATCAGGATGCCACCGGCACCGCCCGGGATGTCGCCCTCACCTATGCCTACGGTCTTGGTGGCACCAGAGCCGGTGTTATAGAGACCACCTTCCAAGAAGAGACCGAGACCGATCTATTCGGAGAACAGGCGGTGCTTTGCGGCGGTGTCACCGAGCTCATTATGCAAGGCTGGGAGACCCTGGTCGAAGCAGGCTATCAGCCGGAAGTCGCTTATTTCGAATGTCTGCACGAAGTAAAACTAATAGTCGATCTTATCTATGAAGGCGGCTTCGCCAAGATGCACCAGTTCGTCTCTGAGACCGCAAAATACGGCGATCTCACCCGGGGACCGAGAGTGGTCGACGCCCATGCCAGGCAGCAGATGAAAACCGTTCTCGACGAGATTCGCTCCGGACAGTTCGCAAGAGAGTGGATGGAAGAGAACAAAACCGGTCGCAAAAACTATCAGGCTCTATTAGAAAAAGACCTCAATCACCCGGTGGAAAAAGTCGGCAAAGAGCTTAGAAGCCAGATGAAGTGGTTGAAAGAGAAAGAAGAGAAAGCCTGTTCCAGTACAAATACAAAACAGAAAGTAGAGACCAAATAAAGTGAATGGTGCCGGGATACTGATAAAAGCGCTGGAAGCAGAAGGGGTCGAGATCATCTTCGGCTATCCAGGTGGTGCGATAATGCCTGTTTACGATGCCCTCGTGGACACAGAAGTCAGGCATATACTCGTCCGCCACGAGCAAGCCGCCGCCCATGCCGCCGAGGGCTATGCCCGAGCCAGCGGCAAGGTAGGCGTCTGCTTCGCCACCTCAGGTCCCGGTGCCACCAACCTTGTAACCGGTCTAGCTAATGCTTTCTTAGATTCGGTGCCGATGGTGGCAGTCACCGGCCAGGTCGCAGCCCCGTTAATGGGCACCGACGCCTTTCAAGAGGTCGATATCTACGGGATCTCGATGCCGGTGGTGAAACATTCTTTCATCGTCCGTGATGTCAAAGATCTTGCCGATATAGTTGCCGAAGCTTTT
>CAZCBH010000027.1:0-1652 GCA_964496875.1 uncultured Candidatus Obscuribacterales bacterium | reverse complement strand
CCTGTTGTAACCACTCTCCATGGTATCGGAGCAGTAGACGGCGATCATCCTCTCTGTCTTGGCATGCTCGGTATGCACGGCTCTAAAGAAGCCAATCTGTCCGTTCAAGAATGCGACCTTCTTATTGCAGTCGGTGCCCGCTTCGATGACCGAGTTACAGGTAAGCTGGCCGAGTTCGCTCCTGAAGCGAGAGTCATCCATCTCGATGGCGACCCCAGCGAGGTCAGCAAATTGAGAGCGGCGGATTGTCCTGTGGTGGGCAATATCAAGACCTCGCTCAACTTCCTTCATATGGAGCTTTCTATAGAAGAGTGGGTCTCTAAGTGCCTGGCTCGCAAAGAGGAGTACACCAGCTCTTATGACGCGCCGGGCGACTTTGTCTATGCTCCCGGCTTTTTGAACCAGCTCTCTTCAGTCAAAGGTCGTGACCTCCATATATGCTGCGATGTCGGCCAGCACCAGATGTGGGTGGCGCAACACTGCAAATTCGACGATCCCAGAAAACACATATCTTCAGGCGGACTCGGCACCATGGGCTTCGGATTGCCAGCTGCTGTCGGCGCCCAGTTCGCCAATCCGGAGTCTTTAGTAGTAACCGTCAGCGGTGACGGCTCTATAATGATGAACATCCAGGAGCTGGCCACATTGAAGCGTTATAACATACCGGTCAAAGTGGTGGTCTTCGACAACCAGGCTCTAGGTATGGTTCGTCAGTGGCAGGAGCTCTTCTTTAACGAGCGCTACAGCGAAGTCGATCTCTCGGACAATCCGGACTTCGCAGAGTTGGCAAAAGCTTTCGGCATAGCTGCCATCACCGTCAAAGATAGAGCCGATGTGGCAGGCGCCATCGAAAAAATTCAAAATGAACCGGGGCCTATGTTGGTCCATGTGATGATCGACCCCAGACAGAATGTCTGGCCCCTGGTACCCCCAGGCAGAGCAAACTCGGAGATGTTAGAGGAAACCAGCGCATGAGATACACATTTGATATAAGCATGAAAAACAGCGAAGGAGCGCTCGAGCGAGTGCTCGGTCGCTTGCGCCAGCGCAGCTTCTCGCTTTGTTCTTTGAAAGCCGATTCTATAGAGTCGGGCAAAGAGATGGTGGCACGGGTGACCGTGGAGAGCGAGCGATCTGCAGAATATGCCATGAAGCAAATCGACAAGCTCTATGATGTCGCCCGGGTTGTCCTCAATGAAGTGGTAGAGGAGGCCAAGCAAGATGTATCGGCAAAATAAAGTGGATGAAGATAATTTTGTCCATCTTTATGACACCACTTTAAGAGACGGGTCTCAGAAGAAAGGCATCTCCTTTTCTCTTGATGACAAAGTCAAAATCGCCCGCTTATTAGATAGGCTCGGGGTCTCGTATATAGAAGGCGGTTGGCCCGGCTCGAATCCAAAAGACATGGCTTTTTTCGAGCGCATTAAAACAGCCCCGCTCAAACATTCTAAGGTGGTCGCCTTCGGCAGCACCCGCAAAGCCGATGTCAGCTGTGAAGAAGATACCAATCTCAAAGCTCTTATAGACGCCGAGACTCCTGCTGTCACTCTTGTTGGCAAGTCTTCGGTCATGCATGTCGAGAAAGTCCTGAGAGTCTCGAAAGAAGAGAATCTCTCAATGATCTCAGAAAGCATCGCCTTTTTGAAAGC
>CAZCBH010000026.1:0-52773 GCA_964496875.1 uncultured Candidatus Obscuribacterales bacterium | reverse complement strand
AAGGTTTCACCGAAGACGAGCCCGGCGATGATATTCTTAGTAGATATGATCTGATTCTGGATTGCAGCGATAACCAGCCCTGTCGGTATCTCATCAATAGAAGGGCTCGGTCCCTGGGCATACCGGTGGTCTATGCCGCCATCCATCGCTTTGAAGGCCAGATAGCAGTTTTCAACGGCAAAAGCGGACCGTGTTACAACTGCCTCTTTCCGCAAAAGAGCAATACCGCCATGATTCCGGACTGCGCCCAGGCTGGTGTTATCGGAGTTTTACCAGGAATCATCGGCTGCCACCAGGCTCTTGAAGCGCTAAAAAGCATTTTGGCTTTTGGAGATTCGTTAGATGGAAAGTTGTTGATATTCAATGCTCTCAATCTGGACACTAGAAAAATCAAAATCAAAAAAGAGCCCCTGTGCGAAGTCTGCAGCGAAGTCTTGGAACAAGACGAGTCGAGACAGGACAGTAAGAAGAGCTTTCTATGCGGATCTATAAGCGCCCTAGAGCTGAAGAGCTTGCTCCGTGGCGATGAAAGCGAAATAATCCTGCTGGATGTGCGTCGACCGGAAGAATATCTGCTAGAGAGAATTGAAGGAAGCATCACTCTTCCTCTTGACGAGCTCGATGACCGCCTGGAGTCTTTAGACAAAGACGGAAGCTACGTTCTCTATTGTCGCTCGGGAGCGCGATCGCGTCTTGCTTGCGAAAGAATGGTCAGCGCAGGATTTCGAAACGTAAAAAATCTGACCGGCGGCTATCTGGCCTGGTCCGCCTTCGAACAGGCCTAACGCAAGAGCGCACCACTGGCGATATCTTCAGCGAGGTTATCAAGTTACCTTTAATTTTTTGATTAGTTAAAATGGCTTATAAAGAGATTCATTCGGGCAGGTCATCAATGCAAACAAGCTCACCTAAAGTAAAGAAACATCGGCGCTACAAAGTAGACACCAGACCGCTTTGCCAGGGAATGCCCTTTGTTCTTACCGATGCAGCCCATCCTAGAATGGTTTTAAAAAACGGCAGTCATTTTCTGGTTCTCGATCAGTCCGCAAGCATTCCAGCCTGCAACACCCTGGGCTATGGCTATTATCGCAACGACACCCGCTATCTTTCCGAATGGGAGATGCTTCTCAATGGAGTACCGCTCTCGCTTCTCTCCACCAATGTTTCGGAAGGATACACCGCGACTTTTCTGCATACCAATGTCCAGACCGATGATATTCCACAACAATCCATAACGATCAGACGAGAAGTGGTGCTGCATGATCTGCTCTGGGAAAAGATCATCATCGAGAATTATCTCAACGCTTACGTAGAATGTGAACTGACCATCCGCTTCCAGAGCGACTTTGCCGATATGTTCGAAGTCAGGGGCATGAATCGCGAGGTCCGGGGCGAAAGAATGATCCCGGTGGCATCCAGGGATCTGTCGGCCCTGTTCCTCGCCTATCGAGGCACGGATAACATCTTGATCGAATCTTTGATCGAGTTTCAAGGAATGAAGCCTATAAAAATAGAAGAAGGAGAAGTGACCTTCAAGCTCGAATTGAACGGAAGAGAGAGAAAAGAGTTCGAGATCTGTTTGAGCACGGCGGTGAACGGCAAAGAGTCAGCCATCGATCCGGTCAGAATAGGAGCCGACCGCGCCCGGGAACTGGCTGACGAACAATACCAGGAATGGGCTTCGAGATGGTCGACGGTCTATACCGAACATGAACTCTTCAACGCCTCCATAGAAAGAGGTTACAGAGACATATTCATATTGCGGCAGCCGACGCCGAAAGGTTACGGTATCGCCGCCGGTATTCCCTGGTACTCAGCAGTCTTCGGCCGGGACAGCGCCATTACTGCCTGGCAATTGCTGCCCTATTCAAAACAAGTGGCGAAAGAGACCATAGATGTGCTGGGCAAATACCAGGGAGCAAAAGAGGACCCGCGCACCGAGGAAAGTGCCGGAAGAATAATGCACGAGATTCGCTTCGGTGAGTTGGCTAGGAATAGACAGATTCCCCATACGCCTTATTATGGAACCGTCGATGCCACTCAATTATGGCTATTGCTGCTTTGCGATTATGTCGACTGGACAGGCGATCTGGAGTATGCCAGAAAGCTATGGCCCCGGGTCAAGAGCGCCATTGAATGGTTGAATAGAGTAAGCGAAAATGGATATATAGGCTATATTCGCACCACCGAAGACGGTCTTGAAAATCAGGGATGGAAAGATTCTCATGATTCGGTCGTCTATCGAAACGGTCAAATAGCCAAACCGCCTATATATCTCTGTGAAGCCCAGGCTTATCTTTATGCCGCCAAAAAAAGCATCGCCAATCTAGCGGATAAGCTCAAATACAAATCTTTCGCCTCCAAATTGCGCGATGAAGCCGACCGGCTCAAACATCTTTTCCAGAAAGATTTCTGGATGCCCACCGAGCAATACCTGGCTCTTGCCATAGACGGTGACGGCAACCTGGTGGATGGCATGGCATCCAATCCCGGTCACTGTCTGTTTACCGACATACTAGATCCGGAAAAGGCCAATGTTGTAGCCGACCGGCTCATGACCAGGGACTTCTGGTCAGGCTGGGGCATACGCACCCTGAACATCAATAATCCGTCCTATAATCCGATCAGCTATCATAACGGTTCTATCTGGCCCCACGATAACTCTATAATCGCTCATGGACTGAGGCGTATAGGCCGAATCAAAGACGTACATCGCATATTGCACGCCCTGCATACGGTATCAGAGAAAAAGACAAACTATCGTCTCCCCGAACTGTTTTGCGGATTCGGCTCCGACGACACGGATAATCCGATTGATTATCCGGTCTCCTGCTCTCCTCAAGCCTGGGCGGCAGGTAGCCTCTTCCAACTGCTCTCCGCTTGTTTGAACATGCAACCTGATGCGGTGAACAAGACCCTGCGCATTGTGGAGCCCGCACTACCTGAATGGCTGGGCAAAGTCATTCTAAGAAACATCCGTTGCGGAGAGGCCCGGGTAGACCTGGCTTTTACCTCAAGAGGCAATCTCAATACCTGTGAGATCCTCAACAAAGAAGGACCGCTCAAAGTAATTATCGAAAGCTGAGTTGAGTCAAATCTATTTGATCATCCCGACAGCATCGCTGTTTTCCAGATTGTTCTCCAAAGACAGTCGGCTGGCGAATTTGGCGTATCTTCTTGCCAGGCTGCCACCAACAGGCTGCATCGGTGCGGAAGTTATCTGACCGGAGAAGAAATTGCACCAGTCTTGCAGAGTGTTCTCCTCGAGTCGGGCCATTATCGATGCGGCTCGAAACTGCCTTTCGTTGTGAGGAAGACTGAGACTCTCGTGAATCGCATCAGCCAGACCATCGCGACAGTGCGGGTCGGCTTGCACCGCCCATTCGCCTATTTCGTGAAAAGCACCGGCACCACTGGAGAGGGCAAGTACACCAGGATTTTTATCCTGGCAAGCGATGAACTCTTTGGCAGTAAGATTGAGCCCATCTCTTACCGGATTAACCAGCATAGCCCTGGCGTTGCGATAACAGCCGGCCAGCATTCTGGTATTCATCGGTGTATCGATCCAGTGAATAGGCTCCCAGCCGTCATCTTGCGACCAGTGCCGATTGACTGATTCGGCAAGATCACGAGACTGTTGCCAGTATTTTTCAAAAGCATTCAAACCGGAACGAGTTTTACCGCAGACCTGAACGAACTTGATTTTGCCTCGCCACTGAGGATGTCGAGAAAAGAAGCGATCAATAGCTCCCATTCTCTGAAAAACACCTTTGGTGTAATCGGCTCTATCCACCGAGAGAATATAGGCATCCGGCTCCAGACCGATACCGGCCAGTTGCGAATCTAGCAATCTGGAGCTTTCCCGATTCTCTTTCCAGTAATCGAGATCGAGCCCCAGCGGTGCCACCACTACTCGGGTCATCTTGAAAGAGTATGAGTTATAGATAATCGCCCTGACTCTGCCCTTGTGAATCTGCTTCTGGCAATAACTGGAGTCGACGGTGCGCAAAGGATTGACCCGTTCGCGGCGGAAGGTGGAAGAGGACAAACCGGGAAAGTATCTGGAGACGAAATCACTGAAATTGTCGGCATATTCTCTGGTATGAAATCCTACCGAATCACAGGCCAAGAGTCCGGCGGCAATCTCCATCACCGGTTCGACAAACTGGGGAGATACTTTTTTAGGCCAGGGAATATGCCAGAAGATCTGTTTGGGTCCGCCAAAATTCTTTGCCACCATGGCCAGTTGATAATCTTGAATGAAGCAGGATGAGTCCTGTCTCTTTCGATTCGATTCGATCACTCTTGCAAACTGAGAATTGAACTGCAAGTATCTTTCCCGATCGTATCTTCGGTACGTAGCGTGCTCGGGCAGATCATGCATCACCGGCCAGATAAAGTCGTTGCAATAGCGATAGTGATCTTTGACCAGCTCGGGATTCAAGAATCCTTCCGAATGGCTCTTGCCGGAAGGCTCTGACCTTCTAATCGAGTCGGTCTTAGAGCAGACGAAATACCAACTTTCAGCCCGGTCTCCGACCAGATTCCACAGAGTGGAAAGAGCTGTCGATACGCCACCCGCCATACCTGGTCCTCGATAGGATGCAATGCTAACCATATAATAGTTTTTCACCTGTATAAGTGTCGATAGAAGCTGTTAGCCCCGGCGCAATTAATACGCAGTCCAAGCGTTCCCCATTTCCATTTACGAACGTGGCGAAACACCGATTCGAAATCTAAGGCTGGAACTGATTCTGTTTTAGCTATGCGTTTCGCCCGAGCGAACAACTTTGTAGTTGTACTTAGCGCAGTCTTCTCTGAATAAGGCGGGTCGCAAGAAGAATGTTTAGGTTACAACCTGACCGAAACCGGTCCTTTTAGTTCGTCGACCCCATGCCTACGCGATTCAGATGACCCGCCTGGGAAATACCGTCGCGTTGGTCCGTCGACTATTCAATTAAAAACGGATGGAGAGCCAATTTCCAGTTCATTAACTCTTTTTACGGATGACAAGATATTGTGATATTCGGCAAAGCCCTTACCTACAATAGTATTAGAGCTTCATGAGCACGGGTTTAAAATTTGTGACAAAAGTTCGCCAACTTGCACGGGGCTTTCAAAACGATGGTCGGCAAGGGTCGTTTTTATCTTTCTTGGTCTCATGCCCTCGTGCTCAGCACCATCGCCGTCGGAATATCCGACCCTGATACTGATGCCTCCCATAGAATTGGCGAAGTCCATGGCAGGCTCATCCGAATCGGTATCACCACAGAAAAGAACCAGACAGGATTGATCATCGTCAGTCGCAACTTTTTTATAAATCAACTCCAGACCTTTGCCTTTGTCCCATCTAAAATCTGGAAAAAACTCAAAACTGGTAGGGAAGCTCTTCAAAGCCACTCCGCAGACACCCTCCGCCACTGCATACACATGACGCCTGAACGCTTCGATTTTATCCGGTTCGACCCTGTGCCAGTGCAAACACACGGAAAATCCATGATTCTCGAGAATCCCTCCATATTCTTCGCTTTCTAGAACCTTGAGTTCTTCGTATACTTTCGAGAGCTGGCCTTTGCATGCCCGTGCTCGATCTTCGACAAACTCGCTTCCATCGGGCATTCTCATCTCGAGCCCATAGTTGCCGGCTAGAATCACCGGGTGCCCATTCGGGAAGTCTCTTTCGAGATCGCCTATGCCCCGGGCGGAGAGAATCGCCACATCAATCCCAGGCGTGGAGGCAAGACTAATTAAAGAAGCTTTCAGATCTTCATCCATGACTGCATCATCGGGATGGTCGGCATAAGGCACTATCGTGCCGTCGCGATCAAAAACCAGAAGTTTTCTGGCTGCACTTCTTACTTTCTGAGCTATCGAATCAAGGTTCATACTGGACAAGGATACTCCAATCGATTAATCCGCTCAGATATTTTTCAGATTAGAAGCCGTTCTATGTTCGGGCAATGTTCAAGAACACTGTGCTATGGTGGCTCCATGACTATAAAGAAATACTTCCCCACAGTTCTGTTAGCGGCATTGATTGCCACATCGCTCAGCTCGCCGGTTGAAGCGAAATGGTTTCTCTTCGGCAAAGAAGATCAAGAGCCTCGAGCCGATAGAAGACAGGTAGCCGCAGCCGGCAGCCAGGGCATGGTGGTCAAACAACAAAAACAGGTCGTCGTTCCCGCTCAAAACATTGATGAAGACGGCTATATGCAGGACATGCTCGGCAACACGCTGACCATGCCGATGAATGTGCTTCAACCTTTGAAAGGTACTCAAAAAGGTCTGGAAAGTCTGCAAAAACCTATCAAAGAATTGAAAGAGCCGCTTACCAATCTGGAGCCTCCCCTTAAAAAACTCGACAGCAGCATAGACAGCCTCAAAACGCCCTTGAAGGAGCTGGAGTCACCGCTCACCACCCTGACCGAGACCACAGGCGATCTGAAAGCTCCGATTAAATCAGTGGGCGCTAACATCTCTGAATTGAAACAGCCGATTAATCAGCTCAAGTCACCCATAAGCGATTTGAAAAAGCCTATAGCCGACCTGGGTCAGCCGGTAAAAGACCTGAATGTGCCGATAAAGGGACTACAAAAACCGATAGGCGATCTCAATCAACCATTGCAGGATGTGGCAGACTCTCTCAATGCAGTCCGAGATGAGATCTTCTCTTTGAGAACAGAGATTCAGGGTATCGAAGCCACCGCAGAGAGAATCGTATTCTACATTCTGATCATGGTATCGGTTCTCTGTGTAACAGCTATATTCATCCTCTATGGCGTCTTCCGCTTCCTCAATCTACGTCAGAAAAATAAAGCCCCGTAAAGCTAACGACGGAGAAAAGCGCTAAAATTGAGCTCTTCCTAAGACAATAGAGGAACTGAGCATGAAATTCTTCGCTCTAGCAATTTCGACAATTTTTCTGGCGGCTCTCGCCTGGCCTGCCGAGGCTATGACCAAAGCCGAAACGGTCAGATATCGAAAGGCTTCCTCTACCGGACTGGTTAACTTTCGCCAGAAAAACTACCCGAAAGCGATAGAGAACTTCAGAGAGGCAGCAGCGCTTTCGCCCCTGGATCTTTCGGTGCGATATTACCTGGGACTGTCGGCCTTCAGCGCCGGCAATTATGCCCTCGCCAGAGAAGAGCTGGCAAAGGCGATTGTGATAAGCAGCCCTCAATCGACCTATCATAAGAACGCCGTCAAATGCTTTAGTGATTACAAGAAAGAGTTTGGTCACGTTCTGCCCTACAGTTGCGCAGTGGTGGACGGCAAATATTTCTCCTGGTCAAAACAAAGGATGCCGCTAAAAGTATTTGTCTCTCATGGTCTCAAACTGCCTGCCGGTTATCGGGGAGAAGAGTTGAACGGCGATAAATTGCATAATCTGAGCGGCTGGCTCGCATCTAGTAGCTATGTGAGCAAGATAAAAAGAGACCGTCACTATGATGACTCCTTCTATGAAGCGGCGAACAAAGGCATTGCCGAATGGAGCTTTGCCCGCTCCGAAAAGATCGTCGATTTCGACCTGGTCAAAGACCCTTATAAAGCCGATATTCTTGTTTTCTGGTGCTCGAAGCTACCGGGCGACCGCAGTGCCACCACCATTCTGCCTCGAAAGAAAGGCGACCGAGCCATCATCCAGATTGCGGTGGAGTATGTCCTCGCCAGCCAGGCCCATTTAAGAGCGGATACTGTTCGCTATATCGCCGCCCATGAATTCGGCAGTGCTCTCGGTCTTAAAGAGAGCGGCTTCGAGAGGGATATCATGTATCCCATCGAAAAGACGGTGCGCCACAAAACCGGCTTCAATCCCGGTGGCTCGAACAAAGTCTCCCACAATGACAGCACTACCCTCAGTGCTCTATACAGCCTGCCCTCTCAGAATCAAGAATAATCAGTCTTCTATGACCCGGACCACACCACTGTCGCCATCCACTTCTAAAAGATCGCCGTCATGAAACAGATTGGTGGCACCGGTCAATCCGCCCACGCAAGGAAGACCATACTCTCTTGCCACAAGAGCACCATGTTGCAGAAGACCGCCTACTTCCAGGACCAGACCGGCTGCGTTGACAAACAAAGGGGTCCATCCGGGATCGGTCGCTCTAGCTACCAAAATTTCGCCGACTTCAAGCGGTTTCTCCTCGGGAGACTTGAGCACTTTAGCCCGACCGCGAACCACCCCGGCAGATATTGGCGAGCCCACGGCGACACCATCTTCGATGGCAACTAATTTTGGACGCAGGATCTCGCCGCGAGAATCTATCAAAGCGGGCAACCTCGGGACATTTTTGAGCTTATCGGTAAAAACCCGATTGGCTCTAGCTCTATCAGAAAGGTCTTCTTTGCTCCAGGGTCCGTGCTTTTCCAGATCTTCGATGGTCAAATCGAAGATCTGCTCTTCGAACTCTAGCTGTCCTTTTTCAACCAGTCGCCTGGCCTCGGTCAAAAGACGCGCCCTCAAAAGATCGAGCATATAGATCATGCAGTATTTATGCAGCTCTCGATAGCCGCCCAGAATCTCCCAGGCATTATAAGTATTGCGAAACCTGTTCAGTTTGCTGCGGTCGATATCTTTCAGCTGATGACAGATCTGTTCATAGGTCCGGGTACGCAGCTTGACGCCATCTTCAAAACGCTTGAGCGGATTTCTCTCTTTATCATTCTCTTTAGCCAGAGCTTTTATCTGTTTTAAAAGCGTAGATGGATCTTCTCTATATCGAACGCTTGCTATATCTAGCTCCCCGGCACCGCGATGACCGTAGGTTTCAATAAACTCCGCCCATTTACGCTTGAACTCTTCGGGAAGATCCTGGTCCACAACAGGCTTTGTGGGATCGAGGTTCTCATGCCGGCTCTCTAATAAGCGCGAAAGACGATAAAGAGAAAGTCCCATTTCGGTGGTGACATTGTGCGGTAGAGCCACCTCGAGATTTTTGAGCAGTTCCGGATCGATGATTCTGGCAGCGCTTTTCATACGCTCCAGAGCGTATCTAGAACCGAAGAAGCACGGCACAGAATATTTGAACAGATAATTCGATGTGCGATCGAAGAGCTTATCTACTAATCTCGACAAACCGAGATTGGAGGAGGCAATCTTTTTTAAATCTTCCTTTAACTGAGTCAACGCTTTCTGGGCATCTCTATGGGCATTATATGGAAAAGTCCTGGCCCGCACGGCACCGGGCATGCACTTGAGCATTATCGGCACCAGGGTAAAAGGAACAGCCATGACCCGGGGATTGAGATTGTTCTGATAAGCGCCGGCATCGATAGAGAGAATTGATTTCGCCACCACCGGATCGATGTTTTCGATTTTGGCAGCGAGAGTCTCTTTACTGACCAGAGTAAGCAACTTGGAGAGATCGAGATAAAACCGCCCGCCGGCTATTCGAGCCAATCCAAAACCATCGGCATCAAAGGGGTCGATACCCCAGATTTTTCTCCCGGTTATTCGACCGACTCTTTTCATCACAGAACAACCCATGGCAGAAACAGGCTTCTCCAGCGCCTGAACCGTGAGAGAAACGTCCATGTACAGCTTTCTCGGTTTTCCCGGAGCCGTCTGTATCTCTTCTGGAATGGGGATGAAAGAGGTTATCGGTCTTGCTTGAAGGATGTATTCTCTGTCTCCTTCGACCGCCCATTCGATGTCCACCGGCTTTCGGAAGATCTCTTCCAGGGTTTTCACATAGCGAGTCAAAGAAAGCGCCGTGCCATCGGACAGACACAAATCTACCGCGCTGCCGCTATCACCATTGCTCTCCACAATCTCCCGGGTTCCGCCTTCGGGCAAAAGCATAACCCGGGTCTCTTTGGCTCCCACAGATCTTTGCGTAACCTGCATCTTCCATTTGTCGACAATGACCGTATCCGGGGTACAGGCACCGGATACCACCGACTCTCCCAGACCCCAGTTGGCGTTGAAAACCACTTCGTCATAGTTGTTGGTTAGTGGATTGATTGAGAAAACAACCCCGGAAATATCGCTTTTAACCTGTTCTTGAACGACAACGGCAATACGGGGAGTGAGTAGATTGAAGCCGTGGGCTAACTTATAGCATTGGACCCGATAATCGAGACAGGAAGCAAAGGCGACCTTGACCGCATCTGCGACTTCCTCCCGGCGCTTGCCAAGCAGGGTTTCATATCCCCCGGCAAAAGAGAAGCCTTCCAGATCCTCTTCCGGAGAGGATGATCTGACTGCAAAGAGCTTACTGCCTTCAAGCGAAGCAAGGGCTTCATCAATCTTCTGGCGTTGCTCTTTTGTCAGCTCGAGCTTTGTCGCTCTCTCTTTCAGGGCTTTCGAAGCGCTCTCAAGATCGAGTTCATCTGCCTGACAGAAGTACTTCCATTCTTTGGTAAGCTTCAGTTCTGCCAGCCAGGGCTCGAAAAAAGCAACGGTCAAGACAAAGCCAGGCGGAGTCGGCAAGCCTATCTGGGCCATTCTGATAAGCGACTGACCCTTACCCCCTACCAGGGAGAGCTGAGCAGTGAGTGCCCCCGGGAAGTAAACAACTTCGGGGATAGTGTCTTCTCTCGTGAAGCTCAAAGAAGTCATCTGTCCTAAGACTCCTCTTTCTGAAAGATAAAGTCTCTCACAAATAGAGGATCTTAAAAAGGTAAAAGCGGGCAAATTTTGCGGATCGGAAGCAAAATTTACGGCCGACCAGTTGACAAGCAGGCAACAGCAGATCAGATCTGGATCAGATCTAGATCTGTTCTGCATTTAGTGCTACCTGATACGGTGCCCACGACTGATAAGGGGTTACTTCTTGCCAACTGTATATATCGCGGATAAAGTCTAGACAGAAAGGAGTTTCGCCATGAAACGATTGACCAGCCTGATAGCGACTTTAGTGGCACTCATATATGGAATCTGTGAATACACCGACATCATCGACTACTCCCGCAGCTACAAAGCCCATGTGGTAGCGGTGGTAGACGGTGACACCATCACAGTCTCCACCCGAGGAGCCCAAATAAAAATCAGACTCTTCGGAGTCGACTGCCCTGAAAAGCTGCAGCCCTATGGCCGCGCAGCCACCTTACTGACCCAGAAACTAGCTTACAATAAGGAGGTTAAAATCACCCCGATTCAGACCGATAGATACGGCAGAACAGTAGCCTATGTCTCTCTGCCTGGTGGAAACCGACTCAACTATGAGCTTGTATCGAACGGACTAGCCTGGTGGTCTAAGCAATACGCCCCGGAAGAGATGCAGTTGGCTATAAGAGAGCTGAATGCTCGTCTGAAAGGACGAGGTCTATGGCAGGATGAAGATCCGACCCCTCCCTGGGACTTTAGAAAAGGAGTCAGACACTGAATTTACAAAGCGACTCCGCTTTCACGGAAAATCTGTCATCCTCTACCACCAGCGATACCAGACTGGATATGGAAGATAGAGGTCTGAAAGAATTAGTGCGTGCCTCGGTGCATTACAACAATACCGAAGCGGAGCTTGATCTGTTTATCGCTAAACTGGCTGATCTGAATTGATCTCTTGCCAGTTCCCGTCCACGTCCATAATTTCGCAGGGATTGAACTTGATTTTGTAATTCATCGAACGGCAACCTTCGACATAATAGCCAAGGTAGATGTCCGGTCGCCCTTTGGCCTTAGCCGCTTCTATGACCGAGAGAATCATCCAGGTTCCTAAAGAGCGCTCTTTCATCTCTGGATCATAAAAAGAATAGACCAGGGAATATCCGTTGGTGAGCGGATCCACATAGCAGACTGCCACCAGTTCATCATCTAGATAATGACACCAGCGTTCAATCGGAAATGGGTTGTCCGCAAGTGACCAGAGATGAAAGAGAGATTGACCGGGCTCCGGTTCTGGCCAACCGACCTCATCGGAGCGGGCCTGGTGATGACGATAATAGAGCCGGATCAGGTCGTCATCCATGGACGACGGCTCCACCTCAATACGCAGATCCTGGTTTCGTTTTAGAGTCCGCTTCTGGCTGCGATTCGGTTTGAATCTGTTGGCGTTGAGCCGAATCGGTCGACATTCCGAGCAGGTCGGACACTGGGGTCGAAAGAGAGCCTTGCCGTACTTGCGCCAGCCCGACTGCACCAGCCGGGTGTACTCGTTCACATTCAGCTCCGAGACGAAGTGATACTCGAGCTGCCAGTTTCGGTCGCCCAGGTAGCCGCAGGTTTCCGGCCTCGATAACTTCTTCTCTACGATTTTCATTGCCAAATTGCTTCCTGAACTATTGATTATAGATCAGTTCGACAAATCTTGAAGTTCCAATACCTGCTTGCCAAATCGGTGATTTACAAAACTATTTGCCTCGATAGTCCATGTATAGTCCAGACAAAAGAGATGCCGAAAATAACCGGGAGCGCGCAAAAACGAAAACGATTTTCATTCCCGTTTAAAACGACACCGAACACCAACCTCCGAAACCGCCACCATCACGGATATACGTTAGATATCGCGTCAACATTAAACGAAGGACAACAATTAAGCCTGTATCGCTGACCGGCTGTACGTTTGACCGTTGTGGGCGTTGTTGCCTGGGGGAATGAGTAGCGGCGCTATGCCTGAGCCCGCTTGATGTATCGGTTTCAGGCTAGATGGATTGTTCCCCCAATTTCACGATCTTGCCACAATCGGGTGTGTAAAATAACAATAGCCGAAATACACACAAACCAATCAGGCTATTTCAGAGTTACGGGTGGTTCCGGCAGAGCAGGTCAAATTACACAGGCATCGGGGGATGAATCCATGGAAGAGAAAAAGGTTGCTGCTATATATGCCCGGGTAAGTACAGGCGACCAGAACTGCGATAGGCAGGTAGCTGACCTTAAGCGTTACGCAAAAAAGCTCGGGTATGAAATCCATAGCATCCACCGCGAAACGGCTTCCGGCGCGAAGAACGACAGGGCAGTCCGTGCACAGGTGATCGAGCTGGCAATGGCTCGGGAAGTTGACGTGATCCTGGTTACTGAGTTGTCACGGTGGGGTCGCTCGACGGTCGATCTTCTCGGTACTCTTAAATCATTGTCTAGCCGTGGCGTTTCAGTGGTTGCCCAAAGCGGGCAGGACTTCGATCTCAACTCAGCCACCGGAGAGATGCTTGTTGGCGTGTTGGCAGTGCTTGCCCAGTTCGAACGCCGGATGATTCAAGAGCGGGTGAAAAGCGGGCTGGACAACGCAAGGGCAAAAGGCAAGAAGCTCGGGCGGGCGCACGGCGATAATTACAAGACTGAGAAGCATGAGAAGAAAGTGATGAAGTTGCACGAAGAGGGGTTGAGCTATAGGCAGATAGCACGAGAGGTAAATATCAGCTTCGCCTCTGTTCGCAATATCGTCAAGCGTTGCACCGCCGCTTAACCACTGACACCCCAAACGCATCACCAACAATACCAGCCGGCAAACAGCAAGGCATCAAGCAAAGACCAACGTCATCTAATCGAGAGCGTTGGTCTTACTGTGTTTAGTGGTCGTTGTTAAATAGGGTAGGGTCCGTAAAGCCAGGCAGGGTAAGGCTCTTGGTAACGGGGGTATACCGGGGCAGATGATTTAACTCTCTTCCTTTGAGGGTGCTCAGATAATTGCGCATCATTTTTCACCCAGATTCGATAACGCTCCGCCGCTGGTATCACTGATCAGATCAGCTTTTCGGGATGTTTTTGTTATGCTCGATATAAGAGATCTGCACGTCGAGCCAGTAACCGAGCCGGAGCATACTTCGCTTGCTATACCTGTCTGCGTCGTCGTTGCGCAGTATCAATCTCAATAACGTTGCCGCCTCTTGCCGATCCATTACCAGCGTTATCTCGTCCGTTGCATCGTTCATTCGTTACTTCCTTGGTGGTTGTCGTCGTTGTTGTCGTTGTTGTTGGTATGTTGATCGACACCGCGCCAGGCACGGATAGTGCAGCGACTTCCGGCGGCGCCGCCTTCATCACTGCCGATCCGACCGTTACACTCTCGGCTTTCCAGTCGTAGCCTGCAAGTCGTAGAAACTCCGCCGCAATGCGCTCGACCGGCTCGCGTAGATCTTCCGGATCGAACACTAAATAACCTGCGGTGACGTTGCCTGCTTGGCTATGGTTGAGAAGTCGCTTAACGGTCATATCAGGTAAGCTAAGTGAGTTTGCCATCGTGCCGTAGCCTCTTCGCAGATCGTGAAACTTATGCGCCAGCCCCCGTTCCTGGCAGGCGGTTTTATAACCTTTGTAGACGTTGGTCGGCGGCTGTCCCGGCACTCTTCCCTTAAACACATAATCGCTACGCATAGGCTTCCGGATCTTCCGCCGCTTCAACGCGTTGATCAGGAATGAGCAGATCGGCAGGGTATGGTCGGTGTGATTTTTCGTGTCGCGAAAGACAACAATGCCAGCATCGAGATCAACATCATCCCAGCGCAGGCGGCACGCTTCATTAAGCCTACAACCTGTAAGCCAGAGAAAGAAGACAAGGTCGCGGCTCGTGCCATTCTTTATCGATAACACCCCGTCCAGCCATGCTTTCAGTTGCGTCTTTCGTATTATGGTTTGTCGCCGGGTTGGCTTATGCGTGAGCTTTAGCGCGGTCAGGTGTTGTACGGGGTTTGAGGTCACGAGTGGCTTGCCGGAGATAGCGGCGTCATAAAAGTGAATCGCGAAGTTGAAGATCGCCTTCAAGTAACGCATAACAAGAGCCGCTGTATCGGGTCCGTTTTCCTGCGTAATTTGTTGATGCCGTTCGATTACCATCGCCTTAGTTATTTTGGGCATCTTAAGCAACATCCAATCGCCCAGGTATCTGATCAAGCAGCTCTCGTAATGCCGTCGTGTTGCAGGTTTGAGCTTGCGTAGCCGTTGGTAGTCGGTCCAGGCTCTCTCGAGCGTCGGTGCCTTATACGATAAACAGCTGCCGATCTCATTCTCTTCTTCTTTCACTTTGTCGCTCCTATCTATTCGCACAGCAACGCCACCGCCACCAGTGATGACGGCAAACGCGCTTAACTCTTTTCGCAGTAAATCACCGGCACGATCAGTCCGTCAAGAGTTGACAGACATAGTCGCAAATTGCCACTATGCCTAGCTTTCGACTGGATCTTGCTTTCGGGATTCCTTAAATTTGCCTTCGAGACAATGTGTCAGTATCGCTAGCTTAGGGTATCGAAATTCGTATACGAGCTATTCGGTCTCGGTGGCGGGTTGTGTATGTTGGTATCTTGCGCTTCTGTCTCGCCTTGCCGTTCTCCGACCTTATTCAATACGAAATTCGTGACACCTTGAACAATCGGTCTCAGCATTTCAATATGTGGTGTCAGGTAGTGGGCGTGGGTGACGTCGCCCCGGGTGTGATTGAGCATGGTTTTGATAGCCAGCTCGTTCGCGCCGATGTCTGGGTGAGTTGAGATGTTTATGTAGGTCCGGCGAAGTCCGTGCGGTTTAAAGGGTACGCCGCAGGCTTTGTTGATAGCGGCCGTGATGTAATAAACCGTAGCGATTGGCCGGTCAGGACTCCGACCCTGGAAGCAGTATACCGACAAAGGAAACATGTCGCGGCGGCGCTGAAGCATGTTCCAAACGTAGTCGGACATAGGCAAGGTAAGCGGCGATCCAGTTTTGGTTTCTTCTGTACTGGGACTCGAGCGCTTAATCGTAAATGTCGAGTTACGGAAATTGATATCGTCGTAGCGCAGCCCCATTGCCTCGCCTGGGCGGACGCCAGTCAAAACCATAAATATCAACAGGTCTCGGACATGGACGTTTGTTATCGTGTGGACCTCCTTCCACCAGACCCCTAGATCTTCATCCCTTATATATTCTTGTTTCCGGCTCCTTTTCCTCGACCATGCTCCTATCGTGGTCAGCCTCTCTACCGGATTCCATATAGGAAGCGGTTTACCCTTCGGCGTCATCCAATACTGGCACGCCCACCGAAACACCATCGACAAAGTGCGGAAGGCCGCGTCTGCCATTACCGGGGTCTTTTCAGACATTGCACGGTGACGTTCTTCGATCATAATCCCATCCAGGGCATCAAGCTTCAGATCCAGCCAATCCGGCAAAGAGTTCTCCATTCTTATGCGGTACTCCCTCTCGGTATGCGGTTGTATCCTTCGAACTTTGATGTAGGCGTCCAGTGCTTCTCGCACTGTCGGCACGTAGTAGCCATCCGCATTCCAATTTCTTTTGTCGTATCGACTCGGGTACATTCTTCGCTCCTCCATTTTTGTTCGCACCAAGGCACCGCCAATGATGGCAGTCAGGCACGGCAATTCCGCCGCTTTGTACTTAAGTTGAGCAGTATTTGCGGCTGTTTTGAATTCGATTCCACCACTTTAGTACGGCATCTCGAATATCGTCAAGCCCCAACTGATGCGCCTTTCTATACGCGACGTGTAGTATTGAAGATCAATTCGTGAATATACGGACGATACAGATCATTTAACGCTCGTCAAATTAGCAGATTAAAAATCCCAAGACGCCCGTATACTGCTAACTGTTAGCACTATTTCCGATACCACGCTACCAGAGGCCGCTCACTGGCCTTGTACGGCGTTTTGGTTCGCCCCGGTTAGCATCACTCTGCCGAACCGATAAACTAATTTCTGTGGGCCAGCCGTTGGGGTCTCAACGGACTTCGCTGATCTATCTACCATCCAGCCAGGCGAGCAATGGGTGGCTTTCAATATCTTCCACTTATTGGTCGGTTTAGGCGGTGCGGTTGATTGAAATATTGATCCTTGCCAGTGAACAGAATAATAGTGAAATACGCCGCCAAGGGCGAAGACAGCAATACACGAAAGACCGCCCAACAAAGACGAGCGCTTAAAACCAGCCCGAACGAGGAAGAGTGCACAAACGATCAAAGCGCATGTTCCTTCCATTGCAGTTCCCCTATGCGAAGTTTTGCCGATTTCTCCATTACACCACTCTCATCGGCAACTGACCAGCCCCGGCCGCGATACTCTGTAGGCACTCACTCAGGAGCCGCCGCCATGATCGATCTCAATACTAGCGACCAGCTTATTCGCAGCGACATCGCGTGCATGATCGCGATTCTCGCGGATGCGCTGGCTTGTGATGAGGATTTGAACGAAAGCAGGGAAGAGCTAGTCTGAGTCTTGAATCAGCTTTCGTATTTGGTTGCGGATGAAGGATAATATACTCTCGGGTGAATTTACGGAAAACCATCAATGAAAGATCACAAAATGCTGGATAACGGGCTTCTCTTCTCCACGGAAGCGATAGAGCTACTTGAAGGCGACCCCAAGGAGAAGGAGTTAAGGCTTTCACTCATTCAACTCGCCATGGGTATTGAGTTGATCGTAAAAGACAGGCTGGCAAATGAGCACTGGTCTCTCGTCTTCGAGACCCCGCAGACAGCAAAACCGAAGAAATGGGAAGAAGCTGACTTCAAGAGCGTGGGATACTCGGAAGCCATCAAGAGGCTTGAGAGTATAACGGGCCAGGCATTCTCTAGACAAGAAGATTTCCAGCGTATGATAGATCAGAGAAACAAGCTCATACACCTCGGCCTTGCTTATTCTGTTGAAGCGATGAAGGCCAGTGCATCAAAGGCGATTGGTGCCCTTATAGAATTTATCAACGAACGCCTTCCAGAGGACGAAAGAACTGAAGATCAAACACAATCCATTGAATCGCTGGTAAAGTCAACGACCAAGTTCGAGCATTATGTCCAGGGTCGGTTGTCTGAGATAGAAGTGGAGTTGGACGGCTTTACAGTACTAAAATGCTTGGCATGTAGTATGCCAACACTGAAGGTAGATTGCGGGATAAAATGCCTATTCTGCTCATATGAGACTGATGACGTGGCAATAGCGTCGGAGTCGTTCGCTGAGGTGATGGAATATCGGGATATTCATCAATGTCCAGCCTGTGAATGGAATACCATGGTATACGTAGAGCCAGAGTACACCGCAAAAAATGATGGCATCTATTTATGCTTCGATTGCAACAGGACGTGGGAAGATGGCGAGCTTGATGATTGTAGTGGATGTGGATCTCCAATTGAAGAGGTCGAAGGTCTGTCTTTGTGCGGAGATTGCATACGCTACAGACTGAGTAAGGATGACTAAACCCCTTCACCCTTTTCATCGTTCAAGGCTTAGCTCCAGCTCGCTCCTGACCGGCTCAATCGCCGCCAGATAAAGTACAAGATCAGAAACCCGCTGCGTAACGGTGCGTAGGGCTTGCGGATGGACGCTTAGGTAATGTTTATAGGTGCCGTCTGAGGCGGCGTGATTAAGCAAAGTTTTGACCTGGCTTTCGTCGGCAGCTACAGATGGATGCGTGCAGAGGTTTGAGAAAGTTCGCCGGAATGAGTGCGGGCGGAAGAAGACGCCGGTCTCATCGACGATCTGCTCGACGGCTGCATACGGGCTGGTCAGGTGTCCTGTGCCACAGCGGCTCGGAAATACGAAGGGCGTTCGCGCTCGCTGTCGGCGCTGGCGCAAGACGTAAGCGACGTAAGAGCTGATCGGGAATTTGTGTTCTTTATTGTTCTTGGTGCGGCCGCCTTCGATGGTGATGAAGCCGGCAGACAAATCGACGCCCGACCACGGGAGACTGCCTAGCTCCTGCATCCGTAAGCCGGTAAGCAGTAAGCACGAGAGGTAGTCCCTCATAGTCTCGTTGCTGGCGCCCTGGATGGCGTGCCATACCTTGCCTATGTGCTCGGCAGGAATGTGCTCCTTTAGCCTCGTTTTCTCTTTATTCCAGCCTTTGACCCTGGTCAACTTCTTCACCGGATTCGATACCAGAACCGGCTTACCTTCCGCGTCTTCGTAGTATTCGACAGCGAACGACATCACGGCACGTAAAACACGCATGACATAGTTGGCCTGAGTTGGCGCATACGATAGCTCGCGGTGACGGACGAGGACCATGTCTCTGGTGATCGCATCGATCCGCAGATCCATCCAGTCATTAACGCCACGCCACAGCAAGGATCGATACGCCTTGGCTGTAGCCGCTCTCAGCGGTCGGGTCTCGATGTAATCATATAGCGCCTGAGCAAGCGTCGGCACTTCGGGCGGCTTGAGTTCGTACATGCCTCGATACGTCGGTCGGTGGTAGCTTCGTATATCAATTATGCGTCAAAGCCGCCGCCGGTCAACAACCGCGAGAGCTAAGCACCGCCCGAAAGCGTGACTATGTGGCAAGATGCTCTATTTGTAAGGGATTGTAGATGCGATTAGTTAATTGAGCGGATGGAGAGGTGATTCAGTTGAAAAACACAAAAGTATCCTGCAGTTTTCCCGCTCGCTCACTCTCGACTCCGGCAGCTTCAGAAAAATCCATCCAGCGCCTGACTGAGGCTTGCACCTCGTCGACAATTTCTTGGGCTCGGCTGGGACGGATTGATGCATTCTCCGCGCCAGCAATCAGGTCTTCGAGAACGAAATTGGTTCTCTTATTGTTCAATGCCATCTGATGCTGCCTTACCCATGTGCTTGTGGGGTCATATGAGTAGGTCATGTCAAAAGCAGGGGCTAACTTCCAAACTCCCTTCCTATCCATAATGTAGGAGATGTTTTTTACGTGGTCGTCACAGTTCATTGCCACTATATTGAATACCGCCCGCCTGAATAGTTCCTCATTTGCTGGTGCTCCTAAGCGCAAAGTCCTATTTAGTCCGAATGCTTGTTCGTAGGAATAAGCATTCGGCTCGTTAAAATCGAAGTGCATCATGGCTCCAAACGACTGAACATGCAGCTTCTGGTATTCATCAGTCCGATCAAATCTTTTGGTCATGAAATGCGAACGATCTTCCTGGATGAATAGGCGACATTCGGTCATATCTATACCCGCGTCTTTAGCCATCAAACTATATGCGTATTCAATTTTCCCGTATCCGGCCGGATTCTTTATACTGTGTCCGTCCGCTGCATTTTCTACACCATCGAACTTCATCAACCAGTAGGTTGAGCCCTCCGGCCCCTTTACCTGCCCAGAGTATATAGTCTGCTCGTCATCTCCAAGAGCTACCACAGCCTTCGCTCTAGCCCCACCAGCGGAGGTACCAATCTGTAGTATTTGCTCTAGATCTTCATCTCCGGTTAAAGTCGCCGAGAAATTTGATCTTTCTCTAAGTATCTCATCAGCCAATTCTGCCAATTTGTCAATTTCTAGCTCTTTCGCCTTGCTCTTTGTCGCTCCGGGTGGGTGGTACTCTAGAGCCCCCATACCCCTAAGCCCTGTGTATTTGAGCTTTTCAACAGGATTTAGTTCCTGCCCCGGCCTTCCTTGAGTCGACAACCATCTCTGAATAAGAGCGTTCCCAAATGAATCCGGCAGCGAATCAGCTAACAACCCAGGCAGCCCATTAAAAGAAGTCTTGGATAATGCAGGGAATTCGTAGTATGCCCCTCTGAGCGGCATTTGGATCGGAGCCAACTGAATTCCTGATCTGATGAATTCCGGGGAATACTGGAAGGTTGCATAGGTTGCCCCATCGGCCCAAGTCACAGCACCAATTGTGGAATTCCATAATTTTACTTCCGCTTTCTCGGTCATTCATCCCCCCACTTCCAATTAGGATCCAAGGAGTTGATTAGGGCATCTCCAGATGAGGCTCGTTTTCGTTCGTCAGATCTTGATTTAACAAGCATCATTGGAGACACGGTGCTCTCGGGAACCAAGACCTCTAGATTTGTTATCAATCCCAATGCCCTCAGCACTCGCAGCATGTTGCTAAACTGAATAGAATTACCCTCTTCGAGTCTCTGTATGGTCGGCCTTGACACACCAGCTCTTACTGCCAGCTCTTCTTGCGTTAGGTTGAGGTTCAGCCTTTTGGTGGCCAGCCTCGAGCCCAGCTCCTTCATTACGAAGTCATCCGATTGTCCTTGTGCGATTTTCATTGCATTAAAGCATCAAAAGTGATGCATTAGAGGGTATTACTGTTCTTAATGTATCAAAAGTGATGCATTACTGCAACGCATTCGCTGATGCGACAAAGCATCAAAAGTGATGCATTACGGTCTGTTTTTACTGCTAAAGCATCAAAAGTGATGCGTTATTGCAACGCTAAATTCACATACCCATCAACCCCGCCAACGGATCTTTATAAGCCTGCCGATCAGTCTCAGCCTTCCGCTTCTTGCGCTTCGCCCCTTCCTTCTTCGCCGCCGCCTCTCTTGCAATCAGCGAACTATCGCCGGGTAGCAACATGTCCATGAAGGGCAGCATGCGCCCGCCTGGGATGGCGTCGAGGTTTAGAGTCGATTTGCCAGCATAGGGTCTGTCGTTTTCGTAATGGTACAGAGGGATTTCGCCGTCATAGGTTTGCTTTCCAGCTTTCAGGGCTCGCTCGACCACACCGACCGGCACGCCTTTCACGTTGCTGACCGCTGTCTGTCCGACCAATCCCAGCAACGATTTACCGGCTTTGTAGGTGTCATCGATGCGTTCATTGTCAGTTCTGTCGGGTTGTAGCGCGTTGATTAGGTTATAACCGGCATCAGTGATAGTACCGACTGACTTGCGCGCAGCCTCGATGCCTGGATGACCGGAGCCACCGAGCATGAATAACGGATCCCACTCCAGCTTACGGCTGAGATCTGGAGTTAGTCCCTGAATAAGCGAGTCGGTGCGGTCGTCGGTCACGGACTGAATAGCTCCGGATGCCAACGAAGGCAACGACATATCATCAAGCGTAGATTCAACAGCGAACGCGCTCTCCGGATCTAAGAACTCCCATGCATTGCGCAGAGTGGTTGGCAGCGCTGCCTTTCCAGCTATCGCCGCAGTGAAGCCAAGCATAACTGCCAGCTTGCGATAGTCGCCATTTGCGACGTATTCGTTGGCCATTCTGGCGAGTCGTGCGGGCTGGTTAATGAAGGCGGCGAAATAGTGGGCGCCAGGCACGGCTGAGACGATGTTCCGATTTATGCGGTAAGGATCGACGTTCAACACGCGAAGACCATGATCAGCAACGTTTATCCATGCGTCGTCTATTACCTCTTTTGTTATGCTGCCGGTTGGCTTGTTCGTTATGACGGCTTTCAGGAAGTCTTTCTCGCCCTCGGTCACGCCCTTCGCCACAGCTTCATCATAAGACGCCAGCATAGACGCGAGCGTAACGCGGTCGGCGTTGAAGCCGTCACTGTTGAAGTCGAAAGCGTCCTTGCTGTTGATCGCTTTATTATTTGCTTTCGAGGTTCCGCCAAGGTGCGCGGCTTCTGCTTTTATGCCGCCCATGATATTGCTGTTTTTAAATAGATCTTTTACTTCCTTATCCGTGCCCAGCATTTTCCATGCACGTGCCATCTTGAGAGGGCCAACTCGCGCACTACCGGCGATGATACTGTCGGTTAGATTGAGGGCATGGAATGCAGGGTTCGCCTGGAAGTGGAAAGCCATGGTGTTGCTGAGCGCGGCCGCAAAGATGTCTTTCTGACCTTTGCCATTCAGGGCATTGTTCAAAGACTCCAGGTGCATCATCGTAGGCATGTGCTTGGCTTGCTCTGCCTTGTCGAGCTTCTGCCACCATTTCGCGACCTTTTCGTGCATCTTGCGAACTTTACCAGCGAGTGTCTTACGCCCGAGATATTCGGTGACGATGGCGTTTCTTTGCTCTTTCGTCATCGCTTCGAAAGCCGTATCTGCTTTGCCTGCGAGCGCCTGCCTGGCTGTCAGTTTACCGCGAATGAGTTGTTCTCGGGCAGTATCGATTACTTGCTGGCTGTCGAACTTAATACCCATGCGCGACTTAAGCACGGCTGCGTTATGGGCGAGTATGTCCTGCGCAAGTCCCTGCTGACCGGCACGACCAAACAAAAGTTTGCCTTCTGCATCAGCCATGGTATCGAGCCTGCCGATGGCGTCTACGGTATCACCGAGGATATGGCTCGCTTTCGCCGCACCGGATTCGATGACCTTCTTGACCATCGCTGGCTTCGCACGAAGCACCGCACCCGCTATCACCATTCCGGCACCAACCCGAGACAATCCTGCGCCTCTTCTTTCGAGCTTATCGCCCAGGGTATCGTCTGCGGCTTGCGCTTGTTGGTTCATCGATTCGTATGCGATACCACCGCCGATCAGGGCATTGCTCATCGCCTTGCTCGATACTTGCGGCAGCTTCTTGCGTGATACTCGCGGCGGGCGCTGTTTCGCGTACCGGTGAATATCATTGATTTCGGATAGTTCATCCTGGAATTGGATCGATCTTTCCTCGGCTTCCGCTGCAACGTCTGACCATTCATCCGAACTTCTGCCCAGCTTCTTCGCGAGATCCGAAAAGTGCTTTTTCATCCTGCCGTTGATGGTGTCATCGTCCGCGCCCTTGAGTTCCTTGCGCGCGATCTTCCGCCATTCATCCCACCTGAAACGCTTCTCTATCCGTGGTTGCGCGTGCTCGACGGATACGCGATGTCCGTTAACATCGACGCTGGTCATGAAATGCGCACTCGGGTCGTTGGCATGCATGGCTCGCTGGGCTCGCTCCAAGACATTCTCGTTACCGATGGTCATGGCTTCTCGGGCTTTATCATACTCTTTCTTGGCTGCCAGCCTGCCCTCATACAACTGCTTCAACACCGCCGCATCTTTCGCCGCGTCGCCGCTTGGCTCAGGTGCGTTCATCTGCAATTTCTGCAAGGCGCCTTTGCTTACCGTCGCTCTGGGTCCTCCACCGATAGGCTCGCTCACTTCTTCCGCCAGCCTGAACTTAGCCGCATCGACTTCTTTCTGACCTTCGCGGGTAAGCTTCATCTCGGGCTTCCGTTCGGTGATCGTGTACTTGTGCCCGCCAAGGTCCATCTCATCAATGCCCATGTCTTGTAATTTCTGCGCGAAGTATGCCTCATGTTCGGTCGCTGCCTTTAAGGCTAACTGCCGTTCTGCAAGCTGCCGGACGAGCGCCTTATCTGTATCGGCGAGGATATCCGATCCGATCTCGTCTAGCGGTACGCCTTCGTTACCTCGGGCATGACCCAGAATCTCTTTACCTTGCGCATCTCTGCCGAGCTGAAACCGCTGGTCACCTATAAGATTCTCGGGATCGCCTACCTGTTCAGCACTTAATCTAATTGTCGGTTTGTTAGTCGGCTTGATGAATTCGTGGATGCTCGGCGCTTCAATCCGTTCACCACCCGCCCGCGCTTGTTCGCGAACGGCTTTATTAAACTGCCGGGCGATAGTCGCAGCTTGCGCAGTATCGATACCGAGTTCGTCGGCGATTTCTTGCTGCAACTGCTTCATCTTCTGATTGCCATAGATACCCGAATCACCGCCAGACATTGCCCTACGAGATTTCGATCCAAGGTCATTCATCTTCGCGCTGAGCTCGTCGGGAAATATTACGTCAGTTGCTTCGCCGGTGTTACCCTTAGCGAATCGTCGCGATACCGCGGGTGATGCTGCGCCAGGCTGATCGAATGCCTGATTGATAGCGCCGGTAAGCTCATCGATGGCTGCTTGATTATTCGGCTGGTCGGGTGTGAGAGACTCGATAAGTCCTGTCCGGGCTTGTGCCTTGGTTAGTCTCATGCGTGGCTTCTCGCCAACCAGCCCAAGATCCATCAATGCCGCGATATCTTCGGGGTCGAGGTATTCATCATCGATCAATCCACTACGCCGCATATCTGCAAGCACCCCGGGTGCACCTTCAACCGGTTCCATAATCGGAGTTGCAGCAGGTGTCGGCATTATCTCTGGCGCTACTTCCGGTACTGCCTGTTCACCCTTTTTGAACACGCCCGACACCTTCGGCGCCAGACCGGTTATCAGCTCATTCAGGTAATGCGCTCCTGCACCGCCTACGCCACCGGCTACGGTTCCAAGTCCCAGCGACGCTGCCAGCCTCATCGGATCCGCTTGACCTTTCTCGATCTGCTCGCCAACTTCGGAAAGGCCTGCGCCGACCGCACCTTCAGCAGCACCAAGACCGATACCGGCTTTCAAGCCGAATCCGCCGGCACCGAAACCGGGAATCGCCATAGCTTCACCAAGGAATTTGCCGCCACCGTAAAGACTTTCGTTACCTGGTTTATATCCATACTTCTCGTATTGTTGCTCAAACGTTGGGCGATTCATTACACCGCCGAACATCGAGTCGTAGGCATCGCCGAACGACCGACCACCGAACACCCAGTCGGCAACACCCGCGACCGCACGTCCCTGGTTGACCGGGCTTAAGAATCTTTCGAGATTACGCCCGACATGCTCAGCGCCGGCAAGCGCTCCGGCTGCGGCATCGGTGGCGCCACTTGCGAAGTCGTTGAAAGTGGCGCCCAGGTCGAATGATTTAGGTCCGGTCTGTTTATAACTATTCCAGTCGACGTTGCCGCTCTGCTTCTGCTGCGCCTTCTTCTCTACATTCGCCCAGTAATCATTTCCAGCGCCCGCTTTCTCGACGTTTGCCCAATAATCGTCTTTTTTATAACTATTCCAATCGACCGAAGACGCCTGCTTATCCTGCTTCGGCTTCGGTTCTGGCTGGCTGTATTTACTCCAGTCGATGCTCGAACGCCGCAGGTCACTGACCGGATCTGCGCTGTACCCGGCATCCAAATACGGCTGCATGTACTGCTTTGCCGGATACCTCGGGTCAGTTCCCGTCGAGTTCCATATCCGCTCAAACTCTTTCTCGAAATCAAAATCCATACTAAAATCACCCGTTGTCGTTGTCGTCGCTTGCACCTTCAATAATCGGGCTTGGCGGGCTGCTAAACAATTTCGGGAACGACGCCGACGGCTGCCAAGATCATCCTCGGAGCAATAGGAATATCCAGTATCTCTGCAGTACAATTAGCCAACCTCAATATCATCCCGAACTTAGCCTCAAGCCATATTCAACCGGAAAGAACTCTTAACATGGAAAGGATGTACTACAAAGACAGAGACGGCAAGCCGCAATCATCAATCGTTGATAGATTTCCGGTTTGCCCTTGGTGTAATCGAGCTGTAGATTTAGCCCCGATATCGCTTCACTACAAACCGCTACATGATGGCGACTACTATTGCGGTACAGTCGTCTACGTTAGTTTTTGTTGTTCTCAGAGAGACTGCGGCAACGCCATGTTGGCGGAATATTTCTTCGATCCTGAATCGATGGAAGAGGCCGGTGATCCCTTAGAACTTCAGGCTGTATATCCGCCACCGCTCTTCACGGGAACCAACGAATTACTCAATAGTGTTAGACTGTCCGAAGATCTTCGACTGGATTTGACGGAAGCTAGTAAGTGCCTTGAAAGCGGTTTCTACCAAGCTTATGCGGCAATGGCGCGAAGACTCGTCCAAATGATCTGCATCGAAAAAGGCGCCACAGGTACAGACCTCTGCAAGCAGATAAACAGCCTCAAAAAATCCGGGGTATTCTCCAAGGAACTAGCCAAAAGAGCGCACGACATTCGGACCCTCGGGAAGCTGGGAGCACATCCTGAGTGGGAACGGGTCGACGAAGAAACCGCGAAACAGTCAATGAAGAGCTTGCTCTGGTTCATCAGCTCTATTTATTCGGAAGTACCCCCTCATGTTGACATAGAGGCTATCAACAAAAGAAGGCACCAAATCCCGAAGAAATAAAACTGCCGTAAAACAGGTATATGAGCTTAGTCATTGCAATTAATTGCGACAAGCTGCCTGATCGTGTTACTCTCGCTCCATGATGGAATGCGGATACAGACTGGATATACAAGCGATAGCCGCACATTAAAAACACTGGGAAAAAGTTGACCTACGAGCCCACGTAGTAGTAACATCGAAGTTGTTACACAAATTAGTCGCGAGTATGGCCTGGCCGCCTGTGGCGACTGCATTTTTTATAAAGGTGTTTTGATGAAAACCGACGTTCTAGTACCCCGAGCAGGTTTTGTTACCGTATTGTTCGATGATTTGAAGTGCTATCACGTGGTCGATGCATCCGGTGCCGGAGGAAGGGCTCACGGCATTCACGACTATGACAAAGGATGGATTGAATCACTTTTGTGCGAAATCAAGGCAGAACCTCTGCCGGATATGAAGCCGGGTGAACGAGTGACTCTAGAAGCGATGGAGATTACCGACGCCGCTTTCATAAAGCGACGAACAAACAAATAGCCCACCAGAGCCACCCAGGCGATCCCCTGTCGCGCTATTTATGCATGGCAGGGTGATTGCCTATCTTGGCAGTAAATCGTGGCGTAGAGGATCAAGGAGGGGGGCTGTCACGAGGATTAGTCTCATTGCCCCGGACGATAGCGATCTGGTAAATTCGACCAGCCATGAAACGCCTGTTCGCCCTGCTCTTGTCACTCATGATCTGCTGTCCGCCATGTTTGGCAAAGGCGGTCAGCCTGGATGTGTACGAGCTTGACCCGGCGACGATGAAAACGAGCCACCCATCACCCGAGATGAAGCCCTATTATAAGCCTTTCTTCGTGGAGATGAGACACCGGATCGAGGACAACTGGTCCATAACGGATCCGGCTGTAGGTCGCTCTATCGAGGTTCTCTTTCTGGTAGACCGTACCGGCAAAGTGACAGAGATGATGCCAAAACCGCTCGACCGACCACCGGATAAATTCGATCAGGTTGTGGCAGCGGCGGCAGCATCCACAATTATGAAATCATCGCCGTTCCAAGCACTGCCACATATGCGATCCGAAGAGATGGCCGTTATGGCTAAATTCAAGAGCCGCTATCCTCGAACCGAAATCAACTCCGACCAGGTCATGAACGCCGTGATTGCCGCAGGTCTCGCAGCCGCCATCGGCTTCGGTATCTGGGCGCTCATTAAATACGGTGGCAATACTAGCAGCGCTCCATCGGGATACACGAACCCGAACTGGCACTGGGTCCACCGTCGAGATGGAACAGTGTTTATTCAAACAAATCCGAACGACACGATGTACGACAATTTTTCGACCAAAGGAAACACGAATTGGAATACAGGTCAACCCGGAACGGTTGTGCCGTATAGATGACGGAGGAAAGACGCGATGAATAGAATTACCCTAAGCTTTCCGCTCACCGAAGACCAATGGATACCGCTTGACCCTACATTAGCGGAGCACTTCAAAGATTCTACGTATCAAGATATCCTTAAGGTGCGAGTGATGCTGCTTGATGAATTCGCGATGTCTCCGATTAGGCGAAAGGCGCAAAATGGCGATCCGATGGCGGAGTATTTTCTAAAGCTATTCGAAGGACAAGGAAACCAATTGTGTTTGAGGAAAAACATAGAGCTTGATCGACTCGAGTTTGGTCCTGGAGATAAGGGTTGGTTGATTAAAAATAATATTCGCCCTTTCTAGTCGCTGTAGTCGATACCATCTCGGCTGTAGTCGCTGCTACCGACTACAAGCAAACGCAGGCAGGGCAAGGGATAGCGGCATTTTTAATGTTTGTAGTCGCTGTAGTCGATAGTTTTTCGATAAGAAGCGATTTTAAAAGCCTGCCCTCTTGACTACGTGTTTTTCAGGAGCATTATCTTTTTTACTGACTACACTGACTACAAGTAGAAAATATAACCGGAAACGCAAGCCAGGCTGAAAATTCTTTGTAGTCACTGTAGTCGATTTTTACCGACTACAGACCGACTACACTGACTACATTGGCTACAAACTATTGAAAACATTTTCGTTGATGATATAGAACTTGCGAGGGTTGGTATTTGTCAGCCGGATGGACTTCTCGGTAATTGCGCCCAGTTGCTCTAGACTTCTTTTGACCGTCTTCGCGTCTACGCCTTTACAGATTTCCGACCTGAACGACTCCTTGTAGCACAGCCATTCAGTCGCTCCCTGCGACCGTCGAATGAAGCCGACCTGGTCTCTTATGATCTTGCTGTCGTCGGGGTCGGTGAGTTGGTCAACCGGAAGTGCTCCGTTCTCTTTCATGGGCTTGAAGCGATGCTCTTGCCCGGTTAGAAATCCTTTCACTTTGGTTATGGCGCTTATTGCTTCTTGGCTTTGCGTCCCGCCGCGACGCTGGATCCAATTCTGGAAACACTTATTTACTCCAGCGATGGCTTCATTTTTCTTCCAGCCGGTTATACCGTATTCGGTGGCTAATTCACCGGCTGCGGCAATGATCGCAAATCTTTGAGCAGCGCGGAAAACCTGACCATCGGCGCCCTTCTCGATTTCCGCGGCAGATTTAAATTCTTCCATCAAGTTTCCGACCTTTGCGTACAGGAGATCGTAGTCCTTGACCAGTCTTTCCAGCCAAGCATCACCGGCGGTTCCGTAGAACTGCTGAGTCGCCGTTACCAGTGCCAAAGAAAGCTCAGCACCACCAGCAAAACCGTGCAGAGTCTCGTAAATACCAAGTCCACAGCCCGGGTTTGCATCGATTTGCAGCATGCGTACTTCTTGCCCGGCAGTGGTGTTCTGTCCAGCCTTCAACACCTGATCAGCAAGATCGATTTCGCCCGTAGAAAGATACAGAACCCGCCACCTCTTCCGCTTCTTGTTGTCGCCTGATGGCGCTGACCGCCCTTTGCCGATGCCGTTACCGAACATATATCCCATTTCACCGGCTTTCACGGGGTCGACCTGGTTTATTTCATCCAGTGGCAAAAAAAGATCATTCCTCGCTTCGCATATCCCCTCACCACTATTGTCTGTCATTCTCCACGAGCCCATAAACTTATCGCTCCCGTATACGCTCGTAGCGCACAGAAGCGCGGTGGTCTTGCCTTGGCTGCTGCCACTTTGCAGATGGAGCCCGCCGCCCTCAAGCCCCATGACGCGAAGAAGAGGTCCTGCAAAGGCAGTGCATACAGCAAGAATTAGCCTGGAGTTTCCGGCGCAGAGCTTCCCTATATTATCTCTCCAGTCTTTGAGTTCGCCGCTAACTTCCACTTCAGGCGACTCACCGCCTGGCTGAAGAAGTACACGGTTGTCTTTTGAATCGCCGAATGTTTTGTGGGGCAGGACAAAGATTCTCCCATTCCACCCCGGCTTCTCGGTGCATATTGCTCTCGTCGGGGGCTTGGATAGATTCAAGTAGTCGTACAATCTAAGCTTTGCGTCCTTGTTCCCAATACGCCCGGATGCAATACGCAACCCGAGGCTGCGCAACTCTCGCCTGTATTCTTCTCCGTCTAGATCCCTTTCCGGCATAGTCATGGTATGCACCACGCCATCCAGATCAGTCACCTCCAGGAGTCTCCCCCACGACTTGCCCCCCTCGGAGCGGGTTAAGGCGACGACTTCCAGTTTGGAGCAAACCCACCTTTTCTCGCCGTTGTCGTCGTACCAGACTCCATTATCATCTAGCACGTAGCCAGCCGGAACGGCTGTCGACTCTTGTTCGATCTCGATATCTTCGCCCTCCGCCGGTACGAACGACTCGTAAAATCTCTTTGACAATGCTTTACTCGCGGACATCTAAGCCACCTCCTGATCGAGCACAGCGGCCCAGTCGTTCACCGGAAGACCTGCATCTGCTGGATTCGCAAAAAACACGCCTAAACCATTCGCGCTTATCCTGGTTGCAAGCCTTCGTGCACTTCTTCTTCCTGCCTGGTCATTGTCGACACAGATCACAACCCTTTCTACGCCTTTCGGCACAATTACCCGCTCCAGCCCGCTTGCCGATATCGCCGCCCACGCTGGCAAGCCGGACAATATACTCGCCGCCAATGCCGTCTCGATTCCCTCGGCAATGACTAACTCTTCGGCAGCATCGCCCAGCCTGATCGCACCACCCGTGGCATCTAAGCCAGGCATCAACTTACGGGTCGTTTTGCTCGGATCTGCGTCACTGAGTTTGCGTCCGTCGGGCGTGAGATAGGTGCGGTGCAAGGTCAGTAACACGTCATTCACGTCACGAACCGCTGCCACCATTGCCGGGAATTCGCCGACCTTCACCGACCGGATGCCATCATGCTCGTAATAACCAAGCTCCGGATGTATCTGTAGATCGACCGGTATAGCCGCCAGTGGCAGGCGCCTGGTCTTCGTCAGGTATGTATACACTGGATCGCCAGGCTTGACCGGCAATGCCTCGGACCATATCTCATCACGCAGGCGCTCAAACTTGGACAAGTCGACGCGAACTACCGTCGGCGCTGCATACTGCCTGACGCCACCCGTAATACCTTCGATCTCTCTGGCTATGTCCTTGAATTCACAACCGGCGAAACAGTGAGCCAATAGGCGGCTGTCACCCGAAATCTTCAGCGATAAGCTGCGTCTGCCGTCATCGTGCGCTGGGCAATGACAGAGATAACCGCCACCATTGCGGATACCGCTTAATTTGTCGGCGATACTTGCAAGGTCGATGCTGTTATGGTTAAATTGGTTTGTTGTTGAATTTGTGTCCTTGCAGTTTGTTGATTTGCCCGCCTCACCTTGGCGGGCTTTTCTCTTTTCCATATGTTGCTTTCCTTGTAATTTTCGATCGTTTAGTCATCACGTTTTTCCTTCTTTCGGAATGTTTGTATTTACTCTTGTCCATGAGGCTTTCGCTGTCATGGTTTCGGTTCAGGGTGGTCTCGTTTGATGCATTTCCTACCTCCTATAATCCATCAGCCAACATTCGGGACAGATCGTGATACAAAGCTCGTCGAAACAACGCGATCCGTCCAGCACTATTGGCAGCGCCATGATGTTCGGCAACGACCGCCAGATTATCTTTATAAACCTCAGCCATCTCGCATAAACGCTCAACCTCGGAAGCAAATAGCAAATAGCGGATGTTTAAACAGATGACACAGTCACCGCACGTGCAGATTGCGCCGTTACTGTTCGTATTTTCTGTTCCTTGATCTGCGCTTAGCATTGGTACCTGGTCTCCCGTTCAGCTCGTCGTATTCGGCCAGCCATTCTCTAACCTTCCCGACCATCTCTTCTTCAAGTCTTTGAATCCTCGCTTCATCGATTCGGTTGCCACTGTATAGAGCTTGCCTCCAGCGTGTTTCGGCGACATCATTGATATCTTGCAAATCTCTGATGCGCCGCAGGTTTTGGCGCGCCTTCACGCTGGGTATTTTTATGGCTATTCCTTCCAGTTTTCGGATCTGGTAGTCTAGCCGGGTCATCGAGTGATGCAGCAAGTCCGCGTCGTGGCGGTCTATATGCGTCTCCCTTGATCTGCCTTCGAAAGGACCGAGCCTTCACCGACATTGCTGCCGCTCTTGGTTAAATTCTCAAGCTCATCGGCATCGTAAAAATCCAGTCCGCCGATCTTTCTCGGCGTAAGAATCCCTCGCTTTTTCCAGCTATGCAGGGTCGATTTAGCTATGCCAAATAGCTCCTGCACCTCTCTACTCTTCAACAATCTGCTCAAATCTCGCACCTCGGAACATCTGATTATCGCCACCACCGGTAGCACTATCTCTATTCTGAGGCATCAAAAAGAGTCAATCAATTATTAAAAAGTACAAATCGGTACATATCGAACCGTATATACAAAGCCCTAAGCCGGTCGGCGTCGATTGACGGGGGTATTCGTTGGATATTCCGATGTCGATGTTCGAGTCCGATCCTCAAACCACTGGAGATACCTGTCGACGTCGTACATAATTCGCCTTTCCAACTTAATGAACGGCGGGCCATCGCCTTCTAATCTCTTTCGTTGGTGCCAGCCACGCGACATCCCGCTTATCGTCGCCGCCTCGACTTCTGTCATGTATTTCTTCTGCACTTGCCTATCCTCCCGGCGCTTAGTCGCCGTAAACCTGAGTACACCACTGACAGTACCAGGATGCGCCAGCGCCCGTATAGAAGATGTTTTTCTGCAAAAAAGATCTAGGTTCCCGATCCGATAGACACTAAATATTCAGGACGCCCTTTGGTAATATCTTTGTAGCCACCATTTACCATACCTTCGGCTCTTTTCTTTGCGTGAGTTATTCGATTGAGAGCAGCGTCGTAATCGTTTTCAAGCTCTTCCGGTATTAATACCTTTGCTATTTCGGAAGCAGTTGCACCGGCAGTAAATCCGTCAAAAACCCTCAGATAAAAGACATACAGCGATTCATCTACGTTATGCCCCTTCCTGATCTTCCGCCCGTAGGTCGTTTTCTGTCGATCAACCAGGATGCGCTCCAGGGCTTGCATCTGCTCTCTGATCGGCGCCGATACGTCAACCACCATTACAGCCAGGTCACTCTCGAGCCATCGATCAAACTTTTCTCCACCCGAAGATAGATGATCAGCCACTGCCCCGTATGCTTCGGAAAAACTGAAATAGTAGTGAGGGAAGCTCTCGGACGCTATGTCCGGGAAATCGATGTAGCTGCCGTCTTTATCGTGCTCTCGGTGATATTCTTGGTAGGGTTGCAGAGCTGCTGTTGTGATGTTCCATTTCTGCTTCAACGCCTTGCCCGGCAGTGCTTCGCAATCTCTTTGATATTCCGCATTTCTGCGCAAAAATTCCCATCGCAGATGGTTCTGTGCTGCTTTCTGCAAGTCGTAGCGGGACGCATCACGCCAATCCGGCAGCCATTCAGGGCAAGAGTTATTCATTCAACTGCTAGCCTCTCTTCTGGTTTTGGTAGCATCTTGTTTATCAGGTAATCGGTCACTTTTTGCATCGGTTCGCGTAGGTCTTCCACGGTCACAATTATGTAACGCGCAGTGATGTCGTCTGTTTTATGGTTCAGGAGTTTCTTTTGAGTTATGTACGGTATATCGACCCGCTCGGTCACCGTCTCGAAAGTCCGACGCAAACCATGGCAGGTGAACTTGATCCCCGACCTTTTTATAAACTTCTCTTTTTCTCTCGTTATCTCCCCCATCGGCTTCATGAAATCCTTCTTGGCTGGGAAAACAAACGGTGACGCGATATTTCGATCTCGGAAGCGTCGGGACAGAATAGCGTAAAGCTGTTCAGACAGGGGTAGGCAGTGCGACTCGCCGTTCTTGGTTCGTTCTGGTGGTATCGTGAGCGTCTTGCCTTTTAGGTCGATATCGGCCCAGGATAGCTTCGCGCACTCCGAGTATCGTAGACCCGTGAAGATCAAGACCAAAAAGAAGTCTCTGGTTGTGTCGCTCTTGATCCCCGGCAGGGCTCCGTACCAATCAGCCAGCTCATGGTCTTTGATAAAGTCTTCTCGCCTGACTGACTTATTCCATTTGACTACTTTAAAGGCTTTGGCGACCGGATTCACGGTCATCGTTTCGTGCCGATCAATATATGAATTGAAAACAGCCTTGAGTACGCGCATCGATAGATTTGCAAAGGACTTAGATCCGTCTTGGTTGCTACGTGGTCCTTTGTGGGCACTCAGCTCGGCAAACCTTTTAATGACCATTTCTTTTGTGATTTGAGTCATGGGCAGGTCAGCCCAGTCGGGAAAAGCCTTGGCAAACACAGCTTTATTTACCTGCTTGGTTTTCTCTTTCAGTGATTTTGCTTCCATGTGTTCTGCCCACGCTTCGGACAGCGTCATCAATCCCCTCTTTGTTGACTCTAGCTCTTCTATCTTCTTCCGTTTTTCTTCCAGCGGGTCTTTGCCCTCGGCAATCTCCGCGATCAGCTTGGCTGCTAATCTCCTGGCTTGTTCTGGCGTAATTTGTCCGTGATGACCAACGGTGTATCTTGCGTGAGTTTTTCGAATTGGGTGCCATGCATCCACGATATAAGTGATGCGACCTGAATCCCAGATCCGCACGCCAAAACCCTTTAATGAGTCATCCTTTCGCACAATACTAACGGCGACATCCTCTTTTCCCTTCTCCCTCTCTGGAAGCTCAATCGAATTGATGAATGATTTGTTGATCTTCACTTTTAAGGTTTTGGCTTTCGGCATTTCGATTCTCTCTAAAAAAGTCCAGACATAGTCCAGCAAATCTTACAGGACAAGGCAGGCTCAGTCAGGTAAGAAATCGCTTAAATCAAGGATGTACTGGGCGTTCTTCAGATTTACTCAGATTGCCGCAGATGCCAAAAGATCGTTAGATTGCTGATTATAGATCAGTTCGAAGAAAGTGGCGTCTATGCTCCTACCGTTTGAGAGCTCTTCTTGTCGGCGGCTTCTGTCTGGGCATCGCCATCGAAAGCTTTTTCTATCTGAGATTTGACTTCGAGTCTTCTGAACTCGGCATTGAGCTTCAATCCGAAGAACGCCCAGGCGGCACCGCAGACTATACCCAGTCCAAGAATACCGGCTGTACCGAACCCGAATACCGAGTTGAACAGCAAAATGAGAATACCGGCGAAGCCCCGGGAGAAACGATAGAAGAACATCTCGATGATAGGCTTAATAGCATAGAGCACTTCTCTAGAGGTGACTGTATAGGTCAGCTCTTTAGCCGCCTTGAACCAGGAGTGCCGAATCGCTTCATCGGCATGGAAGATAGCCACCACGATAAGCGGGTTGGCGAAGATGGCGAAACAAGCAAGCGATGCCATAATCAGCACACCGGATGACGCGATGGAGACTCCTGTGCCGAACTTGCGGATTACAAAAGCGACCAGGAAGATCTCGACAAAGAACTCGGCTATCCCTCTCCATCTCTCCAGATTGGCATCCACGGCGGCTATGGCATCAGAGCCGGTGGCCATGGTGTGCAAGACTTCATGATAGAGAAACTGAATCAGGTCAGGCGTTATCCGCTCGAAACAGACCACCAGGGTGAGGAACAAAAGAAATCTGTTTGAGACGATTTGCTTGATCACACCGGAGAAGTTGGAGAGATCGTATTTGCTCTTCTTATCCGAATCATCGGTGACTCGTTTGATCGCACCGGTCTCGGTGACTCGCTCGATTACAAAAAATATTCCTAGAGTAAGCGCGATAATGAAGGCTGCCACCAGAAGCATATTGGTAGAGCCTACCAACTGCACTAAAGATGCAGTTATAGAAGAGCCAAATACCGCCCCCAGTCCGCCGCCGCCGGCGATGATTCCGAAAAGACGCTTGGCGCTGGAAGAATCGAAGAGGTCATTGGCGTACATCCAGAAAAGGGTGACGCCCATGATAGAGAAAACGTCCAGCCAGACCCAGAAAACACCAGCGGTCAATCCGGTGGGATTCTGGAAGAGCTGCCACCAGATCAGAAGATTGACCATGAAGATGGTGTAGATTCCGCCTATCAGAGGACGCCTGGGCAGGTGGGCGAACTTAGAATAGATGTAGACCACCACTCCGGTGACTAGAGCTGTTCCCATATAAATGAAGGGCATATTGTCGTTGCCGAGCCCTTCCAGAACCAGGCCGCGACGAATAGGACGGAGAACGTAGTAACAGCAGATGAACAGAAAGAACCAGAGAAAGAGAAGAGAGGTTTTCATTCTCTCGCCCTTCTGGACGTCGAAAAAGTAAGAGAGCGAGGTCATAATGCACCGATAGCAAAGAACCAATAACCAGCCCTGAAGCTCTGATCAGCTGTCAAGCATGGAACGGCACAAGTATATGGTGCAAAACCGGAGTTTTCATTGGGCATTCATGAATGTTTAACTTCCGATGCCAATAATGAACATCCTCTGATAATCCGCTCATGGAGCATGGATACTATATCTCCGCTCGATATCAAAAGATTAGACGGCTCTTCTCTCCATCAGAGAGAAAAGCTCCACCCGGCGAAACCATCACCGGGTATGGGTTTTCATCTTCGGTTAAATTCTCAAAGCCAAATTGTGGAAATTCCTTTCATCTACTCTGCAAGCCTATTGTCAAGCGGCAACGGGTCCTATTCGAAAGTACCGTTCCCGGCCAGTTCACGGTAGGCTTTGCCGGTAAGCAAGCTGCCGCTGTATGTGGCCACCTCCGTTTCTAGAATACGCAGATAGAGGTCGTCGACAAGCTCAGCCAGATAGGCGAAGTCCTCGTCAGAGCGATTTTGCCAGAGCCTGTCTTCCGTGTGCGCCAGTAGATCCTGGTAGGATACTGCATATGGTGCCTTCATTCTTTACCGTCTTTCTAGAGACTTGAACTTTCCTGTCCATTTCTATGGTCAGTCGAAAAAACTTAGGAAGGAAGACGTCACAAAATTATCGCTGTTCCCGCTCAATGCCTGTTACAGCCTGGCATATAGCCTGATCCAAGCATCAGCAATGCAGTCACTATCAAAAGCATTATCGGTATATATTTGAAGAGCAATCTCAACAGGAATCGGGCAAAAAAATCTTTCAACATTGTCTAATTGTAAATCAAAACCTGTGACTGCCACCTGATGGCGCCAACTTAATGCTCGAGACCAATAAGAGCCCCTGGGCTACATTGAACTGGAATCAATTCGAAATAAACCTGTGTACAAATGACTGGAGCACAGATCAAATAAAGTACAATCTGTCCCGGAATCCGATCATATCTAAAGCAAAATTTCAGACACGCACAGCGGCAAGCCAAATATATGCGTAGTCTGAGAATCATTTGCGAACAGATAAACATCTAATATCAAAATTTAGAGGATTTGGAATTGACCGAATACGCACTTGAGAACGATTTCCGCCTGGGAAGGTTGCTGGTAGATCTGGATCTGGTCACTCGAACCAGGGTAGAGCAAGCTGCGGTACTTTCCTCTCTTACAACCTTACCCCTGGGCAAACTGTTGAGTATGCTCGACTATGTCCCGGAAAGATTGATCAAAAGCACTATCGAAGCCCAGTCTCTGCTGCGCGATCGACTGATCAAACCCGATCTTGCCAAGAAAGCTATGTATCTGGTGCGATCGAGCGGTATCAGCTTTGGTGAAGCACTCAGAGCCCTGGGCTTCGAGAACCCGGGTACGAGAAGGTCGAGATTGGGAGAGCTTCTCACCGATAGCCAAAAGATAGGCGAGGAGCAACTCGAGTTCGGTCTGGCGATATCAAACTCTTCCGGACTTCCACTTGGCCAGGTCTTTATCCTCATGAACAAAATCACCGAGGATTTTCTACGGGTGGCTCTCGCCCTGCAAAGAGAATTGCGCCGGGGCAACATCGAAAGACCGCGCGTCATCGCCCGTCTAGCCACAGCCAATCAGGCTGATGAAACAGCCAACAGCCTTCCTTCTTTAAATAGCGAAAGAACCAAACTTGGTGAACTACTTGTATCGGCAGGAATAATAGAAGAAGAGAAAGTCACTCAAGCCAGCGAAATTTCTGCTTCGTTGAACATGCTCCTCGGAGAGTTTCTGGTTCAAAAGGCTGTTATAGAAAGAGATGTGCTCACTCTAGCGCTCAAGCTTCAAAGTCTTGTATGGCAGGGTAGAGTCAGCCTGGCCCAGGCTGCCGGCATTCTCAAAGATGCCACCAGTTATCTCTCTTGCGATGATTTCAAGATAGCTACCAACGGCTCGGTGTCAGAGATAGACGAGCGATCGATCAGTCTGTTCAATTTTTTCCGCTTGAGCGGCTATTTATCCGCACCTATGCTTCATGACGCAGTGGAAAAATTAAAGACACGGCCGCGGCTGATTGCTTCTGTGATGAAGCACGCCGAAACCGGTCATGATACCGCCGAGGGAGTCAATCAAGAAGCGACCCGTCTTGCCCTCAAAGACCCCAGAACGCTGAGAATGATCCTCAACGAGATCTATCCGGAAGACAGACCGGTGGTGGACTCTGGTCTGGTTCTGCATAAGCTGGTTCAGGACGGCAAGATGAGCCTCAAAGAAGCGCTTTTCAATTTCTGTATCAAACGCAGCGGTATCGACGCCAGCTTCGATAGTTGATTTTGGGAAACTTATTGAGGCAGTCTGATCCAGAAAGTGCTGCCTTCACCGGGTTTGCTCTTGATGCCGATGCTTCCCCCATGGGCTTCCACAATCGATTTGCATATGGCTAGACCAAGACCGATTCCGTTTCCTGCGTCGGATTCATTTCCATTGTCCTTCTCCGTATCGCTCTGGAAGCTCTGAAAAATCCGCTCGAAATTGGCTTCTGAAATACCTTTACCATAGTCTTCGACACTGAGGGTTATATGATCGTCTTCTTTGACCGCGCTCAGTCGAATCGTCTCTCCTTCCGGAGAATACTTGACCGCGTTGGCAAGCAGATTGACGAGAACCCTTATAAAAGAGTCCACGTTGACTTCGACTTCATAACTTACCGGGGCGTACTCCACCACCAGGCTTTTTCTGGCGGCTAGGTTCTCCAGGGCAAAAATGGTGGCATCGAACAGTTCGTTGACCGGAACGGTCTCTAGAACAAGTGCCTCTTTCTGATGATTGATAAGGCCAGCTTCAAGCAGCTCGTTCACCAGCCGAATCAGTCTAGCCACCTCGGTCTCCACACCGTTGATTCTGTTTCTGGCTCTTTCAGAGATATCACCGAGTGCGCCCGAAGTCAAAAGAGTCATCAGCCCCTGAATAGACATGAGGGGGCTTCTGAGGTCGTGACTTACCACATTGAGAAATTCCATCTCGGGCACCGACAGTTTCTTGCGCCGGGGCTCAAAACAGTTGTTCGCCAGCTTTACCGCTCCGTCGGGATATTCGAGTCTGGCGGAGCCAGATTGGTCGATTTCGATTTGCAAAACCCCGGCTTCGGTAAGGCGGACCTCTCCTTGCATCCTGGCGGTGATCCCATCGTGAATCATCAACCATTCGTCGGCATAAGGATCATAAGAATAGGTGACTCTCAGATCCCCTTCTTCCGTCTCGACCCGGATCAGTCTATCGGCAGAGTAGAAAAACTCCCGCCTTCTCTTCTGACCGGGATAGACGATTGCACGGATGCAGGAGGAGTGATCGACACTGCGGATGATACAGGGAGTGTGGGGCGCGACCCACTGAGCAACCACAAAAGGATGGTCTGTCTCCTCGAAAACCTCTTTGACTTCCTGATTTAATACCGGAGGTTCGACGATAAACTCGTCTATGTTCGAGACAGCCTCAGCCTCCTTCCGGGAAGCAAGGCTTTTCTTTCTTTTGGCGATAGCGTCGCCGATGGCGATAATCTTAGGGTTGGCGTGCCTGCCAGGCATCGCCCCGCCTGGAGGCCGGTCGCTATTTCCGGTATTTTTAAATGCTGACGACCCCATTTATATCAATCTCGTTCCTTCTCTCACGAACGCCTGGGAGAACTGATTTTTTATAGTAATTCGGGGAGTTCCTGAACTCTAACTCATATTTGTGAACTTTTTGTACCCTGCCTTCGAATTTAACCTGTTCTGCCACCATATGCGATTGCTTCCAGACGAACATACCCGCAGCTGCCCCTTGATATCAGTGCGGCAATCGGTGCACAGAATTAGATAATGGTAGTTGCTGGTAGACTTAGTATTTCCTGCTTATGAGAAATCATGAAAGTACTTGAGGATTTGCTATGAGAATCGGCTTCTATGTAAATGACATCATGTCAAAGGAGTTAATTGGATGGCGAACGAAATAGCATTTCTAGAGAACGGCAGACTTTTCTTTGTCCGCGAGAACTCGGGCAAACCGGATAAAGAGGAGTACCACAGCCAGTTCGGTCAAGAGATGAAAGACCGAGCCATGAGAATCGCCCAGAAAAATAGCTGGAAAAATAGAGCCGACGGCGACGACTTTCTCAGTTCTCGCCAGCTCTGGGGCAGCGGCTCTAACGGCGACGCGGAAGCCGAAGCGATGGCTGTGCACATTACCGCCATCGCCCCATCCGAAGAGCCGGAAGAGATAATGTTCGCCCTCAGCACCAGGGTGGTAGGCGGTCTCTTTGTCTATAACCGCTCCACCAAAAAAGAGAGAAGACTGTTTCACAAAGAAGGTATGATCATCTCAGACCTCTGCCGAAACGCAGAATCAGGCAGAATAGTCTGCTCCCTGCGCAATGCCGACGGCACCGCATTCATAGCCATGGTCGGCACCTCACTTTGCGACCAGATTACCGAAGGCGACTGTATAGACGAATCGCCCTCCTGGGTTCCGGGCGAAGCAAACACCATTGTCTATCAATCTGCCGGGGTCGGGCGTAACAAAGCCGGATTTGCGGTCGGTCTAGGCACCTGCGCAATTCAAAAGCTCAATCTAGAAACCGGTGACCAGGAAGAGATTCTACATTCCGGCGAATACGACTTTCTTTTGCCTCGCATGGACAAAGAAGGCAATCTGTATTACATACGCCGCCCTTATCAAACCGGAGTTAAAAGCGTGTCGGCGCTCACCACCATAAAAGACATCGTGCTCTTTCCTTTTCGCCTCGGCAGAGCCTTCGTAGCCTTCCTCAACTTCTTCTCTCTCACTTTTACCAGACGTCCTCTCACCACCCAGGACAATCAGGGCGCAAAAACGATGGAGCTTGAAAAAGTCTTTCTGCGGGGCAGGATGATCGATGCCGGCGAAGCGATGCGAAACTCGAAGCTGGCACCGGACGAAGCCCCTCTGGTGCCAGCGGACTGGGTTTTGATCAAGCGCTCGAAAGCCGGAGACGAAGAGAAGATTGCCGATTCGGTGGCCGCTTACGATTTCGACAGCGAAAACAATCTGATCTTCACTAACGGTAGAGGGACTTATAAGCTCGAACCGGGTAAAAAACCCGAACTCTTGTTCAAATCGAATTTGATAGAGATGGTGCTACCTTTGTCTTAGGTCTTGGTCTTGGTCTCAGACCCGGGTCACCACCGGCGAAACCGGCCTGGTTGATAGCGCTGGCGGTGTCCGAAGATTTCGTTCATTATCAAAGGCACCACCACCCGATTGATAATCTGTCTGCCCAGATCTTGATTTTGATGCCTCGGGAAAGGCTGGAATGAGCCTGGACGGTGCCTGCTCCCGAAATCATTTCTATTATGTCTATCATGTCTGTCCAGATAATAGTCACTCTGGGGATGATGACGACCGTCTGGATAGAACTGTCTTTCAAAACCAGGTCGGGTGTTGAATCTATTGTGAGAGTCATAAGAGTTATGACGATCAAAGACTTCATGACCTCGACTCCAGGGAATCGAATCTCTCTGCCTGTGCATTCGATCAGATCGATCTAATTGATCAAATTGATCGAAGTCACGAGGCGAACAACCTCGATCACAGCCTCTTCCGTTCTGTCCGCCGGAGAAGACGAGGTCTCTCACCTCTCTAAAAAGATCGATACCCTGATCCGGATACTGATGCTGCTGTTGAAAAGTTTGCCTGCCGCGGGGCTCGAAATTAAAATCACTCATTGGAATTTACCTTGCCTGTTATCATCAATGCTATTGCAGGAATGTGGCCGATTTGTACCCTGACTGCGTTATTGGTGGGGAAACTACGTAAAACCATCGCTTCTTCTAACCTCAATAACCGAGTTGCGACAGACGATAAATCGCTCTATCAAGAGTCTCTAGCTGAGAATGCAACCGGGATGCCTCTTTTAGACTGGTGCCTTCGGCATGGGCCCTTTCGATTCGATCCTCGACTATTCGTTTGGCCGCATTCAGTCTGCCTATGTTCATTCTGTCTGCGACAGACATGGAATTTTTCACCCGACTGCGACGCCGGAGCATGTCGGAGTTAGAATCGGTGCCGTCTTTGACAGCTCTCTTGCGCTTCTGCTTGCCTGACTCGACATCCTTGACAAACTTGTCGAAAGCAAGTCTTTTCTGCCTTTCTATCTGCCCGGCTCTCTCTTTTTCTTCGATTTCTCTGCGGCGCTTATCCTCTGTGTATCCGCCTTTAGGGCGTTCGGACTGATTGAGACCATTCCCCCCATCCTGGTGCTGGCGAATCTCCTGCTTCCTTACTTGCTCCTGACCATTGCCGGCTCCGTTTCCTGTGAGGTTCTGCCTCAGTCTATCGACTTCCCGGGATTGTTGTCTGGTTTCAGCCTGGTCCATAATGGCAAATGTGGTGCCCATACCAAGCATTGCCATTGGTGACAGCATAAAAAATGAGGAGAGCGCAAGGGAGCTCTTGGACTTCATTCGCTCGTTATCCGACTGGCTCTCATAGTCGACTTTGTCACCTCTATCGTTGTGGGTCAAGAGCTTGCCTGTGACCATATCCAGTTGAACCAATCTGCCGCCGCTGTCAGCCTGCCACTGCCTATCAAAAACATTCGACTTACCTGCGTCTCCTCGTTGAAACAACGCTCTCCAGTCCTTGATGTCTGTGGCGAGGACCTCTTGTATCATCTTTTCCCCGGCAAGATTAGAGCGATCAAGACCGGATTCGGTGATCGCTTTCTGTTCGGGACTGTGGTCGTAGGCTTGCACGCCGACTGTCTCTCAATGATGAAGGGTTATCGAGCAAACTTTATTCGATGTTCACGAACCTCATCGATGGGGATATTCCCATCCGATCCCCCAAAAGCTTATTTGGCAATACTTTCAGGTGTTACAGAACCGAGAAATTTCCTCAATATACAAAGCGCCATCAGCTCCGGTGTCATCATCATTGCTTAGTGTAAAATGTTAAAGAGTAAAATTATGGCATAGTGAACGATAAGGAAATTTCAGATGCAGGCAGCAAGAAAGTCCGTGATTATAGCAGCGACCTGTGTTCTTGCCCTGGGTGCAATTCCTGGAGCAATCTATGCAAAATCTTCGGCAAAAGCACCGCCCAAACCTCAGGACCCCAGGGTGGTGGCAGCCCAGTATTCTAAATCGGCAGAAGCGGCTCGCCAGGAAGGCGATCTCGATAAAGCGATAAAGCTCTATCTCCAGGCATTTTCAGTCAGATACAAGGCCTACGGCTATAGAGACGCAAAAGCTGTGGAGATCTCACGCACCGTGGCCGACATCTACATAGAAAAGAAGCAGTACGATCAGGCGCTTCATTACCTGGACTGGGCTATGAAAGCGCTCGTCAGAGAGCATGGTGCCGGAGACTACTCCCAGGCCCCGGTTTTAGATCAATATGCCCGGCTCTACAGAGCCGAAGAGAAGTATGATCGAGCAGTGGACAAGAAAAGACAGGCTGTTCAGATGATGACCAGGAAAGACGAATCCAACCCGGCCATCTATACCAAGCGCCTGGAACTTGCCGAATTGCTTGTTTTAAACGGGGATCCCGAAGCTGCTCAAAAAATGGTGAACTCGGCAGAGCTACTGGCGAAGGACTACGAATACAACCCCAAAGAAGAAGACAAAACGAAACTGACCGCGATAAACAAACTGATTGCGGAGACCCCTCAAAGGAAGCCGGAAGAGAAAGAGCCTGCGGTGGCAGAGTCTCCGGCAAAACCTGCCGGCTATGGTGGTGGCGGCGGCTATAACCTGAATCTCAACGCAGTCAGAATCGACAACCTCGATGAGCGCACCGTAGCAGACGGTCCTCTCGAGGAAGAGCGGGCTATGCTGCTTGAATTCATCGCCAAGAGCAACCGCTACGGAATCGGCATCAAGCCCTATGTGGCTGCCTTCGATCGCATCGAAGCGATGGTGGAGAAGGGAGAAGACAAGGGGGATATCGAAGAGAAAATCAACGAGCTCTCGGGCACCCTGAAAAAACAGTTCTATGTAAAAGCGCTCATGGCCAACCCTAAATACCGGGTCAAACACGACAAAGGCCCATATACTATGAAACGCGGTCAGACCTCAAAAAGCAAATTCGGGGTGAATCCGTTTTGGGAGAAGTATGAAGTGGCGCCGGAGACACCCAACGCCATAGAAGATAAATACGACGGCACCCAGATAACCGAGGGCTATCTCCGCCAAATTGAACAGGAAGTGGTTCGTAAAGAGATGGCTCGCATGCCCGGCGACATGAAATACACCAATGAAGGCAGCGAATGGACAAAAAGGTTGTCCCGGCAGGCCCAACGAAAGCGCATAAACAACTGGCGCAACAAAGAGATGAACATGGATTATCGCTAGGTCCGGAAGAGACACCTGGATGTCCATAAATATATTCTGTGGAATTTGATCTATATTAAGGCAGAATATAATTGAACCGTAGCGGTCCGAGAATATGTCCGAAGAGAAAGTCAGCATAGAAAATCAAGAAGATTCTCAGAACAAAGGGTCTGAGACTATTTCTCTCAGCCCTGCCCGTTATTCGCTCATGGGGCAGGTCCTCGATGACCGCTATGTAGTAATCGACGCCATCGGCGAAGGCGATCTGACCATGGTTTACATGGGCCAGTCCATGGATTCGCGAGAGACCGTCGCGATCAAAACCCTTAAATACGATAATCCCGATTTGATTGAGAGATTCGAAAAGGAGATCCAGGTATTCAAGGCAGTCAAGCACCCGAATATGGTCGAGGTCAAAGAAGAACTCAGGAGTAATGCCGGACTGCCAGTGGTAGTGATGGAATACGTCGAAGGGGTGACCCTCAAGCAACTGTTAGAGTCGCTAGGTAGAATCGACGACGAGAACACAATTCTCTCCATTGTCACAGGCATCTGCGAAGCGCTCGAATATGTCCACGGCAAAGGACTTTTCCACGGCAACATAGATCCCAACCAGGTGCTGATCTCAGAGAACGAAGTAGCCGATGATTTTCAGGTAAAAGTAACCGACTGGGGTACAGCCGGTCTGGGTCAAACCTATAAATTTCCTGACAGCAAGAACCGTTCTTACGATTTTATGAGCCCTGAGAAGAAGAAGGGAGAATTCACCGCGGTAAACACCGACATCTTTTCTCTGGGAGCGCTCACCTATCTGCTCGTATCAGGCAAGAGTGCCCTGTCGAGCACAAAACTAAGCTCTCTTGTAGCGGGCAAAAAAACGAGTTCCGACGGTCCCAATTTCACTCCTCTTACTCATTTAGCCCTCGACCTGCCGAATCTGACCGAACTCAACAAGCTATTGGAGCAAGCCCTGGAGCAAGATCCCGACTGGAGAATGCCTTCCATATCTCAATTCAAGAAAGAGCTCACCGACTGGCATCGCATTGCCGTCCGCGAAGAATTCGATGAATACGACGACCTCGATCTGGATATGGATTTCGAATCTGGTTCTGAATCCGGCTTCGATCCCCTGGTTGACCTGAGTACTATAAGCGCCTCCGAAGTCGAGCCGGCGCCTATCAAAGAAGAATCGGAATCGGAACAAAAGCCGGAAAAGAGAGAAAGACCGGATATCAGAGATGAAGTCACCGCCACTGCCCAGTCCCAGGTTGTCAACTTCGATGCCGGTCCGAGCTTTTATACCGATCTCTACAAAAAAGCCGGCGAGGTGGCAGAAAAAGAAAGACAGGAGAAAGCCCGAGCCGCCGAGGAGAAGGCCCGAGCAGAGGCAGAGGCAGAGACGGAAGCAGCCGCCGCGGCTGCTGCCCAGACGAACAAATCGGTAAGCGAAAATGAGGTTCTCGAAGCCGCCAGAAAAGAGCCCAGAAAACGACGTCGCCGTCGCTCCAGATCAACCCAGCAAAACGTCCGTACGACAATACGCAATCTTGTCTCCCTGCGCGAAAATCAGATGAGCCAGGAAGAGACCATGGCCATGCAGTTTGCCGGCAAATTCTCCGCCAAAGGTCCAAGACTATCTCCCGGTGCCACAGCAATTCGTCTTGGCGCAGCCTGTTTGATAACCGCGCTTCTGACTGGACTTGCTCTTTTCAATATGGATGGACTCTATTCTTTTTACCAGCACAGCTCGCTCTTCCTGAGCAATATCACATCCGGCGAAGAGAACTTGCCGGAGCAAGAAGATGATGAAGCTGCGGAACCCAAAAAAGCGAAGGACAAAACCGAACAGCCCGGTCTCAAGACCGAAAAAGTATCTGTGCCGAAACTCTCATTGAATTTCAAACTGACTTCAAGCTCCCAAAGCAGGCTCAAATTGAATAAGCTCGAGAAGTCAACTCCCCTTGCTTCGGAGTTCTACAAAAACTGGCGTCACTCGGCCTATTCTAAGAAAGCCACCAACAACTCTAAAGTTGGCAATCGCAGAAGAATCGATTACCGAAAGTTCGACGAAAACTGGCTCAAATAAAATTCGCATTTATTTCGAGCGAACAAAAGGTTGATACTTTCGTACTCTCACCTTGCCGGATGCTTTCAGCTTCTCCAGTTCACTCTGGCTCTTTACCTCGGTATAACCCTTTGGAATCGAAAAGAAACCGACCGGCATCTTCTTTTCCATGCACCAGTCAGTATCCAGAGTACTGCCGCGATCCTGACCTTTTTGCGCAGCACTGTCTTCTACCTTTATGCTGAGCGGCAGACCCTCCAGATTGCTCTGCCCGTAAATGGCACGAATCAAATCTTTTTCGCTTTTGGCAAGGGGCAAAGAGCTAGTGGCAAGGACCTCTATCTTTGTCTTTTCGCCTTTTTCATCTTTCGACTCAGACTCCAGGCGGCTAACTTTCAAGCCCTTGACCTCCCCCTCAGAGGCATCCACCGCCTTCAAAGCTGCCGGGATCTTGTCTAACCAGGGCACCCCTTTAAAATCATCGAGACCGGTCTGAAAATAGGTCTTCTGATGCTTGTTCAGATAGACGACCTTCCAATCCGGCGCTTTAGAAATAACCGCAAAGTCCTCCTGGATAAACTTGATTCCTTCCTCGTTCACACAAACGGTTCTTATCCCGGAACCATTTTGAACCTGTTTGATAACAAAGACTTTATCGGAAGCTTGCACCGGCAAAACAGCCATCGAAAGCCCGACACCAAGACAGCTGATTACAGACAACATAGCATTGAAGCGGCTTGGCAAGATCTGACTCTCCTCTTCTTATCTCCGACCCAACTACCATTAAATCACAGCAGACGACGCCAGGATTTAGCATGCATATAAGACGGCATATTGTTTCTATGATCCGCTCATATTTACTATGGATTGGTTTCAGCCTGGCGCTATTTATAAGTGCCACCATGATGTTCGTGCTGGAGCCGTTTATAGCGAAAAAGCTGCTTCCTGATCTTGGCGGCTCGCCCAATGTCTGGAACACCGCCGTGCTCTTTTTCCAGCTACTGCTCTTCCTGGGATATCTCTACGCCCATATCCTCTGTACGAAAGTGAAGCGAGACCTTCAAAAATTTGTTCATATAGCGGTTCTTGCTCTTCCTCTTCTTTTGACATCATTCAATATGCCTCTCTCCGAGCCGACCGGTGCGAACCCTGTTCTCTGGGTCTTCCTTTCATTATCATCCATGACAGGAGCGCTCTTTTTCGTCCTTGCCACCACCGCCCCTCTGCTTCAAAGATGGTTCGCCCAGACCGGAGCCCGGGGGGCTAGCGATCCCTATGTTCTATACGCCTTCAGTAACGCCGGCTCCATGTTGGGTCTTTTAGCCTACCCCTTGTGGATAGAATCGCACTTCAGTCTATTCGAACAGGGCAATATCATCTACTGGACCTACGCAGGAACCGCCATCTTACTTGCGCTCGCTTCCTTTGCCCCCAATCAAGATAAAGCCGATTCCCACACTGCCAGAAAGTTAGATACGGAAAGTCCGGAAGATGGCGCCTCTTCGCCGGTTCACTACGGGCGGTGGCTACTCTATTCAACAATACCGGCAAGTTTGATGCTTGGTCTGACCACCTATGTCTCCACCGAACTCTCCTCTTTGCCTTTCTTCTGGGTGGTTCCCCTCCTCATCTATCTACTTTCTTTTGTAATCGCCTTTGCAAAACCGCCTGCTCTGCTAATCCGGCTGGTGACCCTTGCAACGCCACCACTATGTCTTCTGGTTGTCTACATGATCTTCAAGCAGGTGATCTCGGTCGACTCGAGGGGAGAGGGGATGCCTGTCACCGAAGGAATATCTCTGCATCTAGTCGCCCTTCTTGTTACCTGTCTGGCTTTTCATATGCGCCTGGCCGCCGCCAGACCGAATTCAGAACATCTGACCCGGTTCTATCTTATGGTGTCGGTCGGCGGCATGCTCGGCAGTTCGCTCAATACATTTCTGGCGCCGCTTGTATTCGATGCCTGGATAGAGTATCCGCTGGTGCTTGCCCTGGCGGTCGCCACTCTCAGCGCCCTGCCTGAGAGACTCTACAAACTTCCGGCTTATAAAAGCAAGCTGCCTACCAGTATCTGGCCGGTAGTCACCGTGACCACACTGGTGCTTCTAATCTCTATTAAAATACCGGCCGCCTCGACGCTCGAGCCGCACTGGCGAATACTGATACCACTTTTGTCGGGTACGGCGGTGATACTTGCCATGGTCGGCAATCCCATGCAATACAAAGCGGGTCTGGCAGTGGCACTTTCGTTCATGGTCTTGCTTGTCTACAACCTGGAGCCGGGCACCGTCTATAGAGCCCGCAACTTTTTCGGCTGTCTAAAGATCTGTGTGGATAGACAGGAAAATCTAATCCAGTTTTTCCACGGCATAACCATCCATGGCATGGAAAGCCTCGACCCGCAACTTCGGGGAAAACCGGTATCTTACTTTCACCCTAGAGGACCGGTTGGTGAGCTGACATCCTATCTCAATTCGGATATCGCTCCATACCCGCAGGAGCCTGTGGCAGTAGTCGGGCTCGGTTGCGGCACCCTGGCCGCTTATGGCCGACCCGGCCAGAAGATGGTCTTCTACGAAATCAACCGAGATGTAATAGATATAGCCAGGAACCCGTTCTATTTCACCTATCTCTATGAGGCCCGGAAAAGTGGAGTGAATACGGAGATCATAGAAGGAGACGGCCGGCTCAATTTAATCAAAGCACCATATAACTACTACAAGCTGATTATTCTAGACGCCTTCAATTCAGACTCGATTCCCACCCACCTTCTGACGAAAGAAGCTCTAGACCTCTATCTGAGCAAGCTCAAACCGGAGGGTGCAATAGCCTTTCAAGTAACCAACAACTACTATAACCTCAAACCGCTCTTGCAGGCGCTGGCCGAGTCCAGAGAACTACCGGCGTTATACAGAAACGACTATGATATTGCCCGGGAGAAAAAGCGCTACCCTACCGAATGGGTGGTGATGACCAGAAATCAAGCCACTCTCAACAAGCTCTTAGAGCTTGGCTGGAAGGAGATAGAGAAAAGCAAAGAGGGCACAATGAGGTTGTGGACCGATGACTATAGCAACCCCATAAAGCTTTTGATCACTCCCTTCTCGTGACCTATTTCTCGCCTACGTAGGCAAACTCTTTTTCTGTTGGTACATCGAGATTGACAATCTCCAGTACCCGGCGGAAGCGGATATCGGCAACGCTGCCGTTTTCTGTGTAGGTCCTGCGCACACCACCGCCGGTGTAATCGTATTTCTCATATTTTATGGAATTGGTATCGATACCGCCACCGGGCAAAGAGGCGAAATCATCCCGGGCAGAAAGACCGGGAGGTGCACCTATAAAGCCGACCTGGCCTTTCTTCCACCACTTTTTGCCCTGGGCGCCAAGCCCGCTGAAAGAGGTCTCGAAAATAGAGACACCGGGTCGGACCAGACTGAGACTGATAGCCCTATCTGTGACAGGGGACCCATAGGCGACCACAGCATTATCCATGGGCTCGCCGGCATGTTTGCCACCATTTATCCGTCCCGGTCTGTGCGAATAGACTCGCACGTAAAGGTCATAAGCACCGGTAAAAGTGATCTGACCGTTAGCGGTCACGGAAGGCCAGGTAAGAAAAGCAGAAGGAAGAGAGATAGGGGCTTTGACCAGATTAGGGCTGCCATTCGTCAGTACGTCGAAGGATTCCATGAAAGCCTGGGAATGAGCAACCACATAATAAGGCATCGGTTTTTGATCCTGGCTCTGATAAGAGACAAGACCGTCGGTATCGAAGCGATAGATGTGCACTATGCCCCGGGGTATACTGCCCAGGTTGGCCGAAGCCGGTCCCCAGGGCACATCCGGTCCTTGAGCGTCGAAAGGTGTAGTATGCATACCGATGACAGAGCTGACATTCGCCTTGGTGCCGGCGCGCTTAAGCCAGTCATAGAAAGCGATCTTGCAAGCATTGGATGCCACCTGATTAGTGTCAGAGGTTATCGGCCAGCCACCGGATGTGGTGATCTGGCTGCCCATGTCGGTGGGGTAATCACCCACATCGGCACTGTAGAAATCCGACTGTTTGGTCGGATCGTCCAATGGAGAGCCATACAAAGCCATAGGATTTGCCAGGGTCTGAGCTCCGGTGGGCATACCATCGGGGAAGCTGATGGTCAAGGCTCCAGGATATGGTTTGGGATCATAGACACTTGCCGGTTGGGCGCAGGCAACAGCCTTGAGGGTGCCGGATTTATTGAGCCCACTATCATTGACCTGCTGCTGAGCTTCGGCTCTGATAATGGTCCGATAGAAATAGGGCAGAGCAAGAGTGCTGACAAACTGTTTCTGGTCGACTAATTTTACCGAGTCTCCGATTCCGGCAAAGACAAAGTCAGTGCCTTTGTAAGGGATATTCGTATAAGACTTGTAGTTACCCCCCACAGTATTGGAGCCGCCAAGGCTGGCATCGGCGCCTGCCGGTTGGGGTATGGGCACATTCGTCGGTCCGCCATTGGCCAGGGCTCCCAGGCTCAGTTGAAGAGAGCCTGTGACATAGTTGGATGAACCTGTCATGCGAATTTGATTTTGTTTATACGCTTGCTCGGCAGCAACATAGGGCGTAACGTTGGCCCCATCTTTGTCCTGAGCGGTGCCGGATGGCGCCAGGGAAACTTCTATGGTGTCGACCAGCTCCTGGGCTCTGACTTTGGCTGCGGTCAGGTCACTGAGGGCGAGTTCTTCTAGTTCCGGCACTCCGAGCTGGTCCGCAATCAACAGGTCAAGACGGGCGGTGCCTATGAGAGTGTTGATCGAATGCACCGGTGTAAAAAAGGTATCGCCGGCCTGGGTAACAGAACCGGTGGGAGCCGAATCGGATACGCCAACGAATCCGAACTCCGGGGTATCGATGACGATATTACTCACCTCCCGGGCGGCAGCCAGGGCCGCTGCTTCTATGGCGGTTTTCTGCTCAGAGCTGCTGCCCAGCATCCTCAAATAGCCAAGCCCGAAAAGAGCAAGCGCGATTACGATAAAGGTAAAAGCCGCGATCAGAACCAGCATGTTTCCACCGGGCTTCCTGGACCACTTAAAATTAGTAACCATTATCTATACCTACCTAAACCCTAGTACCAATATTACCACTGCGGAGGTAGCTCAAACTCCCTTGAAAGGGTTAGTTTATCGACCTATAAAGCTTTCTGGCGGAATATCGGATGAATTAATATATCAACAGAGTGGAATATGAACACTGGAAGCAATAACGTCACTGTCTAGAGAACCTCGCAATGTCGTACGATCAGACAAAAATTTCTGATGAACTTCCAAGGGTGAAGAACTGGTCGGCGCCCGAACTCTATCTGAGTCAGAGCGAAGCCCAGGCAGGGAAAACCGCCATCAGCGCCGCCGACCTGGCCGATATCAGGCAATCCAATGTGCTCACCGGTCAGATCATAGAGGGCAAGTATCGCATCCTAGACCTGATTGGCGAAGGAGCAATGGCCATCGTCTACGAAGCGCTGGATTTAAAAACCAACCGCAGAGTAGCGGCAAAGACTCTCAAATATTCAGACGACAGCATGGTGGCACGATTTGCCCGGGAAGTCGAGATTCATCAGAAGCTAAAGCATCCAAACATCGTCGAAGCGGTGGAATGTGTTCTGGGTCCCAACAACATCTGTCTTTTCATAATGGAAGTCCTGGAGGGAATGGATCTCGAAGAGGTGCTCGAGGACCAGGAGCGTATAGACGACCTCAACGAATTCGTCTCTATCCTTCATCAGATCTGCGATGGTCTGGAACATGCCCACAAGCTCGGCGTAATTCATCGGGATCTTAAACCGGAAAACATAATCGTTCTCAAGAAAGGCGGCGGACTGCACCTGAAGATCCTCGACTTCGGCGTGGCAAAAATCCAAGAAGACCTGCAAAAGCTTACGAAAACCGGCGTTGTCCTCGGCTCTCCGGCCTATATGAGCCCGGAGCAATGCATGGGCAAGAAGCTATCGGAACGCTCCGACATCTATTCGCTGGGAGCCCTGGCTTTCGAACTTCTAACCGGCAATCTGCCTTATGACGAATGCACCGCGGTGGACATGATGAGAGCCCACTGCGATCCCATGTCCCACCCTCTTCCCATCGCCAAGTTGCGACCGGAAACGCCTGCGGTACACATTCTACAGAGCATCATCA